>JBIPOV010000035.1:0-64801 GCA_044378815.1 Obscuribacteraceae bacterium (SeqCode) | reverse complement strand
CGCAATCTTGGACTCCCTGACCTCATGAATGCAGTGAAAGCTTAATCCTCCGAACCGCCGTATGCGGACCCGCACGTACGGTGGTGTGGCAGGGAGAGACCCGTGAGGGTCTCCCCTATGCCAATTACGTATACGTCCATAGTGACATGACAATCGGGAGACACAACTTTGAACTCAATAGCAAGATTACAAAATATTCGCACTACAGTGGTGGCCGCAACAGCAGGTGCAGTCTCTACCGCAGTAGCCGCAAGTGCTACTACCAACCTGAAAACCAAAGGTCTAACTGCCGAAGACGGTTGTACCGGTGGTGTCACTAGCCCCAAGGGGTTTATGGCAGCTGGCGCCCACATCGGTGTCAAACGCAAACGCAAAGATCTGTCGCTAGTCTGGAGTGATGTTCCAGCCCATGTGGCAGCGGCCTTCACTACAAATGTCATGAGAGCAGCACCGATTCTCTGGAATGAGAAGGTCGTAGCTGGTGGCAAGTCTGTGCGTGGCATCGTCATCAACAGTGGCAACGCAAACGCCTGCACTGGCGAGCTAGGCATGATAAATGCCGAAGCTATGGCTGCTACTTATGCAGACTGCATGGAGGTGAACAAAGAGGAAATCATTATTGCTTCTACCGGCGTGATTGGTGTGCAACTGCCAATTCAGCTTATCAAGCAAGGCATTGAGTGCACCTGCCAAGATTTGGACTGCTCAGCAGAAGCCGGCTTGAGTGCCGCACAGGCAATCATGACTACCGACACCTATGTCAAGCAAACTTCGCTTACATTTGAAGTTGATGGTAAGAAAGTTACCATCGGTGCTATGGCCAAGGGCAGCGGCATGATTCATCCAAATATGGCTACCATGCTCAGTTTCCTAACCACAGATTTGAATATTTCTCCGGCACTTCTAACTAAGGCCTTGAAAGAAAGTAGTGCTGAGACCTACAACATGATTAGCGTTGATGGTGATACCAGCACCAATGACATGGTGGCTATTTTGGCTAACGGTAAGGCTGGAAACAAGCTTATCGATAGCGAGGGCAGTGACTATCTCACCTTCTGTCAGGCCCTGAAGACAATCAATACAGACCTGGCTAAAGCAATTGTGCGGGACGGAGAAGGGGCTACTAAGTTTCTCCAGGTTGAGGTCAAGCACGCTGATAGTATTGCTGAGGCACGCAAGCTGGCTCGTTCTATTGTTTCGTCTAGCCTGGTCAAAACCGCCTTCTTCGGCGAAGACGCCAACTGGGGCCGGATCATTTGCGCCATGGGTTACAGCGGCGTTAGCTTCAAGCCAGAAACTGTCTCAATTGCTATAGAGAGTGCCGCTGGCAGACTAGAGCTAATGCAGGAAGGGGAGCCAGTTGTCGTCAATGAGATTCTTGGCAAAGCTGTGCTGGCAGAAAAAGACATTATCATCCACATCGACATGAAAGAGGGCTTGAGCGAGGCAACCGCCTGGGGCTGCGACCTCAGCTATGAGTATGTGCGTATCAACGGCTCTTACAGGACATAGGTGGCAGAAATGGTAGCTTCAATGAATTTAAAATCAGTACCCTTAAAATCGGTAGCCTTGAAATCAATAGACTTTGAATCAGCCCTGACGGCTATGCCAGTGGCACCGGTGGCCCCCTTTGATCTCGCAAAGGCGAAGGAGACCATAAAACAGAACGCCTATGAAGTCGTCGTGGTCAAATTTGGCGGCAATGCCATTGGTAATGAATCGGTGTTGGATGCTCTTATCGATGAAGCCGTAGTACTGATCAAAGCAGGCATACATGTCATTGTGGTGCACGGTGGTGGTACTGCCGTGAATGACGCTCTGGCTGCTATCGGCAAAGAGACCAAAAAGGTAGATGGGCTGCGGGTAACTGATGAGGAGACCCTAGCGGTTGCAGTGAAAGTATTCACAGACATCAACAATAAGCTCACGGATAAATTTCGCCAGAGAGGGGTTAGCGCCTTGAGCTTTTGCTCAAAATCGGCCATACCGTTTCAAACTGAGAAAATGTCAGATGATCTAGGCTGGGTCGGTGAAATAGTAGATGTCCGCGACAGCGGTATAGCCAGCTGGATGTGGGCGGGTTGGACGCCAATAGTCTCACCCATTGGTATTGATAGTAGCGGGCAGTTTTATAACATCAACGCTGATCATGCCGCACTGGCTCTGGCAACTAGCCTGGAGGCCGACGGCTTGATTTTTATGACCGACGTACCAGGGGTGCTGAAAGACTTCAATTTGCCGCAGACTAGAATTGGCCATGTTACAGCAACGAGTGCCCAGGAGCTGATAGAGGATGGCACTGTGACCGGTGGCATGCTTCCCAAGATTAAGAGTTGTGTCAAGGCCATAAAGAACGGCATTAGCCGCATTGCCATAGTTAATAGCTTTGCCCCAAACGCCCTTGTCAGAGGCTTCTTGGCGCCGCAAGAGACAGGCACACTGATTACTGGAGATAAATACAAGTATGACCACTAGTATATGCGCCCAATCTGCTCAGTCAGCCTCAGTTCAAAACGATTGGGTAGAGCGCGGTAAGAAAGTGTTGATGCAGACCTATGCCACCCAGCCCATGGTGCTAACTGAGGGACAGGGTAGTTATGTTGAGGATGTCGACGGCAAGCGCTATCTCGACTTTGCTTCGGGTATTGCTGTCAATTCACTTGGTCATTGTCACCCCTCTTATGTAGAGGCGTTGACTAAGCAATTAGGGAAACTTAGCCATTGCTCCAATCTTTATTACAACCAGCCTGCCATTGAGCTGGCTGAGAAGCTTGTGGCATTTTCAAATGGTTCTTTTGACCGGGCCTTCTTTTGCAACAGCGGTGCAGAGGCTGTGGAGGGCGCCCTCAAGCTCAGTCGCAAATATGCCAAGAAGCACAAGGGTGAGAACTGCACGAAGATTCTTACCATGAGCAATTCTTTTCATGGCCGCACCTATGGTGCCCTTTCAGCCACTGGTCAAACCAAGTACCAGGCCGGCTACCACCCTCTGGTACCTGATTTTACTGTGGTTGACTTCAACAATATTGACTCAATACTGGCCTATGATTTAGATACCGTCGCCGCCATAATCATCGAGCCGGTGCAGGGCGAAGGTGGAGTGCACTTAGTTGATAGCAATTTTCTCAAAGAGGTGAGAGCGCTCTGCGATAAGCACAAGATTGTTTTGATATTTGACGAGATACAGTGTGGCGTTGGCCGCAGTGGTTACTTCTTTGCCAGTGAGAATTTTGGGGTTGCCCCAGACATTGTAGCTTTGGCCAAGGGGCTGGGCGGTGGCTTCCCTATTGGAGCAATTCTGGCAAAAGAAAGTATTGCCAGTGCCTTCAGTGCTGGTGATCATGGCTCGACTTTTGGTGGCAATCCGCTGGCTGCCTCAGCTGCACTGGCCTGCGTCAATATCATTGGTAACGAGCAGTTTTTAGCGTCGGTAAAGACGAAAAGTGAGCTGCTAGTAGCAGAGCTGGTTGGTCTCAAGTCTAAGTGCTCATCAATCAAAGCTATTCGTGGACTGGGTCTAATGCTTGGAGTTGAGTTTGATATTCCCGTTAAACCAATCATTCAAAAATGCGCTGCGCAAGGCCTTTTGCTCGTTGGTGCAGGCGAGAATGTCATACGGCTTTTGCCGCCTTTAACCGTGAGCGATGATGAGATCAAAGAGGCCATTGGCATACTGGCGAATGTTTTGGCTGTGCAATAGGTGCGGATCACTATGCTAAAGTTTAGTGAGACACAAACCAGGTAAATGTCTTGAGGTTGTTAAGTTGCGGCCTGCTTCTTGTCCTAATCAGCCAGGTCTTGCAATTGACCTGTGCGCAAGCTGCCAAGCCAGTCTCTTCCGTTGAGCACTGTGAACTGCCGCCATGGAAGGCGGGTGGGAATCTGCATTTTGGAGTTCAAGGAGTTGAGGCGCCAAAATTATATAGCGACAACCAGCTAATACTGCATTTCAGTGAGCTTGTGAAGAACGGACAAATAAAAGAGGCGCGTCTGTTTTTAGCTGAACATAAAGAGACTCTGGGTAATAGTAAGAATGCTTTTTTGCTAAACTCCATCTATCTCAACGCTATTCGCTTCGGTAGTTTAGATCTCGTAGAGTCATTGATTAACAGCGGACTGAGACCGCCCACTGCGGCTATGAGGGTTTCGCTTCTGAAGTATGCGCTATGGAAAAGAGAGTGTGCCATTGCCGATAAGCTTAGAGCTAATGATTTTGAAACGGACCAATTTGCTGACGTAGCCCTCGGTTCTGTAGACAAGTTGAAACTTGCCTTAAAAGGGCCGACAGCCGTTTACAGGAGAGACGAAAACGGTCGTACTTCCATGCATTGGGCTGCGCTGACTGGTCGAATCGACTTGCTCAAATTGCTAGTTGATGCCGGTGCATCCGTTGATGACGATGCTAATTGCTCCAAGGCATCGGAAAAACCCTACTACTTGAACCCGCTTGAAGTCGCAATATCGCTTGGTCACTTTGATGCCTGTAAGTTTTTACTAGCCAATGGTGCCAAACCTAATGGACGTCTTGGCGATGTTTATCGCCCCTTGGGGATTGCCACAAAATTGGCTAAGCGCCAGCTTGTTCAGTCTCTATTGGGCGCAGGCGCTAAACTCAATGGCAAAGATGGTGAAGGAAAAACGGCCTTGCATATTGCTGCGTCGAACAATGACGCTGGTTTGACAGAATATTTACTCAAGGCGGGTGCCGATACCAGAATCAAAGATGGTGAAGGAAAACTAGCAATTGAGCTGACTGATTCGGAATCAGTAAAGGCCCTTCTGATGCTGAGGAAACATCTTCCACATGAAGTACACCATTAAGGGCAATACTATAGTTCGCGACAATGCTGGAAGATGATGGTAGAAGAGGTTCAGTAGAGCTAGGCAAATGCCAATAGAAATGATTTTTCCAGCCCAATATTTTGTTCGCGGTTCGAGCTTGGGTAATCGAAATCTATGCGGTTTCGTAGCGTCGCAATCTGCTATTGGAGGCTGAATTCTTACTATAAAGTTTTTGACTTGACCTGCTCCGGAACCGTGGCCCCCGCCACCCGAACCAGAGCCACCAGCCGCTGCTTTCAACTCTTCATATTGGATAATTGAGTTCTTAGGTACACTGCGACGTCTGCGCATAAACAGCTCCTGATGCAACTTATCTCAGCTTACCTCAAATGGTTCTTGTACCTGACATTTTCTTAGATTTGACAGTAGTTCCAGACGCTGGTGCTAAGGAGAAGCGCTTTAATGCCTTCGCCATAGTTCCGCCAGATATGCAGAGCAAGATAGATTGTGTCTACTAAGCTCTTATTTCTTCGTTTCGAGGCACTTACCATGTCAAACAATTTCCGCTCAAAGGCGGCGCTTTTGCTCGTCTTGTCAGTTTTCAATGCGCAGCTTTTGCTTCCTGCATTGGCTCAGAGAGTCCCGTTCGTGCCGCGTTTAAATCTCACTTCGCCTCTAGCTCTGCGGCACCTGCCGCCCGTTTCAACAGATAGTTTTGTGCACCAGGCTGGAGCCAGAGCTGAGGACATTTATGGAGACGAGGGAGTGGGAGGTATTGAGAAGTGCCCTGGAGCCTATGGTATGGCGCACCAGGGTCATTTGCCGCCTATTGAGGGTTTTAACCCAGAAAACCGCATAGATGCGGGCATCTATGGCATAAGAAATCTAGGACTGACTACTGGGCACGGCAGTTACATGCCGTCCGCCTGGGGGGCTGATGAGTATGTTGGTGACGAATGGGCTAACACCGTGCGAGGGAATGAGTATATTGGCGATGAGTGGTTAGACACTCTTCGCTATGACTATGCGGTTTTTGATAAATGACTTTGTCACCTAGGCACAAGATAATGCGGCATCCTCCAAATCTAGTTCGATCCACTTGCAGTTTTCATAGCGTTCACTAAGCGGTATGGCTGTTGCACGGGAGACGAGATTATCCATTTGCTGACTTATGTCAGGAACGGTCTCTCTGGGATGGCTAGTAGCGATTGGTTGAGGATCCTTGCCGGTGAGAAGGAAGGCTAGGGTTGCGCCAAAGGCGTAAATGTCGCTCTGGGGCGTGGCTTCGCCCCGGTACTGCTCAGGCGGTGTGTAGGAGTGTTTGCCAGCGCAGTCGGCACTTCCTCCTGCTTGGTAGAGATGTGAAATGCTGAAGTCTATGAGCTTTAGCCGACCATCTGGCTGAAGGATGAGGTTATCTGGCGTGAAATCCCGGTGCACCACTTGGGGATTTTGATTTTCCAGGTAACTTAGAATTGCCACCATCTGCTTCGCCAGTGAGAGCACCTGCGCTTCTTCGAGTGCACCCTTCTCTCTCACTATATCGCGCAGGGTTTTACCTTCCACATATTCAATCACCAGATAAGCCCGGCAGTTTTCAATAAACTGATCTTTGAGGCGCACAATCTGAGGATTATCTAGTCGGCTTAGAATGAGACTTTCGTTTTCAAATTCGACCATAGATTCTAGCTGGTGCTGCACTTTTCCCTCTGGCAGCACAAACTCTTTGAGGATAAAAGTCTTGCCCTCGCGGTCGTTTGCAAGGTATACGCTTGCTTGTCCGCCGCTGGCCAGCTTTCGTGAGATGGTGTATTGGCCGTTGCGCAGGCTAAGATTGGAATTTTCGAAACATGCATGCTCTCTCTTCGCCTTATCGAGAAGCAGATCAAACCAGAGTTCGGTGTGTTTTGGATCGCGCAGTACAGTCGAACCGACAAGAGCCTTTTGTGCCTTTTCTGAGATGGTTGCTTGCGGCGCATATTTGCGGATGTAGAAAAGTACGTCCTTTTTCTGTTCGCTATCAAGCTCATTTAACCTGATTTCAATAATTTCGCCGTGCTTGCCGACTATCTCAAGGCGATTACCATCGGTCTTGTTTTTCGATATTGCGTCAAAGAGCGCAGCCATTCTGTTCAGTAGTTTATAGACCTTGCTTTGTTCTTTGAAAAATAATGGTGGCAAGGGATAGAGCCGGAAGCTGTTGCCGACGCTGAAATCTACATGTCTGACATCTTTCCAGAGTAGTTCGGAGGAAAATAAATCACTTTGCCAGCCCCAAAACATGCATACTGCAAACCAACCTTTGGCACTTTGTTTCTCGATTTTTGTTTCAGTCAGGTCGATATCGTATTCAGCACTGAGAAAATTGAGTGGAAAGGTAAACCAGGCTTTGAAAAACAGCACTGACAAACAGCTGGATAGCGAGAGTATATAGAGCTGTATGAACATTATTTCGAGAAACTGAGGTTCTCGAGATGGATACCCCATGATGGCATCAACGCCGCCGGTGCAATACAAGTAGTAAGAGAAAAAGGCCGGTAGACCGCTGGCAAAGATGGCCATAATGGTCATAGCAAATGCGCGGGAGTGTATGAATCCTTCTTCGTGCTGGTCCTCAACTTGGAGGTTCTGCCTGAGGACAAGACCGCTTTTGTCTCTTTGTTGCTGTTGCTCCAAGTATTTCTCAAGCCCTGTGGTTCTGGCCAACCAGTGACCGATGATCATAGTTAGAGCAATCGGGGGAATGGCATACAGTCCAATCGTGAGAAATGGTCCGATGTTCTTTAAGATACCAGCCCAATGCTGTGCTGCCGGGTTGCGGCTGAATTTATCAAATGCAGTAGACTTTAGTTTTTGCTTGAACGATGTAGGCAAGAGACAGTAAGACACTTTGTAGGCCCACCAAATAAGTAGGCTGAAAAGAACGCCTGCCGTTGCCAGCTTCACCGAAAATGCAGCAAGTAGCAAAGTCAGTACTACTGGCAGTGCGCGATAAAGCACGTTGCTGCCGTAGCCTTCATTTTGAACGTCCAGCAGATGATCTTGAAAATTTAGCCTTTCTTGGTTAAAGCTCTTCTGTCCGGTCCATTCGTATTCGTAATTGTCTTCGAAATCATTGCTTTGTCCAGGTTTTGGTATTCTTCTATAAGTCTTACAATATTGCTCTAATGCATTAAGCTTTTGAATATAGAGTCTGGTCATGCAATATAGAGAAATGGCCGAGCCGATGCGATCCATTGCTCCGAGATGCTTGAATGACTCCTCTATTTTCTTTATTTCTGGTCTTACTCTTTCTCTTTCTTGCGCCGGTAGATTAGGCGAAAGAGGTTTTTCAATGCAAATCATGCTCATTGCATCTTTAAGTCGGAAAGTTGGAAGGTAATTGCTGCGTTCGCTATTCATCAACTGTCATCCTCCAGTCTTTCTAGATAACTGAGAATTTCTTCAAAGGAAGCTGGTCTTTGTTCGGCATCATATTCGGTGCAGCGTTTGATCAGGTCGTTCAATTTATCAGATATTGCGATGCCGCCTTTGTGTGGATCCGACTGACTAAGTGCTTTCGGTTCTTTGCCCGATAGAAAATAGTTCAAGCAACTGCCAAAGCTATAGATGTCACTCTGTACAGTAGCTTTCCCTCGTAGTTGCTCTGGGGCGATATAAGCTTGTTTGCCTACTAAGGTGCCGGTTATACCTTCGGCAAACTGATGGGCTGAGCCGAAGTCTATTATGGCAATTGTGCCTTCTGGTGTAAGAACAATATTGTCAGGAGTAAGATCGCGATGGATGATAGCAGGCACGTGGTTGTGTAAAGTGAGCATGAGTTTGGCGATATCTTTAGCAATTTGGCACACTGCGTTTTCGCTTAGAGTTTCGCCTTCGTTGATCAGATGAAAGAGATCCTTCCCAACTTTATATTCAAGCAATAGGAATTGAGAATCCTCCGTTCTGAATGTTTTATAGACTTTGCTTATGCCTTTGTCATCGAGAGATTCAAGCAGCTTGCATTCGCGTTCGAAATCGGCCAGTAACTTCTCCAGGCTAAGGGCCGGTGCGGCTATAGAAAATTGTTTGAGAATGGCAAGCTTGCCTTCGTTAGTTCTGACTAGATAAACTGCCGAAAGAGGTTTGCTGCCGAGCATGCGTACTATTCTTAGCGAATTGTCTACAATTTGGCCCGGATTGTATGGTGTGAATGCAGTGGCATTGAATTTCCGTTGGGTCAGCCGCGCCGGGCTTTGTTCTTCGTTATTGCTTGCTTGCTCTTTGGTTTGCAAGTTCGAGAGATAGAGAAGCACTGCTGGCTCTATTTTGCAGTTGGGTGCACATTCGTCTATTGTTTCAAGAAGGATTTGCATTTCCTGCGGGTCGACCTGCCTGGGGCCAAATTTATAGATGTCTCCGTCGCTGAACTTGAGCACGACTGTGCCTTTGCAACGGCTATCTACTTTTCCCGTGATATTTACTGATTTGAGATCTTGCCAGAGGTGAATCGGTTTGGTAAAGGGCAGACTTGCCGAAAATCGTTTGCGATAGAGCCCCCAAGGCCTAATTTGCAGCTGTCCTGATTTTGTCGGAGGCAGAAAGGCTGTGCTCATCACTGCTAGAGGCGCAGTGGCGCATAGGGCAACAAAGCTGGCCAGAAAGTCTCTGAATTTGGGTTCGTCGTAGAGGTCAATACTGATGAACACACCAATTTGTTCATAAGCAGTTTCAAAACTTTCCGTCAGAAATTGAGCAAAAGCTTGGCCTAGTGCACCAGGGCAGTGAGAAAAGAGAAAGAAGAGAGAGCCATAACAGAAGGCTAGCCAGACAGCTGTCTGGAAACAGTATTTGATGGCCGGGTGCGCCGCCCTTATAGTTAGATCTAGATTGGTGCAGTTGACGCTTTGTGAGGCTGTTTGCAAGGCGCCCTTGGCGTAGCGCTTATATTTTCGGGCCTCTAGTTCGAGAGCAAAATTCAGGGCTATGAAGGTTATAGGCTTAGAGAATGCATAGTAGAAAAGTAAGGCGACAAGTATTTTGAATGGGGCCCAGGCTTGATTGACATCAGAGAGCATGGGGATTTTGGCATCGTTGACACTAAGGCAGAGCCAGTTGTTTATCAGGTCTGCGATACCAAATGTGGTGAAAGGTATGCCTGATAGTAGGCAGCACATTCCAGCGCCGACGAAAAGAACTAGACTGTAATTCAAATTGAGGCGTGTAGAGGCCCCCAGACGATTGGCAAAGTGCTTGTACGCGAGAATTGTTGAGCCAACACAGGCGGTTATTATCGCTATTTTTTGCCACAAAAATTGCATGTTTATCAGTGGTCTATCATTCGGTAACCACAAAATTAAATGGGGTATGGAATAGACTAAATTGGTCAGCACTAATTGTGCACAATAAGCAATGGCCAGTTTAATTAGTGTCGCCCAACTAAAGACGATAGGGCATAGGCGAAAGCAGTTGCTTAAAAAGGCCTGTGGTTGTTTGTAAGCAAAGTAGCAGGCCGTAACGATCGCGGAGCAAATGGCTAGATTTAATGCCCATGACGGTGTGTACAAAAGTACGATGATAAGGCCGCTGCCTAGTGCCCAGTGCCATAGTTCATATTTGTCATTGCTTAACTCGTCCACGAGTTTCTCGACCCGCGTGCGCAAGTGCGTTTCCATTGGAGCTTTTGCACCAACTGAGTTCTTCTCATTACATGCTGGCGCAGCGCTGCAGTCAGGCTCTGTCACAAGCCCTAGAGATGAGCCTAGCGGTTCGGCGGCAGTTGCTGCAGTCGTGGCCACCGTTCCACTGGAGACTAATTTGGTGCTGTCAGGGCACGGAGTCTCTGCAGGTAGATCTGCTGAGCATTTGACTCGCCTCGGGCTCTAAGGGGCCAGGCGTTTCTGAAGACAGCTTGATACGTGCCGACTGACGTCGGAAAGCTTGCATTTTCATTTTTCTACTAACAGTAACGTGATGCAAGCTTAAGGCTTACACTGATGTTGTCAAGTGAAATATGCAGTCTAGGTAGGGCAATAGCGACTTGCGGTTACGGCTGTGAGTAAAACTTACGTGCGCCAGCGCAATACTTTTTCTTTAATAGGATTGACGAATGCTCGACCCTGTTCGTAGGCATCGTTCCATTCTTTTTTCAGCATGAAATACCAGTGCCCGGGAGTACCAGCGTCTTTGATCGTCATGATCAAGCGCGGATTGTACTTATTGATGATTTGCTCTTGCATCAATGCCAGAGTCTGGTCTTGCATTAAGAAGGTGGTGACGAAGTAATCGACTATGGGCGAAAACATCTGGGTTAGAGGTGGTGCCCAGGTCCAATAAGTAGTGTGATTGAGTTCGGTGTGAGTATCATCAACTGGTGTCAGTGTGGTGATACCAGCCATCTTAGTTTTATTGTGATAGCTCAGATATTCGCGACGACAGCCAGGTAAGCGGAAGCTGATTTCGGTCTCGATATAATTGCCAATCAGCTTGAACAAAATTGAGCCCTGGGATGGTTTGTGCTTCACCATTGTCCAGCCGGTGCTCTCGGGCACATAAGTTTTGGCTTTCTCTTTCAAAACTTTTTGTGAGCGCCACCACCAGGAGTTATGCACAAAAGGCACATGGGCTGTGTCTATCAGCGCTGCCACGGCATAGTCTATGTGGGTTGGCAAAAGCAAGGTTGTGGTTGTTTTGGCATAAGTGCAACCTTTTAAACCTGGGGCATGAGGCACTTCTGGTAGATCAGCCTCGGCAATAGGTTTGTCGCCAAAATATACCCAAATGCAGTCTAGAACTTCGCGGCAGGGATAGGTGCGGCTCTTGATACCACAGAGGTTGAGTTTTTGGTCTGAGCAAAGCGATGGAACTTCGGTGCAGACTCCGCTGGTGTCAAATTTCCAGCCATGAAAGGGACACTCTACTTCTTTGCCGTCAAAGTGACCGGCCGAAAGTGGAACCGCTTGGTGGGGGCAGATATCGCGCATGGCAAAGACTTTGCCGTCGCTGTCGCGACCAACCATGATTGGTTGATTGAGCATTACTTTTGCTACTTTTTCGCCGCGCTTGAGCGCCTTTGAAGGAGCGGCAAAGTACCACATGTTCTTTGTGAAGGTCTTGCCATACGGAGAGACATAACCGTCGCTACTTTCGTTAGTGTCAACCGTTTCTTCTATTTCTACAGCAGGGCTGCGTTGTCTTTCAGTTTCGGTGAGCATAGCCATCCCTTTCGACCTTTCCGTGCTTAAATCAGCCATAAGCTTACTTTCCCGTCAAGCATACAATGGAAGGGCATAAAGATATCAAGTACAGCTAATAAATTTCGTTAACGCAGCGCGCAAAAGCTCTTTCTGTGGTCGTCTTAGTGTTCTAGCGAGACCCCTAGATAGTCTTGGCGCTTGAAGTCGAGCCATTTAGAAAATGTTTTGTAACCGGGTTTCTTAATTTCAAGCAAGTGATAACCATTGCTAAGATGGCACCAAAATGCCCCACCGCTCAGCCCTGAGTTATTTGCGGAGGTGATTTTGCCGAGGTTTGTACCATCTACATAGACGATACCACCGACCGATTCTGAGTCACCATTAAGAAATAGATTTGAGTTGCATTGACCGCTTGTTCTTGTCTCCGCAAAAATCAAAGCTAGAACAATGGCTGCAACAATTAGCCAGAGCCGCGGTGCCATTGAACGTTTCGGTAAGTACTGCTCACTTAGTGTCGCTGTCACCGAGTGCTGCCTTCTTTAGGTGCGACTGGCATCCACAAAGTCGGGGCGGCGTATGGTAGAAGGCGTTTCTCTCCTTCTGGCTTTTCTTTAACTGGTTCTGGTGCCACTTTGGGCTCAGCAGCTGGATTAGCTATGGCCGGGGCCACTGCGGGACTAGTGGAAGAAGAAGAAGAAGTCGACGAGCTGGAGGCTGGCGAAGGGCTAGTGACAGTCGTCTCTGGTTGAATCGGCGTGCCCGGTGTGGGGGCTGTCTCGCTGTTTGGAGAGGGAGGTTGAGCCTCGGCCTTCAGTTCTGAACTATTGTCAGAGCTAGTTGTGGCTGCGGTGCTGTCGCCTTTGCTTTCACTGGCGTCTGGGTTTTTAGCCAGTTGATCGCCGGTTTTTTTATCGTCTGGGACAAACTGTGTTGGAGCCATAAAGCTGCCTGGAGCGGTCGGTCTGGCTTTGTAGAAAGCCTCATTGTAATCGTGCCAGATTTTAGCCATGACTACGCCACCGGTGACGTTCTTGCCTTCAATAGCTTTGTTTTCGTCGTTACCACCCCAAACGGCAGTCACCATATCTGGTGTGAAGCCAATGAACCAAATGTCTTTGCCTTCATCAGCAGTGCCGGTTTTACCAGCCACTGGTCGGTCGGCTAACTTGGCCTGAGTGCCGGTGCCCCAGCGCACGCAGTCTTGCATACATTCAACAAGCCTGGCCACTGGTTCGACCTGGAAGGCACGATCAGCTCTTGGGTCGAATACTTCAATTACTTGGCCGCGATTATTTTCAATTTTGCGAATCACTTGAGGCTTAATGGCAATGCCAAATCGGGCAAAGGTGGAGTAGGCGCCAGCCATCTCTAAGGGCGATGCTGCAGAGCTACCGAGAGCGAGTGATAAGTTTGGATCGAGCTTGGCTGTCACCCCAGCTAAGCGGGCAGTTTCAATGACACTTTCCATGCCGACTTGCTGACCAACTTTAACCGCTGGTACGTTGCGAGATAGGGCTAGAGCGCGGCGTATTGGAATACGGCCGTAGAATTTGTGGTCGAAGTTTTTCGGTGCGTAGGGCGCTTGACCCCAAGGTGACTTAATTACAAGAGGGCTGTCATCAATGATGCTATCGGGGCCAAGTACGTTCTTGCAAAAAGCAGTTAAGTAGACAAATGGCTTAAAGGAAGAACCAACAGTATGCGGGTTGGTGGCGCGATTGAATTGATTTTTCCAGAAGTTTCCTACACCACCGACCAGCGCTATTACTTCTCCGCCGCTGACAGATACCGATACGAGGGCACCTTGAGTAACACCTTTAGGGGCTTTCTTGATGCCCTCATTCAACGATTTCTCTGCTAGCTCTTGGGCAACAGGATCAAGATTAGTATAGACGCGCAGGCCTTGTCTGCGCATTTCTGCTTGGCTAAAGCGCTCGCGCAGCACTTGCAAAACATAACTGATGTAATAAGGATATTTTTGCATCGCGTTGGTGCCTTTTTTAAAGGCAAGCTGCTGGTCTTTGGCTTCTTTTGCCTGGGCGGCCGTGATATAGCCATACTCGACCATCTTGTCGATGATTTCTTTTTGTCTGCTGTAAGCTGCTGCTCTGTTTTGCGGTAAGCCTAGTTCAGATGGAGCCTTAACTAGACCAGCTAAGAAAGCCGCTTGGGCTAAGGATAATTGAGCGGCACTGCGGTCAAAATAGCGGGACGCTGCCCGTTCAATACCGTAGGCATTGTTGCCAAAATAGACCTGGTTGAGATACATATTGAGAATGCGCTCTTTGCTGTAGCGTCTCTCTAAATCCCAGGCGACATAGGCCTCTTTTATTTTGCGATCGTAGGTTCTTCCAGCATCAGCAAAGAACAAGTTTTTTGCTAACTGTTGGGTGATAGTGGAACCACCCTCTTTGACGTGACCGGCAACCATGTTGGCCATAGAGGCGCGGAAGATACTAAAGAAATTGATGCCGTTGTGTTCGTAGAAGTGGTGATCTTCAGCTGCCAGAATAGCCTGCTGCATTTTTGTAGAAATTTGATTGAGGGGAACGACCCGTCTATCTTCGTCGCCTTCTACTGTGCAAATAAGGTGGTCTTGTTTGTCGAGAATTTGAATTGCTTCAATTGGCTCGAAGCGCTCAACCATTGTGACGTCGGGTAATTCTTGAATCTGCTTCCACATAGAAGCACCGAGATAGCCGCAACCAAGTGCACCCACGATTAGGCAGATAGTGAAGGAGCGCCGCGCGAAGGTGCCGGCGTTACCTAAAACACCTTTGTTCTTGCGTCTGGCTACAGATCTTCGCTTGGCCACGCTTTGCTTTCTCGATTCTCAATGGTTATGGTTCGGTCCCATGACATTATATATATTAAGGAGCCGCCGTGCTTCCTCCGTCAAATTCACGTAAAGAAAAGAGAGCGACGTTTGTCGCCCTCTCTTCTTTTGCTACTCATTAACTATGGTTTAGTTAGTTGTTTATGCTCTTGGGTGAGTATTCATGTAGACCCGTCTCAAGCGGTCCAAACTTACGTGGGTGTAAATTTGGGTGGTGTTGATGGTGGTGTGACCAAGCAAATCTTGAACTACACGAAGGTCAGCTCCGCCTTCAAGCAAGTGAGTGGCGAATGTATGTCTCAAAGTGTGGGGAGTGATTGGCTTGTTGATACCAGCTTTGAGGGCATATTTCATGACGATACGGTGGACAGATCTTGACGACAGGCGGGTTGCTTGCCGGCTTACAAACAAAGGATGCTCCGCTTGAGGCGTGCGGCCTTCTGCTAATTTTGTCCAGGTTTCGCTGAGATATTTTTTTAGCCAGTTGTGAGCGCTTTGATTGAGCAATACAACTCTTTCTTTGCCGCCCTTGCCGAGAACCCGCATTTCCATGCCTTCTTGGTTATAGTCTTGAACTCTAAGACCACAGAGTTCACTGACGCGCATGCCGGTGGCATACAAAACTTCCATAAGGGCTCTATCGCGGGCACCTAAAACTGAATTAGTATCAGGTGACATTAGCAAACGCACAATTTCTTCTTTATCTAAGCAGGCCGGTAATCTACGGGTGAGCTTAGGCCCTCTTACTTGTTTAGATGGATCTTCATCGATCAGTTGCTCTCTTCTCAAGTAGCGATAGAAAGATCTGATTGCCGAAATTTTGCGAGCCACAGTTGGTCGTGAGTATTGCTCTTGAATTTGTCTGATATAAGCGCGCAAACCTTCAGCTTCTAACCATCCAGAGGTGGAGCTAGAGCTTGGGCTTACTGCTGAATCATTAGTAGATAATGGGGCACTACCGGTAGTTGTGTTAACTACTGTATGACCATTGTAAGAATTCTGCTGTTCGTTTTTTGTTGCCTCTACTGGAGTTTCGCCCGAGGCGCTAACGTCGCTGCCAATCAGCTGTTTGAGGTCATTCATGTAAGCGCGAATTGTATGCGAAGAATAATTGCGCTCTACTTCTAAGTACCCGGCAAATTGATCGAGCCAGTTCTTGTGAGCAGTCGGGAGATCTGTGTCGACACTTTTTTCAAGAGCAGCATGCATGGCAGGAATGGCTTCTGGCAAGCCATTTATCAGACCTCCAGACTGCGCTCCAATATTTCCGTGCATGTTATTTGTTCCGTTTTGAAATGTCACTATTAACCGTCTTTCTAGATTTAGTAATTGATGTGCACCACAATTACTAATTATGAGAACTTTGAAAGCTTTGTAAAGACCCCAATAGTCAGTATCTGAGTAGTCATGAGGCAAATACGATCGCGTTTATCAGCACTGCTTTGACAAAAAAGCGGTGCTACAGATGGTGGCGCAAAGCTACTAGAATTCGGGGATGCGTGGGAATCGAACCCACCCAGGGCAGCGTAAATCTACCCCGCAACGATTTTGAAGACCGCACACCACACCAGCGATGCTCCATCCCCGCGACCCTATCAATTTACCCTATTTCATCCAAACCTGGGTGAACTGCCGATCTTAGTAACTTAGGTAAGTTTCATAGTCATTAAGAAAAACAAAAGATATTAATGAAATTTTATCAAGATTCGCTATGGCTCATCGGGCCAGTCGATTGGGGATCGTGTAAAACTTCTAATAAGGGTTGTAAGGAGCCCGAGATCGTCACAGTTCCCTACATTTGCATTGACAATATTATAGATAGATACGTATAGTTCCATCCCTGTGCCTGCAATTGCCCTCGGCAACTGCGGTTTCGTGCACAGATATGCTTTCGCATATGAGCAGCCACTCAACAGAGGTAACCGATGGCTTTAGAGTTGTCTGAGCGCGTCCGAACCTTCGGGGCGGGAAGTTCGCGCATCGCGGATTTACCTGATCTCGCTGAAATTCAGAAAAGTTCGTTCAAATGGTTTATCGAAGAAGGTCTAGCAGAGGAACTGCGGGCTTTCAGTCCTATCAAGGACTACACGGGAAGGTTGGAGCTCCACTTCCTGACAAATTACAATTTTGAGGATCATACTGAGCCTAACAAGCCCAAGACTCCTGAAGATGCAAGGGCCTTAGATGCCAGCTACACCAAGAAGCTGCGTATTCAAATGCGTCTTGTTAACCGCGAGATGGGTGAAATAAAAGAACAAGAGATCTACGTCGGCGACATTCCAATGATGACCGACCGCGGTACCTTCATTATTAATGGCGCTGAGCGTGTAATCGTTTCTCAGATCGTCCGCTCCCCCGGCATCTACTATAAAAGGGAAGTCGATACCAACGGTAAGAGAACCTTCTCGGCAACTCTTATACCTAACCGTGGCGCCTGGCTGAAGTTCGAAACCGATGTCAATGACATCATCTATGTAAAGATAGATAAAAACAGAAAACTTCCAGCCACTACCCTCTTGAGAGCCCTTGGTTATTCAGATAGTGAAATGGAAGGTATTTTCCGTCACAAAGAATTCCTCAAGAAAACTCTTGATAAAGATTCCAACAAAACTCGTGAAGATTCGTTAATCGAAGTCTATCGTAAGCTTCGCCCAGGTGACCCGCCTTCGGTTGCTGGTGGTCAAAGCATTCTTGACAGCCGCTTCTTCGATGACAAACGTTATGACCTTGGTCGCGTTGGTCGCTATAAGTTGAATAAGAAGCTCAGCTTGTCGGTGCCAGAAGCTCAGCGCACACTGACTAGAGAAGACATCGTTGCTGCTGTCGATTACCTCATTGGTCTTCATTATGACGAAGGCCACGTGGACGATATCGACCACCTCGGCAACCGTCGTATTAGATCAGTTGGCGAATTGCTCCAGAATCAATTCAGAATCGGTCTTACTCGTCTTGAGAGAATTGTGCGCGAGCGCATGACTTTGCAAGACGCCGATACCCTCACTCCAGCTAACTTGCTCAACACCAAGCCATTGGTCGCAGCCATCCGCGAATTCTTCGGATCTTCGCAGTTGTCTCAGTTCATGGACCAAACCAATCCTCTCGCTGAATTGACGCACAAGCGCAGACTTTCAGCCCTAGGACCTGGTGGTTTGTCGAGAGAAAGAGCCGGCTTTGCCGTTCGAGACATTCACCCGAGCCATTACGGACGTATTTGTCCTGTAGAAACTCCTGAAGGTCCTAACGCTGGTCTGATTGGCTCGCTCGCAACTCATGCCCGTGTTAACGCTTATGGTTTCATCGAAACTCCTTATCGCCGTGTCGAAGGCGGTCTTGTTACCGACCAGATTCACTACCTGACAGCTGACGAAGAAGATAACTTCAGAGTGGCTCCAGGTGATGCACCTGTTAACGATGACGGTACTTTCGTTCATCCTCTAGTTCCTGTGCGTTACCGCGCAGAGTTCATTGAGACTGGACCTGAGCAAGTTGACTATGTTGGCGTTAGCCCAATTCAAATTGTGTCAGTGGGAACGGCCTTAATTCCATTCCTTGAGCACGATGACGCTAACCGCGCCTTGATGGGTTCAAACATGCAGCGTCAGTCTGTACCTTTGGTACGCACTGAGCGTCCACTAGTGACAACTGGTATCGAGCGTCAATCAGCTCGAGATTCAGGCATGGTGATTGTGGCCGATGTAGAAGGCGTGGCTGAATATGTTTCCGCTACATCTATACACGTTCGCACCAAAGATAAGCGTCTGGTCAAATACAGACTATCTAAGTTCCAACGTTCAAACCAAGATACCTGCTTGAACCAAAAACCAATCTTGCGTGTGGGCGACCACTGTAAGCCTGGTGATGTCATCGCCGACGGTGCTGCTACCAATTCTGGTGAGCTTTCCGTAGGTCGTAACTTGCTCGTGGCCTTCATGCCATGGGAAGGCTATAACTTTGAAGATGCCATCTTGATCAGCCAGCGCCTTGTGTTTGAAGACGTTTTGACTTCTATCCACATTGAAAAACTCGAAATCGACGCTCGTTCCACCAAGCTCGGTCCTGAAGAAATCACCAGAGAAGTTCCAAACGTCTCTGAAGAATCTCTTCGTCACCTTGATGAAAATGGCATTGTCCGCATCGGTTCACGAGTCTATCCAGATGACATTCTGGTCGGCAAGATCACCCCTAAAGGTGAATCTGAACACCCACCAGAAGAGAAACTGCTTCGCGCCATCTTCGGCGAAAAAGCACGCGACGTTCGTGATAACTCCCTTAGAGTTCCACACGGCGAAGGCGGCCGGGTTGTAGACGTTAAAGTCTTCGACCGCGAAAAAGGCGATGAACTTCCTCCTGTTGCCAACAAAGTGGTGCGCGTCTACATCGCTCAGAAACGTAAGGTTTCTGTGGGCGACAAAGTAGCCGGACGTCACGGTAACAAAGGTATCGTCGCTAAGATTCTGCCAACCGAAGACATGCCTTTCTTGCCAGACGGCACACCAGTAGACATCGTATTGAATCCACTGGGCGTACCTTCTCGTATGAACGTTGGTCAAACTTTCGAGACTCTGCTTGGCTTGGCAGCAATGCTCACCAACCAGCGCTACGAAGTGCCACCATTCGATGAAATGTATGAAAAAGAAGCTTCATCGATGACTGTTCACCGTGAAGTAGTTAAAGGCAAGGCCATGACTGGTTTTGATTGGATTGGAGATGACGGTAAAGTCACTCTCTATGACGGTCGCTCTGGTGATGCTTTCGAAAATCCTGTTTCTGTCGGCAAAATCTACATGATGAAACTAGTTCACCTTGTAGACGACAAGATTCACGCTCGTTCAACTGGCCCATACAGCTTGGTTACTCAGCAGCCGCTGGGTGGTAAAGCGCAGTTCGGTGGTCAGCGTCTCGGAGAAATGGAATGCTGGGCTCTTGAAGCTTTCGGCGCCGGCTACTCACTACAAGAGATGCTCACCATTAAGTCAGATGACGTAAACGGTCGCTCTAAGGCTTACGAATCAATCGTTAAAGGTGAAAACCTCAGACGTCCTGGTATTCCTGAGTCGTTCAAAGTGCTCGTGCGCGAACTTCAATCTATCGGTCTCGACGTTTCTGTGGCCAAGCGTACTCGTGAAGGTCAAGAAGTTGAAGTTGACTTGATGACTGAAGTTGAGGAAGTACGTCCACGTGGTCTGAGAAGACTCAGTCCGTTTGGCGAGATTGGCCTCGAATCAGAACTTGCTGAGCTTTCACGCCAGACTGCTATCCCAGCTTCGGCTGTGGCCACTGCAGATTCTGACGAGCTAGTGGAAGATGGAGATCCTGATGTGGTTGGCGACTCTTATGAAGGTGTCGTTGATGTACTCACTCCTAGCATTCCAATAGTTGAGGCCCTGATCGGAGCCATCGAAGCACCAGACTTTTCAGTAGATGCTGAACCTGAAGATCTGATCGACGACTCTGACGAAGCCTAATCAAGCCTAACTAATTCAAAGAGAGGACTGTCATCTAAAATGACTACGAGTATTGACCGCTTTGACTACATCAAAATTGGGATCGCCTCACCTGAGCGTATCCTTAGCTGGTCACACGGCGAAGTAACCAAGCCGGAGACCATTAACTACCGTACTCTCAAACCAGAGAAAGACGGCTTGTTCTGCGAACGCATTTTTGGACCATCAAAAGACTGGGAATGCTACTGCGGTAAGTACAAACGGGTAAGACACCGGGGCATCACTTGCGAACGTTGCGGCGTTGAAGTGACCGATTCTAAAGTTCGTCGTCACCGTATGGGCCACATCAAACTGGCTTCTCCTGTGACTCACATTTGGTTCCTCAAAGGTATTCCAAGTTATATCGGCTTGCTTCTTGATTTGCCTTTGCGCGATCTAGAACAAGTTGTTTACTTCAATGCTTATGCCGTAACCAACCAAGGCAACTCTCCTGATTTGCACAAGAATCAACTTCTTGCTGAAGATGAGTACGAGAAGCTTTTAGAAGACCCCAACATGCAGTTCGACGTCGGTATTGGTGCTGAAGCTGTTAAACAGCTTTTGTTCGATATCGCCAGACCACAGTATGAGCGCCCAGATAACAAAGACGATCGCGGTCGTTTGCTCGAACTTCCTGGTTTGAAAGAACTATCTAAGCAACTTCGTGAAGAACTGGCTGGCGCCGGCGGCTCCCAACAGAAGAGAGCAAAAATCATCAAGCGCTTGCGCTTGGTAGAAGCCCTGGTAAATTCCCACACTGACCCAACTTGGGTTGTGCTCGACAATCTACCAGTTACCCCACCAGATTTGCGCCCAATGGTGCAACTCGATGGTGGCCGCTTCGCTACTTCAGACTTGAACGATCTATATAGACGGGTTATTAACCGCAATAACCGTCTTGCTCGTTTGCTCGAAATGGGCGCTCCTGAAATCATCGTGCGCAACGAAAAGCGTATGTTGCAGGAAGCCGTTGATGCTTTGATCGATAACGGTAGACGTGGTCGCGTGGTGGTTGGTCCTAACAACCGTCCACTGAAGTCACTATCTAACATTATTGAAGGTAAGCAAGGTCGTTTCCGTCAGAACTTGCTCGGAAAACGGGTTGACTATTCGGGACGTTCAGTAATCGTGGTTGGTCCTACGCTTAAGTTGCACCAGTGCGGCTTGCCTAGAGAAATGGCCTTGGAACTCTTCAAGCCTTTCGTGATCAATAAGTTGATCGAAAGACAGATTGTTCAGAACATCAAGTCTGCCAAGAAACAAATTGAAAAGGGCTCAGCAATTGTCTGGGAAATTCTTGAAGAAGTAATTCAAGGTCATCCAGTACTCTTGAACCGCGCTCCCACACTGCACAGACTCGGTATTCAGGCTTTTGAACCAGTATTGGTTGAAGGTCGCGCTATCCAGTTGCACCCGCTTGTATGCTCGGCCTTCAACGCCGACTTCGACGGTGACCAAATGGCCGTGCACGTTCCGTTGTCGGTTGAAGCTCAAGCTGAAGCCCACATGCTAATGCTCGCTTCAAACAACACTCTACTTCCAGCTACTGGCCGTCCAACCATCACACCTACCCAAGACATGGTGCTTGGTATTTATTACCTGACCATTGAAAAGCCAGGCAATGATGATCCTAAAGTGTGCCGTGGCGCAGGCATGAGATTCGTTTCTTTAGCTGATGCAAGATCAGCCTATGAAGCCGGAATTCTTGATCTGCACGCCAAAATCAAAGTACGCGATGTTGACGGCAAAATGGTTGAGACAACTCCTGGTCGTGTCATCTTCAACGAAGTTGTACGCGAAGCAATCACAGTAGTTAACTAGAGCTGTCAAGTTTTAGAGCAAGCATCAACCTTTATCTAAAGACTTTACCTAAAGAGGGTCCAATGGTCACAGGCGATAAGAAGAAAGAATCAATGGAATTCATCAACACAACTGTTGATAAGAAGAAGCTCGGCAATCTTCTTTCAGATGTGTATGAGAGATTCGGTACAGCCAGAACAGCTGAACTAGCCAACTCACTAAAAAACCTCGGTTTTAAGTTCGCCACCAAAGCCGGCGTAACTGTTTCGATCGACGACTTAGATGTACCGGAAGCCAAGAAAGGCTTGATTTCTGCTGCAGAAAAAGAAATCGAAGAAGCGCAACGTCGCTATGAGCGCGGCGATATTACTGAAGTTGAACGCTACAACAAAGTAATCGATACCTGGTCAGCTACCACCGACCAGCTCACCAAAGAAGTTGTAGACAACTTCGATCGCTTGAACCCTGTCTACATGATGGCTTTCTCTGGAGCTAGAGGTAACATCTCCCAGGTTCGTCAGCTAGTTGGTATGCGGGGCCTGATGGCTGACTCTCAAGGTCAGATTATCGACTTGCCGATTAAGTCCAACTTCCGTGAAGGCTTGAACGTAACTGAGTACATCATTTCATCCTACGGCGCCAGAAAGGGCTTGGTTGATACCGCTCTGAAAACAGCCGACTCTGGTTACTTGACCAGACGACTAGTTGACGTTGCCCAAGACGTAATCGTGCGTGAGCCAGATTGCGGAACCGTTCGCGGCATCTTCATGCAACCAATTGCAGAAGGCGACAAAGATCTTGTCAGCCTGCAAGAGAGAATCTTCGGTCGCTCTGCTTCTATTGATGTTGTCGACCCTGAAACCGGTGAAGTCTTGGTTCGCGCTGGCGAACTGATCAGCCGCAAGCAGGCTGCTCTTCTCGATAAGACTCTGAAGAAGCCAAACAAAGTTGTGATGGTGCGCAGCCCACTTACTTGCGAAAGCCAATATGGCGTTTGCCAGAAGTGCTACGGTTGGGCTCTCACGAGCCACCGGCCTGTTGACCAGGGTGAAGCAATCGGTATTATTGCTGCTCAGTCAATCGGTGAACCTGGTACACAGCTAACCATGAGAACGTTCCACACTGGTGGTGCCGTTTCTGGTGGTAAGTCACGTAACCAAGTTAAGGCTCCAGCTAAGGGTACTGTGGTCTTCAAGATCCAGAGCCGTTCTATGCGTACCGCTTACGGTGACGTTATGGAACAAACTACCCGTGATGGCGTGATGAAAGTTGTGGTTGGCGAGAAAGAGCATTCTTTCCCAGTGCCAGTCGGAACTCTTCTCTTCTTGCCTTCAGGCTCAGAAGTTGTGGCAGGGCAAATTATTGCTGAATACGATCCACCAGGTTCGAAGAAGAACTTGACTGAACGCGCTAGCAAAGATATCACCGCTGATATCTCTGGCCGTATTATGTTCCAGAACTTCCAAGCTGATGAAAAGAGAGATCGTCAGGGTAACATCTCAAGAACAGCTAACCGGGCCGGTATCATTTGGGTACTGGAAGGTGACGTATACAACTTGCCATCAGGCGCCCATGTGGTCGTCAAAGATGGTCAAGACGTTAACGCTCTCGATGTATTGGCCGAAATTCAAATTACTTCCGAGCATGGTGGTGAAGTTAGATTCGGACCAGAAATCGAAACTGAAACTGTCAAAGTCAGCAAGACTAAATCGCAAGTTAGACTGACCAAGGGCAAAGAGATGAATGTCATCATTGCTTCAGTCGGTGCTAACAATGCCAAGCTTGAGCCTGGTCAAAAAGGTCATATCTGGCGCGTTCAAAAACAAAAAGAATCATTCGCTATCAAAGTAGTGAACGAAGAAGTTGTTGAGAATGGCAAGATTATTGCTGAATTGGTTGATGACGGCTTGAACGTAGTCAGCTGTGGTGGCGAGATTATCTACGATGGCGTAGAAATCGATGACCGTCGTGTTGTCACCAAAGCCGGTAAAGTGCTCTTCGTTCCTGAAGAAGTTCACTTCATCTCCAAAGATAGTTCACTGAAAATGTCTGAAACTGGTGAAACAGTTACAGCCGGTCAAGAAGTTGTAAAAGACGTCTTTGCTCACATGGAAGGTATCGTCGAGATCATCGCTGATAACGACATCATCCACGAAGTAATCGTCAGACCAGGCGACTTGGTTCCAATTGGCGATCCATCCGAAGTGAAAGTGCCAGAGGGTCAAATCGTTGAGCCTGGTACTGAAATCGTTGAAGGCTATACATACAAAGAGCGCAAGCTGGTTAACCTCTTCGAAAAAGAAGATGGTTCCTGCTACGTCATCGTTCGTCCAGTCGAAGAGTACTGGATTGAACCTAGAGAAACTAAGTTCAAGCACAAAGCTACCGACGAGAAAATTTCTCTCCGTTCAGTCACTCAGTTGCTCTTCCGCGACAGAGAAAAAGTCAGACACATCCAGGGCGCTCAGTTGACTAGAACCTCACTGGTTCTGCAAATGCAAGGCCACCTACAAACCCTCAAGGGTATTGTAGAAATGGGTGAAGATCTCAACATCGTTGTGCAAGAGAACATTCTCTTGCGCCGTGAGCAAGATCTCAACGTCACTCTCTTGTCTGTTGAACACGGTCAGATTATTGACGCCAAGGCTGCTGTTGCCACTACTCAAGTTCTCACAAGAACTGATGCTCGAGTTCAACTCTCCAAGACCGATGAAAGAAGAATCTTGTTGGTGACCGAAGAGCAACAAGTGCACCAGAAAATCAAAGGCACTTGTAACTTGAAAGAAGGCGATTTGATTCGCTTTGGTGACCCATTGTCTAAGGCCTCTAGCGCTTCTATCTCTGGACAAGTTGTTTCAGTTGATGGTGCGGAAGTGGTACTAAGAAAGGGCCGTCCATACCTGATCTCAGTAAATACTCAGTTGCAGTGCGAAGACGGTAACCTGGTTCAACGGGGCGACTTGCTCGCTACCTTGATTTTCGAACGTCAGAAGACAGGAGACATCGTTCAGGGTCTTCCTCGTGTAGAAGAAGTTCTGGAAGCAAGAAAGCCTAAAGAAGCTGCCATACTTGCCGAGCGTGAAGGTAAGGCGAGACTGGCTACTGAAGACGATACAACCAGGCTCTACATTGTCTTTGGTGATGGTACCGAAGAAGAAATTCCAATTCCTCAAGGTCTCAACATCATTCTCGAAGACGGCGACACCGTTACTCTCGGTATGCCTTTGACAGACGGTCCTCCTAACCCACACGATATCGTGCGCTTAAGAGGCATCGAAGCTGCTCAGAAATATCTAGTAGACGAAGTACAGTCTGTGTACCGTTCACAGGGTGTAGAAATCGCCGATAAGCACATCGAAGTTATCGTCAGACAAATGACCCGCAAGGTTCGTGTTGATGATCCAAAAGACACCATCATGCTTCCTGGCGAGTTAATGGAGCGTTATCACATTGACCAAGAGAACGAGAAATCGGCTCAACAAGGTCTAGAAGGCGCTACATACACCGATGTATTGCTCGGTATCACCAAGGCCTCACTCAACACAGAATCATTCATCTCTGCTGCATCATTCCAGGAAACCACAAGAATTCTGACTGAAGCTGCTGTAGAAGGTAAGAAAGACTGGTTGCGTGGTCTGAAAGAGAACGTCATCATCGGCCGACTCATCCCAGCAGGTACTGGCTTCCAAGGCCATGCAATGCCGGTTGAGGAAGAAGAAGAAGAAGAAGATATCTATCCACCAATCGGTGAAGGTAGCTTCAATGTTCCTGCTTAAATAGGGCCTGCTTAAATAGGGCCTGCTTAAATAGAGCCTGCTTAAACAGGGCCTGCTTATAAAAGCCAGCCTTAGGCATGTGCATAAAACAAAATAGTTGTATATGCAACTATTTTGAAAAAGGGTCTCCTTATCGGAGGCCCTTTTGATTTGCCTTAATCTAGTTCTCTGATTAGGTCTTTGCCTAGGTCTTTGGGCGTCTATTGAGAACCTTATGACCGTGACTATGGTTGTGACCATGATTATGAGAAGCCGTGCGATAGTCAGGGTGCAGAATTTGATTGGCGTTAAAGCGCTTGCGAATGCGGCTGGCCAAGAAATATGTGCCGACCTTTCTTGAAGGGTTGCAGCGCTGGTCTAAAAGCAGGTGGGTCAAGATGGAAACTGTTATGCCGACGCGGTAAGGCTGGCGGCTCTTACCTTTGAACAAAAGGAAGAAAAGGGCCAGTAGCTCATAAGAATGCAGCGGTAAATAGAGCTTGCCACTGTAATTCTCATGGGAGGCTTCTTTGAACATATGCCAGTCAAATTTCCAGCCATGAGCCCGAACATAGTCAAAAATATGGTCAAGGTCGATTAGAAAACCTACCAGAAAGCTTGCCAATGCGGCCTTGCGAGACCTGTAAACATAGTAACTGGCGCAACTTACGCCTGCTGAAGTGATGATGTGTCCGACGGTTCGCATACTTTCAAGATTCCCTAATTTGCTCTGATCCTTGATAAAATCGTTACTTGTAGCGGTTTTTACCCTCAGTATCTGAGACCATCAATTAGATATACCCGGTGGCCATTTTTTTACGCAGTTTTCGTCTGTATAGAGTTTATTTCGGAGTTTTAGAACAAATGCAATTTGCGCTGGGGCCTATGGGCCATAAAGGGAAGCTTTTCGCTGGATTGTCTCGCTCAGCCCTAAGCTCGGTTATATCGGCCAGCTGTGCCTTAACCGTAGGCGCTATTTCCATAAACTTTGCTCCGTCAGCGTCAGCCCAAGCTCCTCAGGGCGGGGCCGGTACCGCTCAGCAGGCTGTCGGTATGTACAATCTCGGTCTAGCTGCCTACAAACAAGGCAGCTTAGAATCGGCCATCATTTTCTTCCGCCGCGCCACCGACATGGATCCGAATCTGGCTGATGCTCAATACAACCTGGGCGTTCTCTACCAGAGTCAGCGCCGTTTGAAAGAAGCCATTCCACGCTTTCAGGAAGTGCTCAGAGTCAAATCTGCTGACCCAGACGCTCACTTCCAGCTTGGCATTGCCTTGATGGACATGGGCCGTGCCGCTGAAGCAAAGAATCATCTCCAGGCCATTGCTCCAAGTTCTCCCCATTTTGCTGACGCGCAAAAACGCATTCAGACTTGTGAAGCTCAGCTCGCTGGGGCTACGGTGGCTTCACCTAGCTATAACCCCAGTGCTAGTGCTGCTCAACCGGTTGCCAATGTTTTCAATAATTCAACTAACCAGGCCATGAATTTGAACCCAGGGGCCACTGACACCCAACCCGCTCCTCGCGACTACAGCACAATCTCAAATAGTCCGTCGGGCAACACTCTCAGCCATGTAGTTCAGCCTCAACAACAAGTACAGCAAGTACAACAAATACAACAAGTTCAGCAAGTACAGCAGACTCAAGCGGTCAGACCGGTGGCAATAGCTAGCGCTCCCGCTGCCGCCCGGGCCGGCGCGCCCACCGCTGTATTGGCTAACTCTTCTGCTCGTGTCATCGCTACTGGATTTTCCGCCCCAAGCGGATTGACCTTCGATCGCCTCGGCAATCTCTATGTTGCTAACTTTACGAGCAATACTGTTGACCGTATTTCGGCTGATGGCACCCGCATGCAATTTAGCTCAGGTTCTAACCTGAAAGGGCCAATCGGACTCGCTGCAGATGAAAGCGGCAATATCTATGTCGCTAACTATGATGGCGGTACGGTGGCTAGAATTAGTCCTGCTGGTGTATCCACTATCATCGGGACCGGCTTCAAGCAGCCTTATTACCTCACTCTCGATAAAGAGGGCAACCTCTTTGTCAGCCAACAAATAGATAACTCTGTGGTGCGTTTGACACTGCCTCGCCCAATGGCTCGCACTCAATAGAAACTAGCTGGCAATAGGAATTGTTTGATGTCCGACGTTAAAGCCGAAGCAGATAAATCTGCCGAAAATAAGTCTGTTGAAGAGAAAACTGCTGGAGAGAAATCTACCGGAGAGAAATCTAGTAGCTCTAAAATCGTTGCAGCGCCACTCGATCCCGCGCGTTTTGACGCCAAGCGTGTAGCTGTGCAGATGATGGTCGGCAATCAGTTTGTGCAGCCCTATCACTTCATCATGACCAGGCTAAAGGTCTACGGCAGAGAGAATATTCCTAAAGAGGGCTCTCTTATTGTTGTTGGCAATCACATCTCACATTTTGATCCACCCTTGTTTGCCTTCGTTACGCATAGACCGATGATCTATATGGCTAAGAGCGAGCTTTGGGACAATAAATATATGGGACGCTTGCTCGATTGGCTTGGGGCCTTGCCCATTAAGAGAGGTAAGCCGCAGCTCTCTACTGTCAAATTCATTCGCCAAATCATGAAGACCGGCTGGTCTCTTGGTATGTTCATTGAAGGTACGCGCTGTAAAACACCTAATTCGATAGGTAAGCCCCACGTTGGTGCTGCTTATTTTGCCAAAGTAACTAATAGTAAGATTTTGCCAATTGGTTTTATCGGTACAGATAAGCGCTTTGGACCAGCTAGAGTGAATATCGGCAAAGTAATCGAACCAGGCGATGATCTGGAAGCGAAGACTTGGGAGATCATGGATGCCCTTGCCGAGTTGACCGGCTTCCAGATTCTTGAGCGTAAAATGGCAGATAAAGAGTAACAATTAGGAATCAGATTGAAAGCCGCGAGTATCGCTAAAATTTATTTGCCAGAAATTAGTTGCTAGAAATTCTTTGCTAATACAGTTTCATAAGTCTGGTAGCCCTGACCTTCATAGCATTTTATGGCAGCCAGATTGCCGCGTTTGGCGCAGAGACGAATGCGCTGGCAGCCAAGCTTTTTCATAGCTTCTTCAATAGCCTGCAAGAGCTGGCCAGCCACGCCATGGCCGCGCCAATTGGAGCTGACGCAAACATCAGATATGTAAGCACACTTGCGCACCGAGTCTAATACCAGCTTGTCATCGTTTTCTACCCAGGCGCAAACGAAGCCAATGACTTCAGCTTCGGCCAGGGCAACGAGAATGACACCCTGTTTCAACTTTATAGAATCTACTAAAGATTGAGCATACCATTCTTTGATTTCAGCACCACTTTTAAGACCGGGCACAAGGCCGCTCTCTGTGTCTTGAATAATTTCAACAAAGCTTTGAATTGCCTGAAAATGTTCAGGACGATAGTCTTCAATTGTTATTTGGCCAGAGCTGTTCACGCTAATTTGCTACTCACTGATTTGAATTTTGATTTGCTGACCGGGCTTGAGGCGCTGTTTTTCAATTTGATTGGGCCAGTAAATCACTAACAACTCATAGAGTTCAGCAACGGTGACCGGTTTTCGATCGCGCTTGGTGTCGGCTGTTTCGGTAAAGTAAAAAGGGAAGGCAGAATAAGCTTGGTCGCCGTTTAGGGCGGCAACATCGGTCTGCCAGCCACTCCAGCGGAAGGCTTTGTAATAAGTTTCAAGGTCGCCGTGCAAGCAGAACTCTAAGAAGCCGCTGTAAGGAATGTCGAGGTCTTCCCACTCTAAAGTATCTGGGGCAAAGTAGCATACATTTCCAGTTTGGCCAGTTTGGCCAGTTTGCCCTGGCAGGCCGCCGCCATTGAGAGCAAAGAAGCCGCCGATGACATCATCACCAATCAAGAGAAAATCATTTTCGCCCGGGCCGCTGCCAGTGGCTGTGATGTTCCAGCCTGGAAGGGTGCGAGGAAGTTTGCTGCTGCCTGACCCGAGGATGCGTATCCAGCCGTGGTCAACTAAAATGCCGCCGGTCTCATAAATAATGGAACCCATAGAAGACCTAGTCGTCACTTGGGTGGCCACTAAAGCTTCAGCGTTCTGTGGTGCCGTAGCCGGTAAAACTTCTACCAGATTTTTCGCTTCGCTCAGCCATCCTTTGACCATGGGCCAGGCTGGGTCGTTGCTAATTAATTCTGTGAGAGGGCGCTTATCCACCGACTTTTCTCCGCTTTTCAAACTATTGGCCACAATCATAACAAGTGGAGCCGCTAAATTGGCCCTTAGTGACGGTTCAAGACGGCTTTTATGCTCTGATATTGCTGGGGCTTCAGTACTGCTTTGGCTTCGGAAATTAATCTCCGGTAGTTGTACAAATTGCACCAGTAGGTAGATGATGGACGTAGGTTATCTGTCTTCTCTGATTTCTCTATTTTTCAGGTAAATGCTTATGCGACCTTCTAATCTAAAGCTGTTTTGTGCCCTGGCGCTAGCCCTCAGCGCAGGCTTTTCTGGCATGGCCAATGCTGCACCGGGTGTGATCGATGGCCGCGAAGCTAGAACCAATGTCGACAACCTTACGAAGCAAGTCTATTGGTTTAGTAATCTGCGCGACGCTGAAGATTCGGCCCGGCAAAAAGGCAAGCCATTGCTCTGGATGCATATCCTCGGCAAAATCGACGGGGCCACGTGAAGTGCCGGCAATAGCTTGAGGGCCGTGTCGCTCTCTAATGAATCAGTTCTCTCTTATCTCAAAAACAATTATGTCTGTGGCACTTACGATATTACTGGGCAGCCTTATGCTGGTATGTCGGGCCGCCACGAAATCAATGGTAATGCCGTGCGCACTACCAACGGGGCTGGGCCTCATAATATTCAGATGTTTGTCTTAGCAGCCGACGGTACGGTTTTGCATTGCTTGCCGGGTTATTGGGATTCGCAAGATTTGATTGAAGAGCTTAGTTTCGCTCAACAACTTAATCAAGTCTGGTTATCGTCAGGCTCCCTTGAACAGAAACGCCAGACATTTTCTCGTATGCAGTTGGCTCATATAGCTAAACATTCGCCGGCTATGGTTGCCAGAAGTCAGATGCAAGGCTTTGATCAGCAGTATGAAGCGCGCACGCGCCTCAATACCTCTGACACTATATTAAATACCGCTTTAGCGGCTCAAACTTTGCAAATGGGAGGCAAGGCTCCCCCTGGTGCCTTCAAAACTACCGATGTAATTATGCACGAACGCATGTCACAGCGACCTTTTCTGCCTTATTCGCAGTTTGATGTGACGGCTTATTCTGACTATGGCAAGAAAAAATATGATAAACACGAAGATTATCGTAATTCTCGAGGCCAAGTTGATTCTAGTGCCCGCTTCGCGCCAGAACTGGGAACCAAGGAAGATACAAGGAAGAGTGCTTATAGTGCCGACGGCCGTATCAAATCGGTATCGAGCTATCTCAACCGCCATGGCATCAAGAGTTTTGGCCCGGCCAGGTAAGAGATAAAGGCGCACAAGAATCGATTTATTCATTGGCGCTGCCGTTTCCCAAATTGTCCGATTTTCAGCCAAAAATCGGACAATTTGGGAAACGGTATTTATAGACAAAAGAGCCTCTAAGACTTAGAGCGGCGACAGAAGAGCAAGCGTCCCTTTTCAGGGTCATCTAGTTGGCTGCGCAGCCAGCTGTGTCTTTGTTGGTGACAGCTAAAGAGAATAATTTGGTGCTCGCGGGCGATAACATTGATCAAGAAGCGCATCATCTTCAAGAAGCGGTCGTCATCGGCCTCGGAAAACGGCTCATCCATAATGATCGGCAGGGAGTTCTGCTTGGAGAGAAAACGAGCAACAATCATGCGGGCCAGCCAGTGCAACTGCTCTTTTGTACCGATAGAAAGTTGATTCATAATCTCGGCAGAAGAAATGTCGTCTTTTTGGTTCTTGCGCCGAGCGACCAGTCTCAGCTCCGGGTCGAAGCGTACCTCTTCATAGTCGAGGCCGAGCTTGCCGAGCATCTCTTTGCCTATGTTATTGAGGTTTGTGGCCCAGTCAATGTAGTTTTCGCCGCTTAAGCGCTTAAGGGTATCACGAGCAATTTCTAGGGCAACTTTGGCGCGCTTGGCACTGTGAAGCTTGAATTCGGTGAGGTCAAGTTCTTCTAGGCAAGTGAGATACTGCTCGTCGCAATTGCCCGAAAGTGTTCTGACTCTTAGGAGAAGCTCTTCTCTTTCTTCCTTCAAGCCTTCTACTTTAGCCAGATCTTGGGGAGCTTCCTCGCCTTCTGTTTCTTCCTCGCTAACCGGGGTCATTGATTCAATACCGGGAAACTGACTGCGGAGAGCATCAAGCTGCTGAATTACTCTTGTTTGGTAGTCTTCCAAACCCTTCACTACTGTAGGCAGTTCAGCAATTGGTGTGCCACTCTCTTGCTCAAGACTACTTAGTTCGTCTGTCAGTTTTGTGTAGGCCGAGTGAGAATTGATGCGCTCACTGATATTTTCGAGGCCCCGAGCTAGGGCGTCTGCAGAACTAAGATCTAGTTCCATGCCTACTTTGTGCAGAATGTTGCTCAGGGCTTGGTCGGTGTCGTCTAGTTCGTCTTTGAGTTGGTTTAGTTTTCTAGCCGAACTACTAGCGTCTTGGAAGGTCTGTTCTAAGTTCTTGGCCTCTTCTGTGTAGGCTGACAGGCCTTGACTGAGTTGCTTAGCGGTATTGGCCGTCAGTTGAGCGTTAGGTTTGCCGACCTTTGTGACAAAGACAGTCAGGTCTGCTTTGAACTTCGTCAAAGTTGCTTGCTTTTGATCTAGCAATTGTTCAATCAGTTCTAGCTCTTTTAGCTTGCTCGCTTGCACGGCGTATTGATCAAGTCTAGTTAAGAGATCGGCTCTAGCGGCTAGTCCAACTTTGCGGGCCAGGGTATCTAGTTTTAGCTCAAGAGCACCAACAGTATTATGCTTTTCTTCAAGGTCGTTGATGATCCGTAACTTGTCGGCTTCTATCGACTGAAAATCGCTGGCATAGAGCACTTCAGGTTTAAATACTGGTACTGCAATAAAGCCTGCCATTACCAAAAAGACAATTCCCAGGACCACAAGCACTGGCGAAATAAAGGCTGCTCCCTTTACGATAATCATCAATACTACGCCTAGCACTGTGGCAATTATTCCGACTAGACCAAGTAAAATGGCTAGATTGCGTTTTTTCTCGCCTTCTTGTTTGCGTTTTATTTCAAATTCTTTGTGCTTAGCTCTCGACTGATGAAGGGCTCTTTCGCCGTTGGTGATTTGATCTTGGAAGGCTAAAATCAGTGAATTGTAAGAGCGTGCATTTTCAATGCCTTCCGCTTCTAGCGATTGCATTGACTGTTTGATTTCATCTATTTCAGCTTCACTGGCATCGGCGCCGGCAAGCTTTTCTCTTTCGCTTTTTCTTCTTGCTTTTAAATCGTTTATTTCTTCTTCAATTACGCTCATGGTGCCAGCGATTGAAGCTACTTGTTGAATTTCATCCAGGCTGAAAGTATCGAGACCCTTCGAGCGTGAAACAAGGCTCGCTTTCTTTTCTTCGTACATCGTTTGCTGCGGTGAGAGCTCACGGGTGATGCGCTCTATTTCTTCGGCTTTGTGCAGGCGACGCTCCACTAAGTCTTCTATTGGTCGCTTCAACTCAGCAGGGAAAGGCTCGACTGTTGAAAGCTGCGAAAGTCTAGTGCTTACTTCTTTGTTTCGACTAAGAATTTCGCGCAGTTTATTCAGTCGACTTTGAGCATCGTTCAACTGGAACTTGAGATTTTGATATTCGGTGGCTTTGAAGCGGCTACTATCGCCCGACAGCACTCGATTGATAATCATCAGACGGTCAAACGAGGCTGCCACGTCTTGACGGTCTCTTTCAAAGGCGCGAATTTTATTGAGAAGGTCTTGTCTAACTAGCTCTAAGTCGCGAATTAGATTGTCTGCTTTTACTTTGCGGCTGCCAATTGCCAGTTGATTGAGAGTATCGCTAAGCACTCGTACAGCTTGAGCTGAGGTGCCAGAAGGGCTGGCGGAATCGGCAATACCTTGAACCAATGTGGCTAAGTCTTGGGCGCCACCAAAAGCGTGTTCGTCTAGTTCTCTTTGCCCAACAAAACAAGTACTAAGGAAGAGTTCACGGGACATGCCAGTGAGCTTAACGCCAATTTCGTCTTCGCCGCTTTCACTTTTAAACTGATGGGTGACTTCGATATTATTGCGGTCACGATCAAATACCTGGAATGTTTTTGATTGAAAATCACGAACAATCGTCAGTCGTCTATCCAGGGCGCTAACGTCCATGCGAGCGGAATATATGCCACCAGTTTTTGGTCTGCGGGCCTCTCTTTGCGATAGGTGATCAGCAGTTTCTTGGCCGATAGCTTGTTTCTCATCATTGAAGTCGAAAAGAATGGACCAAATGGCAGTCGCCATGGTGCTCTTACCGTACTCGTTTGGCTCAACCATGAGGTTGAGCTTCTCTTGGGCAAAGAGTACGCTCTCGCCTTGTATGGCACCGTAGCCTGTTAATTCAACGCGCTCAACCCACATTTTTTACTACTACCTTTTTTGTTCGCAAAGCATCGAGGCCGTAATACAGGGCATCTTCCACAGTTTTGCCAGAAACGTCGGCTCCAGGAATTCCCGTCAGGCTATCACCACCTAATTCTTGGTTTTTTGCCTTTTCTGCTCTTGTTTTCATTTCCAGCATTGCTTCAATGTATTTCCATTCAGTGGTGCGCTGGTCAAAGCGCTCGGCCAAGTAGTCGGCACGAGTATTGTCGACTACGAGGAGGTGATAGAAATCGCCAGCCATTTTGTCGGCAATCTCTTTAGGGTTGGCTCCTGGCTTGTGGCGACCTTCTAAATTGATGGCGATGATATCGCAGTCGGCCCTGACTCCGCTTTCTTCTAGATTGACTAGAATCTCGTCTCCAATATCTTCATCTCCGAGGCCCGACACATCTACTGTAACAAGCATCATGCGCCGCACATCTAGTTCTTGCGGTACTAAATTAACGATGCTTTGGCCGTTACTATCAATCTCGATTTCTCCAAGAATGGCATAGCGCGGTCCTAGCTCGTCAAATGTTCCACCGGCCAGACAGCCAGCGTAGGCACCAAGCAATTTTTCATCATTTGTGGTGATTTGATAGGCTTCTTTGATATTGCCAACGGCGGCATAGGTTAAGTCTTGATTGGCTAATTCGTCTTCAGAAAATGGATATACCAAAGGCTTTTGTACTTGTTGTCGGCTGGCATCAGCAATTACTGACGGATGGCTTTCGAGAGTGCCTGCGAACACGCCAATATTGATTTTAGCGGTGGGCAATTTGGGTAGCTTGCCCGATAAAATGCGCTCGGTGCGCCGGGAAGCTTTAGAAAACGCCCGGCCAATGAAGGCCACATCGCTGCGAATCGGGTGGGCTACGGCGGCAAAGTGTTCAGAGGTGAAAATGTGTACATTGGCTGGCCAATGGCGGTAGCCCCGGGCTGAGAGCATGTCGTTGGTGTAAAGACAGCTGCGAGTATAAAAATCGCGGTGCCCAGGAGCAATATAAACAGGGATGTCCCCGAGGGAAGCAACCGCCTCAATCAAAGTATTGACCGTAAAGCCTGTGACCGTAACGTTATCCCATAATCCACCTGGAATGATTACAGCATCTACTTTTTCGGTTTTGGCTAAAGTAAAAGCATTGATTGTGGCTTCAAGAATTTCACGGGCTCTTTCGCCTCTTTCCTCTCGGGGCAAAGCGAAATTGCTGTGGGTCAAGTTAGTATTGCGCATACCTGGATGGGTGAGCTTTGAGTCTAAAAGTACATCGGAGAACTGCAAGAATCTGAATTTGCCGACTTTCTCTGTCATTTCTTACTCTTCACTTGAATTTAACTGCTGGCTCTAGCGTTCAATCGTATTAAGTGTTCTATTTTGCCTAGTGCTCTATCTTTTCGATTATTGTGGCAATGCCTTGCCCCACACCTATGCACATTGTAGCTAAGCCGTACCTAGCGCCTTCACGTTTGTCTAGCTCATGCACCAGAGTGGTGAGAATGCGTGCTCCGCTGGCTCCGAGAGGATGACCAAGGGCAATTGAGCCGCCGTTTGTATTGAGCTTATCTGACTTACTATCTATTCTCAGGTCGCGGCAGCATGCCAGCACTTGCACTGCAAATGCTTCATTGAGCTCAATCAAATCAATATTGTCTATGGTCAGATTGGCACGCTCTAATGCTTTCCTGCTGGCTGGTACAGGACCGATGCCCATGATGGCAGGGTCTACACCGGCCACTGCCGCTGAGACAAAGCGGGCCATGGCATTCAGTCCTAAAAAGCGAGCTTTATCAGCCGTCATGATTAGCAATGCTGAAGCGCCATCGTTTATTCCTGATGAATTGCCAGCGGTGACTGTGCCTCCCTCGCGGAAAGCCGCTTTGAGTTTGCTCAAGTCAGCCATGACAGTCTCTGGGCGGGCGTGTTCATCGACCTTTACAATTTCAACTGCCCCTTTTTTCTTGGGCACATTGACGGGAACGATTTGGCTATCAAAACGCCCAGCTTCGAAGGCGTTTTTATACTTAGTTTGGCTAGCTAGGGCAAATTGGTCTTGTTCTTCTCTGCCGATGCCATATTTTTCGGCGACATTCTCGGCTGTTTCACCCATGGCGTATGGATGATGTAGGGCTGAAAGTTTCTTATTGACGAAGCGCCAACCAAGGGTGGTGTCTATCAATTTCATATCGCCGCGGGGAAAAGCCGCTTCTGGTTTGGCCATGACAAAGGGGGCCCGGCTCATTGACTCGACACCGCCAGCTATGAAGATGTCACCCATGTTGTTTTTAATGGCATTGACCGCGTCATTGACTGCCATTAGACCCGAGCCGCAGAGGCGATTAACGGTGCCACCGGCCACTGAGATAGGAAGACCGGCTAAGAGCGCTGACATTCGAGCAACGTTGCGATTATCTTCGCCAGATTGATTAGCGCAGCCTAGCAGCACGTCTTCAATTTCGTCAGCAACTACCTGGGGATTGCGCATCAATAGCTCAATAATTACTTGAGCAGCAAGATCGTCAGGTCGTACATCTTTCAGGGCACCACCATATTTGCCAATTGGGGTGCGCACTGCATCGACTATTACAACTTCTCTCATTTGCTTCCTTTTCTTCGAATCAAGTTTATTTCGTCAACCAGATCTCATCGTCATGGGCTAAGAGGGCTAGGGCAGCTTCTGGTGTGGCAGTGTTTGATGCTGCTGCTCTTCTTACTTCTGGATTTTTATCTTTTGCCAGTGTGGCAAGAGTATCGGGCAGTGTGGCTGGATTGCTTGCCGCTCTTGCCCGTACCAGATCTTCCGGGTCCTGGGCCAAAGTCTTTAATAAATCAGCACCAGCATTGCGGTTGGCGGCGCAGGCTGCGCGCACATATTGGCTCTTATCAGTGGCGAGCATTTTCAGAGCTTCTGCGCCGAGCTTCGGTTGTGCCGCTACTTGCGCGCGCAGGCTCTGGTCGCTGTCTTTAGCTAAGGCTGCTAGAACTGCTGGAGCCGTTTGTGCTCTTGTGGCCAGAACAAATTTGACTTCTTCTGCGGCAGTCAGTTTTGTTAGTGCCCCTTCTGGTAAGTCGCCTCTTTGTAAAAGAGCGCGACGAATGGCATTGCAATCGTAATCAGCCAGGGCCATAAGGGTTTCGCCTGCCACATTAGGATTGGTCGCCAGTGCTGTTTGCACTGTTATGGCGTCATCTTGTAGCAATGAGGTGAGTAATTTTGATGGCACTTTGCTGTTTACAGCAAGGGCCTCTCGCACAAGAGCGTCATTGTCTTTAGCTAAGGCGACGAATATTTCGTCACTAATTTTTGCCTTAGTATTGTGGGCTAAAGATGCCCTTACTCGGGCATCTTTATCTTGAGCCAGGATCTTTATTAGAGAGCTAGATAGGGCGCCATTGCCAGCTAAGTTCATGCGCACCAGAGCGCTTTGATCGCTGGCCAGTTTTTCATAGTCAGATTGACCTAATTTTGATTCTCCCAAAGCCGCTAAAATTTGCGCTACGGCGATGGTATTGTCACCAACCATGGCTTTGATCGTTTCAGGCTTGGTATTGCCGTTGAGAGCCACGGCGCAACGCACTGCAGTGCTGTTGTCTTTACTCATGGCCGTGAGAACATCGATATCGGTATTAGGATTGGCAGCACAGAGTGCGCGCACTGATTCGTTTGTGTCTTTAGCCAGTGTCGCTAAAGTTGCCGCACTGCTGGAATAGTTTGATGCCACTGCTTGACGCACATCCTGATGGCTATCAGTGGCAAGTTTGGCTAGGGTGTCTTTGCTGGTGCTCTGATTTAGTGCTACGGCTTCGCGCACAATTGTATTGCTATCTTTGGCCAGCAAATCAAGCAAAGCTACAGGACAGGCCGTGTTACCTGCCACCATTGAGCGCACGCCGAGATCGCCGTCATTAGCCAGCGTATTGAAAGTGGCCTGGGGAACCGGTAAGCGCGCTAAGAAAGTGCGCACAAGGCGGTCACCGATGCGACTGAGACGATTAGTTACTTGCGGCCCAGAGTGAGGGTTTCGCGCTAACGATAAAAGTAGAAATTCGGTATATACCGGACCCTGTGAGAGTTTCTCTAAAATAGCTTGGGGGGTGTTGGGGTTTGCTGCTAGGGTCTCGCGCACTCGCGGAGTAGATGCTGCAAGAAGTTTATCCAGGGTGGCGAGGTTGGGCAAACTGCTGGCTTTTAAGAGTGACTCTACAACGGTTTGGTCGCTGTCGACTGCCAATTTTTCTTTGATTTCTTCGCTGAGCTTAGGATTACTTGCCAGGGCTCGCCGCACAAAACTGCTTGGATCTGATGCTAATTTGGCCAAAGATTGCGCCGGGGTTGCGCTATTGCCAGCGGCCGCAACTTTGATTGCCTGGATGGGATAGCTGTCAACGGTGACCGAGCCAGCTATGCCACTATTATTAGCGGAGGCATTGGCGGAGCGGCTTGGCATTACTAGATTGGCGTCGTTATTTTGAGCAATTGCCTGGCCGTCGGTGGCTATTGCCTTATTAGTGTCGCTATAACCGAGCAGTTGCAGACTCTGGGCCGTAAGGACAAGTCCCAACCCGGCGATCCAAAGCTTTTGGCACTTATTTAGCATCCCTAATCCCTTATAAGAGTAGTCGCCATTAGCCAGCGTTATGAACCTCACGAATAATCGTCAAGAGCACGTTCCTGTCTAATTCTTGGGTGGCGTATTCAATGTACTTTACCTGCCAGTCTTCTAAGTCTTGCAGCACTACAGATAGTGAGGTACCGGCCGAACGCGCCGCTGCCATGTCTACACCAACATCGGCCTGACGAGAGAGAATGAAGACTCTAGCTCGCCCTGAATAGCCCAAGTTATCGCGCAATGACAGGCGCAGGAAAGCCTCTGACCTTTCTATGCCAATTGTTTCGGTAATACGTTTGACCAGGGTTTGGAATTTTGTCAGTGGTCCGAACAGATCAACTGTCGGGACGGTAACAAGCTCGTACGAAAGTAAACGGTCAATCGCAGCAGCAGCATCTGAGGTTGTAACGTCGCCCAAGTTGCGGATCACTAAGGCAATAGAATGCAGGCCATCGAGGGCATTCCATAGCCGGCTCATCATGGCTCGTTCTGTGGCCGAGAGTACAAACTTCTCTTTGGGATCAGTGAGCTTTTCGTCTGCCAAATAATTTTTAGGGTCGGGAAGTTTTTCTAGAATTGAGTCAGCCGCTTTCGGTAGCTTCTTCCAGGTAACTTCTGTATTGTCAGCTGCTAGAGCGGCATCAAGCAATAATTTGTCTAACGCTTTTGATACTTTACAGTTGTCTTTGGCCAGATCGGCTGGTGGCGTGCGCTGGACAAAGACGAAAATGCCTTGCTTCCAGGCTGAGGCAAATTCAGTTACAGCCTTATTTCCCATGATTTTGCCGAGTTTGGCGTGGGTAATTTTACCCATTTCAAATAGTGCTCTGAATTGCATGTCGCGATATTCAACTGAGAGCACGCCAGTTTCGCGGTTGGTGGCGAGGTTCTGTAAGAGGTTTGATGGATCGGTTGAACCAAGGTGGCCTACCAGTGACTGTACTTTATCGTCTTCGCCAGCAACAGCGCCAAGGTTGACCTTGTCGTTTTCGTCCGTTTGGCCATAGAAGGCTTGGTCTTGTAAGGCAATCTCAAGTTGACGGCTGGTGAATATCTGTTTCTTAACAGCCAGGCTGCCCAGGGCCATTTTTTGCTTGGCTGGCATTGAATTGAGTTCCATAAGCATGTCATCAAGCTGTGCTTTAGAAAGCAGGCCTGCAGCTAGAAGATATTCTTTTATTGTGAAGGCTGTTTTGGTCTTGAAGCAGTTAACCAAAAACGGAATTTTAGGGAAGATTGGATAGATAGAGCGCTCGGCTTCTAGTTCTTTTATGCGGTCTAAAAATTCTGATTCGCTTAGGCGGCCCTGGGAAACAACTTTATTGATTAGGGTAACTACTGGAGAATAGTTATCAATGGCGGCCAGGAGCAAATTGCGGCGGTGATGGCTGTTCATGTTGATTTTCTGTTCGAGGCCGTGACTTGTCAGTACGGGCACCGTTGACATCAGCACTTGATGGGAAAGGTCTGTGCTTTCTTCGGCAAATGAAGTCGCTCCACCCAGGGCTGTCTGGATGAATTTTGTCAGGGTCGGTGAATAGTCAAATAGCTCTGAGTGATTGTCGAAAACGTGAAAAGACATTAGGCCGGTTAATGACTGCCGCACGACGGCAATGGCTTTATCGGTTTTGAGAAAAATCAGAGCGCCTGATAATTCAAGAAGATTTTCAGCTAAGCGGCCAGCTTCTACCAAGGTCTCGGCGGGGAAGAGGTAACCGCACAAAGTTGAATCAATGAGAATGGCATCATACAAGCGTTTAGACTTGCTCAATGCGGCTATTTCGCTAAGGAGTTCCGGGCCATATTTGAGAACAATAATGTTCTGCTGTGAGCCGGTGCGGTCCTTGGTTAGCTTGGTTTCGGTTGGTTCAACCGCCATTTTCAGCTCTTGAAAATCGGTGTAGTAAAGGCAGGCTGGGGTTTAGCCCCTAATATTAGTCTTTAATACCTTAACAGATTTCAGCCCCTACGTCTCATCGCTTGTCATAGGTTATACTTCTGTCGATTGTCAGAAGGCTAAATCATTGAGTAATACTAGCTCTATATTTCATAAGTCGCGTCGCTATGCCTCGGTGATTGCCTGTTTGGCAGTAATTTGTCCGTTGGCGGCTCCTATCGCTTCAGCTCAGCGATTATTGGACCAACAAGGTCTCAGTCGTCCCATCGAAAACCCTGGAGATGTCACCAAGGAGCAAGAGGCACTATTGCCTGGCCAAGCTCCTGAAGTCTCCCCTATGCGCCAACGCATCCAGCCTTTGCCAAAAGCTGGTCAGACTAACGATTTAATGGTGAAAAAGGGCACTACCACTCCTCTTCTAAAAGCTGAAATAACCTATTGCGTGCCTAAAGGCACGGGCATCAAGCTCAAGCTTTCGTCGGTGCCGAGTCAAGGCATGCACTTGCTTGACCGCGACATGGACGGCAAGCTTCATCCCGCTCATGTGGGCGACATCATCACCGCTTCTACCTCAGAAGACATTTTTGTCGAAGACAATAAGGTGATTCCCGCTGGTACTGTATTTAAGGGTAGGGTGTCGTCGGTTAAGCCACCCCGGCGAGTGCAGCGGCCAGGTTGGCTAGAGATTTCGTTTACCGAATTAGCTTTACCAAATGGCAAAAGGTTTGCTTTTTCTGCTGAGGCCAATAATTTCAAGAAAGCCACGCTTAAGGGCGTAGCCAGAGGAACCGGAATGGTCGCGGCAAATGCTGCCGGTGGCGCAATAGTAGGGGCTTTAGCGGCCTATCAGATTGTTGGTGGAATGCGGGGCTCGGCTGCCTGTCACTATTACAATATTGCTGGTGGAGCTGCTGCTGGTGCCTTGATAGCAGCTGGTCACGCCATAATGAAGAAAGGCGATCGGGCAACCCTTGAGCCTGGTGATGATCTCAATCTATCTATTGATACAGATTTGCTGTTGCCGGCCCTGTCAGAACCAACCAAGAAAGCTGCCAATATGAACCTGGATGGCCTTTCTATAGAAGTGGGCAAAACCAAAATTATTAAGGATGGCCTTGATGGTCACTTTATTCGTATGGACGTCACTATCGACAACAACAGCGATCGCAAACTCAGTGCTATCGACCTTTATTTGCGTGACAGCAATGGCAATAAGTACCCTGTCGGTATGGGGCCTGGAGACGACTCGGAATTTCTCTTTACCCTTGAGCCTTATTCATCACTGCAGACCAAATTATTCTTTGCCACTGAATATCCGAAGCTCAAGCATGAGCTGATTTGGATTGACCACAGAACCCGCAAGGTCTGCTTCCGGCAGAAGTTAGAATAAATCTGAGAAAAACTAAAATTAGCGAAAATACTTTGCGTAATCCTACGTAGGACGCCATTGACTGGCTAAATTAGCAACCTATAATGTATTTACTGAGTATTTCCGATTAGTAAAAGTATTTAGTATCTGATTTTCGCCACCAATAATTTGGTACCTTACACAAGACACCCTTTGTCTTTGCTTGTGTTGGACCGTCTTGTTTTACCGCAATTGTCTTACTAAGTTTTGTCTTACAAAATAACCCCTTATTCCTGACCAGTTCGAGCTTAGCACCCCAATGACAGCAACTTTAGCTCTAGAAACAACCTTAACTCTCAACTATGAGCGCGATCAACTAGCCCATCAAGGGCCGCAATACAGTCAGGCTGTCAATCTTGACCAGTCACTTATGCTCGAGCTAATTGCTCAGTCGCAAGTTGTTTCTAACGAAGTTTTGGCGCAAGTGGCTCAATTAGCCAGCATGCGCAATAGTCAGGTCATTGATGTGTTGTTTGAAAGTGGATTTGTGGCTGCCAGTGATCGGCGGGCATTTCTTGATGCTGCCCAGGCGATTCGCTCTAGCTGGCTATTTAAGCCATGGGCTGTGCAAGCTCTCAATCGCGCCTTGAGCGATTTCTTGCCTTTCACACAAGTTTTAGAAGAACTCGATTTGCACCCAAGTAATGCCTTCTCTGATAGTGCATTGGGACAATTGGCTTTATCGTGTCAATTGATTGATCGTGACCAGTTTAATCAGGCTAGGCAGTACAGTTTGGCTCGTGGCCTCACTGTCGGTCAGAGTCTGAATCGCTGCTGCGGTTTGCCAGTGTCTATGTACAAAATTTTGATTGATGGCCTCGCTCGCCTTACTACCGGACAAATTAGTGCAGAGCAATTGCATCAACGCGTGCGCAATGCTCGCATGGAGAATACTCTCACTGGTTCTGTTGGTGCGGCAAGCCAATCTCTTAAATTCGCTCACAGCACCTTAGGTTTTGCTATCTACGCCAACAACCGCGACATCCTTGAGGTACTAGACCTTTTGGTTCAGTCTAATTGTCTGAGTGAAGTAACGGCGCTTGGTTTAATGGAAGCCGCTTTGCAAAATAGGCTTTCCTTTGAGTCGGTTTGGGACGAATGTTCACCAATTCCAGCTGTGGTTCTGCAAAAAGCCAGAGCTTTGCATAGCTTGGTTGGTGTCGGGCAAATGACTCCGCAGCAAGCTGTGGGACATTTGAGAGAATTCAGCCTGGCCCGCTAAAGCTGCCGTTTTTCAATTGACGCTTTCACTGTATTTAGTGGCGGTTTTTCTTTTTGCTGGAAGAAAAAGAGCAGAGTACTCCTCTGCTCTTACCATGATTATTCTGTAACTAAGAAACTAATATATTTATACTAGGCAGCCACTAAGTCGACGTTATAGCTCAATCTGACAAAGTCATATTCCACTCTGATTGAAACTGTGTTCTGAGTGGCGAATTCGAGACGGACACGGCCAAGATTGTTGGCGCTATATTCGCTCCAGTGCTCAGGCACCGAGACGATAACATTTTCGGGGCCCCACTCTTCAACATAAGCTTTGAGCACTTGGCAGAGTTTTTCTTCATCGGCTGGGTGGTTGAACATACTCATCATGGTGTTGCTGCCTCTTAGTTGTATAAAGAGTGTAGTGAGGCGGCAAGCAATCAGCAATTGGTGGTAATCCCACAGGTTTCGTAAAATGCCCAAAGTTTCTCTGGGCGAAAACTTTAGCGCAGGCTAATTAAGTCAGCCTCTAAAGCGACACAGTCGATGTAACGCTCGCTTACATCTTTTGCCGTAGCTTTGGTCAGGATTCTCTTCATTTCTTCGCTCACCCTTGCTGCTGGCGACTGCGTGCCAATAATAGGCTGAGTCAAGGTTTCGCAGTCTAGTGCTGTGAGCATAAAGTAGAGAGTGCAACCAATTGAATAGATATCGCTTTGGGGCGAGTCATAGCCAGAGTACTGCTCCGGTGCCACATAGCCTTCCTTACCGCAAACTTTTGACTTTCGTTCTTTTGAGTAAAAGTGGGCAACAGTAAAGTCGATTACACAGACAGTGCCATCTTTTTTCAGAATCAGATTCTCTGGGGTGAGGTCGCCGTGAATGATCGCTGGTGAGAAGGAGTGCATGTAGCTCATAACCTGACAGAGTGAAATGGTAATTTCTCTGGCTTCTGCCTCGGCAAATGCTCCTTTGTTGCTGACTAAATCGTGTATGGGAGTTCCTTCTACAAATTCAAGTACGAGGTAGCCCCGGTGATCTTCTTCGAAACAGTCGAGTAATTTCACTACTCCAGGATGCTTGAGCTTGGCTAAAATACTCGCTTCGCTTTTATGTATCTCTTGTTCTGTATTTTCATCGTTACTGGCATCAATTTGAGTTGGTAGTATGTATTCTTTCAGCACCACAATGGGTTCAGAGTTTTCATTGTTCTTTTTGGCTAAATAGGCGCGGCCCTGGCCTCCGGCACCGAGCTGCCTGACAATTGTGTAGAGGTTATCGGCCAGCCTATCGCCACCATCAAGTATGGTTGTTCTCTTGCGTTTGCCTGCGCTATCCAGTGTTTCTAACCATAGATTTGTATAGCGGAGCATATGACTAGTTTCTAAATCATCTGGCAGGGCTAATTTAAGTCTTGCCTCGGGGGCACACTTGATCAAGCTCTCAATAATCTCTTCGCGCGATACCCAGCGAAAAGCATTGGCGCTTGTTAGTTTGAACGATACATTCAGACTTGAGTTAATGATAAACCACTGCTTGAAATGACCACTGCTATCTAGTTTGCCGCGTTCTTCGACCGAAATAATCTCTTTCCAGTTAATCAGGTAATCTACCGATTCGAAAGCAGCGTCTTCCATGCGACCGATTGATAGGCCGCGTTCTGTTATGGCCAATATATTGAGCAGCCTATGCTGTCTGCGGTAGTTTAAAAATAGTGTAGTGCCGGCGATAAAGACGGCAAGAACGGCCCAGGCTATAGCCTGGTGCTTATCGATAATGGCCAAGTAAGAGCGGTTTATCAGCAGTATCGAATACATGTATAAGATTGGAATGAGAATGATCAGCGAGTTTTTGCCGAGCTTAGAATAGTCTTCTGGCACACAGGTCAACTCTTCTGGGTGTCTTGGAATTTTCGGCTGAGATTGAAACTTATCCTTCAGCATGGCTTACTCTGCTTCTGTGGAGTGATTCAAGGCGGTCGATAATTTCTTTGGTGCGAATGGTTCTGTCTTTTAATTCAAGCTTGAGGCAGTCATCGACTAGCTTTCTTAGATTGATTGACTTGATTGGGCCATCCTTTGGTAAGGCATTTTCTTCGTATGGCTGAGGGTTTTTGCCTGTGGCCAGAAAATACATCAGGCCACCAAAGGCATAGATATCACTGGCGCGGTTGGCCCTGCCTTTAATTTGCTCCGGTGGCATGAAAGCAATTTTGCCCACAACTGTCCCGGTGGCTGTGCCTAAGAAAATGCTTGAGGCGCCGAAATCAATTAGTCTAATTTTGGCGTCTTCAGCAATGATGACATTTTCTGGAGTGAAGTCGCGATGAATTATGGGCGGCTCCATGTTGTGCAAAAAATCGAGTATCTGCGCCATCTGCAGGCCCCAATCGATGATTGTTTTTTCGCTCAGGGGGCCATGTCTATCGACAAAATTGCGCAGGGTTTTACCCTTTATATGCTCAAGCATTAGATAGTGGCGGTTGTCTTCGACAAAATAGTCGAAAATTTTGACTATACGTGGATGCGAAATTGTGGTTAAGAGAGTCGCTTCGCGTTCAAACAATTCAACGGCCTTGCGAAACTTATCAGTGTCACGGGATCCAGAGAAAACTGATTCCTTTAGCACCACAGGCCCTAGTCGGTCGTCTTTGGCGAGGTAGACCGCCGACATTCCGCCACTAGCCACTTGGGCGAGCACGGTGATACTTTGCTTTAATCTCTGCCCTTGCTCTAAGGGGATGAAGTTAGTCGAGGCAAAGCGTTGCTCGAGATTGCTTTGCCAGAGTTCTGTAAAATCGAGGGGATCAATCAGCTTCGTTTCTTTGATGCCCAAAGCTGAAAGGGTTTCGTTCGGATAGATCAAGACTTTGGGGCGAAAATATAGGGCCAGGCTGATTACTGCTTCTAGATTCAATTTCGATATGGCATTTAGCTCTAAGACAAGGGCTGGTTGGCGGTGAAATTCCAGACAAAGTTGGTTGGGCTCAAGGGAAGGTTGGCCAGTTTTTAAAAAGGTAATCTTGGTTAGGTCTGACCAGGCGTAGAGCTTCTCATCTAGGGAGCCCAAGCGGCAAAATTCAATGCCACGGCTATCGATTTTGATTTTGCCCAGGGAGAGAAATGCTAGTGTCGGTAGGGTTATGCCTACGACAAGAATAGCGATCATAATAGTGAGGACAAAGAGTTCAGGGGCCAGCAGGTAGAGCACTGGCAGAAAAACTGTGAAAGCGGTGGTAGCAAAAAGGGCCAGATTTACCAGCCAGCCTTCTTGTTTGTGACGCTGATAGAAGTCGCTAAAATTAAGTTCTTTGAAAAACTTACTGGCCGTTGGCATTCCGCTGTAGCGATTGTAGCGAAACTGCACCGCTGGTGGTGAATAGATTGATGAATCGTTTATATTCAGTGCATCACTAATAGTTAGTGCATCCCTATGGCTGAGCTGTACAGCAGTTTAATGGAAGCCGCATCACGAGGGCTGAGGCTTCGGTCTTGATCTGTTACCCGGGTAGAGAAGAACATCATATCTTGAGGATCTCTGGTGTGCCCGCCGAAGCCTAATGCATGGCCAATTTCGTGCAGGCAGATTTGTCTGAGGCGGTTATTGGTGAGGGGTAACTCTGCCATTTGGGCTACGGTTAGTATTTTGATAGTGCCTTTGACAATGCCCTGCGAATTGGTGAAAACCACCGTTTCTCCCGCTTCGGCTCGATTGGTAAATGAATTCGAGTCGTTGGTCCAGGAGCAGACAAGATCCGCTTGGTTTGGATCTTTTACGCTAATAAATGAAAGTTTGTCCTGGGCCCCTTGTTGCCAGGTGGCAAAGCTCTCTTCTAAAATTTGAGTAAATTGCGGCTGGTAGCCAGGCACGCCTTTACCAGAGGTTATGTAGACCTTGATTGGTAGCTTGCTTTCTGGCCACCTGGTTAAATGCCCAGCCAGTTCGCCTAAATAGTTGTCTTTAGAGGTGGCGTCGGGCGGGATGTAGCGCGGTATTGTACCGTTTGCCAACTCCTTTTTTAGGCCAGCAATTAGGCTTGCTATTTTGCTCGAATCTTTGTGGCCAGGGAAGCGTTGCATAAATTCGCTGTAGGTAGCGATGGCTTCATTAACTTGCCCTTGCGATTGGTAGAGGCCACCAAGGGTGAGCCAGGTGGCCGCCAGTTCTGGCTTCAGTTGTTTGGCTGCCTCTAACTCTTGCAGGGCTTCACTGTTGCGGCCTAATTTTGCCATGGCCAGGCCAAGATTGTTGTGAATCTCAGCCATTTGCGGTGCCATTTTCTCGGCCTGCAAAAGCAAATCAATCGCCTCTTGATTGCGATTAGCCTGGAGCAAGGGAATTGATTGGTTGAGCATTTGCAGCGCCTGGTAGCGTTCTTGTGAGATTGGTTGCCCGTCTACATAGTATTGCTGGTTTTGTGCTTGATTCTGATTTTGATTCTGATTTTGATATTGAGCTAGAGTCGGCGGCATTGAGCCAATAAAAAAGCACGCGCATAGCCCGCAGAAAAATCTTGAGACAATGGTTGAGCTTCTATTAGTGGCTGAAGGCATCTATATTTCTCTTAGTGCTCCCTAATTATGCCTTATTTGCCACTGCTTCTTTGTTGTCGAGAGCGGCAATGCCTGGTAGTTCGATACCTTCCAGAAACTCCAGTGAAGCGCCGCCACCTGTGCCTATGTGGGTTAACAGTTCGTCGGCTACACCTTTCAGTTTAAGGGCAGAAACCGAATCGCCGCCACCAACAATTGTTTTTGTACCGCTCTTGGTCAGCTCAACTAAGCAGTCAATCAGCGTCCAAGTGCCTTGCTCAAAGCCAGCCATTTCGAAAACTCCCAGAGGGCCGTTCCAGAGAATGGTCTTGCACGGTGCTAGGGCGGCCACGATTAACTTCAGTGATTCTGGTCCTAAATCTAAGCCGATATCATCGTTCTCTATTTCACTGACTTTTACCACCTTAGTAGCGACACCAGCTTTCATCTCTTTGGCCACGACTACATCGACGGGCAATATCAGCTTGACCCCTTTTGCTTTTGCTTTTTCTTCTAGCTCTTTGCAGTAAGCGAGACGGTCTTCTTCAACCAATGATTTGCCAACATTGAGACCCTGAGCTTTGAGGAAGCTAAAGGCCATGGCTCCACCGATTACCAAGACATCAACGCGGCTCAAAAGATTTTCTAGTACGCCGATTTTGCTAGATACTTTGGCGCCACCAATTATGGTGGCAAAGGGGCGGGCTGGGTTGTCTAGGGCCGAAGAAAGCATTTCGATTTCTTTTGCGACCAGCATGCCGGCTAGAGCTGGTTTTAAAAATTTAGTGACTCCTTCAGTTGAGGCGTGGGCACGGTGAGCTGTTCCGAAAGCGTCATTAACGTAGATTTCGCCTAGTTGCGATAGCTTTTTAGCAAAGCCTTCTTCGTTCTTCTCTTCTTCTTCGTGGAATCTGACATTTTCCATTAAGGCAACGTCACCGTCATGCATTTCGTTCACTGCCTTCTCGGCCTTGACGCCTATGCATTCGTCGACAAAATGAACTGTTTTGTGGCCCATCTCCGCTAGTAGCTTTTGCAAATGCTCAGCCACTGGCTTTAGAGAGTATTTGGCGGCAACCTTACCTTTGGGTCGACCAAGGTGAGAAAGCAAAACTACTTTAGCGCCAGCTTTGGCCAACCAAGAAATGGTGGGAAGAGCAGCTTTGATGCGGGAATCATCTGCTACCGTGCCATCTTCGTTTTGCGGTACATTGAAATCTACTCGTACCAGTACCTTTTTGCCCTGGAAGTGTTTGGCGCCGTGATCTTGAATAGTTTTTTTCATCTGTACCTGACTGTTGTGAGTTAAGTGGACTTTATTGCTTAATATAGAGAAAGACGCCCCCAATTTGAGGGCGTCTTCTCGCTTAAGACTAGGCTTTAGCAGCGACTGGGAGCTTTTTCGCTACCATGCTTGCTAGTTCGACCAAGCGGTTGCTGTAGCCCCACTCGTTGTCGTACCAGGCCAACACCTTAACCATGCGATCACCGACTTGCATTGTCAGGTCAGCGTCGTAGATGGAAGAGTGCTTGTTGCCTTGGAAGTCGATTGAAACTAGTGGAGTTGTGCAATAGGAGAGAATGCCTTTGAGAGGGCCTTCAGCTGCTTCTTTAACACATTTGTTGATAGCTTCAACAGTGACTTCTTTCTTCAAGGTGATGGTTAAGTCAACTACTGATACGTTTGGTGTAGGCACGCGCATGGCAAAGCCATTGAGTTTGCCTTTGAGGTGTGGCATTACCAGACCGATTGCCTTAGCAGCACCGGTGCTTGAAGGAATCATGGACATAGCCGCAGCGCGAGCGCGTCGCAGGTCATTGTGAGCGCCATCGAGCAGTTTCTGGTCGAGGGTATAGCTGTGAATTGTGGTCATCAAGCCTTGTTCGATACCGAAAGCATCGTCAATAGCTTTGGCTACAGGAGCTAAGCAGTTGGTTGTGCAGCTCGCATTAGAGATGATGTTGTGCTTTTCAGCGTCGTAGTCTTTGTCGTTTACACCAAGAACGATGGTGATGTCTTCGTTCTTAGCTGGAGCAGAGATCAATACTTTCTTGGCGCCAGCGGTTATGTGGGCTTTAGCTTTTTCAGCATCGGTGAAGACGCCGGAGCATTCTAGAACGATATCCACATTGAGCTTGGACCATGGGCAATCAGCAGGAGCTTTCTCGCGAGTGAACTTGATTTTCTTGCCATTGACAATCAATGATTCTTCATCATGGCTAACTTCATGCTTTAGTTCGCCTTGTACTGAGTCGTACTTGAGTAGGTGAGCTGATTGCACCAAATCTTGCATAGGGTCGTTGATTGCAACGATTTCGAGATCTTTTGGCGCGCTCTCGAGGTAGGCCCTGAATACGTTACGGCCGATACGACCGAATCCATTAATAGCTACTCTTGCCATCTGTCCAACTCCTTATTAAATCGTCTCAAACCGCCTCTATCTGTTCTAATTTAGTTCTAAATTAGTTCTATCAAGGGCCAGCGATTGGCAAAGCATATAACAATATAAGGGCGAGGCGCCTACCCTTTATTTCAGCTTAAGATGATAAGTAGCAATCTTGAAAGGTTTCGTTACTGATTCATTATTGAGTCTTCGGTTACGATAAGAATTGCCAGATTAAACACCAGGAGAAAATATGAGAGACAAAGTAGAAGCCATTCTCGACAAGTTGCGCCCGATGTTAATGATGGACGGCGGCAACATTGAGCTTGTAGACGTTAAAGACGACGAAGTTCAAGTGCGCCTAGTCGGTGCCTGCGGCATGTGTCCAAGTTCGACTATGACCATGAAGATGGGTGTTGAACGCGCTATTAGAGAAGAGCTGCCTGAAATTAAGCGTGTCGTTTCAGTCTAGTTCTGCCTGATTGCGTTAGAGTTCTTAAGGCTCAAGAGGCATGCGGTTGCGAAAATCACTTGACAGGTAGCCCAAGATCGCTCTTTCTTGCTCGCGAACATGATTGTTGAGCCTGGCAATTGAAGCTTTTGTAGCGGCTATTGTCAGGCCTGAATTTGCCAGGATGGTTTTGGCAAATTCAAGGGTGTGTGCCTCTAGTTTTGCGTCTTCAACGGCTTGATTGATCAGGCCAATAGTGGCTGCTCTGGTACTGCCGATAGTGGCGGCGCTAAAGAGCAGTTCTTTTGCTTTTGCTTGGCCAATCAGGTTTACCAGTCTTTGTATATTGCTGTCATCTAGTATTATGCCGAGGCGCGCAACCGGGATGGCGAAAATAGCCGAGTCAAGGGAGGCGAAGCGCAGGTCGCAAGCGTTGGCAAGCAAGCAGCCTCCGCCCAGGCAGGGACCGTTGACCATCGCAATGGTGGGAATTTCCAACTCGGCAATTGTTTCTAGGGCATTGGAAATAGCCTGCCAGAAGCGCTCTGCGCTGGCATAGTCGACTATTTGACGTAGATCTTCGAAATCGGCACCGGCGGCAAAGTATTTGCCACTCCCGGTAAATATAATTAGTCTGCTGCCATCTTCTATAAGTTTGTGGATTAAGCGCGGCAGGCTTTCCCACATAGCTGTGCTAATGGCATTGGCGGCATCAGGTCTATTGAACGTTATTGTGGCGATGCCACTTGCTTGATCAAGTTCTGAGATTATCTCTTGGTTTGCCATTATTTACTGGCGAAATCAAATTGAACGCTATCGCCTTCCTTTACTCCGTGTCTATCGCAGTAGCCGCCATTCACTTCGATTACCTCAGAGACATCGATTGTGCTTTCCGCTGGATAGGTGGGGCATTTGTTTGGATCTTCTGATTTGCATGGGGGTACTTGCTTGCAGATTTTTACAATCTTGCCATCTCTGACAAAGAGCATGTCCAGGCTGATCAGGGTGTGATACATCCAGAATGCCACGGGGCGATGGGGGTGAAAGAGAAAGACCATGCCTTGAGTCTCGGGCATCGATGTGCGATACATCAGGCCGTTCTCAATTTCTTCTTTAGAAGTGGCTACCTCTAATTTGACTTCTTGGTCGCCCAGTTTGACTGTCGGCAGCATGGCCAGGGCCTCCCTGCAAGTAAAAGTAGTAAAAAGAGTCACGAGAGTGGCTGCAAGAGCGAAAGTAAAGGAGATTTTGTTTGTTTTCATAGCCAATGCATTCTGTTAAACGGGGTTTTTGAATAAATGAATTGTACCGTGTCGGTAAGTACCCCGCGCTGTAAGGCATACGACTTACTGACTACCAGCCCGGCTGGGTCGATCACCCCTGAGATGCCGGTATTGGTTGAGAGCACTAGAAAGCGCTTGTTTTCAACTGCTCTAAGAGTGGCGCAGGCAAGATATTGTTTGTTCAAAGAAGAATTGTGAAACCAGCCAAGATTGGCTAGAACCACAATGAGCGAGGCCCCGTCTCTAACTTGATCTGAAACAATTTTGGGGAAGATTACTTCATTGCAAATAGCCACTCCAATTTTGCCCCAGCCAGAGCGAATTATTTGAGCCTTTTGAGCCGCTAAGAAGACTTCGGAATTGGTCGGTAGTTTGTCGCGCAGGCTCTCAGGTACGATCTCGCCAAAGGGCACTAATCTTTGTTTGACATAGGCACTTTCTTTATAGCCAAAAGGGCTGACCAGTCTGGCTACATTTATATGGCCATTTTTTAGTGGTTCGATGGCGCCATAAATAATTTCTTTGCGCTCTTCCTGGCTGATATGTTTGAGGGCCGGAAGCAGTCCGCCTTGACCCATCTGGCTGAGTGTGACAACACCTTCGGGCAGAACTACTAGGCTTGAGCTAGTGTTGGCTGTAAGCTCGTTGTAGCGGCCGCAGAATTCGGCTGCGGAGATTGCCTTAAAGCGCTCGTTTTCTATTGAGACATTGCCTTGCACAATTGTCACCGGTATTGGTGGCGTCTGTGGATTGAAGCGAATGGCATGTTCGGGTCTGACTTCGTCTTCGATTTGGGCGATTCTCTGGCTGCCCCAATTGAGGGCAAAGGCAATGGCCAGGCAGCAGAGCAAAAGATCGAGAGCTGAGCCAAATTTGATATTCAGTTGGTCTGTGCGCTCACCAAGATTGCGGGCTATGCCGGTGGTTTCAATAATCATTTGAGCGCAGGCAGCGTTAAACATGACGATGACAAAATCAACCAAGCCGCTGCCACCAACTGCTGCCAGTTGTATTAATGGCAGGTTGCGTGACTGTGTGTAGGCCAGTTGGCTTAGTGGCGAACCGAAAAATAGAGGCGAGGTGGCCACCACCCACTGCAGAAAAATCCAAATAGAAGGTACAGCGATGAGGTAGGGATAGAATGGCCGGCGATGGTTAGGCAAAAAGCTTGGGCGCAGTGGTAAGCAGAAGACAAAAAGAGCAAACAGTGCTGTGAGAGATGAATAGTGGATGACTTCAACTAACCAGGCTAGCCATACTATTTGAAAACTAACAGCATCATGCAGACCAAGCCAACGCAGCGGATACATACCGGTGAAGAAACTGAGGGCAATGGCATAGTAGCCGGCGCCAAAAGTAAAGCCAGTAAATACTGCTTGCCAGGGGGAATTGCAGGCTCTGATTAGTATCAGAAGTGGTATCAAGCCAAACCAGGCGAGGTAGGCCTGATCAAAACCGGGGGTAGCGAGGGCCAGAATTGCCCCCATCAAAAAGCCTATTGGTAGCTTTAGTGAGAGTCGTTGTGAGTCAAGCCACCCCGCTTTGGGGGTAACGCTCACAGGGCTGACCTGAATTTCAGAGCTGAAGCTATAACTGTTCATTTATACCGATAACCGTGCCCTGCAATGTTACACTTTGGGAGGTCAAAATTGCTAATTTAGGTTGTATTTATTGAATACTCGGCTTGAGAGTGCAAAGAGAGTACCAAGGCGGATCATGGGCATAGATCCAGGTACTGCTACGGTTGGCTTTGGTATAGTCGATTGGGTCGCTGGGGATAGCTTTAGGTATATATCATCGGGGGTTATATCTACTCCAAAAACCATGGCCCCAGCCAACCGCTTGAAAATGATCCGCGAAGATTTAATTAGCTTGATTGAAGAATTTAAGCCTGAGGAATGTGGCGTTGAAGCTATTTTCTTCTTCAAAAATGCTAAGACTGTAATTCCAGTAGCGCAAGCTCGTGGTGTCATTCTTGAGGCCTTGGCTACCTTTGGCATGTTGGCTGGTGAATATACTCCAATGCAGGTGAAACTGCACGTAACCGGCTATGGCAAAGCAGAAAAACCTGAAGTGCAGTGGGCTGTGGCCAAGCTTTTAGGATTACCAGAAATTGTTAAACCTGATGACGCTTCTGATGCACTGGCAATAGCTCTTACCCATGCCCGTTTGACTTGCCATCTTAGCCCCCGCTTAGAGCGGGTATAGGCGAAAAACGAATAACTATCTTGACGGCCGCATAGAGCAAGATCATGGTAAGCATATAAACTTCCTTGGCACCAATTTTTCCTTTGTACTGCACTTTTTCTGGCAGTCCTAGGGGCGTTGCTGCAATAGCAGCGATTGAGCCAAAGTAAATTGCTCCGGCTACTGTGGCTTCTAGGTTCGCTAGGCTTATTACTGGCAGATAATCCATGGCAGTTAGCACTGCACCAAAGCCCACTGCTATCTTGAAGAATTCTGTTTCGCTGATGACAAAGAAGCGCAAGGCTATTAGCCAAGCCAGCGACAGCGCTGCCATGACGCGAAAAGTCATAATGAATTGCCAAGCCACTGAAGCTTCTGACAGTCCTGACTGTAGTGGCTGTCCGAAGCAGATCCAGCTGGGCGACCAGAGCGTGTGTAGAGGAAAACTTAAGTGCCCCAGATAATCAAGGGTCTGCACGATCAAGCCACAGGCCACAAATAGAGCTACAAATTCAAGCTTTTGCCAGATTGAAAATGATGTCGCTGCAGGTTGGCTCTCAGCCAAGGTTGTTGCTGGTTTCTCTTTCGCTCGAGTCTTGATTAGATAGTTGACTATGAAAACTGAGTAAATAATAGCTTTAAAGTTAGGCGGTTGTGAAAGAGCGCAAAGCAGGGGAATTAGGGCACTGGCAGCTAGCAACTGGCGAGACTTTCCCTCTTCAGTCTTGCCATCAGTGTCGTTACTCTTATTGTCTTCAGTGCTCACTTAATTTTCGCCTGCTTTGCCGATTGATGACTTAGAGCTGGTGAAATTAATCCAGGCTGCGCCTTCGTGGCCGAAATTGAAGAGTTGGGGGTAAAGAATTTCTGCCATTATTTCCAGGGAGTCGATCAGACGCGGGCCAGGTCGATTGAAATACTGATTGCCATCGGCCACATAAACGCGTTTGTTGCGCACTGCTTTGAGGGCACTGTAGTGAGGCTGTTGCTCAATCAAGTGCATCTCTTCTAGAGTGCGTTTGTTATCGAAGCCGCATGGTGTCACGAGAATTACATCTGGCTCTTTCTCTATCAATTCTTCCCAGGTCATCCAGGGAGAATGCTTGCCAGCCTGGCCAAATAAGTTAGTGGCGCCAGCCAGTTCTACTAACTCGGGCATCCAATTTCCTGCTGCCATCAGTGGCTCTATCCACTCGATCACCGCCACTGACACTTTGGTCATGCCTCTGGCTAAAGCTTCGTTTGCTTTTGCTTCAATGGCATCAACTCTGCTTTGGCATCTGCTTATAAGCTCTTGTGCTCGATCTTCTACTCCCAGAGCCTTGCCGATTTTTTCTATATCGTTATAAAAGTCTGCCATGCTATTTGGTTCAAGTGAAACAATTTGCGGCTTACTGCTGACCATCTGACACAGAGCTGCTTCAACATCACGGAGGCTGACAGCGCAAACTTCGCACTGCGCCTGGGTGATAATATGGCTTGGCTGAAGGCTTTCGAGAATATCAGCGTCGACTTTGTAGACCGAAAGCGACTCTTGCAAAATTGCTTTGACACGCTGATCTATTTCATAACTAGAGCCGTCTACCTGAAATTTAGGTGAGGTGCAAATTGGTAGAGATTTTATCGATTGAGGGAAGTCGCATTCGTGGGAGCGCCCCACCATATATTCTCCTAAGCCAAGAGCATGAATGATCTCGGTAGAACTGGCAATCAGTGAAACTATTCTTGGTTTTAGGGCAGTCATTTTTCTCGAGAAATTAAGTCAGAAGTAATTGCCGTCAGATTGCCGCAGCCGCTTAGAGCCATGGCCAAGTCAAACTCAGATTTGAGCAGATTCAGCACTGCTTCCACCCCGCTTTGGCCAGAGAGAGCTAGGCCCCATAGTACAGGCCTTCCTATCATTACAGCTTTGGCTCCCATTGCCAATGCTTTTAGTATGTCAGTACCTCTTCTGATGCCACCATCGAGCAAAACTTCTACTTCACTATGGCTGTTGGAGCTCTTGCCCTTTTCTAGGGCGGCGATGATGCCTGGTAAAGCCTCTATTGTTGAGATTGTGGTATCGAGCTGGCGGCCGCCATGGTTGGAGACAATTATTCCCTTTGCTCCGGCGGCAACGGCCTTTATGGCGTCATCGCCGCGCAGAACGCCTTTCACTAATACTGGCAGTTTTGTTAGGGAAATAATCCATTCAAGATCTTTCCAGGTCAGACTGGTGTCGTAGAGTGAGGCTATATAACTAGCTAGGTCAGAGTCTTGATTGTCGTTCTTGTTCTTGTTGATGTTGCCTAGAGCAAACTTTTCTAGGTTGGCTGCTCTAAGGCCTGGCGGCAGAGTAAATTGATTGCGTATGTCTCGCTCGCGTCGTCCTAGTACGGGCGAATCGACTGTGACAACAAGGGCTTTGTAATTGTTGGCCTTGGCTCTAGCTACTAGATCTTTGGTAATGGCTCGATCTTTGTAAACGTATAATTGATACCACAGGTGGTTCCCCGCTTTGGCTACTTCTTCGATGTCGTGATTTGATAACGTGCTTAAGGTCATGATTGTGTTCAATTTCTTAGCCGCTGCTGCAGTTGCCAGCTCTCCCTGGCTGTGAGCCAGTGCTTGAAAGGCTGTTGGGGCTATAACAATAGGCATATCAATTTCTTGGCCAGCGAGAGATAGCGACATATGTCTTTTGCTGATATCAACTAACATGCGTGGCCAAATTGAAATCTCGGCAAAAGCCTGGCAATTGCGCTTCAGTGTAAGTTCGTCGGCGGCCCCGCCACGATAATAGTCGAAATGAGATGGAGCTAGCGTGGTCTTATCCAGCGATTTTTCAACCAGTTCTTCAAGCTCGGCTAGATTTATTAAAGTATTTTTGCTAATCATTGATACTCATTCTGCGATTCTCATTCTACCCCTTTGTTGCCCGCTTTAGGAAGGTCTTAAACTGTCATTTTGCCGCCCTTTGGTGGTATCGCTAGTGGTATCAATACTCGGTTGTGTCAAGTAGAGGTCAAAAGAAGATTCTTCTTAGACTCTTGGAAAGTTGATTTTGCTGCCTTGCGGGGCTTTGCCCTGAGCTCCTGACATGGTATATTTCAACATCTAAATCTTGGGCGTCTCTTCTCGGAGCGTTGCTAATTGGTTGGTAATTTGCTGGTAATTCGTTTGATATCTTGCTGGTAATTTAATGGCTCGTTACTTTGTTGCCATAATCTCTGCGCTCTTGGCCTTTGCCTTGATTCAACTGCTAGTAATTGCAGTTATTGAGTGGGCCCACGTTATGCCCCGAGCCGGTGTTAGCGCCGGAGTCGATATTTACCATCTTTTTGTTGCTTTCCTTGATTGGGCTGCTTGTATAGCCTGCGTTACTGTCGGTGTGGCTCTTGCTCCCGGTCGCAAATTGTCTATGGCCGTCGGTCTTTCCTTGGCCGTGGCTTTATGGCACCTGGCTCAAATATTCGTGGTCTTTTCCTTTGCTCAAGCGATTGGCAACGGTATTGTGCCGCTTTCGATTGTCTATTATGGCGGTTTAATCGTCACAGGCGCGCTTTGCTGCTTGCTTTATGAGCGAGTTTCTGGCTCTAGTGAGCTTGAGCGTCGCCGCGCCTTGGCTGCAATAGCTGGCCCTTCTGTTTATAAGCAGGCTTTGAGCACGGTTGAAAGTGAGACGGTGCCCTTGGAGAGTGGCTTCTTCGATTTTGACCTGATTTTGCTTGAAGATGAATTGCTCAAGATAAGGCCGGATCGCGATGCCTATATTTCGGCACTGCGGCTTGGTATGGCCATTGAACGTGACTGTGGTTATGTTAACTGTCGCGCTCGTAGTTCTAGCTTTGCTGAGTTGATGCTTGACGTTAGTATGCGTTTATCTGCTACCTCTGTCGGCCAAGAGCAGTCAGTCTGGGTGAGCTTGGCTAATGGTTTTCGCCTGTACAAATTCGAAGAGAGCAATATACGCAGAGAGCGTATTGCTGCCCTGCTCAAATTACTTGATAATGAAATTGTTGCTGTCTGTGCCAGCGAAAAGCGTGAAAGCGTTGAATCTGTTTTAGTTTAGGTGCCAGACTTTGCTTCGACTTGGTCGAGCAGGTCAATAAACTGGTTTCTAAAGGTAGCAATAATTCGTCGGACTTCGCTTTGAGTAGTTTCGCAAACCACTCCGCCGCCATTTTTAGTCATGAAAGCAGTTAGTTCTGGCACTTCCACTAGGGAAGTGGCTTCTTGCTGGTTGTGGTTAGCGATCTCTTCAATCCAGGCAATGGGTGAACTGAGGAAGATATGGTCGCGCTTGGCGTAAGGATGTCTAAGTTCAAGTAGTTGACCATCTGCAGTCATCAACCTGAGGGTGCCCGGCACCACGCGGTAACTAGGGAGGTTGTGGTCAGTGGTTTGATAGAACTCAATGGCATTACTGTAGCCCTGCAATTCTGAAGCAAGCCACAAGAGCTTTTCATCTGCGATTTTGCCACGCAAATGTGGCAAAGCCTGCGGCAGTGCTTGGTTGAAAGCAATTTGTCCAGCCAGTAATTTGGCTTTGAGATCCTGAAACACGGTTACCTCGCAATTTGACCCCTAAGTCTAACCCGATTTTTATCAACGGACATCTTGGGATGCCATTTGAGATGCCATTTCGGTTTTTAGAGGGCTTTTATGGGTTCCATTAGTAAATTTATAAAACATTCCCCTGATAAGAGTTGTTCCACAACATCTTGAAAATATGCGCCCTCCCCAAAAAAATCCGGAGATGCCGCTTTGTACTTGCTAAGTTTCTTGGATCATGAGAGCTAAGAAAGGGCAAGAACCCCTCTGAAACTGCCATAATTTGCCAAGATTACCGAAGAAAAGTACTAATCTGATGACAACTTGTAATGGCGCTGGTACAACCGCAAAACCTGATAGGTCTGAAACTGGTCAAGAAGGCCAATATTCAGACTTGAGCGACATCATCCGGCCAGTGGCTGACGAGATGGCCCTGGTTGAGGAATGGCTAGTTACCAATTTGATTGACGACAGCCCCTTTGTCGGTGACTTACTGGCTCAGATTTTCCAAGCTGGTGGAAAACGCATCAGACCATTAATTTCGCTGCTCGGTTCTAAAGCTAGTTTGACTGATAGAAAGGACGATGTGGCTCATAGTGAGATGTCTCGCTTGCACATTATCTTGGCTGTTCTAACTGAACTTATCCATTCGGCCAGCCTGGTGCACGACGACGTCATTGATGCTGCTTCTACTCGGCGTGGTCAAGAGACAGTCAACAAGCGCTTCAATGACAAATTGGCTGTGCTTTTGGGCGATTTACTTTTTGCTCAAGCCTCTATTTGTCTTGCTCGCATCATGAACCCTGTGGTGGTGGGAATCTATGGCCAGGTTTTGGGTGATCTTTGTTCTGGCGAAATAGGACAGATGCGGCAGCAATTTGTCTGTCGAGTTGATTGGGATGCCTATATTCTTAAATCAATCAATAAGACTGCCTCCTTGATTGCTGCTGGTGCTCATAGTGGAGCCATCTTGAACGCTCGGCCAGACAGTGTAGTGGCTGGTCTAAAGGATTATGGTGTCAATTTAGGAGTCTGTTTCCAGATAGTTGATGACTTACTTGATGTTACAGGTTCAGCTCAGCAGACCGGTAAACCTGTAGGCAACGACTTGCGTAATGGTCTGCTGACCGCACCAGCGCTTTATGTTTTAGAGCGAAACGACAGTTCTTCTCAGCGCCTGGTTGAGTTGATTAATAAAAGAGCTGTGCAAACTGATGAGGGGGTAGAAGAGGCTTTGGCCATTATTCGCAAGAGTGGTGGAGTCGAGCAGGCTCAAGCACTGGCATTGTCTTATGGCGCTAAAGCAAAGAGTGGCTTGTCTGTTCTGCCCGACAGTGAGAGTAAGCAGGCACTGATAGCAATGGTTGACTATGTATTGGTGAGAAGTAATTGATTTTGATTTGGTAATACCCATGAGTACACAAACTACTAACCGTCTTCTACCTGAAAATTTTTATCCGCTCAGTTTGTCTCTGAGGGGCAAAGAAGTAATTGTTTTTGGTGGTGATTTAGTAGCTTTCCGTGAACTATTGCGTTTGTTGGAGGCGGGAGCCACAGTCACTGTTGTCTCTGCTGCCTTTGTTTGCGAGATTCAAGAGTTGCATGTCACCTACGGCAATCGGCTTGAACTGGTGCGGGTGAGCGAAGCTAAGTATCTAGAAAAATGCGAAAATTTAGCTAGATTTTCTCTGGTTTTCGCTTTCAGTGCAAGTCAGTTGGCTAATGAGAAAGCTGCAGCCATAGCAGCTTCTAGCAAGGTGCCGTTCTATTTTGTTGCTGGCTCTGGTTGCACTTTTGTTCCTGTCACTGTCTTTAAGCGTGGTCATATCAAAATATCGGTTTCATCAGATGGTATCTGTCCACCTCTAGAGACAGCGCTGATGCAGCGGATCGAAGAAGTTTTGGTGAACGATTTTGATCGTTATAGTGTTTTTCTTGACTCGGTACAGGAGCACTTGCACACAGAGTCTCTTGCTGATGGCTTGAAGACCTGGTCTGAGCTTAACGTCTCTGAATCTTTAGCATCGGCATTGTCACGTCATAACTTCGAAGAAGCAATCAGCATAATTCAACAGGTGCAGAAAAACTCTGAGCTTAGTGCTGATATTAGTGAAGAGGCGTATTGATGGTGGCCTTGGTAAGTGAAGACGATAAAAGCAAAGAACTTGAACCGGAGGTTGCGGCCTCTGCCTTGGTGGCAGCTAATAAAGTGAAAGACGGGAAGCGTGATAGTAATAAAGATCAGCTCTCACCTTTTGCATCAGTAAGGCTTTCAGTCTTTTTGATGAGCCTAATGGCTCTGACAATTCTCATTGGCGCTGGGGTGCCACAAGAATCCCAAGGCGGTCAAGAGAAAGTATTTGAAGTGTTTGGCAATCAAGTTGCCGAATGGTTGGTTCGGCTTGGTATAAGCGATATTTATCACTCGCCCTGGTTTCTTGCTCTGACAGCCACTCTTACGCTAAACATGATTGTGGTCAGTTTTCAGAGAGTTTTTCCAAAGCTGAAATTGCTCAAGAATTCACTGCCGTTTTTCCGTGGTCAAGATATTCTCAAACTGCCTGTGCATTATTGTTTGAGAGTGGCTAAGGCCGAAGAGCAAACCGCTTTGATTGCCGATCTCTCAGTCCGCTTGACCAAAATGGGTTACAAGGTCAAGGCTGAGGGTTCTAAACTCAAGGGCGAATATGGCCTGGTTGGGCGCTTGGCACCATCGGTCACCCACGTGGGACTGCTCACTTTGTTGCTGGGTATCACTATTACTTCGTGGACGGGCTTTACTGGTTTTCAGCCAGTGCTGCTCGATGAGAAATTGAATTTTAGCGATTCTCAACACAGCAAGCTCTGGATTGGTTCTTTGCCGAAATGGCAGGTGCGAGTAGATGGCACCAGGCGTGAGAACTATCCTGGTGGGCAGGCGAAACAGTGGTTCAGTAATCTCAGTGTGGTGGATGATAAAGGCAAGGTACTTCATCAAGGCGAGATATCGGTCAACAATCCACTTACTTACGAGAACGTTGATATCTATCAGTCGAGTTGGGGTCTGGCTAAGGTAGCAGTGAGTTTTAATGGTCATCAGCGCCAGCTAGATCTCAGGCCTATGGGGGAGAAATATGCTTGTTTTCTACCCCTAGATCAAGACACCGTATTGATAATGTCTTTGGCATCAGAAGGTAAAAGTTTGCGTGTTTTTGCTAAACGCCGGGAATGGCAAGCTCCTAAGCTTATTTCAGAGATTCAGTCTGGTAAGTCAATTAAGTTAGGCGATGTTGATGTAGTCTTTGAAAAGGCTATACCTGTAACTGGGCTGCAATACAAAAGAGATCCGGGGCTGCCAATCACCTATCTGGCTTTTGGCATAATAATGATTGGGGTTCTCTTAGCCGCTGTTCCGCACCGCCATGTCTGGGTGGCAGTTGAGGACAACAGACTCTATATGGGAGGCACCTCGCGCAAAGCCAAAGTCGGCTTTGAGCGCAGTATGGATAATTTGGTGGAAAAATTGAAAGCATCCTTTACCCTGCAAGAGCAAGCGCAATTAGATCAGGGAGAACAAGCACATGTCTGATTTTCAGCTCTATCTTACTAACACTGCTGGGCTATCATCGGTGGCGTCGTTTTGGGTGTTCGTCGCCTCTAATGGCACCAAACGATTTAATAGTGTTGCTCTAAAAGTGGCTAATGGAGTCATGCTTGTCGGTTTTATTGCTCTTACTGTAGCGATTGTTACTCGCGGTATAGAAGCCCAACGGTTCCCTCTGGCTAATTTGTATGAATCGCTTTTATGGTTTGCCTGGGCCACCATGGGCGGCTTCCTTTACCTTTGTCGTTCTTATGGCATTCAACAACTGGGTTGGTTAGCCAGCCTGCTTGCTGCCACGATGTTTTTATATGGTAGTTGGTTGCCTCAGAGTCAGCATGACATTAGCCCGCTGGTGCCGGCTCTTGTTAGTTATTGGCGACAAATCCATGTGCCGCCATTGATTGTCTCTTATGCCATGTTCTTTTTGGCCGGCTTGTCTGGCTTGCTCAATCTCTGGCAGTCAGGGCGGCTGCGTTCTCTGGCTTTCTGTGTTGGCACTATCATTGCTGCGAGTAGCGCCATTGGTCTTGGTACTTTTAGTAAAGTCGATACTCAGTGGCTGCAAATATTGTTTGTGGCTAGCTCAGTAATTGGTCCTTTTTTGGCTTTTCGCAGCTTGCCAGTGAGAGATGCAGCGATTGAGCAGTCGAAAGCTTCTAGTAAAGCTGCTGAGATGTACGATGACGTGGGCTATCGCTGCGTCGCCATTGGTTTTCCCTTGCTTACAATCGGCATCATAACTGGTGGCCTTTGGGCAAACCACGCTTGGGGAAGTTACTGGTCATGGGATCCAAAAGAGTCTATGGCTTTGGTTACCTGGCTTTCTTATGCCGCCTACATTCACCTGCGCATACAGAGAGATCTTTCTGCCGAAAAGCTCTCGATCGTGTCAGTGATTGGACTGCTGCTAACTCTTCTGACTTACCTGGGCTTCAATTCTTTAGGGTTTGGCGGACTACATAGTTACGGAAAGTTTAAATAAGCCGTCTTTTCTACTGAATTTATCTAGTTATTCCTTGCCCTCTGGCAACCTTCTTATTGGTTGTCCTACCTGCCTTATAAGTGTTTGCAAGAACCTTTGTTAAGGCCCTGCAAAACAGGCTTAACCTTGACCTAATCTAGGGTTTACCCGGTTATCAAGTGAACATAGGAACATTTTAATAGGAGGGTGCGTCAACTCTCTTGTGACCATGAGTGCATTGTGGTCGGAAGCCAATTTGACACTAGGTATCTAATAACCAGCGGCAGGAGCCGCAAGTAACATGCCAAGAAAAGCGCAGAAAGAAATATATAGCTCTGAGGATTTCGACGAAGTTAGCTTCGACGACGAGATCACTGTGGTTGAAGAAAGCGAAGGTGTAGAAGACGAAGAAGTTGTAGAAATTTCACGCGGCCGCTTGATCAGCACTCCAGGTGAAGATCCGGTGCAGTTTTACCTGCGTTCGATTGGTCGCATCAGGCTATTGACTGCAGTCGAAGAAATTGAGCTGGCTAGGCGCATTCAAATTGGCGATGACCTCGCTAAAAAGAAACTTGTGCAGGCAAATCTACGTTTAGTTGTGAGTATTGCCAAAAAGTATCAAGGACGCGGACTACCTCTACTTGATTTGATTCAAGAAGGTAACCTCGGATTGATTCGTGCCGCTGAAAAGTTTGATGCTGAGCGGGGATATAAGTTCTCAACTTATGCAACCTGGTGGATTCGTCAAGGTATAACCAGGGCGATTGCCGATAAGTCACGCACTATTCGTGTACCTGTGCACATGGTTGAGACTATCAACAATCTGCGCAAGGTTACTCGTAAACTTTCTCAAGAGCTTGACCGCAGGCCGACTCTAGAAGACTTGGCTAAGGGCTTGGGAGTGAGCGTAGAAAAAGTACGCGATATTCTAGCTGCTAACCGTTCGCCTCTATCTCTTGATACGCCTTACGGTGAAGAAGACGACAATTCTTTGTCTGAGGTGGTGGAAGATGAAAATCATTCTTCGCCGGAGGATTCGACTGCCGCTAGTCTGATGTCGCAAGACATTCGTGGGGTGTTGTCGATGCTGACGGCTCGAGAGCGTGAGATTATCATTCTGCGATTTGGCCTAAATGATGGTAAGCCACGCACTCTAGAGCAGGTTGGTAAGCTCGTTGGTATCACCAGAGAGCGTACTCGTCAGATTGAAATAAAAGCACTACGCTTTTTGCGTCAATCGCGCCAGGGCTCGCAGCTGAAAGACTATCTGGAAGCCTAAGGACGTGACATAAACGAAATAAGAGGGAAGGCCAAGCCTTCCCTCTTTTAGTAAGTATTGAAAAAATCTAGTTAGACGCGAATCTCTTGAATGACGCCATCTTTAACTAGAATTTCGCCACCTTCAAGGCGTT
>JBIPOV010000174.1:0-19370 GCA_044378815.1 Obscuribacteraceae bacterium (SeqCode) | reverse complement strand
CTTGGTCCGCGGTTGAAACCGCCTTCGGATCTACCTTCTGGTCTTGGTCCGCGGTTGAAACCGCCTTCGGATCTACCTTCTGGTCTTGGTCCGCGGTTATAACCGCCGCCGCCCTCTGGTCTTGGTCCGCGGTTGAAACCGCCTTCGGATCTACCTTCTGGTCTCGGTCCGCGGTTGAAGCCACCTTCGGATCTGGCACCTTCTGGGCGGCCAGCGCCTTCTGGCCTTGGTCCACGACTAAATCCACCTGGTTTTCGAGCGCCAAATCCACCGGGTCTTCCAGCCGAACCCGACGACGATCCGCCAGCTCTGTTATAGCCGCCGCCAGAGCCGCCTTGTCTTGCGCCACCGGGTCTTGCTCCGCCCGGTCTTGCTCCACCTGGTCTAGCACCACTAGAACCGCCGGGTCTGCCGCCACTTCCGCCTGGTCGGCCGCCACCAGATTTGCCGCCGTATCCACCGGATTTGCCGCCGCCTCCAGCTCTGCTGGGGCCGCGCGAACCATTACCTGACATTCCCATTGTTCTCTGTCCTTGACTAAAACTTAGTTCTATTGCTGCTTTGCGGTATTTACCATGGACAGAACATTCGAGACATGAATAATAGGAACTTAGATTCCTTATTCAAAAGCGTACCCATGCTATTCGACGTCGTCTTATTTGGTTGCCCAGTTGCTTTATCCGTCTGCCTGGCCGCTCACGCGTACAGAGATGGGGATAAACGCTTCTTGCTACCCGCGTTCTCCTTTTTCGCCTACTGCTTGTTTTACCTGGCAGGAGGGCGGGATGTATTACTTTATCTCACTACGGCCCTAGTTATGATGGGCGGATGCGCATTTAGCGCCTGTCCGTAACGTAGCAAAGAGGAATTTTTACTCAGAAATCTTTTTAAGAGTCATGAAGAAGTTCGCTTCTTGACCACCGGAACGGCCACAGAATGGCGGTTTTGCTGAGCTTCTGCCAGCGAGCGCATTGAAATATTATGTTTCTTCAACCAACGTGAGATTGTATTGGGGTCGCACCACTTATTCTCAGTTTCGCGATATATCTTGGCAATCTCCACGGTGCTGAGCTTCTCCTTGACATACTTCTGCTGCAGCCAGTCTTTATCTTGATAGAGAGTCTTGGTTCTTAGAGTCTTGCCCACGGCTTGTTCCGCCTTAAGAAGGAAGTTCGAGTACTTTATACCCGCGTGTACTACATATTCTAATTGTGGGTGCTTCTATCTGTTCTGACAAGGTGGCGCGGGTATGATTTAAGGAGAATTAGAAATTATCCCCGGGGCTAATCTTCAAAGAAGTGACAAAAAAAGACTTTCGTTTGCCGCAGATAGATAAACTCCTGCGAGAACCAGTTTTACAACAAGCAATTGAAAAGTTGCAGATTCGGCGAGAACTAGCATCGCGCCACGCTCGATTGTGCGTCGACAGGACCAGACAAAATCTAATTAGCGGCAAAGCAACAGAAGAGCCCAGCATCGAAGCACTAGCAGCAGCTATAGCAGCCGATTTAGAGAAACTATGCCAAAGTGGTATTAAGAAAGTCCTAAACGGGACAGGTGTAATTCTTAGTACAAACCTTGGCCGTGCACCGCTGCCAGAGCAAGTTATAGAGCAACTAAGCAAGGCCCTTTGCTCCTATTCTAATTTAGAGTTCGATCTTGAGGAAGGCGGTCGCGGTGAGAGAACCGAACAAATTTCAAACTTGCTTGGCCTCTTAATTGGCTCACAGTCAGCCATAGTCGTAAACAATTGCGCTTCAGCAGTGATGCTTGCCGTCAAAGCATTATCAGACCAGAAAGAAACAATAGTCTCAAGGGGGGAGCTTATTGAGATTGGTGGTAGCTTCCGTTTACCTGATGTAATCACATCTTCCGGTGGCCGACTAAAAGAAGTTGGCACCACCAATAGAACCAGAGCTGCAGACTACGAAAAAGCAGTATCAGAGAACACCGGCATGATTATGAAATGCCACCGCTCAAACTACCAAGTGCTTGGCTTTACAGAAGAAACCAGCATCAAAGATCTAGTTGAAATTGGCTCTAAGCAAGGTGTTCCAGTTGTTTATGATTTGGGTGGTGGCTGTCTCGTAGATCTGCAGCAATTCGATCTTGTAGCTGAACCAACAGTGCAAGCAACACTTGAAAGTGGGGCAGACCTCGTTCTCTTCTCTGGGGACAAACTACTAGGTGGGCCACAGGCTGGAATTATCGCTGGTAAAAGTGAGACCGTAGCGAAACTGCGTAAATCGCCGATATATAGAGCGTTGCGTGCAGACAAAATGGTAATCGCCTTACTCGAAGCCGTACTCAATCAATATCTATATGTAGATGGCTATAAACAATTACCAGTATTCAAACTTGCCGCTCTTAAAAAAGAGAGCCTGCGGAAGCGGGCTGAACTTGCCATTCAAAAATTGAATGATCTTCAGTGCTTAGACCTAGCACCAATTGATCTCGAAAGCACAATGGGTGGGGGAAGTCTGCCAGGAGAGCTATTGCCATCGGCTGGAATTGCTCTAAAAATCAAAAAGTCGAATAGCACTCTTTCGCACTTATCTCGCCTGCTTCGCCAAGGTGAGCCCGCGGTCATAGGAAAAGTGACAGATAATCAAATGTGCCTCGATTTTCGTACGATTGATATCAGCGACGAAGCTGATCTGTGTGCCGCTCTGCGGTCAGCAGATCGGCAATTGAACAAGCTCTAAGCGCTTCTTTTCAAGAGGATATGATTGTTGCCACTAGCGATTGAGGCCCCCAATGAGCGAACTGAAAGAATTGGAAACCCTAATCAATCAGTTGAGCAAGCGCATGGACGAACAAATGCGCCTTACGCGCAATTTGACAGCATTATGCACCACATTAATTGTCGGCCTAATGTTCTTCATTTTTTGTCAGACGCTGGAGCACCTCCCCTCCGTCATCGTGCTTCGCTACATGAGCAATCTTGACTCTATCGTCAAGGAATGGCGCCAAACCGAGCGTTGCCTCAACGATCCGCCAAAAGAAGCGAAAGAGACAAAAGCCGCTTCGCTTAAGTAAGAATTGCCATAAATATGGATGAATAAGTTACTTCTTCAGTAATGCTTGGCGGCGCTTAACTTCTGCTTCCACTTCATCGGCAGAGATATTGTTGACTTGCATTGGACCAGCGCAGATCTCGCGCCAAGGTGCACCTGCTAAGGCCTGACGGACTATAACTTCAAATACCTGAGCCCTGACGCCACTGCCGTAGCTGCCGGTAGCACCAGAAAATGGCGTAGTGGGAGCAGCAACCTGCGGCCGTGGAATAGCCTGGCTCGGCATCGCTTGATTAAGGGTTGTAGCTCCCGAACCACTTGCCGTACCCTGCTGTCCGGCATTTACCAAGTCTACAGGTGCTGGAGACTGAGTTTGCATTGGATCATCAACTACGGGATGCGAACCGGAGGCAACTGGATTGGGAGCGGGAATTTGCTGTTGAGGTAGCTGTTGAGCCTGCTGCTGCGGCAGAGGCTGAGCTTGCGACTGAGGTTCAGCAAAAAGTTTTGGCGCTTCGGTAAATAGCGGTGCAGCTGGGGCGGCCGGCTGTGGTTGCTCAAAGAAACTAGTTGACTGCTTCGGTGCAGGCGGCTTAGCCATAGCTTCATCGGCGGCAGCCTTTGTACTGGTCAGCTGGCGCTGCAAGTCAGCAACCATGTCGCGGGTTTGATCTCGCATTTCATCAAGCTGAGTCTTCAACTGAGTAATCTCAGAGTCTTTATGGCTGAGCTCTACTTCTTTTGCTTGAATCAAATCATTGCGCTGCTGAACCAGTTCAGACAACTTCTCGTACTGACCGGAAAACTCTTCCCAGCGAGTATTCAACATCTCTTGCGTATCTTGTACTTCCTGATCTTTGGCGGCCAAAAGCTGAGCAAAGTCAGCGTCTTTGGCGTCCATACGCGAGCGCATTTCTTCATTCTGCACGCGCAGCTCTTCTAACAGAGCCATGACACTTTCGTCTTGAACCACTCTAACTACTTCTACTTCGCGCACAATCTCATTGCCAGAATTGGCCGAAGCAAGGGTGTAGACCGGTTTGGGTGGGTCAGGAGCCTGTACAGCATCGTAAGCAGCACGGAAGAAATCTCCTGATATGCGCTGCGCTCCTAACAAATCAACTAACTTACGCAACAGATCAGCTGGATGCTCAGAAGGAAATACAGCCATATATGCGCATTTGAAAGTCCACGGGTCAATCAAACCAGTGGAAAGCTGATCAGCCAAACTGTGTACCAACTCCTCTGGCGTAAGCTTGGCTTCAGTCTTAGGCGGCTCAGCATTTCTCGACTCAAGAGCAACTATCAATTTATCGATAGCAGGAACGATATCGGCTGCCGGATTTCTCGACTCTAGAGTCACTAACAGATTATCAATCACTGGAACGATATCGGCTACCGGATTTCTCGACTCTAAAGTCACTATCAAGTTATCAATCGCTGGCACCAATTCGCCCACAGCTTGCATTGGTTCAAGAGCTGCTGACATTGATTCACTTAAGCTATTAAGGCTCAGACCGATTTCGTTAAAAGCCTGGTGCTGTATTGTCTCGGCTAAATTTCGCACGATTTCGAGCTGTTCATTAGCAGCCTTAGAAATTTGCGCCATATTGACTGAGCAAATCCCGAGCTGCTGGTCGAGGGTATTGAGCAGTTCGATTACCTGCTCTTGATGAGCCGTGTCGGCCACTTGACTGGTCTGAAGGGCAGCTATCTGACTTGGTGTAATGACCATGGCTAAGTCTGCCGCCTCAGGAACCCTAATTTCTGGTACATCTACAGCTTTAATGTCTACCATCGCAGTATCAACTGACACTTCAAAACTTGGTTGGCTAGCTTCGATAGATTGCTTATCGGCAGGTAAATCTTGACCAAGCTCCACTTCAGGTTCAACAACAGCCAGGGCATTATCAGAAATAGCGCCGCCATTAGTGCTAGAGCGTACATTTTTAGGAGAAGCCACCGGAGATACCTCAAGCGAAAGTTCGATAGGCTGCTCAAAAACTATTGGCGGAGCAACCACTGGCACAGCTGCAGATTTAGTAGGTTCAGCAGCGATTTGGTATGGTTCTGGACTGTAGGCATCGGGAGGCACGGTCTGCTTCGCCAGAGTTCCGCGCAGGCGAGCGCGTCTAGCAGCTAGAGACGAGTCATCGCCAGACTTCCCCGAAGGCGCGTCCTGAGTAGAACTGGTTGCGCTTGCCTTGTCTTCGCGAGCCATCTAACAATCCCTTCCTAATGTCACCTGAGGCACCTAATAAGATATGTACCCGCCAGCACCGTAAAAATTCAAAGTAAAATGCCAAAATCAGCAAATTACCAGAACTATCATGTAGCACCCCTTAATTCGAAGTGCTAACTTATTTAGTATATACCTCAAACGAGGCAAAGGCGCGCGCAAAAAGCGCTTGACAAGTCTGCGTTTCAACTGTACTATGCGTTCAAAACTGGGTTAATTAGCCGTTTATCTGTATATTCCTCAAAGTTCACCTTACTAAATAAGACAATTATCGGCAGCTGGCAAGATTACAAGCGACTATTGCCAGCCGATCCGAGGTAAAAATTAAATATAAGCGTACGTTAGTTCTTGGCGACAACGCCAGCGTCTATGAAAGACGGGAGTACCCGGTGGAAATTGCCATCTGCCCAAATTGCGGGGCAGTGATTAAGCAAAAGGTAAAAGGTTGCGGTGCTTGTGGAGCAGCGCAGTCCAAATTTGCCGCGACGATGGTGCCAACCCTGGCTTCGGCAGCGGCACCTATGGTGGTGTCAGTAGCGCCAGACAGATTGATACTAGAGCGAATCGTCTCTTCTCGCTCAGTAGCAACTCTCATACCGGGCAGCGATAGCACCTACGACAGCGAAGGTGGCTATCTTGATCCCTTCAATCGTGATAATTCATTCCAAGATTTTATTCCCAATCTCTTCGGCACTACAGTCTCAACGCCATCTCCAGTCGTCTCCCAAGCAGTAACCGCTAGCCCAGCCGAGGTTGATGAGGGCCATGGCTACGGCAATGGCAACGGCAATGGTCAAAGCCACGATTTCTTCTCGTCAACCGGAGCAGTAGTTCAAAATCCCCAGACCTCTCAAGAAATTGAAGCAGTCGGAGCAAGCAGCCAAAGCAAAGCCCCCACTGACTTTTTTACTGTCGATCAAGCAACGCCAACCGTCGCCCCCTGGGAAATGGAAGAAAGCGCCGACGAGAGCGAGCACGAGAGCGCTAGCACTGATTCTGCCGCTGATCACGGCGACACTAACAACTCAGAATCAGCCTCTCTCAATCAATTTAGCTTCAATCAAAACGCTATTCCCCAAGAAGAATCTACACCGTTCAGCAGCCCACTTGAACCGGAAAGTAATGTATCGGGTGCCGTTGGAGGAGATGAATCTGAGCAAAACTTAGCACAGCCAGCTGAAGCCTCTGAGTACAAACAACCAGCTCTTGAAGCCCCACAAGAAAAGGCCCAGGTGGCACCACAAGAAGCACCATTTAATCTCCACAGAGAGCAACCAGCTCCAACTCGCCCACACGTAGCTGCACCTGATTTCTTTGCCTCCGACAAGGCCAAAGATAGCAATCAGGCCAAATCAGGCAGCAGCTCATCCGAACTTGCCAAGCCAGCCAAAGCAGCTACTGCAGCCGCTTTTGATTTCTTTGCCGACAGTGCGCTAAGCAGCAAGAAGTCTAGCTCTTACGACTCTGACAATCAGAAATCAGATTCCCCGAGCAAAGAAAGCAAGTCAGAAAAGTCAGACAAGGATGCTCATGGCACCTTTGAAAGCTTACTTAATACTAAGAGCCGCCCCACAGGCGGCCATCCGGAAGTCGATGGTGGCAATTTAGCAAAGGCCGTTAAGGGGGCCAAGCCCTCAATAGCAGAACCCAAGAGCGGCTCAGCAAAGCGGCGCGCAGCCGCCCAAGACGAAGATGACGATGACAACGACGACCAGGACGAACGAGAGCAGGTAAAAGCGAAGAAGAAACTACCGCTCAAGCGAGCCCGAGATTTAGATGACGACGAAGATGACGATGACGATGACATCGATGACGTTTCTGATGACGAGGAAGAAATTCCACAGCGCCGCTCATTCTCAGGCTCGCCAGCAAGCCTCAAAACCGGTGTTAGTAAAAAAGTAACTACGAATAGCCGTTCTCGCAACATAAAGAAGTCGAGCAGCGACGACGACGATGATGAAAACTCCAGTAGCTTGCGCAGCAAATTTGCCAGCGGTCAAGGTCTCTTCACTGTAGCCGGCTTCCCCGTTGGCATCAAACTGATGGCCATTAGTGCTGCCATAATTGGCTGTTTTGCCTTCGCTATTTTTCACGTTCTTGGTAACGTCGCCAGCCTTACAGCAGGACAAAACATAGCCGACAAAGCCGCTGGCCTGACAGCAATGAATCCAGAAATGCCAAGACTCGCTGGCGACTATCGCATTCGCATCAAGCATGGCAGCCAACAAATTATTGGTCAAATGCAACTGAGACAAAGTGGTACCAAAATTACTGGTACTGGCCAAGACCGTGTCGGGCCATACAAGATAGATGGCTTCATAGACATCGGGAAGAAAACTCTCAATTTCAAAAAGCGTTTTGTTGATCCAAATGGCCGTGACACGGGACCACCGATTTTCTTCGTCGGTAATATTTTGATAGAGCATATTCCACTGCACGTCACAGGCATGTGGGAATACACAAAGAAATCGGGCTCTAGCTTTGGGTATCTAAACAAAGCCTCCACTTCCAAAGTTCAAGGCGAATGGCTGGCACAGTTAGATCGCTCCCGGCCGCTTGATAGCGAAGGCAGCTTCATCGACAATAATGTCGCTTCTGTCATGAACAGTAATGGCGGAACCAAGTCAGAGAAGGGCTTTAATATCATCGACTTCATGACTGGCAAGGGCATATTTGTATTCATTGGTGTGGGTGCATTCCTAGTTATTGGAACCTTCACTATGTTTGGACCTACTGGTCAAATAAACATCTGGATCACAAAGCAGTACATTCCTACTCAGGTAAGAGCACAACATAACAAAGTAAAAGCACAACTGGCAAAAGGCCTGAAGAAAGGCAGTCTGCCTCTGGGTCAGAGAACTGAGTGGAAATGGTGGTTCCCAGCCCCGTGGATCGTAAAGGATTTAGCTCTTCCTCCAGAAATGCGCAAAGTCAATCCGCACGTCTTGGTACTCGGTCAGGGCGGTAAAGGCAAAACCAGACTAGTAGCAAATATGGTGTCTCACGACATCATGAGCGACGACAGAGCAGTGGTGGTGATCGACTCAGACGGAACACTCGTAGATTTGCTCGCCCGCTGGATTTCAGCACAACCAAAAGCGCGCGAAATTGCTAAACGAGTCATTCTCATTGATCCCACTCACAAAGGCAATACCAGTGCCTTCAACCCGCTTCAGCTGGGTGACATGGGGGATGTTCAAACTGCGGCCGGTTCAATCGTTTACGGCTTCAAAGCTATCTACACCGAACCACCGGGTTCACAGTCACAATGGAATGCTCAAACAGCCGATATTTTGCGCAACGCCGTCTTGCTATTGATGGCTAACAACAAGACCTTGACTGACCTGCCTAATTTACTTAACGACAACGATTTCCGCGATGTCTTGTTAGAGAATGTCGAGCGTAAGAAAGAGGAGCGCATTGAGTTTTCTACCTTGCTTGACCAATGGGGAAGATACAAGAAACTAGCCAGAACAGATCAGTGGATTACCTGGGTTGAGCCAATCCTGAACAGAGTCAACCCGATGCTGAGCAACCCTCGGATTCGCTCGATTCTGACCAAACCAGAAGGCGATCTTCATCTGCTCAACGCGATCATGGAGAAGAAAATTTTACTGGTCAAAATTCCGCAAGGCGAATTTGGTCAAGATGCCAATCTATTAGGTTCGCTTGTGGTCAGTGGTGTGAAGCAAGCAGCCCTAACACTTTCTTCGGGTAACACCAATAAGCAGAACCCAGTGGCGCTTTATCTCGATAACTTCGACACCTTCATTGAAAAAGAAACGCTAGAAAACATCACATCAGAAACCAAGAAATTCAAGATTGGTCTAGTGGGCGTGACGAAGAGCCTTCAGCATCTGCCAGAAGATTTCCGCAACGAGCTAATCATCAACATCGGTACACTAATTACCTTTGCACTTTCCAAGAAAGACGGCGATTTACTCGGACCACAAATGTTCCCGATCGACGGCCGAAAGATCAAGAACACGACAATGACAAACTTCTTCAACCCAGTTAACTCGACACCACAGTTCGAACTCGTATCAGACGAAGAAAAGCTCAATATCGACAAAGTCGTGCGCCAAGAAGAGCGAACCTTCTTTGCCTACAGAATGGGCGCAGAGGGAGCCCTCTTTAACCTAAAATCGCATCCGTTCGACGACATTCCAGATTCTAAAGTCAACGATAAACTAATCGAAAAAATGCGCTTGGCTACACCGAAGAAATCAGCCAAGAGTGATTCGGGCAAAATTACATCAGGCAAGAGCGAAGATTGACGCTTCAAACTTGATAAGATAGCCGTAGCTTGCAGTAACCGCATTCAGTTGCAATGAAAAAATGACTCAGGGGCCCAACAATCGCAATATCTGGGAAGAGAAGATAGCCGATCTTCGAAGATATGACCTTGACAATCTAGAAAACGATCCAGTCGCCCCCGAAGACATCATTAGTTGGCCAGTGCCTGGAATGACCTTTGTCAGAGTCGACGGCATTCTGCGCTCATGGGACATTGAGCGAGAAAAGCAACAACACGGCCAACAAGCCCAGCAAGATCCAGATCCGTCTAAACCTCCAAAACGAATGTATTTGATGGAGGACGCACTTACTGGACTATACGGTGAGAAAGCTAATATTGCCTTCCTCGTTATCGGCACTAAGACTGGCGTCAATTATTATATGGGCATTTCCCAGCCCCACGTCACCGAAGGTGATGACTCAACTGAGTCACCCGAAAAAGTAGCCTACAAAAGTCTCAAATCAATATTGCATAGCGTCTACGGCGGCGTAGACGTATACAAGAAGCCTTTCTCCTCTGACGAAATTCACGAGCTAGTGGCCCCTCTTACTAAATACACCGGCATTGTGACCGGCATTCCCGCATTAAAATCGACCAGTGGCGAAACCATTGAGTCTGAGCAAATTGAAAGACTGGCAGCCGGCCTAGCTGGGCGCGAATTTGCCTTTCTCACGCTAGCAGTGCCAATTCCGCCGATGAATGTCACTAAAGAAGAATTTGCTGTAGTTGATCAAATTCAACGGGCCCAGGAAAACGAAGACCCCGAGAAGAAGCGCAAAATCAAATACTATCTTGAACTACAAGATGCTTATTTGAAACATATTCAACTCGGCACAGCCGTGGGAATGTGGCTGACTGTGCCCTATTTCTTCACTAACGACAAATCAGTCTTCGTACGCCTACAATCACTCCTGCGGGCGACTTATGTAGATGAATCAAGCAGACCAACTCCAATGCGCACCCATGAGGTTCCTGGTCTAGCTACACACATTCAACAATTTGGCTTGTTGCGCAACAAGCGCTCAGAAGAAGTCTTCCAGGGCATGATGGAATACAAATTCTTGAGCCCTCTTAATTCGCGCATGCTCTCAGCCTTCATTCACCTACCAAAGCATGAAATGCCGGGCTTCAGAATTCGCCGCTCTGCTGAATTCAGCCTTGCTGAAATTCCACCGAAAGATCCAACCCGAGTGATCGCAATCGGCAACATTCTGGACCGCGGGGAAGATACAGGCAACCTTTATTATATTGACGTAGACGCCCTGCAAAAACACACAATTGTCTGCGGTGTTACTGGCGGTGGTAAAACTAACACTTGCTTCTATCTTTTAGGTCAGCTTTGGAACTTCGGCATTCCATTTATGGTTTGCGAACCGGCCAAATCAGAATATCGCCACATGATGCTGATGTCAGAATCATTCAAAGGAGTCGGTCAAGCCTTCTCTCTTGGAGATGAGACTGTTTCTCCTTTCCGCTTGAACCCATTCGAGATTATCAAAGGCGTCAAGGTGCAAACTCACCTTGACGCGCTCAAATCGGTATTCAACGCCAGCTTTGAAATGTATTCGCCGATGCCGCAAGTACTAGAAAAAGCACTCAACCAAATTTATGCCGTACGAGGCTGGGACTTAGTTAACAACGTCAACCGCCGCCTGCCACCAGGAATGAACCCAGGCGATCCTGATTGTCCAGCCGAAATCTTCCCAACCATGAAAGACCTCTATGAAATCATCGACCCAGTAGTCGAGAGCTTCGGCTATTCAGACAAGATTGGACCAGACGTCCAAGCCGCTCTCAAAGCCAGAATCGGCTCGCTCTTGATTGGTGGTAAAGGGCAAATGCTCAATACTCGCCGCTCTATTCCTTGCGAACAACTGTTTGGCAGACCAACAGTGGTCGAGCTGAAGATGGTTTCTGAAGATAACGAAAAGTCATTCCTCATGGGCATGCTATTCGTCTTCCTCTACGAGTATCGAGAAGTTGGCGGCCCACACGAACACTTGAAACACGTAATGTTGATCGAAGAGGCTCACCGTCTTCTCAAAAACGTTCCCACCGGCGGTGGTGCCGATACAGCCAACCCCGCTGGTAAGGCTGTAGAATTCTTCACCAACATGCTGGCAGAAATTCGTTCTTATGGACAAGGCTTCATCATTGCCGACCAAATTCCAAACAAACTAGCACCGGAAGCCCTGAAAAACACTAACTTAAAGATCATGCACAGAATTGTGGCGGTAGACGACCGCGATTCAATGGGCGGCGCCATGAACTTAGACGACGTGCAGAAAAGACACGTCACAGCCCTGGGTCAGGGCCGCGCCTTAGTGTACGCAGAGAAGATGGAATCACCATATCACCTGCAGATCATGTTCGACAAAGAAAAAATGGTGCCACCACCAGACACACCAGCAGAATCAGACCAGATTGTGCGTGATGCTATGAAGCACCTCAACATTGTCGGCACATTCGACCGTCACCTGGGCTGCAAATTCTGCCTACACCGCTGCGACTCACAGATTTTAGACACAGCCGTTCCAGTAGCCGACGACCAGATATTCAGACAAGTCTACAACCGCTACATTCTTTCTACTCTCAAAGACTTGACTCAGTTAGTACACTTTAGAGCACAGATCATCCACGAAATTCAGCGCGTCATAGGCGGCCGGGCAAGGACCGGCAACATCACTGGTATCACCTGGTGCGCTCTAACTCAGGCTACAGAGCGATACTTCGAGCGCAAAGGTGAAGAAAACTATTGGTTCTATGACCAGGTGCGCGAACAGCATTTACGCTGGCTCAACCTACTTAGACCAGCCTTCCAGCCAACCGAAGTAAACAGAAGGCTAGATATTTCAGTACTGCGCCAATGGCGCGATGACTTCCTTGAACTACACAAGCGCGACCAAGGTCCGCTACCAACTTGTGCACCTTGCACCTCGAAATGCCTCTATCGTTTTGAAGTATCTGAAGTCGTGCGCGACCCCAAAATCAAGTTCGACTTCAACTCATCTATCAACCGTAAAGACACCCCGGCATCAGACTCAGCAGCCTGGTTCTGCCGCCTGCTAACAGAGCGTCTAATTGGCATGCCCGATGTAGACCTGGCTTACTGTCTCGCCGCTCACTTGATCAAAGACCAACAACTATCGACAGACGCCCAATTGGTACTTCTGCACAAAGTAAGAAACGCGCTGGATAATTTCCAAAACGAAAGTGAGGCCGAAGCTGGCGATGACGGATGACGACCAGAAACTACCATCTTCTGCCAGTCAGAGCTCAAGCCAGTCTGAACCTTCTGACCATACTTCACTAGTAGACGAGCTGGGCATCCACGATATTTACGAGCCCATGGCCGGTCTCGACGGTAAAGTTTTTTGCACCGCCGGTAGAGACGCACCGGTTGCCGAGTTCAATGAAGATTATTTGATACTTCATCCGCCCCAGCTGCCGTTCTATGAACAAGGGCCTGAAGAAGAGATAGTAGTAACTGTAGATGAGCGCGGCATCGTCTTAGACGAGCTTGGTATGGCAAAAAAAATACCAACGGCAAAGTACCAGGGCTTTCCCATTTACTATTTCGGCGAACAAAAAGAAGGAACCCTCAAACACTATGCCGCCGTCTTAACTGCCGACGATAGGCTAGTCTTCATCTTCGATGACAAGGATGAAAGATTGACCACCGACGACGTTTATAAACTTCGTAACAAGTCAGTCAATGGCGAGATTTCTCAGTTTCCGGGCTTGAGCTGCATCATCGACGACACTTCGGCAGAAGACGAACGCGTAGACCCAGACGCCATGGTAAACACAGACATTTCTCAATAGTTTTTGCAATTAAGCTGAAAGCTTGCGGCCGGCAAGATAGCGCTGGCAGTAATCAAGCCAGTTAGAGGTTAGTTCGTTGGAAACCATTTCGCCAACGGCACCACTAGGCAAATCAATTTTGATTGTCTTCTTGCGGCCGTCTTTGTGATATTCATGGCGAACAGATGATTCACTGCCCACTTCGTAGCTAAGAACAGGTGTCCAATCTCCATCGATTAGAACCTGCAGCTGCTGACAAACAAAGTGCATGCCCTCAAATTCTTTTTCGGTTTTAACTAGACGACAATTATCATTCAAAGTCTCAACTCTGCGGCTTAGCTCAGCAGCATTCTCTCTCTCATCTAAAGTGCGATGAGCGAGATTGGAAGATACGCCAGAACCAGTATTGCCCGTTCCTGAACCAGTATTAGCAGAGCCCGACTTAGCACTGACTGGACTGCTGTGACCACCAGTTACATAACTATCGATTGCTCGACTGTTGCTATTGCTGCCAGTGCTCTTGCCAGCATTGCCTGTATTGCCTGTATGGACGGTGTCATTCTTAGCAGAGGCAGAATCGTTGCTTCTACTTTGCTCAGGGAGTGACAAAGTGGTTTGCTGGAAATCAACAACCGTTGTCTGCTCTTCATAGTTTTTGACAACAACTGTATGCTCAGGTAGTGACAAAGTGGTATCACCATTTGGCATACTGAATGTGGTTGCTTGAGATTCAATGGAAGGCTCTTCTTGCAGCCCAAATACATATCCGCAAGCAGGGCAGAGATTGGCATTTTCACTAATCAATCGCCTGCAGCCACCACAAGGCTTTGTGGCAACGTTAAAGAGTGAGCCGTACGCGCCAACATATGTTTGCGGCTCGCGAGCAACTGGTTTCAGCTCAGCAGTATTGCTTCTGAACATCTCGATTTCTTCACGAGTCGGTATGACAATGTTTGCACCTCGAATAACCACTGCCAGCGGTGCACCCTTACTATCCATATCGGTACTGAGACCATTCTTCTTGGCCAGCAGTGGCCACAACGTGACATCGTGCAAGTCGGGATGCCGCATTGCAATCGAGCGAAGGGTATCACCGAGACGAACCGAGTAAGACTTCTCAGAGCCACCATCGACAGCTTCTCTAATCGTGCCCAAGACTTTCTCAATATTTGCTCTGCGCTGATCGGCAGCTACTGAACTACGAGCCTCAAGGCCTTGTTGACTTGTGCGACTACCAACATTGTTGAGACGAGCAGTCCATTCTCTAACTTGCTTGGCGCTAGGCATGATCAGAACAGCACCGGGCTTAACGATATAGACACGTTTGCCGCCTTCCCAACGTACCTCTATCTTGCCTTTGTTCAATTCGTAAATTAGATCTACTAGGCGAACATCTTTAAACTTACGCAGAGCAATTTTGATTATGGTGTCATTCGGCTGAACAACATATTTCTCCTGAAGATTGTCCTTGCGAACTATCTCTTGAGCAAGTTGCCGTTCTTCGGCCAAACGCTGCGCTGCTACTTTCGCCTCAGCTTCGGCTTGCTGCCTTAGGGCAATAACAGTAAGAATTTCGTCGGAATGACGCTTTTCTTCAGCTTTGTCAATTCTTTCTTCACCTTCTTTCTTGCGGCGATTCTCATCTTCTTCTCTGCGTCTAACTTTCTCAAGCTCATCTTGGCTAAGCCGCAATTCGGCTTCTCTTTGAGCTGTCGCGTCATCGAGACGAGTCAGCCGCTCTTGTTCGGCATCACGCTCATTTCTAGCTTGTTCATCCATGATACGCTGGATGCGTTCTTGCTCAGCGGCATTGTGCTGATCGGCCGCGAGTATTCCATAATCGTTTCCAGCAGCATTGATATTGCTGATCGTTCCATAATCAGAGTTGTTGACTGCATTCGAATCGCCACCAACAATCGGATTACCGTAAACACCGGAATCAACTCTATCTGATTGATAGACACTGTCTGTAGTAGGTGCAGATGCAGGCGATACAATTCCCGAATCGGACGAAACAATTTGCCTTCTCTCACCCTCTGGCTCCAGCACTGACTTGTCAGGATTATTAGCTTTCACTTCGACAGTAGAGAGGCCAAGATTTTGAGTTGCTTGTTCAAGCCAATCCGGCACCTTAGTGGATCCGGAACTAGCCGGACCGTCTGCTTGAGAATTCGATGTATTAGAGACTGGCTTTCCATCAACTCCGATGAGACTATCGGTTAGGGAGCCTGAGTTGGTGCTAACAGGGTTTATAGCATTGGGATCGAATATTCCACTAACACCGAGATTTGCAGCGTTGGGATCTACTGGTCCATGATTGGAAGTTCCATTCGCACCGAGATTTACGTTATTTGGATCTAAACTTTCAGGTAGACCTCTGGCCCCAGAGCTACCACTTAGTGAATCGCCCAACGCGTTAGGAGCGAGGGCACCAGTAGGAGCTGAGAAATCGCTCTCTCGCGGCACATTTGACTGATAAGAATGCAAAGAATCAGTAGCATTAGCTGAGCCTAAGTTGCTTGAATAGCCATACTTGGAAGTCGCATCATTAAGCCAATCGGTAATGCCACTAACTGGCACATTGGTCTTCGAATCTATACTTTCGAAATCGGCCTTGGACGACACAACATCACCCTTGCCACTAATTGCGACCGAATCAACATTCTGAGCGCCAGTAGGGTTGTAGATGTTCTGTGCACCAGACTCACTATAGTTGCGAGAAGGAGTAACAGCCTCACCAAGTCCATCGCTCTTAAGAGTTGGTTGACTAAACTGATCACCAGGAATAGTCTCAACAACCGGTAAATTATTAACAGCTGAGCCAATCTCGGCTGCCGTAGTCTTTCCAACCACTATGTGATTATCAGAGAATCGTTCAGTCGATCCAATGACCGATCTATCTTCAGGGACGTTAGTGCCGACAGCAACATGGATACCATTCGAATTCTCAGCAACAGAAGAGGCCTGACCAGTGGGCACAGTAAATACAATTGGTGGATTCTGAGCAGTATCCCTTAACTCAGATGATTGAGATGATTCAGCGCGACCTCGCACAGGGACATCGTAATCAGCATCCGGATATTGGGCCTGAAGCCGAGCGGCTTGCTCAGGCGTGAGTTGGACTTCTCTTTTTGTCTTCAGCTCTTCCAGCCAGAGACTAGGCTCAAGCTGGGCGCGCGGGGCTTCAACTTCATTTCTTGCCCCCTCTGGCAATTGAATTGCACCTTCTGGACGCGCAATCTCTATATTAAGCGGCTTGACGGCCATTCTTGTCTCATCAGCATTTGTTTGCTGAGTTGGGAAAGGAGCAGCGGTGTAAGGCTTTGTAGGAATAGCATCGCCTTCAGGAGCATAGACATGAGGCTTTGTAGGAACCGCATCGACGTAAGGCTTCGCAGGAGCACCATCGACGTGAGGCGCAGTGGAGTCTAGCTGTTTGTGCTGTTTGTACACAGCATCGACTTCAGGAGCATCAACGCGAGGCTGTGCAGATAGAACTTTGCCTTCCGGAGCAGCGGCGTCGGGCTGTGCGGGGATAACACTGCCATCAACAGCAGCGGCGTCAGGCTTCGCGGGGATAACATTTTCTGTGGTGTCCTTACTTCCAGTCGTGGCATTTTTGGAAGCGGATGCGGTGCCAGAATTGATTGCAGAAGCCGCAGGACTGTTGGGATCGCTTACTGCAGTTCCGTTGGATACAATAGAACTGCCTGCAGTGGTAGCTGAAGCGCTTCCTGTACCAGCTGCTGTAGCGGCATTAGAAGGTAAAGGAACGCCAGCAGCGTTGTTGACCACTCCGGTGGCAGAGTTGTCCGGCCCAGAAGCAGCAGTTGAGGATGTTGCGTTGGTACCGGTGTTACTGCCGGTTCCCGTGCCGACATTGGCAATCGTTCCAGTGTTTACACTGATCCCTGTATTAGCACTCGTTCCAGTGTTTACGCTCGTTCCAGCGTTTACAACTGTTCCAGCGTTTACAACTGTTCCAGCGTTTACGCTCGTTCCAGCGTTTACAACTGTTCCAGCGTTAACGCTCGTTCCTGTATTTATAACCGTTCCAGCGTTAACGCTCGTTCCTGCGTTTACAATCGTTCCAGCGTTAACGCTCGTTCCTGCGTTTACAATCGTTCCAGCGTTAACGCTCGTTCCTGCGTTTACAATCGTTCCAGCGTTAACGCTCGTTCCTGTATTTATAACCGTTCCAGTATTTACACTCGTTCCAGTATTTACAACAGTTCCGGTATTTACAACAGTTCCAGAGTTTGCAATCCCAGCGCCACCAGAAGCAACTCCGCTGCCAGCAGCCTGTTGAGACAAATTGCCGGTGCCTGCATTCGTTCCGCTGCCTGCAGTTGTTCCGCTGCCTGCATTCGTTCCGCTGCCTGCAGTTGTTCCGCTGCCTGCATTCGTTCCGGTTCCTGCATTCGTTCCAGTTCCTGCAGTTGTTCCACTGCCTGCATTCGTTCCGCTGCCTGCATTCGTTCCGCTGCCTGCATTCGTTACGCTGCCTGCATTCGTTCCGCTGCCTGCAGTTGTTCCGCTGCCTGCATTCGTTCCGCTGCCTGCAGTTGTTCCGCTGCCTGCATTCGCTCCACTGCCTGCATTCGTTCCGCTGCCTGCATTCGTTCCGCTGCCTGCATTAGTTCCGCTGCCTGCATTCGTTCCGCTGCCTGCATTCGTTCCGCTGCCTGCAGTTGTTCCGCTGCCTGCATTCGCTCCACTGCCTGCATTCGTTCCGCTGCCTGCATTCGTTCCGCTGCCTGCATTCGTTCCGCTGCCTGCATTCGTTCCGCTGCCTGCATTCGTTCCGCTGCCTGCATTCGTTCCGCTGCCTGCTGTGCCAGATGCACTTCCACCGCCGGCTGCTTGCTGAGAAAGACTGCCACTTCCTGCATTAGCTCCAGTGCCTGCATTCGCTCCGCCGCCTGCATTTGTTACGGTGCCTGCATTCGTTCCGGTTCCTGCATTTGTTCCGGTTCCTGCATTTGTTCCGGTGCCTGCATTTGCTCCGGTGCCTGCATTCGTTCCGGTTCCTGCATTCGTTCCTCCGCCTGCATTTGTTCCGCTGCCTGCATTTGTTCCGCTGCCTGCATTTGTTCCGCTGCCTGCATTTGTTCCGCTGCCTGCATTTGTTCCGGTGCCTGCATTCGTTCCGCTGCCTGCATTCGTTCCGCTGCCTGCATTCGTTCCGGTGCCTGCATTTGCTCCAGTGCCTGCATTTGCTCCGGTGCCTGCATTTGCTCCGGTGCCTGCATTCGTTCCGCTGCCTGCATTCGTTCCGCTGCCTGCTGTGCCAGATGCACTCCCACCGCCGGCTGCTTGCTGAGAAAGATTGCCACTGCCTGCATTCGTTCCGGTGCCTGCATTTGCTCCGGTGCCTGCATTCGTGCCTCCGCTTACATTCGTTCCGCCGCCTGCATTCGTCCCTCCGCCTGCATTCGTTCCGCCGCCTGCATTTGTTCCGCCGCCTGCATTTGCTCCGGTGCCTGCATTCGTTCCGGTTCCTGCATTCGTTCCGCTGCCTGCTGTGCCAGATGCACTTCCACCGCCGGCTGCTTGCTGAGAAAGATTGCCACTTCCTGCATTAGCTCCAGTGCCTGCATTCGTTCCAGTGCCTGAATTTGTTCCGGCTCCTGCATTTGTTCCGGTGCCTGCATTTGTTCCGGTGCCTGCATTCGTCCCTCCGCCTGCATTCGTTCCGCCGCCTGCATTCGTCCCTCCGCCTGCATTCGTCCCTCCGCCTGCATTCGTTCCGCCGCCTGCATTCGGCCCTCCGCCTGCATTCGTCCCTCCGCCTGCATTCGTTCCGCCGCCTGCATTCGTTCCGCCGCCTGCATTCGTGCCTCCGCCTACATTCGTTCCGCCGCCTGCATTCGTCCCTCCGCCTGCATTCGTTCCGCCGCCTGCATTCGTTCCGGTTCCGGCATTCGTTCCGCCGCCTGCATTCGTTCCGGTTCCTGCTCCGGCTATACCAGAAGCATTTCCCGCGCCAGCAGCTTGCTGGGAAAGGTTTACG
>JBIPOV010000153.1:0-5763 GCA_044378815.1 Obscuribacteraceae bacterium (SeqCode) | reverse complement strand
TAGAACCTCTGTTCGTCGCCTTTTGATAAATAAGCGTTAAGGTGGCGCAATCCAAGAACTACTGGGCTACCAAGTCGCTTTCCAAGTGGCAAATGGCGGATTACGCAGGAATCGTTGCCACCCCTCAGTATCGACCAACAAAAACTCTCAAAATTGATTTTCGAGTAAAAACGGGTCCCGAAAACATTGGGGGAGCAAACCTTTCGGGCTTAGCATAGTTTCTCAAAAATGTCGGTACTCTTCTTAAGTCACTCTGGTGGCCAAGTTGCAGAAGAACTGCAAAAGAATTCAATGATCTTTTCTATAGTTCTGGCGGTATTCCACTTTGACAAAAATGGTAGAAGACCCTTAGCTAATAAGCATCGGCGGACCACGACCAGTAACAAAAACAAGTTGATTTTGTGAATATCGCAATAAAACAAGCGCTAAAATTTTATCTTCTAATCCAGTCCCAGAGCCACTAAATCCAGTTGTCAAGAAGATAGAATTAATAGCGTCGAATACTATCGGAATTTTTTGATCTTTCCCGGGCAAATAAGAAAGAGAGCCAATCTGAGCAGTTGCCTGCCCCCGCTCCCCAATACCGCCAGTGATACCAGTAGAATAACATACCGGTGAAATAGAAAAAAGACCCCCCGCCTGCCCATGCCGCAATGCCTGAATACCGGAGAGTCTGGGTCCCTTAGTCAAGCTTGCCGTAGGCATCCGTAGGACTTGAGCTTGATTAAGGGGGCTCTCTGGTTGGCTCGTCTGCCAGGCATGTGCAAAGGGGGCTACCGGAAAGTTCAAGATATCTGAATGTGGCAAAGATTCGTGCAAAATCCGCCAATTGCTGCCTGACAAGCCAGCAGAAGAACCAACATCTAAAGCTCTTTCACTAACCGGTCGGCTGACAAATGAATCACTACCGAGAGAACAATCAGAAAAATCAGCAAGACCGCAGGGAAAAATTTCTACGACCAACTCAGAACACAATTCGACCAGAACCGATTGATCAAAACTATTTGCTGAAGAAACAAGAACCAAAGGCAGAACACCAGGAATCCCCCCAGCCCCCCCACTAAGATCGCCTAGTCCGGTTGACAACCTTGTCTCGATTCGCGTTGCGTATATCGCCCAGATATCTGAGTGCTTTTTGACTGTCTCTCTCCGGCATCCTGTCGCCTCTGCCAAGTTCCTTATCGTCGGGTGTTTGCCTTCCGACAACATCTGGTTTAGAGCTGTTCGGATCTTTGCCCTGGCTGCTCCCTCTCTTCTTCTGTTTGCTTTGGCGTACTGGTCGGGTGTTAGCACCTTGGTTTGGCAGAGCCGATTTACTAGGCGATCTGTTAGCGGATAGCTTTCCCTTCCACTTACCAGAGAGCCCTTGGGTGTCCAATAACATGCACTCTCGATATCCGACTGTACGTCACGCCATCTGCCCGAATTTATCGTCTCTGAGTGCCCGTTATGCTTCTCTCTTAGCCAATGGCTAATTGCCTCAACTCTTGCCCCGGCGTTCCTTACTCCTGGTAGCGCCCTTACCCCTTGTGAAGTGTCCCCGAACCAAAGGTAATGGCCCACGCTGAGAATTGCGCTGTGTCTTTGGCTTGGTCCCGTGAGCCCGTTTAGCCAGTAGCTGCGGCCTCTTTGATAGGTTTCGTGATCTAGGCCGCTTGTATACAGTTCTTCCAGGCCGTCGGCGCTGACTCGTTCTCGATGCTCCTGGCCGCTTCTGCCGGCGGCCGCCCTGGTCTCACTAATCTGGCTCTCTATCAAGCTTCTAACTTCATCCCAATTTGCTTGGGTTTTAGTTAAGTCGCTAAGGAATGAGGATATAGCTTGGTCTGTTGTTAGTTCTTCTCGTTTTCTTACTAATTTCCCGGCAGAATCTAGCCAGCCAAAACCCTTCTGAAGTGGCAGCCTTAATGCATTACCGGACGGGAACACTTCAAGGGTTCCCCCGGCGAGTTCATAGCCCTGGACCTTCAGCCACCTTTTTATTATTGTTTCTACTTCTTGGCTTAGTACAAAGCTACTAAAAAAGAAATAGAGGTGCCAGCCGCCGCTTTCACTACTTTGATATGGGGTAAGCTCTAAGCCGACTGCAGCAAATTTAGCCCTGATTTTTGCCAGCTCCTGGGCATTGTGGTACTTGCTATTGATGTCAATATCAATAACACCGTGCCTGGTTTCTTTGCCGAAATGACAGCCCCGATAAAGCCCCCTGCCTTCGTTCGACATCACCCCAAGTATTTGAGAATCAGACAGAGCTTGGTTCCATGGCCGCCAGCGCTTCTGATTTAGGTTCTTGCAAATCGACGGCTGCCGCTCTGGAAACAGGACGCATATATCCAGAGCCACCGCATGCGATACCGGCAGGCAATAAATATTTTTCTTAGATAGTCTTAGATCCTCAAGCCCTGTTTGGCTTTCTTGGACCGCTAATGCTCCGGTCGTCTTCTGCTCCTTGCATTTTTTTGCAAAGCAAGCTTGACCGTCATCGAGCTATCCGTTATTATTCATTTGTCTTCAGGAAAACGCCTGCGAAGCAAAACCTGATTCAAATGTCTTTCGGATAGCCTTGACCTCGGTCAGGGCTTCTTTCTTTAGTAGGGCTGGTTCAAAAACCGCTCTCTATTTGTACTTAGATATCACCTAGATGTCTTTTGCGCCAAGCACCGCATATAGTGCCTGTTACAGTCAAACAAGTATAGATTTTTTTGCTTAAAAAAACTACTGGCCTTTGAAGAACCAGCTAGAGAACTTTGCCCACCAGCCAGGCTTATGCTGACTGTCGGTTAGCAGCTTTACTTGGTTGTCTCGTTCTCTGATCTCGTCAGTAAGATGCTTTATCAATTCGGTCTGCGCTTGTATTTGATCGTTTTGAGTTTGAATAACCTGAGCCAATATTTGCAATGATTCAGAGGCATAGCCTTCGGATGTGCCAGGCAAAGCCTTAACATGGAAGGCTGTTCCCGTGGAATTGCCTGGCTGTTCCCAAACTGTTTCAGGCTGTTCCTCAGCAGATTCAACTTCAACTTGAATCTGCTGAGGAAGACATGATGGGTTCACAGTCCACTTAAGTCCAAATTGGCCAGGAACCTTTTCTCCTAGCAATTTGCCTTTATTCAACCGTTTAATTACAGCATTAGAAGAAATACCTAATAACGCAGCAGCCTGTTCCACGGAAACCCAAGAGGCTTTGCCTAACTTATTCACAGGCAAAGTCTGTTCATTCGAGGCCATTCCCAAGGAACGGCCTGGCTGTTCCCAAGTTACTTTGTCGGCGTCATCCGTAAACAGAACGTCAAGCCCTTCAATAGAGGCTAAATCGGCAGTCTGATAATCACGGGCGGTATCACTCATACCGAGGAGTATAACTGTAAGACCTTAAACCTGTCTAGCTTTTAGGACTTAAAGGAATGCGGTTAAAGCACACTGCATACTACAAGTATTAGTATGGTAACTGTTTTTAGGGGGCTTGGTAAAGGAGAAAAACACGTATGGCCAAGAATTCCGAGCTGTCGTATAGTCGAATTTATTGAGTCAGGACGTGGAGTTATGTTATGAAAACGCTGATTTTTGCTAGTTGTTTGGCTATTGCCAGCGCTTTTGTAGTTCTCTACAAAATCGGCACACCTTGTAATGGCTATTACGAAGCTGTAGCCCTGTTACCTTTTGCTGCTTTTCTGGTCGCATCAGTTCCGATAGTGCTGTTACCTACAAAATTTGTTGATAGCTCAGATAAGCGAGTAGTTGCAACTGCTTGCACCTTGATGGTCTTAATGCCATTTGTCCTGTGGCAGTTTGGCAACCCCATGTTAGTGTCAATTGGTAGTATCGGTAGTCCTTAAAAGGCTGGAGCAGCAGCATAACCGCTGCTCCAGCTGAGATCTAATCTACAGAAGCATTGAGCTTACTTTGGTGTAATTTAGAAGGTAACTCCAGGACACATGCGAGAAGTCAATTGTGAAATCGTTGGTGGAGCACCAGTCGTGTAGTAGTACTGCATAGCAACTTTTGCGCACTGAAAGTTCGCTGTGCTGTCAATCCATGAGCCTTTACCCAAAACTTGATCGGTTAGCTTTAAGAAACCAGTTTGTGTAGGCGCTGTTGAATCATGCCTGATGACAAAGAGCTGAGCCCACAAATCAAGGTTTGTGTTGTTAACTGGAAATGCGCTTGATCCGCCACTATTTCCAACAAAATAAGGAAGTTTTTCTTCGGTAATTTGTCTTGGTGTTTTTTGTCCATTGCCATCAATAGGAACAATCGGATTGCCACTACAAACTGGATTAGAAGTCGCACCAAGATCTAGTTCAAGAGCACTAGGCGGCGTATTTTGGAAGACTGTAACACAAAGATAGTTGTCTCTGTTTCCCTGATTCCATGGGCTGGTCCACTGTGGCGGAGTCAATTTGTTAACGCCATTGGAGAAGAGCAATTTCCAACCCGTTGAGCGATCAGGTCCATTGGCTATATTGCCAGCATTTTTGCCAAGAGCTAAAGCGAAAGCGTGACCTGTTTCATGCAAAGTTGTTCTACGCAAATTGGGATTGGTCATTTGAACATTGCCAGTCAGAGTGCACTTATCGTAGATCGCAACAGTGATTCGAAGAGTACTAGTTGATGCTCTGGTCGAACCGCAGCGTGCTGTCGTATCTTCATGCATAATCCCATATCCAGTGGTGTGCAGGAAGTAGTCATTAGCGGCTGCTCTGTCTGCAAAATAGAAATAGACAACTTCAGCCTGTTGAAGGTGATCTCTAACCAAATTAGGGTTCGCTACATTTGATTTTTTAGGCAACTGAGTCACAGCATTGAAGATTTCGTCACGTCGAGCTGCAACAACGTTTGGAACACAAACAGCCATATATGAGTTTGGGCTACCGGAAGGATACTGTGTTCCACTGAAGTAAGGAGTGCAAGTCGGAACCGCTTGAGCGGGTGTAGCAGCGATAAAGCTACCGGCGATGCCAGCGATCGCTAAGGCAGTGATGCCCAGCATTTTTGATATTGTTCGTTTCATTTTGATTACCTTTTGGGTTTGTTGAGTGGAACTTCTCATTGCACCAGGCGCAGGCGATCAAGACTTCTCTGACACAACGGTGCCTAGAAAAGTTGGAAGATGTACTGCCTGTTTGAGTTTTTAAAAGATTGCCTGCGGGATTTGATTAGATGAGAAGTCCCTCAACCCTCGCCTTTCATGGTTCTCCAATGCGCCCAGTGTTGCGGGATCTTCATTAGGCAAACCTTTAGACTGGCGCCCTTGGACCATTATGATAAAAAGTGAGGCAACAAAAAGGGCTAGCGAAGCTCACGCCACGGGCATTTCAGGACTTGCCAGTCCAATTAAACCGCTACTCATATACAGCTCAGTCCATAAGCCGGAGACGGGCTGCAAAGGCAACCCAAAATCACAAATGAGCGATCTAGGGGGCGATTGCTGAAAACTTGGGACGGCTTTAGCGACAATCGAGAGACACTACAGGTAGTGTTTTGGCGCAATTACTACTTTTCAACCATTCGCAATAAAGCTAATCCACATCTAGTGTTAGCCGTGGATACCAAGAGAAGAACTCCCGCGCCCTTCATCCCAGCAGGTAGCTAAAACGCGCTTCCTGAGCCATTCTAGAATCAATGAAACATAAGATATATTACCGGACGCTTTTATCAACACAATCCCATTACTTCCAGACCTAGCATTTCTTCTGTGATAACCTCCACGTCAATTAGCCTTTCTTTGGATACAGAAGAGTGTTCGAGCCTGCTGAAATTACT
>JBIPOV010000106.1:0-19512 GCA_044378815.1 Obscuribacteraceae bacterium (SeqCode) | reverse complement strand
TTTGGTCTGATCCCATTTTGGTAGACAGTGGCCTGGGGAAAATTTGCTCTAGGCCACTTTCTCACCTTTAAGGGCAAATTCTGCGGGTGTTAGATATGCCAACGCAGAATGAAGCCGGTTTCTATTGTAAAACATCTCGATGTATTCGAAGAGGTTCCTCTTTGCCTCATCTCTAGTCTCGAATGTCGGAATTCGGTACACCATTTCTGACTTCAGCATGCCGAAGAAGCTTTCAGAAACTGCGTTGTCCCAGCAATTGCCTTTTCGACTCATGCTCTGAATGCAATTGGTTTTCTTCAGTTCTTCTCTAAATGCTTTGCTTGCGTATTGGCTCCCTCTGTCAGAATGCACGAGTAGCGGTGCCCCTCCTGTGGCTGTTTTAGCTTCTTCGTACGCCTGTAAAACCAGCTCAACTGTCATATCCGCACGAGCGCTCCAGCCCACTACCTGTCTTGAGTAGAGGTCGATGAACACTGCAAGGTAGAGCCACCCTTGTTTTGTATCTATGTAAGTGATGTCAGATACCCAAGCAACATTTGGCCGCTTTGCGTTAAAGTCTCGAGACAACACATTCTGACTGATCGGTAGATTATGTTTTGAGTCGGTTGTGGACTTGAACTTTCTCTTTCTCGCTGGCGTGATGCCGTTTTGCTTCATCAAGGCCGCAACGGTCTTGTGATTACAAACAGTTCCTTGCGCCAAGAGTGCACGGTGGATTCTCCGCCAGCCGTACGTCTTGCCTGTATCGTTGAATATTCTCTTGATCTGTTTTAAGAGCAGTTTATGCTTCAATGCTCGCTCGCTGACTGGCCGCTTGAGCCACTTGTAATAGCCTCCGGTGGAAACTTCCAGCAAGTTGCACATTCGCGAAATCTTGAAGCGATTCTTGTTTGACTCGATGAATGCGTACTTTACGGCTGCTCCTTCGCAAAGTACGCCGCGGCCTTTTTTAGGAACTCGTTATCCTCTTTGAGCCGTTTGACCTCATTTCGAAGCCGCACAACTTCATCAGTCTCAGCTGTTCTCTCGGCCTGCTCAGCGAACTCCTTTATCCAGAGACGCATTCGCCAGTCTTCAATATTTAACTGCCTTGCAATGGCCGCAGCGCTCTTGCCTGTGAGCTTGACCTGCTCTACTGCATTCTTTCTGAATGTCCATGAATACTCGGGCTTAGTCTTTTTCTTACCTGTCATTTTCGTTCTCCTTTTGACATTTTGTCACCAGGAGCATTTTTTTCCAACCAACTGTCTACTGAACGGGGGTCATGCCAATTTATCCAAAAAACTCGTTTAAACCATACTCTATAGTATCAAAATCTAAAAAGAGAAGAGCTAGTAAAGTCCAGGCGTGGCCTAGGTTTAGACTAACTCTCCCCAAAACATCATTGCTGCTTATTCTTTCTTGGCCTCAGCATCGTTAACACAGGCATTGCCACCACAGAAGCTACCAGCGTCAGATGATTCTTCTGCTACCGGCCGGTGGAGCAAATGCAATAAGTCTCATAAGACTGGCTAACGGTGGGAGCCTGGGGGGATTTGTCAGTGGGCATTTTGGGTTTTGGTGTCAAGCAGTATATGAGTATATACGAAAAAATTTATGCTGGAAAAAGCCAAAAAAAACGCCCAGGAGAATCAGGAAAACCTGATCACCTGGGCGTTCCAAAAAATGGATTTTTTGTTGACTAAAGCCAAGCCTTACCAAAACAAAGCCAACCGAAATTGACTTTTCCTTAGTCGAAGCTATAGCTCATCGGGCGCTGCGCCAGCTTGGGTGAAGCAGCCAGATCAAAAGCCGGGTCGGGGAAAAGCTTGGTCGGCTTGGTCCATTCGGCAGGCACCACTTCACGGTCACTGTTGGGGCCAGGAGGTGAAACAACCGTCTTGGTCACCTGACTCCAGTAGTACTCTTCCACCTTGTCGAGACTACCGTCAGGACGATAGGTCTTCATGGTGCGATTGGTCCAGGCCATGGTCGGGCGAATTTCCACCTGACCGACGACCTTGCCACCGGGGTAGTAGCGAATGATTTTCTTGGCTGCCAACCCATCCGGATGCATGTCAGCGACTTCGCTGAGCACATAACCGTCGTTGACTGCGCCGATGAAATCAGTGGGAACGGCAGGGTCAAGCAACACCCAGCGCTGAACGGTGGTAGGCGTGCCAGCAGCATTGTAGTAGGTGATTTGCACGGCCTTGGTGCTGGTGTTGTAACGACGCTCCAACTGCTTCTTGCTAGTCTTGGTGTCGTAAATGAGGACGATCACCTCGCTGGAGGTGTACTGAATCGTCTGCTTCACCGTGACGCCATCAGCATCGTAATCGGTGACGGTGACGTCCCAATTGGTGAAGAGCACGTTGCGAGTGCGCTTACCGTCGCTGCCAAAGAAATCTTGCTTGGCCTTGCTGTAGTAGTTGGTGCTGTCCTTGGCCAGAAGAGAAGCGATCGTGCCGTCGACATTGAAGACGCGCTCGCTCTTGATCAGACCCGTGGTCTTGTCGAAGACCTGAATGCTTTCGACGCCGTTCTTGTCGTCACGATAGACGGTCACCAACAGGTCGTCTTCACCGGTGCGCACAGCTACTTCTTTCAAGCTGCCGTCGGGGCGATAGGCTGTCTGCGCAGCGACGGACGAACCATCGCTCTTGAACAGAGTTTCGCGCAGCACAGTGCGGGCGTTGAGAGCCTGCTTCAAAGGGTCCACAACGTCTGTGGATTCCTTGTTCTGCGAGGCACCAGGAGCGGCAGCCGGAGGAGTCGGCACAGGGTAGTACTCGATCAGCTTTGTTGCTTTGCCATTGCTGCCAAACTCAACCGTGGCAGAGCCGCCATCGTAGCGCTCAATGCGCATCGATACGCGGGTGCGCTTGTCGGCTGCGTACTGCACCAGGCGAACCTGCTCGCCATACTGACCGTCCTTGAGGACAACCGTAGGCGCCTGAGAACGCTCGGGAAAGCGCGGATTGGTAGCAGCAGAGTCACCAGCGAAAGCCGTCAGCCCCACCTTGACCAAGACCAGAAGAAATACGAGGAGAGCCGCGCCAATGGCGGTCTTTCGAATATTGATGTTCATAGACTTAGACCTTTATAGGTTGTTGACAGGAGCGCCCCGACTTCGGAGTAAGTCAGGGCGCTCGATGTCTTTTTCTGTTTAAGGGTAGAGATGGCCGGGCCTACTCTTCCCAAATCTCAGGACTGGGGCTTTTCAGCTCCCGGCCCGCCAGCGACAGGACCAGCTCCATCCGGTCCGGTTTCAGCGCTGGGGTCACCAGCGTCGCTATCAACACTGGCATTGGCATCGCCACCTTCATTGCCTTCGCCGGCTTCACCACTTTCGCCGTCACCGCCTTCACCGCTTTCGCCGTCGCCAGTAGGCGGGGCAAGGGTCTTGGCGGCATCAGCCCTGGCGGCTTCAGCCAAACGAGCGGCCTCGGCGGCTTCAGCTTCGAGGGCTGCCTTGCGAGTCTCGAAGGCGTTGCGCACCTGGTCGATCATCTTCAGAGCAGTGGCTTCGATGACAGCAGCGCCATCACGCGGCTGAGTACCTGATTTGCACAGGCCCCAGTAAGCGAGAGAGGCAGCAGCGATGACGTGAGTGACATGAATGTCACCCTTGTCGGTGGGCAGCTGCGATTCGCCGTCCATCATCATTTCGGCCAGCATCTGGGCCTTGGCCTCAGACTTGGGCGTCCAGTAAATCACTTCACCGGTGCTGACCTTGCCCAGCGATTCGAGGGGAGTGCGAATCAAGGCGCGAGCCACAAAGGGCGCCGCACGCTTGATGTCTTCCACCGGAATCTTGATGGTCGGGCGACCCTTGGTGCCGTTGACGTCGTCCCAGGTGATGAACTCCGGAACTTTCCAACCCACCGCCTGGTCGGCCAGCAGGCGACACTGCTTGGCCTCATCGGGCATGCCGATCTCATCGAGAGCGGCAGCAACGATGTGGGCCCGGATGTAGTCGGGCGGGTGCGGCAGGAAGGACAGCGCCATCTGACCGTTGGCATTCTCTTCCATTTCATAGAAAGAAGAAGTGCGCAACAGCTGACGCTGGTTGAAGACGCCACGCCGACGGGAATTGAAGGCGGAGAACGTCATCAACATGTTATAGAGGAAGGCCGGACCAGCGAGCAGAACGCCGCCAGAAACGTCGGCATCGACCTCGCCGATGGTGTCGGCATACATCTTGGTGAGCAGGTTGGCCAGAGGCACGCGCTGCTTGCCAATATTGACGTGCTCGCGGGTGAGCTTGAGCTCGCCCTTGCCCGCCGCCTGCATGATCGCCTTGCTCACCACCGTGGTCAGCTCTTCACCCATGCCTTCGACGTCATGGAAGACATCGTGGCGGAACTCGTGCATGTAGAGCACGAGCATGAGGGTGATGAAGTGACGCTCATCGTGGGGAACTTCCAGGGCGTGAGCACGCACCGGACCACGAGTGCCAGGCAGGGTAGCCGGACCTTCGCCACTGAAACGAGCGACGAAGGTATCACCGACACCGAAGACACGATTCTTCAGACGGGTGGTGACGTCGTTCGACAGAGGCTGCGACGGGTCATTGCCTTCGAAGAGCAAGAAAGCCTGCTCGACGGCAAAGACAACAGCATCAAGCTGCTTGTAACTGCCGCCGCGCTGCTGGCCGAAAGCGTCCGTCCAGATACGCAGCACAGAGATGATTTGCCTGAGCTCTTCGTCCAGCACTTCCACGGCCGCTTCAATCAAGCGACCTTCAGGCACACCGGGGTTCTGAGCACGCAGACCATCCAACACCCGAGGCAGGGCGCCGAGATAGACTTCACGCAACTTGCTGAGCTGAGAGCTGAGGCTCTCAACAGCACGCTGGTACTTGGGACCCATGTTGTCGCGGGCCCAGTTGACCTTGTCGACCAGGTCGTCGAAACGCTCGGCGACGATGGCATCGTACTTGCCATCCTCCAACAGTTCCCGCAGACCGCCGGCCGCTACAAAGAGCGTACCGTCGATGCCGTTTTCACGCGCCCGCTTAGACTGGGCGATGACAGCGGCGGGCTTGGGAATCTGGCCCAGATTGGGCATACCGGCAACGAAAGTCTGATCTTTGCTGGCATCAACCCGATCCCACGAATCTTTTGTATCATCCGCGCAGGCGCCGGTAATGTGTTCGTGGCTGTGGCCACTACCGGCAGTATCAAAAGGGCGCTGGCCCTTGCTTGACTTGGAGCCGATGCCGTCGGTGTTGATCTCTCCACCTTCAGCCTGTGCGGCCTTGGCGTCGGCTTGTTTCTTCTTCAGGCGAGTGAGCGCCCGAACGGTCAGGTCTTCGGCGTTGGGGAAAGGAAAATCCTTGTTGCCATAGCCGGGGCAGATGACCACATGGGGCCGACACGAACCATGATGGCCGTGCGGCTTGCGATCGCTGCCGTCATCGTTCGACTTGAGGTCGAGGATGATTTGAACAGGTTTGTTATTTGACATGTTGGCCCTTCTTCCGCTTTAATGCGGCATTAGAATTCGAGCTACTTGCAGCTGTTGTCAGCTGAAATAGGCCGAAAAAAAGCACCCCACCTGGCCCGGAAATTGCTTACCGAACCAGATGAGGCGCTGTCGTGAGTGAGCGAATTTGTACTAAACGCTAATTTCTTAGCGGTACTACAGACGGTGCGATGACCTAGACGGCCACCTCAGTCGCGGTAGTACTGGTCGGGAGTAAAGACGTCGACTTCGATCACTTTCCGCTTAGCGGCCTGCGCCAGCGACAAACGATCCGCTGCGGACTGAGTGATCACACCGAGTTCGACTGCCTGAGCAGCAATCGTCTCGTTGATGACACCACGAGGCAACTGCCTCGACCTTTGCGCCGTGATGATGCTGTCAACCGTCGCCTGGGCCTCGGTGGTGAGGCGGAAGGCGTGGATCAGTTGACCGAGCCCCGGAGCGTCTTCGTGGTCGACGAAGACGCCTTCGGTGAGACGATTGAACTGGTCTCCGTAGGTCTGCAGGGTCCTTGCCGCCTTGCGAGCGACTGCATCAGAAGGTGCATGGCCAAGCGGGTTGATCCGCAGCATTGCCATGCCTACCGTGCGCATCAGGAAACCGAGGACGGGCGCTTCGAAATTGGCATAAATGCCTTCGAAGGCCGTCTGCACTTCGCTGAGTGCCTTGGACAGAGCGTAGTGCACCAGCGGCAGGTCTTCCTTGCGACGCCCTTCAGCCTCGAAGCGCCGGAGCGCCGAGAAACCGAGCAGCATCCAGGCAACCGCATCAGCGTAACGTCCGGTGAGCATCTGGCGCGACTTCAGCTTGCCACCAACCGTGAACATAGCCAGGTCGGTGAGAGTGCCGAAATGCGCCGCCGCCCAACCGAGGCGCCTGTAGTAGGTCTTTGTCTCGGGAGCGACTTTGGGAATGCTCGTGGTCCAGCCGCGAGTGAGGCCCCGCACGCCGGTGCGCACCATGCCCAGGCCGAAGTGCAGCATCCAGCCGAGCAGGTTGTTACGGAAGGCTGGCACGTCATTGTCGTCCACCGCATGCACCACCTTGAGCGCATACGGATGGCAGCGGGTCGCACCCTGACCGAAAATCATCAGCGTGCGGGTGAGAATGTTGGCACCCTCAACGGTGATACCGACCGGTGCTCCGGTGTACCCCTTGGAGAGGATGTTACGCGGGCCCTGCATGACGCCGGCGCCTGCGAAGACATCCATGGCATCGATACCGGCCTTGCGGGCGATCTCGGTGGTGTATGCCTTCAACACAGCGGACGTCACCGGGGGCTGAACGCCCGTATCAACGGCCGAGCAGACGAAGATACGCGCCGCATCCAGCATGTAGGTCATGGCGGCCACCGATGCTACCTTCTCCTCGATGCCTTCCATCTGGCCGATTTGGCGATTGAACTGAGACCTGACCATCGAATATGAACCGACGGCGGCTGCCGACAACTTGAGGTTGCCGACCGCACCAGCCGGGAGAGAGACGCAGCGACCGCCGGCAAGCTGCTCCATGAGCATCTTCCAGCCGCCTCCGGCGTACTCAACTCCGCCAATGATGTTCTCGACCGGAACGATCACATCCACACCCTTGAGCGTGCCGTTATCGAAGGGCTCGCCAATGGGGATGTGGTGATTACCGTTCTCGAAACCGGGAGTGCCCTTGTGAATAAGCACGCAGGTGATGCCGATATCGCCCTTGTTCTCCGGGGTGGCCTTGCCAGTCAGATTGTCGGGGTCCGACACCTTCAGGGCAACGGTGCAGAGGTTGGCGATCGGCGCCAGCGTGATGTAACGCTTCTCGAAGTTCATCCGGATTTTGACCTGGCCGTCGGTGTCGCGGAAGACCACACCTTCAGACTTCATGCTCGCCGCATCAGAGCCTGCTTCCTTCTCGGTGAGACCGAAGCAGGGCACGAACTCGCCGCTGGCGAGCTTCGGCAGGTAGAACTTCTTCTGTGCATCCGTGCCGTAATGGATGATCAGTTCGCCAGCACCAAGCGAGTTGGGGATCATCACCCGTACGCCGACGGTGAACGAGTAGGGCGTAAGGATGTGCAGGATGGTCGAGACGGCCAGGCGAGAAAACTCGCGGCCCCCATACTGCTTCGGGATAATCAGCCCCATAAAGCCCTGGGCTTTGATGAAGTCGTCGACTTCCTGCGGAACCCGGCGCGTCTGGCCGACTTCGTAGTGGTCGAACATGCGGCACAGCTCGACGAGAGGGCCGGCGATGAAGGCTTGCTCTTCTGCAGTCAGCCCGCCGTAGGGCTTCTCGAGCATCGAACGGAAGTTGGGCTTGCCAGCGAAGATATCGCCATCAAGCCAGACATCTCCGGCCTCAAGCGCCTGGCGCTCGGTTTCGGAGATTTGCGGGAGGACTTTCATCTCCTTCATCAACTTGAGGATGAGGCGGAAGAAAAAGTCGCCCTGACGGCCCTTGCTGGAGCTCCCACTATTGGGACCAGCAACTGAGCCCTGCGGATTTTGCTTGTTGTTACTCATATTGAGTTCCTATTTGAGTTTTTGGTTTGGTGTCAGCAGCAAAAAAATTGACTACTGACTGATAGGAGAAAGACACAGAAAGCGCCTCCAGGCGAAACACTCACTCTAAAAAGCGTGGCCGATCAAAACTTGACGGCCCGAGAGTGCAATTGTTTGCCTGAAGGCGGCTGACTTCGCCCTATGCGAAGGGTCTGTGTCCGGACAAAGATTTGACGCAGCTGATTCTCTATAGACTCAGCTGTTAGACAGCGACGCCGACGTCGCTCCAAGCCTGCTTCAGCTTGGCAACGTGCTGCGGGCACATCTTGGTGCAGTTTTCCACCGTCTTCTTGGCGAAGTCGGCGATGGAAGCGGTGCTGCCGACGCGGTTGGTGCCAGAGTTCGACTCCCACCACACGTGCGCCGGCTCCTTCCAGGAGTAGCCGCCGACGGCGACGGCGAACAGGGCGAAGGCCTTGTTGGGGATGCCCGAGTTGATGTGCACGCCACCGTTGTCGCCCGAACCACGGTACAGCTTGCTGTAGTGGTCAGGCTGCGGGTCCTTGCCCAGCTTCGGATCGTTGTAGGCGGTGCCCGGGGCGATCATGGAGCGCAGGGCCTTGCCCTTAATGGTGGGGCCAAAGATGCCTTCACCGACGAGCCACTTGGCCTTGTCAGCGGTCTCCTTGTTGAGCCACTGCCTGAAGCAGACGCCCAGCACGTCAGAGAAGCTCTCATTGAGAGCGCCAGACTCGCCGTAGTAGTCGAGACCAGAGGTCATTTCGGTGACGCCGTGGGAGAGCTCGTGGCCGACGACAACGGGCTCGACGAAGGTGATGAAGATCACGCCGTCGCCGTCGCCGTAGGTCATCTGCTGACCGTTCCAGAAGGCGTTATTGTAATTGCGGCCGTAGTGGACAGTGCCCACCAGGTTCATGCCCTTGCCGTCGATGGAGTTCCAGCCGAATTCCTGCAAGAGGAAGTCGCGCATGGCGCCATGGAAGTCATAGGCGTTGTCGGTGGTCTTGTCGCCAGTGACCTTGTCGCCTTCGAAGCGAGCGCGGGTGCCAGGCAGGCGCGTTGCGTTCTTAGCGTCGTAGATCTGGCGCTCGGCCTTGCCAGCGGCAAGACGGTAGCGAACGGTGTGGTTGCGGGCGGCCTGGGACAGCTTCTGGGTGGCCAGAATGGTGGTGACCAGGGAGAGATTGTTCGGGTTGCGGTTAGCAAGCTCGAGCAAGAACGAAGACGGGATGAAACCGTCGAAATCGCGGTGTGTCATGGTAGATTCCTTTTTTTTGTCGCGTTGTGCGAGATTTAGAGGGTTGACTTAGAAAGTTGCTTAGGTCCAGGCACGCTGAAAACCCCTTGAATTGCACATCCAAAACAAACAACTACGAAACCAAGACCTCCCCTGCGCGCACCGCGCGTGATACCAGGGGAGGTCTAAAGTAGATCAGGTTTGTTTTTGGAGCTAGATTTGAGGGGAGGGGGTGAAGGAACTAAATGCGTTGTAACCCTATGAAATAAATGATCCAGAATTCAAGAAGAGAATATAGACCTGAGATATATTGAAGATCTAGCTGCCAAGAGGCACTATTCGCGAGGTTTGCGTAAACTGGCGAGAACTAGTCACAATGGTGCTTTTCACATTGCGGCAAATATGAGAATGAGGAAATAATTTGCGCTAAAGCACAAATTTTTAGTTGCGCTTTTCTCTTGATTCAGCTCAGTTAACAAGAAAATTGCTTCTAATTTTGCTTTAGCATTGGCGCAACTACACCCCACTTGTTAACCCTGGAGATAACCTTGCAGCAAGCCTTCACCCACTCACGACCAGCGCAGATATAGCTTCTTTAGAAGTAAGCTCATGAGCATTTATTAGCTTCAGCAACATTGATTCTCAAGAGATGTTTTACGTACCGTGGTTATATATCTCCTTCACTGCTCTTAACTTTGGTCCAATCGCTGAACATCAGTCTCTAACCACATCTGGAAACTTCCGCGCGCACACATCAGTTGTCATGCTCACCAACATGCTCCTGCAAATGTTACGCGCAACTAATTTCCTGTCAAAATGTGGTGAACAGCCGAGAACAGCTTGATCCAAAGCATAAGCTTGTGCTTGAGATCTTTCAAAAAAGGATACAACTATGTGCATGAAACATCACATGTCTGGGGGCACTGCAACGATAGACCAGTCTTTCCGTCTGCCCAAGACCGTCAAACCAAGCAACTACAAGATCAGCCTCACTCCCGACCTGACGAAGTTCACCTTCGCCGGCACAGTCGAGATCGATGTTGATGTGCTTGAAGCGACCAGCACGGTCAAACTCAACGCCAAAGAGCTCGTCATCACCGCCTTCTCGGCAACGAACTCGGCTGGCACTCGACTCGATGGCAAAATCTCCCTCGACGAAGAGACCGAGATTGCCACAATTTCTTTCGACGGCACTCTGGGCAAAGGTGCCTGGAAGCTCTCCGCCATTTTCACCGGCACCCTGAACGACAAGCTCAAGGGCTTCTATCGTTCGATCTGGACCGATGAGCAGGGCAAGAAGCACACCATCGCCACCACCCAGTTCGAATCCACCGACGCTCGTCGCGCTTTCCCATGCTTCGACGAGCCTGAATTCAAGGCCACCTTCGACGTCACCTTGACGGTCCCCGAGGAGCTCACTGCTCTTTCCAACGGCGCCATCATCAAGAGTGAATCGGTCGGCAATGGCCTCAAGGCCGTCAGCTACGAACGCACCATGAAGATGTCGACGTACCTCGTCTGCTTCTGCATCGGTGAATTCGTCTCCTCCAAGCCGGTCATGGTCAACGGCATCGAGACCCGCGTCTGGTGCGTGCCTGGCAAAGAAGACATGACAGAGTTCGCTCTGCGTGCCGCTGCTTTCGCCACCGACCACTACGAGAAGTACTTCGAGATTCCTTACCCCGGCGGTAAGAAAATCGACCACATCGCCATCCCCGACTTCGCTTCGGGCGCCATGGAGAACCTCGGCCTGATCACCTACCGCGAAACCGCACTGTTGCTCAACGAGAAGACAGCCACCCACGCAGAGCGCACCCGCGTTGCTGTGGTGGTGCTGCACGAATTGGCCCACATGTGGTTCGGTGACCTGGTCACCATGAGTTGGTGGAATGGTCTGTGGCTGAACGAGAGTTTCGCCACTTTCATGGAGAACCTCTGCCTCGACGCCTGGCAGCCCACCTGGAATGTCTGGGACGAGTTCGGTCTCTCCCGCGCTGCGGCTTCAAGGGTCGACGCTCTGCGCAGCACCCACCCGATCGAGTGCCCCGTCAACCACCCCGACGAAGCAGCTCAGCTGTTCGACGTTATCTCATACGAGAAGGGTTGCTCGGTTCTCTATCAGATTCACCAGTACATCGGCGCCGAGACCTTCCGTCGCGGCATCGCCATCTACCTGAAGAAGCACAGCTACGGTAACACCGAGACCCACGACCTGTGGGACGCTTTGGAAGTAGCCTGCAAGGCTGCTGCTGCCGAGAGCGGTGAAGCTCCGGTTCCCGTGCGCGAAATCATGGACCGCTGGGTCTTCACTGCTGGTCATCCGGTGGTTGAGGTCAAGAGCCACAAGGATACCGGTTCAGTCGAACTGACCCAGCGCCCCTTCAAGTTCTTGAGCGAGAGCGCCGACGCTACTCTCTGGCCCATTCCCGTTACCCTGCGAGCGAAGGTCGACGGTAATGTGGTGGAGCGCAAGTTCCTCATGTCGGAAAAGAGCCATGTGGAAAAGCTCGGCAACACCCCCGATTCGAAGATTGAATGGGTCGTTATCAACTCGGGAGGCTCCGGCTTCTACCGCGTGGTCTACGACAAGGCCCTGGCTTCCGCTCTCAGCGCAAGCGTGATGGAGAATCTCTCTGCCATCGAGCGCTTCAACCTCGTCAACGACGCCTGGGCTTGCGTTCGTTCGGGCATCCTGGCCACTCCTGACTACATCGAGATGGTCAAGCTCTTCGGCGCTGAGGAAGACCCCAACGTTTGGGCCATCATCACCAGCTCCCTGGGCCATCTGCATTCTTTGGTCAAGGACGATCACCGCAAGGCCCTGGCCGAAGTGGTGCGCAACCTGGTCAAGCCCACCGTCGACCGCCTCGGCTACAGCGCCAAGAGCGATGAGTCGATCCAGAGCCGTCAGCTGCGCGGTTCGCTCATCGGTGTTCTCGGTACAATTGGCGAAGACGCCGAGGTGCAGAAGAAGGCCGCTGAACTGTTCAGCGACTGGAAGGCCGACAAGCAGTCGGTGGACAGTAATGTGGTGCCGGCTCTGGTTGGCATTCTTGCTCACAACGGCGACGAGGCTCGTTACGAGGAGTTCTTCCAGCTCTCCAAGGCGGCTCAGTCGCCCCAGGAAGTGCAACGCTTCCTCTTCGCTCTGGCGCGCTTCCGCGATGGTGCCTTGCTCGACAAGACCATCGACAAGTGCCTGACCGATGACGTACGCACCCAGGATGCTCCGTATCTCTATGCCAACGTGCTTGGTAACGAGATTGCGGCGACCGCAGCCTGGAACTTCATGAAGGCCAACTGGGCCAACATGGTGGCACGCTACCCTGAAAATGGTGTGGTGCGTATGTGCGGTGCTGTGGCCGGTCTCGACACCGCCGAGTTGGAAGCAGAGGTGAAAGCCTTCTTCGCTGCCAACCAGGTGAAGTCGGGCGACATGGCTGTGGCCCAGGCTCTCGAGCAGCTGCGCATCAATGTCTTGATGCGTGAGCGCGAAACGGCTGGTCTGCAGAAACATCTGATTGCAGCGCCTGCTGCAGCCACTGCCAAGGCGGACGAAAAGCAGGAGCCTGTCTCGGCCAAGTCGTAAAGCGACAGCACTGAGAAAAGAAGGGCTGAAGGTGGCAACCTCAGCCCCGAAATAATTGACCCAGGGGGTGAATCCGATCAAGTTGGATTCACCCTCTCTTTCTTTCCCGCACTTCTCACGAGGGCAGCAATGGCTGCTCTCGGCTTTGTGCATGCCATCAACCTAACTCTGCCAAAAACTCTCAACAGGAGAAAAGCTATGTGTAAGCTTCGCAATTGTTCCCATCACGGCCTCGCCGTTTCCGGCCAGTCCGTTCCCACTGGCAGCCAGTATCGCCTGCCGCGCGACATCTGGCCGCTTCACTACGAACTCGAGCTCACCCCCGACTTCGAACACCTGACCTTCTGGGGCAACGTTGCCATCGACGTCGATGTGCGCAACCCCGCTGGTACTTCCTCGATCACGCTCAACGCCAACCACCTCACCATCGGCAAGGCCTCGGTGGAAGACGCCAACGGCACGGTTCTGACCGGCACGGTGTCGCTCGACAGCGTTCTGCAGCGGGTCACCGTTTCTTTCAACGGCAACCTCGGCGCCGGCAAGTGGAAGCTCAAGCTGGCTTTCGCTGGCGAGCTCAACGACGAGCTGAAGGGCTTCTACCGCTCCACCTGGACGGACGATCAGGGCAAGGTGCATGTCATTGCCACCACCCAGTTCGAGGCCACCGACGCTCGCCGCGCCTTCCCCTGCTTCGACGAGCCGGAAATGAAGGCCACCTTCAAGGTCGCCCTCAATGTGCCCCACGACTACACCGCCCTGTCGGCGATGAAGGTCGAGAGCACTTCCACCATGAGCGTCAGCGCCCCGGCCGAACTGGCTGTGGCTACCACTCTGCACGACGGCGGCCACTCGCAGCTGCTCAAGCGCGTCGAGTTCGCCAACACTCCGCTGATGTCCACCTACTACCTGGCTTTCACGGCCGGTGAACTGGAATTCGGCGGCTCGGTCAAGGTCAACGGCAAGGAGCTGGGCTTCTGGTCGACGCCGGGCAAGAGCCACCAGCTCAAGTTCGCGCAGCAAATCGCTGCCTTCTCCCTCAGCACCTACGAAGACTACTTCGGCATCGGCTACTACGGCGGTGACAAGATCGACTTCATCGCCATGCCCGACTTCGCTGCCGGCGCCATGGAGAACCTGGGCTGCATCATCTATCGCGAAACCGACCTGCTCTGCGACGAGGCCACGGCCACGCAGGGTGAGAAGGAGCGGGTCGCCCACGTGGTCGCGCACGAACTGGCGCACATGTGGTTCGGTGACTACACCACCATGAAGTGGTGGAACGGTCTGTGGCTGAACGAGAGTTTCGCCACCTACATGGAGAACAAGGTCGTCGACATGTGGAAGCCTGAATGGCACACCTGGGACACCTTCGCCGGTTCCCGCGCCTCTGCCTTCGGCCTCGACCAGCTGAACAGCACCCACGCCATCGAAGTGGCCGTGGAAAACCCCTTCCAGATTGACGAAATCTTCGACCTGATCTCCTACGAGAAGGGTTGCTCGGTTCTCCGTCAGCTGGAGCAGTATATCGGTGCCGCAGCCTTCCAGCGCGGTGTGCAGATCTACCTCAGCCGTCACGGTCTCTCCAACACCGAAACCCACGACCTGTGGGATGCGCTCGAAGTCGGCTGCCACGAACTGGCGGTCAATGTTCCGGTGCGCAAGCTCATGGACGCCTGGGTCTTCACCTCCGGTCATCCGGTGGTGTCGGTGGACGAAAGCTCGATGCCTGGTTTCATCGAACTGGGTCAGAGCGAGTTCAAGGTTCTGCGCGAAACCGACACCCTGTCGCCTTCGCTCTGGCCGATCCCGATCGTGCTCAAGGCCAAGACCCGCAAGGGCGTGATCGAGCAGAAGTTCCTCTTCTCCGATCGCAACCAGACCGTCTATGTCGGCGAAGGCGTCGAATGGGTGGTGGTCAACGCCGGTGGCAATGGCTTCTACCGGGTCAAGTACTCGGACGGCCTGATCAAGGGCATCATCAGCAACAAGAAGACGATCATGACCGAGGTCGATCGTTACAACCTGCTCAATGACAGCTGGTCGCTGGTTCGCTCGCGCCTGATCTCGCTGGTGGACTACCTGAAGATGGTGGAGAACTTCACCGACGAGCAGGACCCCCAGATCTGGAGCAAGATCATCGGCTCGTTCAACTACGTTCACAGCGTGGTGGAAGGCCCGGCCCGTGCCGCGGTCGAGAGCAAGATGCGTCACGTTCTGCAGCCGCTGCTCGACAAGCTGGGCTACGCCAGCCAGCCGGGCGAATCGGTCAAGGTCACCGACCTGCGCTCCAGCGTGGTCTCGGCCCTCGGCACCACCGGCAAGCACCCTGGCGTGATTGCCAAGGCGAAGGAAATGTATGCCTCCTGGACCAAGGACCCGGCTTCGGTGGACAGCGATGTCTTCGCGGCCATGGTCTACGTTCTGGCCGAAAACGGCGACGCCGAGCTCTACAAGGAGTTCGACAATCTCCGTCTGCATGCTGCCACGCCGCAGGACACCAACCGCTTCATGTACGCTCTGACCAGCTTCACCGCACCGGAGCTGGTGGCGGCCAACATCAAGCTTGCCCTCTCGGGTGAGCTGCGTGTTCAGGACGCTCCCTACTTCCTGGCCAGCCTGCTCGGCAACGAGGACGCTTCGGAAGCGGCCTGGGATGCCATCAAGGCCAACTGGGAAAAGATCAACGAGATGTGGCCCGCCAACAGCGTGTCCGCCATCTTCAGCTACCTCTCTTCGCTCGACAGCGTTGAGCAGGAAGCCGACGTGCGTGCTTTCTTTGCTGCCAATCCTCCCAAGGGTGGGCAGATGAAGTTGACTCAGGGTCTCGAGAAGCTGCGTATCAACGTGCTGCTGCGTCAGACCGTCGACGCCGATCCTGACAAGAAGTTGACCCAGCATCTGCTCCCGGTCACCGCCGAAACCTGCATTGCTCCCAATCCGGCCGAAAATACGACCAGTACGACGGACGGTGAGAGCAAGTAACAGGCTCTCGGCCTCTAAACCAGTCTCAGTTTCTGTCTCAGTCTAAGTAAGGAATAAGAGTAGCCCCGGGCCATACGCTCTGCATGTGAGCCCGGGGCCTACTTCTTAGTTCCCGAATACGTAATCCGTCTTGAAGCGACTCTACTCTGGAGTCGCTGAAATCACGGAATATCTGCAAAGGATACCTATATGTTCTGGATCATTTTCACAACCTGCTCAGCTCTCCTGGGCGGCCTCGCTGGTTGGACTCTCGGAGAACAACCGGCGGCGCTAGCCTTCACCATCGTCGGTGCCTTCGTTGCAGTTGGCATTCGCGATCTGGCACGACACAAGCATGCCATCCTCTCGCTGACCATCATGGTCGGCACCATCGCCGGCTACTTCGGTGGCCTGGAAATTGGACTGGTGGCAGCACTTCTGGCTTTCCCGCTGCAAATTGCCGCAGCCGAGTTCACCCAGAGGCAGAGCCCGTTTCTGCCTCTCTCGCTGGCCCTGACCTTCCTCGCCTGGTGGCTTGGTTGGCACTTCTATAATCCAATGTACGGCCTGATCTTCGCCCTGCTCACCTTCCTCTCGCAGGTGGCGGTGCATGACGCAGTGATTCAACACACTCACACGATCAGGCGCAACTTCCCTCTGATTGGCTGGTTCCGTTATGGATTCGAGCTGATCGGCGACGAACTGCGTCAATACTGGTTCATGAGTGACATCGAAGAGCGGCCTTACAACCGGGTGACGCGACGCTATATCTACCGCTCGGCTAAAGGCATCAACAACAACCTGGGTTTCGGCACACAGCGCGGCTACCGTGATGTGGGCGAGATTCACATGTTGCCATCGATGTTCCCCATCTCTGATGTGGAGCGGGTGGGCAATCGCCTGCCAGCACTGATCATCGGACCCAAACGCCGCACTCCCTACCACTGCCCGTGGCCCATCAATATCTCGGGCATGAGCTGGGGTGCGCTCTCTGAAGAGGCTGTGCAAGCTCTCTCAAGCGGTGCCAAACTTGCCAACATTCACATGCTCACGGGTGAAGGTGGTCTCACCCCCTTCCACCTCAACGGCGTGGACACACGGCCTGACACCTACGAACGCATCGCCTATCAGTTGAAGAGGCTGCGCGCCATCTCCACCTTCGGCATGATCAAAGCTGGTGCTGCACCGGCTGGTCGTGTTGTTGGCGGCGGTCGCATCATTCAGCAAATCGGCCCTGGCAAGTTCGGCTTTCGCAAGTCGACCACCCGTGCCATGGCTGAGAAGCTGGTACGCAGCGTCTACAGCGCTGTCGGCCACAACCCCGACGAGCCCTTCACCATGCTCGACATCGATAAGGTGAAGAAGACGGCTGATAATCCCCAGATCGTCGGCTTCGAGCTGAAACTGGCTCAAGGCGCCAAGCCTGGCCAGGGTGGCAAGCTGCCGAAAGAAAAGATCACGCCACAGCTGGCAGAATGGCGCGGCATTCCCATGGGCGAAGACTGCTATTCACCCAACGCCTGGGACGAGTTTCACGACGTTCCTTCGCTCTTCCGCTTCGTCACCATGATGCAAGAACTGACCGGAAAACCGGTTGGTATCAAGATTGTGGTGGGCAACGAAGAGTCGATTCGCGAAATCGCAAGGCACATGAAAGAGACCGGCGAGGCTCCTGACTTCATCACCATCGACGGTGGCGAAGGTGGAACCGGCGCAGCTCCTGTGGCCCTGGCGGACCGGATGGGCATGCCCATTCTGCACGCTATCCCGGTTGTGGATACGATTCTGCGCGAGTTCGGCGTGCGCGACGAAACCATTCTCATTGCCTCTGGCCAGATCGCCAAGGGTGATGATGTGGCTATCGCCATTGCTATGGGTGCAGATATGGTCAACATCGGCCGCGGCAACTTGATTGCCGAAGGTTGCATCATGGCCCTACGCTGCCACACCAACCAGTGCCCGACTGGTATCACCACTCAAGACCCGCGTCTGCGCCGTGGTCTTGACCCGCAAGACAAGTACGTCAAAGTGGCCAACTACAACATGGTATTGCAGCGCGAGTTGCTCATGTTTCTCAAGTCAGCTGGTGTGCGCACCCCCTGGGAGCTCACCCGTGCTCACTTGTCGGTGGTCACTTCGCCGATGGTGGAAGAGCGGATGGACAAAATTCATCCCTACCCCGACGGCTCTAACGGCAAGCGCAGTCCCAAGTTGGGCGAAATTCCGCCTGACGACGCCGAACAAACCGATCGCTTCGGGCCCAAGTTGATCAAGATTGAACGGCGTTTCTAATCTGGCAGAAGACTGTCCTTCATTGGGCAGAAATCTGACAGTGCTTTTCGGAAGGCGACCCTGAGCTGTAAAAGGCTTGGGGTCGCCCTTCTGGGCAGTCTCACCTCTTTGTCAGTGGAAAACTCTCATGTATGAGATCTACATTATCACGTTGTGTTCTCTACCTTGCTTTGCCAGCGCTCTAGCAATCTATGGCCTGGCACATCAGGGTCAAGCAATCAAAAAGCTGGCACGAGGCACCACACCATCAATTTCGCAGAGCGCCGAACTGATTAGTCTTCACAAGCGGATGAGCAATCATTTCGCTACTTTCGAGCTCTGTTCAACTTTCTCTTTTGTCTGGATAGCAGTAGCTTTTCTATTGCTATTCTTCTGCAGTAACCAGCTGTCGCTCAAGACCAGTCTGGTGCTCTACGGCTGTTTTGTCGTAGTGGGCATCGTTCAGTCGCTGGCGAAACAGCGAGAAAAAGCAACAGTGCGCAAAATCATCAAGTCGCACCCTTGCTTCACTCGAATGGAACTGTTGACGCAGCTGCAAGCTCTACAAAAGCGGCAAAAGACGCTTGAGGGAACGCTAGAAAAGCCAACGCTGACGCTCAAGCTGGACAACATACCAGCAGCAGCACAGCACACCTTGGCCGAAGAAAATATGCTCAAGCGAGCCCACCAAGAAGCTCTCAACGACTGCACTCTTGCTGTCGACGAGCCAATGCTGGTAATTTTCAAATGCAAGGATCAAACTCTCAAGGTTTTCTTGGACAAAGCCGAGTTAGTCTGGCAACCAACCATCGACGAGACTGGCAACGCAATTGCCGGACGCGTCTATTGTGCTGGTGTCAACTTCAGCGGTGCCAAAATCGCTCACTTCGACCGCCTGGCTTGGCCCGAGGCACAAGTAAACGGCTTCACCCATGGCTGGATTGCCACGAGAGAACGGGCGCACATTCTCTTATCTACCCTGTGGTGGCTAACTGATGACCAACGCATTGTCATCTACGAGCTGATCAATCCGGGTCAACCCTTCCCTATTGATTGGCTGCCAACTGCTGCTAGTCGGGGATCGTGGCAATAAGCGCGAGCGCTTAGCCAAACCTCTCAGGCCTGGATGAATATACCGGGGCCGTAAGTGAGAATCACGACTAAAGCGTGCCAGTAAAAATTTCAAGAAAGAGCCATCAAAGCCATGTGCTTGGTGGCTCTTTCTTTTTTAGTCCTAATACTACTTTTTATAGTTATTATGGCGACCCGCAATTATTCACGGGAGTGATACCAAAGTAATCTTTTAAAAAGCACAAAAGCCCTGTCAGTTGGCTCAGAATCTGTGTTTACCACAACGCAGACCAAACCAATAACGGAGCTTTTGATATGACTAAGTCTAAACAGGTTATTTCCGGTTCGCAAGGCCAAATGCAGCTTGATGTGCCAGGTTTAAAGAGGGTTGTTGCAAAGTTCGATGGCGGCGC
>JBIPOV010000034.1:0-66579 GCA_044378815.1 Obscuribacteraceae bacterium (SeqCode) | reverse complement strand
CAAGCACAGAAGCAAATAAAGCAAGCGAAGCAAACCCAATGGTTTGCAATCTTCTAGTAAATCTATTCACAATTTAGCCCTAGCGATCAGAGTAGGAAATCTGGACAGCTGTGCGATCTTTACTTGCAAGGGGAGCCAACACGTTGATAGAACAACTGACACCATTTTTGATAGCGGAAATGGTCGAGACCGAACGGCCCGAGGCTGTGGCACTTTCGCGAACAGCCCATCCAGCACTTTGCAAACTACGCTTGTACCAATCCACCAGACTAGCTGGAGGATTTACTGTGGTAAAGCGAAAGAAAGTCATACTCTTGGTATTTAAGTACTGGCTCTGGTAGCCAGACACAAACTTGGCATCAGGGGGCAGTGGCACCGGCACGGTGCTGGGCCATTGCTGCAAATTGCGATGAACACTCTCAACCGGAGCCGGCCTGCGTGGTTTCTGCACTACTGGCTGTGCTTGCTGAAGCTGCTGTTGCTGTTGAACTTGTTGTTGGCATTGCCCTGGAGCTGCTAGTAGCAAACTCAGACCCCAACTATTTAGCAAAAGCGAAGCAAAACAATAGCAAGTAGTTATCGACAAAGCCTTTGATCCTTGTGGTTTGTTTTGTGCCACTTTGACTTTTCCGACCCCGAATGCTGCACTATCAACTAAGAACTACACCTTAACACGTCAAATGCGGCAGGAGCCAGATGACCCATGCCACAAATTGACTCACTGAATAGCCTATTTAGATACTGCCTAACAAGGGCCGGTTGAATCGCAGGTAGTAGTGGCAGGACAGGCACAACCGTTGGGAATAGTTATGGTGTCACCACTTCCTGAATAGGTAATTCCAAAGGCACCAGAACCAGTTGATCCTTCAGGGCAACAAGTAGTGCTGATAGCCCCCATATTGAGCTGACCAAGCAGGTTGTTCCAACCACTAGAAGGAGTGAAAGCAAACCAATTCATCAAGCAGATTTTACCAGGGAAGTCATATGGCTGGGGATAATTCCAATCGCCAGCAACGTTGATCTGACTGAATGGCATCAACTCAAACTGTCTAGTCTCAGTAGGAGTGGTTGGGCTCTTAGCATCGGGCAGTTGACCGATGAAAGAAGATAACCACGGTGCATCGGATAGCGCTGCACTCTCTTCCTTCAAGACCAGCCCGCCCTTACCGCCGTTGGCACTCTGACTAAAGTAGATATAGCCTCTTCCCCCCATCGGCACGATGTTCTGACTGAGAATGTAATCGAGTGGCCTATTCTCAGAGGCATAAACACCCTTGTTAGCATAACTGAGCCACTCTGGGTCTATTTGATACATGCGCTGGGTCAAGTACTTCCACATAGTTCCATTCAAGGTTAGGCCTTCAGCACTCTTACTGTCTAAGTGCACACCCTGATCGGTGGTGATGCGATAGTTAGGGCTACTGAGAGGACCGCGACTTGCAGGAACGTGAGCAATACCAGACTGGTATGTACCTGGATGGAAGTCGTTACCCTCGGTTCTATCACTAAGTAGCTTTAGATTGACTATATCAGCTACGTTAACGCTAGCAGTACCGCTGCTAACTGGCGTTGGTGGCTGAATATTGTAAGCAGCCTCAATCACCGGTCTGGCCCAAAGGTTGCGGCTGTCTGGCTTGTTATACAAAGCCATATCAGTATTGGCTTTAGATGATGCATTATCGAGGGCAATATTGTCGACATTGGCACCACCAATGCCACCAATGGAATTGCAATTAGCTTGACTTACACCACCTAAGCCAAGACTATCTCCAGACAGAGCCACACCTACACTCAAGCCACTGCAGTCAGGGGTTTTTCCATCTTTGATATCTTGAGCAATTTTAGCCACGTAGTCAGAACCATTGCTGCATCCACCAGGAAGTGGTGAATCGTTAGCGCCAACAAAATATGGCAGTGGCTTTCCGTTGACATCAACGGGATAAACCTGCGGATTGTTCATAACATAGACAAAAACGTCTTGTTTATTGCCGTTTGCCACACCGGTAGCAGGTGAGCTGGCACCATTTTGAATACGGATAAAACCATGAGGAAGTGCCGCAGCAAACCCTTTAGGATCAATCGGTTCAACAATGGCACAAGCATTAAAGCCACCATTGTAGCCTTGGGCAGACTGAGCCTGACCCTTCAGAGAAAGTGAATTAGGAACGGGCTTGGACCAGCTAAAGGCATTGGCACCAGTCGAAGCTTTGCTGTTCAAATCGAAATCTAACTGACTGACCAAGTGTGGCTTGGCACCAGGCTTAAGTGGAACGAAATAAGTATTGGCAAAACTAGTGTCTGGAGTCATACCCTCTAGGTAACCTTTGAGGTAGTTATGATTGCCACTAGGATCTATATCTGAACTGACAGAAGTGACCCAACCACTGACCTTATCGTTGTAGGTCTTTGAAGTCTTGGTAGCAAAATCATAGTCTGGCATAGCAGATGCAGCGATATAAACGTTTGAAGCACCAGTTCTATCTAAATACGAGAAAGTTGGTGCGCCAAGGGGAGATATATCTTGCGGTCCGAATTGCTTAGTTGGGTTTAGTTTAGCGATCGAGCTAAAAAAGTCTTCTACCGAAGATGGCTTGGCCAGTTGATCACTTAGTTGCTTACCAAGAGCCTGCGCTGTCAATGTGATAGAAGCAGCGTGAGAAGTAGCTCCTTGATCTAGACCATCTTTGTCAATTTGGTGAGCATTGAAGTTAACTATCATTGACTGCGCCATCACTCGGTTGATGTTGCGCAAATTGACGACACCATTGGTGCCCGAAGTATGATCGGTTACTCCGTTAAATTGAACGGCATCGCCACTATTAGGAATAGGTACGGCCACTTTCACTAAAACAGATCGAGCTAGGGAGAGGTTCCCGGCATCGGTCGCTCGCTGCATCTGCTGACCGCCACCAAGCAAGTTAATAAGCGCGATTGCCGCCACTATTATCACCGCCAGCGCCAAAATGAATGCAACAACTAAGACCATGGAGGCTGCGCGCTTCCTTCTACTACGTTCCATTGAAAAGAACCTCGCCAAACAATAATGAATCGGAAACTAACCTTACTTACTAACCTTACTTACGAACTTGGATACTACTGGTTAATGCAAACCAATAACTCGAACTTCTTACCAGTGGCTTCAAAAGGCACTTGCGAGAATTTACTAAAAGCTCAAACTTGGCTGGTATGAGGGTAACAACATAAGCTTGGCGCAATTATTATAGCAGTTTAATATTGCTTAGCAAGCGAAAACTCTGTAAATGAGCCCTTGCTGTGGTATGAGCCCCACTGATCTCACTGAAAGCCCTTGAACGTATAACAGTAGACGTTGAAAGCGGCCCAGATAGGGCATAATCTACCATGTAAGACCTCTTAATAGAATTGATTGACTTGCAACGGATATTTAGATGAAACACTTGGGCAGCGAGCTTCGTAACGCAAGATCGTTACGATCACACAGAGGGAGCGCAATTACTGAATTTGCGCCAGCTCTGTTCATCTTTATCATGGTCTTCTTCTTTCCCTTCCTAAACTTGATCGGTATGGCTATTTCTTATGCCGACTGCCTCTATCTAGATAGCCTACTACTGCGTCAGGCCGCCGTCGAAAATGTGTTGGTATTGGACAACAGTACAACTCCCCCAGCACTGAAACCAGATCTTACGGCGAGCACCTCGCCCACCGGTTCCCTTAATAACATTATCAATAATTGGCTTCAGCTCGGCCTTGGTAGATTTGCTAGTACTGATTCGGTGCCTATACAAACCTGCTACATCGACCTCAACGAAGGCTCTAACAAAGTCAAGTTCATTCACGTCAACTTACAAGTCGAGTGCCGACCATTCCTGCAAATTCCATTTCCGCTCCCAATACCAGGTCTGAACAAACCAGTAACCTTTAAATTCAGCGGTCGTTCAGTGATTGAGAACATCCCCAGTTAGAATAGTCAGGTGGCAAATCAATGGATCGTTCCAACTTGAACAACATATTCAAATTCAATCGCAGGCGCGGCCCTAGGGGGCAGAGCATCATTGAAGTATTAGTAGGCTCAATTGTGCTTGTGCCAATTGTTCTAGCGATTATTGACCTGGCCGTGGTCTACATCGGCGGTGATATTTGCAATGGTTTAGCCAAGCAAGCAGCAAGAGCCGCAGCCAATGCGTCTGACCTGGCGGAAGCCACAACCGCAGTAGCTGACGTGGAAACGAATTTTAATAAGTCGCCGACCTATAAAAATCTCGTACTCAAACTTGATAAGTACGATGGCACCCATGACGGCATGGCTAACGTCAAATGCACAGTCACCATTGTCTTGCCCGTGCCAATACCATTTCTGAGCCTAGGGCCAGAAATGACCATAAACACTCAGGCGTCGGAGGCAATCGTGGGTATTGCACCGCCAAGACCAACCTGAACCATGGCCAAAGCTAGTTGCTTGAAGGCAAAAGCAGTGCTGGTACTTCTTTTACCTGAACCTCGACAATCTTTTCGGCGCCTGCTTTCTCAGACTCAAGCACTTTCTTTAGCGCCACGAGAGAAGTCCTTTCAGAGTTGTAAATAATCACAGCTGGATAGGGTCGATAAACAGAGACCATAGCCTTGAGAACACCAGGAGTAGTTCTTAGCTTCTTCTCGATTCGAATTAAGCAAGAAGCACAGCTACTTCCGCTGACCACCAGATCAACACGCTTGAGGCCCTTAGCGCTGACAGGCTGCTGCACTATCAGACCCAAAAAATTGGCCACTACAAAGGTCGTAAGAAAATGAATCTGTATTCTCATACTACATAGATTACTGCAAAGGTACCAATCATTTACCATACGTTTCCAAGATGAGCGACATGAAGGAGGCGGCAGATTGGCAGAAATTCATCAAGGACTGCTAAAATGATCATTATTTCGTAGTCTACAGAGTGAGGAAGTATAGTGTCGCGCAAAGCTACCAGCCGCAAAATCAATTCACTGGCCCTGGCTACCCTACTGTCAATTGGACTGAGTAGTGTCTTGCAATATTCAGCTCAAGCTGCAGTTACAGTCAATCAAATCGTCAAAGCTGTAGATCAAGCTAAAATTCTGGCCAACGGAACGGGGGTCAGGGCTGCAATAAATGGCAGCGAAGTGTATATATCGACCTACCGCAATACTCGCGCCAACGACAATGACTGCAAAATTGAAGCTCTATTAATCGCAAAAACGACAATAGACCTGGCACCCACTGACATAGGTCGTGTCACTGTTTACTTCTACAACTCAGTCAATAGAAACAAACGCAAAATCGTATCGGTCACCGCAGGTGATGTCAAAGCTTTCGGCTCTGGTCAACTCGGCAAAGAGCAACTGCTAGCGTCACTAACAATCAAAGACGATGAAGTCAATGATCCGGCCAACCGACTGTCAGCTTACCTGCAACAACGAGAATCGGCACGCAGTGCCAATCATATCGATACTAATATGGTGGGCGACACCCTAGAGGTTATTGCCGATGCTGACAGCGATATGACCGAACGCGATATGCGCTATGAAGCCCTAAAAATTGCAGAAAAAGCAATTGAGACTGCCGGAACATCAGCAAAAAAAGTAAAAGTCAGTTTTGCCGATCCAACCATGAAAGGCACTTTCAAGCAGATCGATTTCGATGCTAGTCAATTGAGCCGCCTAAATAGCAGCCTTCAATCGGCTCTTACACCAGTTCAAATTGTAACAGTCACAACTAAAGTTGACGTCCAAAGTCTTGCCACTGTAGACGGTGCCGACAAAGATCTGCGCGACAAAGCTCTAGGCAAACTAAAAAATCTCGACAGCAAAGGTGTCGGGGTAGGACCGTTCCTGCGCAGCTTCTTCGATGTAGAACGAATGATTTCAGTTGGGGACGATGAGCAAGCCCATACTTCGATCGGCAAGCTGATATCAGCTCTAGATGAGCAAGAAGAAAGAGCGAAGAATGCCAAAGAAATCAAACCAACTAAGCCGACAACTACCACAGCGGCCGCTCCTGACAAAAAGAAAGGTGGAAAACCTAACCGCTTTGCCGGCGCTTCGGCCCTGCCAGACACTGAAATTTTGACAGACCCAGACCGGGCCCTAAAACGCCAAGAGGATGAACTAGGAGATCCGCTCAATAAGAGAATCCTCGATGTCTATCGAAACATCATCACGACCTTAAATAACAACAATCGTGCCGCCGATGCTCAAAGGTTTACGCAAAAGCTCAACGAAATTAGTGGCAAAGTTCACTAGGAGATGCGGCTCAGAGAACCTTTACAGCTCTGCCGATCACTTGCTGATAGACGAAGTCAGCAAGTGATTGCTGCGACTTCTTGGAGCCTGACTTTCCCGAGTTCACAGCAAGCTGATCGCTGCACAAAGTGTCGTAGGCAGTAGATATCTCATCGGCCAAGGCTACTATTTCTTCACGAAAAATCTGGGCAATATCGCCTTCAGCCTGTGCGATAGCCATCCGCCGAGCAGCGGCAGCGCTACTACCCATGCCATTGTAGCTTTTGCCAACAACCATAAGAGCTGCATCACGAGCCACTTTAGGGGCACGACCATAGACCTTACTGCAAATATAAACATGACCTTTTTCATGTTCCCGAACTAAAGCTGGTGAATCCTTCGCCAGCCAAATGGTGATAGGACAGCTCAAGCGAATTTGCACAGCCTTAATTTTAAGCCGCACCGATGAGGCACCAGCTGTATCGTCAACATGCTCATCTTGTGTTTGAAAATCGGCAAAACAATGATAGAACCAGATTGTAAAAGCATCGAAGTTTGGATCTTTGAGTACACTCTCATCAAGTGAGCGAAAGTCTTTGGACTTATTATCTTTGAAGTAACTGGTATGCACCGCTAAAGGAGCAGCTGTGACATTAACTGGCTGGCTAACATCGCCGTTGCTGCATGAAGCTAGACTTGCTATTAAACAAGCAGACGAAAAGAAGCTGCTGAAAAAACCACTAGTTAACCTTGCCAGTTTCATTCAACCACCCGAAGTTGCAGAGTTTTTAAGCTCAAGAGTGACGCGCCGGCTGAGATCAGCACTTACAGAGAGCTGCCTGATTGTTTTTTCTTGAAAAGAGCCAGCATCAGGTGGGGTAAATCTAAAGGTATACACCCCAGAGGGCAAAGTCAAAAGACAGCTGCCTTGCTCACCTGTAAGCACATAGCCATGGGGAAGAGCCAAGGTTCCCTTGCTAGAGAGCGACTCTTCCCAGTCTAGATCTAAATCAGAGCCATAGGGCTGATAGAAGACCTGACAGCGCGGTATCAACTGATTGTCTTCACCCATGATCTCAAACTTTATTTGAGACCAGCCATGCCAAACAATGTCTTCCGTCACTGGCTCACTAACAATCTCAACTAGCTTGGCATTAGAAAAATCACTGTGCACCACCAACCAGTATTGGCCTGGGGTCAAGAACAGGCAATAGCAGCCTTCACCATCAGTGATACCATAAGCGAGGGCATTTCGTCCTTCCGGCAGAAACTGAGCCTGCCCCGAGTGAGCGGCATAGACTGAAACTTTAACACTAGAGCGAGCTTGGCCAGAATCATCACATATGCGCCCCCGGAGAGCTGTTCCCAGAGACAAACGCACGGCAACGTGAGTATCACCACCGACGACTATGTTGCGAGTCCAAGGAGCCAGGGCACTATACTCAGCACCATCAATTGTTACCGGCGGTGAATCCTTTGGATGTGCCTGCACAATTAGTTTATAGCTTCCCTCTGGAATTGTAATTGCGAACTGACCATCACTATCAGTACGAGTAATATATTCTTGCTTTTGCCTATCAATACATTGAACGCGCACAAGACTCTGCGACAGCAGATGATCATCGAAAACCACTTGCCCTTTCAGACGATGGCCTTGAGCCAGAACAAAGCGATGCTGGCAGCTCGCAGTGACATTCAAGTCTTTCTCGACGCAGCCAAAAAGCATCGATTCAGGCGGTTCAACAACAATATCGTAAGAGCCGGCTTCAAGTGATAGCTGAAAACGCCCCATCTCATCGCTTAGAGTGCGAGCAGCGAAACTAAGCTCACTCAAAAGCAAACTGCGTCGCGATACTGCCGGTTCAACCATGACCAATGCATTAGCAACCGGGTGGCCGGAATGATCAACGATTTCTCCTAGAAAGGGAAAAAGTTCTGGCCATTCAAGAGTTAGATCGACATCGTGCAAGATCGCTATAACATCACTGTGCGTCGAAACTAGCTTGAATTTCGCCGGAGCCAAAGTTTCTCGGTTTTCGCTGTCGAACTGAGAACAGCGCAAGGCAATATGATACTTACCCCAGGGCACCACCAGGCTAAAGCTACCGTCCTCAGCAACTGGACTGACAGCCTTATAAGACGATGGCTCGATCCCCAAAACAACAACTTCAGTTCCAGTGAGCATTTCTACTGTTAAATTAGAATTTTGCTTAGGTGAGCTATTAATTCGACCAGAGACAATCGAGCCAGTGGCTAGGGAAATATTGAGATTAGTATTAGTGGTAACTTTAATCTCTGAAAGGGAGTGACCAAGAATGCGCGTAGCGGAGGCTGGAACCACTTCAATACGATAAACGCCAGTCTTGACCGAAAATGAGAAGTCTCCTTTAGCGCCTGTCTTGAGTTCACGCAGAGGCTCGGCCCCAACCAAGCTATCACTCTCATGAGCGAACTGGTCAAACAGCAAGACTCTCACTCCAGCCAACGACAGGCCTTGATGCCTGATGTGCCCAGCCAGATTAAAAGTATGGTCAGAATTCAACTTATCACCCCTGCTGTGATTCGATTTTACCTAGTCTTTGAGAATTTATATAGCGGGTGGCCTCTCGCACCGTGGCAAAAGACCCAGCAGCAATTAGGTAAGGTGCATAACCACCGTTGTTTGCCAAAATTTCTTGACTACACTTCACGGCCTCAGCGCAATTCTCGACGATAAATCCACGAGCACCAGCGGCTTGAGCAATGCCCAGCAAATACTCCGGTCGGTGCATCTTTCGCTCACTCTCTGGTGCAAAAGCAAAAATCGTATCACCTGGCCCCAAAAGCGCATGCAGTAACTCTTCGGCATCTTTATTTTCAAAACAAGTGAGGAGAAAAACAAAATTTACTAGACCAAACCTCTCTAAAAGCGATGCTCTCAATGCTTTGGCACCATGCGGATTATGAGCTCCATCCAGAATCATTCTGGGATTTTCAAATATTTCAAATCGCCCAGGCCAGATGGCCTTTGACAAGCCTAACTTAAGTGATTGAATGGTGGCCTGCCTTTGTTCACGACTTGCCATCAAAGGCTCAGTCAAGATTCCACTAGCGCCCAAGGCAATTAGGGCCGTCAGGATATTTACTCGCTGATATGAACCGCTCAAGCCCGAAACAAAGCACGGCTGAGTACTGGCCTCGACAAAAAACTCTTTCTTAAGCAAATCAACAAAATCACTGAGCCTATTTTTTTCATGCTCTAGACCAAAACATTGAATTTCAAAATTCTGAAATAAATCAACTAAGTCATGGCTATCTGCTAGATGAGAGAGCACGTAAATTGGACATTTTAGCTCCTCAGCCCGAGCGGCAACGACAGCTAAGGCGCCGCCATCGCAGGTGGTGACAACAGGAACACCTCTCTTAATTATTCCAGATTTTTCAAAGGCAATTTTTTCTCTGGTATCACCAAGAAACTGCATGTGATCAAGATCGACATTTGTCAAAACAGTGGCACACACATTAGTCAAGATATTGGTGGCATCAAAACGGCCCCCCATTCCAACCTCAAACACGCTGTAGCGCACTTTCTCTTGCTTAAAGTAGGCAACAGCCATAGCCGTAAGAAACTCAAACCAAGTGAGAGCACCCAAATCTGGATGATCTAAAGCAAACTGATCTGATAACTCTTTAGTTTGACTTGCCACCTGGGCAAAAGGCTCAGCAGCAATGGCTTGGCCATTAATCACAAAGCGCTCATTGAAAGAGAGCAAATGAGGCCCGGTAAATTTGCCACAGCGATGGCCAAGAGCCTCAAGCATTGAAGCGATTAAGGTGCTAACAGAGCCCTTGCCATTGGTTCCACCCACATGAAAACATTCAAGAGTTGACTGCGGCGAACCTTGGGCATTGAAGAATTCTTCTATCCGCCTAAGGCTTGGTCGCTCCAAAGTCGGCACAAGCGACTTTATGTAGTCAAGACTTTTCTGGTAATTCAAAATTTACTTAAAGACTGAGGGTAGCAATCACCACTAAATTCTAGATGATTGCTACTGCCAATACTTTGCTTTAGGATAAGCCGTTACTTTGACGCGATTATGAGGAACTAATGCTTTTTACCAAGGATCATTGCGTATCGACCGAACGAATCTGGGAAGGCACAATTATCAATTTGCGAGTAGACACCCTCAATGTTGACAACACGGTCGCCACGAGAGAAGTAGTCGAACATAACGGTGGCGTGGTAATCGCTGGTTTAACAAGCGAAAAAAAAGTAATACTTGTGAAGCAATATCGCTATTCCGTGGATCGAGAACTAATCGAACTTCCAGCCGGCAGAATCGAAGCAGGTGAAGATCCTTTTCCAGCCGCCCAAAGAGAGCTGACAGAAGAAACCGGCTACCTGGCCGAAACTTGGCAAGAACTATCAAGAATGTACAGCGCACCAGGCTTCTGCAACGAGATTATCTATATATACCTGGCCGAAAATCTCACATACAAGGGCAAAAACCTTGACTTCGACGAAGAAACCGAAGTAATCGAACTAAGCCTGAGCGAAGCCTGGGCGATGGTTCACAATGGCCAAATACAGGATGCCAAAACCATTGCCGGGTTAGGCCTATTGAGTCAGAGGGCCTTCTAGTATGAGATTTTTTGAAGTTTGAAGAAGGTATTTACTCTGTTAAGCCATTGAGAAACGTGGGCTGCTCCACCCCGGGCGATGCTACAATTTAGTCTGTATTTTAGTCAAAAGTGCATTAGGACGTAATAAATGGGTACCAAGAAAGCCACCAGTTCCTCACTTCCCATTGCCGCGATGTTTGTAATCAGCATCATTTCGGCCCTTGTTGTAGCTGGTTCGTTCGAAGTGATTAAAGTTTGGCCTTTACCTGTAAGCGTAGTGCCAATGTTTGGCTGGAAAGGTGGACTGGCTTGGGGCTTAGTGGTTGGTGCGGTGAGCGGTTTAGTAATTGGCTTCCTCACTGACGATACGCATTACGACGATCAACAGTCGAGCACTTAAGAAGCGAAGAAATTAAAAGAAGAGGGTCTAATGTTAGACCCTCTTTTTGCTTTCTGCGAAAGTAGATTCAAGCATTAATCCAACAGCACTTTGCTATAGCTTTCCTTGTCAAAACCAACTAGTAGCACGCGGCCCTTACGCAAAATAGGCGCCCGCAAATTGCCGGTTGGTCCGAGCATGGCTGCTAAAAGCTTGTCTTGCTCAGGCTTTTCTTGTTTGAGATTGAAATAGACTCGATTACTGCCTTTGGTGGCATAAATCTCGTCAACCGACTGCGCCAACTCAAGGGCCTCAGCCGCTCCAAGGGTCTTCCTCTTGGCTTCAACCATCTCAACCGCGCCAAGCTGATGCTGCTCCAAGAAATCTTCAGTCTTCTGACAAGTTGAGCATCCAGAGCGATGATATCTCCAGTCAATGTTTTGCTTTATTGTTGTTTTCGAACTAGCCACGATTTACTCCTAATATCTCTCCGACATCGTGGAAGAGATTAGCATTGTGGGTATGAACCCAATGTGAATAATGCTGTGATCATATTGAACTCCAATAAAAATAACCCAGGTCAGTAACGGACATGCAAAGCGAAAACTTTCGAATGCCCGCACAGGCTGCCAGTAATAATCTAGAACAAGCCAATTTGCTGGCCAGAGCAGGTCGCTTTGATGAGGCTGTACCCTTATTTGAAAGCTCGCTCAGCGGGCTGGAACGGCAGAATGGGCCAGAAGCGCCTGAACTGGCCGAATGCTTGCAAAATCTTGCCGATGCTTATCAGTCAGTAGGGCGCTACGAAGACTCGCTTCGTACCAACTGGCGCCTGGTCAGAATTGGTGAAAAGATCCTCGGCCGGGTTCATCCCGATATGGTGAGCATGCTGCTCAAGATTGCCGAAACAAACGAGATGATGGGTAAAACAGAAGACGCCTTGCACATTGTCGAGTCAGCCATCGCCACGGCTAAGCAGTGCATGCAGGCTGATAATCCATTGGCAGTAAGACTGATAGAGCGACACACCTACCTGGTCAATTTGATGCGCAATCAGGGCGCCATGCGCTCTCAATACGACGACCCCTCTATGTATCAAGTTAATAGTCAGCAAGTTAATAGTCAGCAAGTTAATAGTCAGCAAGTTAATAGTCAGCAAGTTAATAGTCAGCAAGGCAATATCCAGCAAAGCAATGGCAATCAAGAGCAACGAACGGGCAACATTGCTAGCCAACAACCAGCAGCCAGTAATTCTTCATCAGAGATTGGCCCACCGCCAGAACCCCAAGTGCACAAACAGGTTCTCAAACAAGTACAACAACAAATTCAAAATCAACTACAACAGCAAGCTGCCGCCACCAATAGTCAACTCAACGCTATTAACGCGATCACGCCAGCCAACCAGCTCAATCCCTCCCCAAATCCTGTTGCAAACCAGCCATCAAACCCTCAGTTCAATGCAATGGAAGTCTCCCAAGGACAGCTAGGCGAATCAGCAATGCAAGCCTTCGCCAGAGAAATGCTCAAGGACATGCCGGTTGCACCAGCCAGCAAGACAGGCTTTAGCCAATCAGCAAAATACAACGAAACCAGCGGAGTACATTTCCCGCAAATCAATGCCCTGGAAGCACTAGCCCTGAACCCGGCCCTAGTGCCAATGCCATCCCCACCTCAGCGCAATGGCAGCCACGAAAAGGCTAGCTATGGCAATGCCCTGGCACAGAGACCTGAGTCACAGCAATTTGAGCAATTAGACGAATTTGAAGAAGAACCCTATACAGCCGAGGCAATAGCAAGTCTGACCAATCGCAGCAAGGTCAACACTCGCTCCAACGCTAAAGGCAGGCGACCATCAAAAAGCGAACAAAGTCGCATTCGCACCGGTCGCTTACTGAAAGACTTTGGCATTCCCTTCATTGCGGCAGCGGTGCTAATTGGACTGGTGCTCTACTTATTCTCGGGCAAGCCAGTAAAGCCTGGTGCTGCGGCAACGACAAAAAGCTCTGCAACAGTGTATGAGTCACCTGATCAAAAAAAGCAGCTAAGACTTCTGGGAACAGAAGTCGTAATCGTCAACCCAAGCGGAGCCACTAAAGTACCGCTGAAGCGCATAAAGAGTAACTGGGGCGATCTGATTTCTGCTCTAAGCCAATCTGTTAGCGAGAAGCAAATCTGGATGGCTGAAAATCTCTCGATAATTAAAAGTGCTGATGGCATTAATTACTATCTATCGACCGGGCCAGATAGCCGTGTCTTTGAAAAAATGCGGCAATTAACAAACTATGCTCAGGCCTATTTCCTCAGCAGTGGTGAATATCCGAGAACTATTCCGCCCGGCGCTGAGTTTCAATTCGCCTACAGCAGCCCCTACAACGGCAAAGCAATGAGCATCCAGATCATCTCGGACCGCACTACCGATAAAGACGGCTCCGACATGAAGCTCAACCTTGAAGGAGGAGTACATCTAGGCGCAGATGAATCTTCGCTACCAGGCGCCATTGGCTGCTATGGCGCCCTGTACAATGAAAACAACATTCTCAAATGTACTAAATTTTTCGTCCGCGGCTGCAACAGAAATGGTCGTTTTCTCACCGCTGACAATGATCAAATTTTCGTACTAGCAGCCGGCAGTGACACAGTAAACAAGACGGTAAGCAGCCCTGAAAAGAAAACAAAAGTAGCAACCAAGAATAATAAAAGATCTAAGAAAGCCAGCAAACAAAGAGATAGCACCTCAGCGGAAAGACCAGCCGAAAAGCCAGCTGACAGCTCAATGGAGCCAGCAGCAGCAGCAGCAGAAAAAGATCTCAGTGCCATAGCTAATGCCAAGCCGCCCGCAAAGCCAACCACAGTTTATATAATGACCGATCCCGTGCTGCCCTTGGCCCTGATGCATCACCTGGTGCCAGTCTTTTTGAGTCTAATTGCAGCACTTTGTTTCATGCGTGCTCGCATGGTGGGCTTCGACATTAAGGGTGAAGAAATCGCTTCTGACTCTAAGGCCGCTCTGATTGCTGGCATAATTTTCTTATGCTTAACCGCCCTGAGCCTGTTTATGCAATTCTCGGTGTTTAGCTAAAGCAAAGACTCTGCCAGAAAGTAGGCGGCGACACCAAAAGCTACAGAGGCATTCAGTGACTCTTTTTTGCCGCGCATATTGAGATGGCAAACCTGATCACAGAGCTCCAAAGCTTCGATTGAAACCCCCTGAACTTCATTTCCCACAAGCAAACATAGCGGTAATTTCAAGGCACCACTAGTTAAGGCTTGATAGAGCGAGCAGGAATTTTGATTGCGCTCCAAAGCGACAATGCTATAGCCAGCGGCCTTAAGCGGCAGCAATATCTCAGGGAGAAAGAGGTGATATGAGTAAGGCAGCCAATCTTCAGCGCCAAGACTGACTTTGGAAATTTCCTTTCGTGGTGGCACACCGGTGATACCACTAAGATAAACATGAGAAAATCCCGCAGCATCAGCAGTGCGAAAAACCGCGCCAACATTGTGCAAACTGCGAATGTCATCGAGCACCACTACCAACTTAGCGGCATCAGGATCGCCAGCCGAAATTGATCTATCAGTGGTTACATCAGCAGCACTGATAGCTCGCTTGCCAGCCAGTTGAGTAATTAGTTCTTGTGGTCTAGCCACACAATTACGGCTGCACGCTGGGCATTGCCCGCAGCCAAAACGATCACTGAGCTGATATTGCTCTCCAACCACCTCAAAAACTGAATGGCAGTCGGGATATGGACAAATAGTTTTCACTTATTCTGTCTTTGGTTAGTCTAAGCCTTAAGCTTAGCCTCGATACCGCTAGCGAATTGCTCCATTTGAGAGGCAATCGAATCGCGAGAAGTCTTACGCAGCAGATGAGCGTAATTGCGCAATAGATTGATCAAGTCTGGATGATTATTGCCGAGAGACTTATTCTTGATGTCAAGACTTTTGCGATAGTGTCCGTCTGCCTCGTCATAGCGCTGCTCGGCATGACAAACAAGAGCAAGGTGATAAAGCGATTTACCTACTTCTAAATGTTCAGCGGGAAAACACTTGCGCCGCAGAGCTAAAGACCGCTCAAAATGACTCATGGCATCTTTATAGAAGCCTCGCTTAAAGTAGACCGCGCCAAGATTATTGAGCACTGTGGCGATGTCCTGATGATCATTACCCTGGGCACTCTCTCTCAAGGCCAGAGCACGCTTGTAAAGTGATTCAGACTCAGCATGATTTCCTTTGAGAAACTGCACCTGAGCCAAGCCTTCTATTGATGTAACCAGGCGACCATCACCCTTTGCGAACTTCTCTGCTTCTTCGAGGGCTGCTTGCCATTCTTTTATAGCAAGGTCCCAATCTTTAGCATCAAGAGCCTTATTGGCTGCGTCTTTGTGATCAATCCAGACTTGCGACATTTACACTTACCTTAGAATTAACTGCCTTATGAGCTATGTACCCAATAAAGCTCGACTGTTTAAATTTTAATATTATCAGGCCGCAGCTTTCGTAATTTTAAGTCCAGACGCCCCTTAAAGATGAGCAATGAACCTTAACAAGCGTTACACTTACTGTCCTAATATTTTGACCTTTGGATTTTTGCAGGGCCAGTCGGGGCCACAACTCATGGTCGAGATAGTCTCATATTCACGCGTCTAATCATCCGCCCTTTTGGAGGAATTTATGAAGGTTGTCGAAAAGGATCCTAAGGGTTCGTCCAGCTCTGGCTCTAAGAATACGGGCCACAAAGCAAAAAACGCTGCTCAAACTGCAGATCAGCTCTCTACCGAGCCGCATAAGACACCGAAAGGCGTAAGACAAGAAATCATCAAAAAGTTTCCCGTGCGCTGCAACTTAGAAGACTATGAGACAACCTACAACACCTTCTCCTGGGAAGATGCTAAGCGCGAAATATCCTACTTTGCCGGTGGCAAAGTTAACGCCGCTTACAACGCTGTCGACCGCCATCTTGTGAATGGTCGCAAAAACAAGGTCGCCCTCTATTCAGTCGATCCCAAGGGCGATTTGACCAAATTCACCTTCCTTGAAATATACGAAGCTGCCAATCGTCTCGGCAATGCCCTTAAGTCTATCGGCATCAAGAAAGGCGATCGGGTTTTCGTTTTCCTCCCCCGGGTAGCCGAGCTTTATATTGCCACCATAGCTATAGCTAAAATTGGCGCCATAGCCGGACCTCTTTTCTCAGCCTTCGGCCCAGACGCTCTGCGCGATCGCCTGCAAGATTCTGAAGCCAAAGTAGTGATCACTAATCCGGCCCTCAAAGACAAAATTGACGGCATCAAAAAGGAACTACCCGACCTCGAACATATTATTATTGTAGATGCCAAAGAAAAAGATTTGAAAAATGGCGAACTCTGCTACAACTCATTAGTTGCTAACCAGTCAACTGAGCTTAAGTGTGAGCCGATGGATCCAGAAGATCCACTCTACCTGCTCTACACCTCTGGCACCACTGGCAAGCCTAAAGGCGTGGTGCACGTGCACAACGACATTCTTGGTCAGCATATGACGACCAAGTGGGTGCTCGATCTTAAAGATGACGATATTTACTGGTGCACAGCCGATCCAGGCTGGGTAACCGGCACCGTATACGGTATCTTTGGCCCCTGGTCAAATGGTGCTTCTTGTGTCAGTTATGAAGGTCGTTTTGACGCCGCCAGCTGGTATCAAGTAATCGACAAGCTTAAAGTGACAGTTTGGTATACAGCACCAACAGCCCTGCGCATGCTGATGAAGGCTGGCGATGAAGCTGTCTACCAACATTCGTTAGCAAGCCTGCGTCATATACTTTCGGTGGGTGAGCCTCTCAACCCTGAAGTTGTGCGCTGGGGCATGAAAGTCTACGGACTGCCCATCCACGATAACTGGTGGCAAACTGAAACCGGCATGCAACTTATTGCCAATCTGCCCTGCAACCCCATTAAGCCGGGCTCTATGGGCAAGCCTTTGCCTGGTGTCTATGGCGCAATCGTTGATGATGACGGTGAAGAACTAGAAGCCGGGGAACTCGGACGACTGGTGGTCAGACCAGGCTGGCCAGCCATGCTTAGAACTGTTTGGCGCAACGAGCCTAAATTCCATGAATATTTCAAAATTCCTGGCTGGTATTTCTCTGGCGACAATGCCTGGAAAGACGAAGACGGCTATTTCTGGTTTGTTGGCCGGGCCGATGACGTAATCAACACTTCCGGCCACCGCGTCGGTCCTTTTGAAGTTGAATCGGCTCTAGTTGAGCACTACGCCGTGGCTGAAGCCGGTGTAATTGGCAAACCAGACCATGAGCGCGGCGAAATCATCAAAGCTTTCATTGTGATGTCAAACGACGTCAAAGTAACCGATGAGCTAATTGACGAAATCAAAGAGCACTGCAAAAAGACATTGGCGGCCCATGCTTATCCTCGCGAAATCGAAGTTAAGGAGACCTTGCCCAAAACCCGTTCTGGCAAGATCATGCGGCGACTGTTAAAGGCCTGGGAGCTGGGCTTGCCAACCGGCGATATGTCCTCACTCGACGACGACTGATATAGCCCAAGAGACACTACGCATATATTAAAGATATCAGGGGCCTATAAAATGGCCCCTAACTTTTATTTTGTTTAGGCAGCAAGGGCTAACTTTCGCTGTGCTTCAGGCTAAACTCAGGATAAACTGAAGCAATCACCTTATATTGAACTATTTTCGTTATGCGAGCGTTTAGGTATTCATGAGCGCAGAACTATCACCTATGACCGATTCCACCATGGAGAGATTGCCACCGCAGTCTCTTGATGCTGAGCAGGCCGTTCTCGGGGCACTCCTCGTCAGCGGTGATGGAGTCTCCCGAGTTGTAGATGTACTGGAGCCGGAGTATTTTTACCGCAAGGCCCACCAAGTCATTTATGCCGCTGTTCTAGATCTATACGAAAAGAACGAGCCTATCGATATCGTCACTATCTCAGCCTTTCTCCAAGACCAGGGCAAACTAGAGTTAGTAGGCGGCCGCCTCTATATTACTGACCTCTCAAGATCTGTGGCCACCACAGCCAACCTTGAGTATTACGCCAAGTTAGTGCAAGAAAAAGCTCTACTGCGCAGCTTGATTAAGGCTGGTACAGAAATCGTTGGCAGTTGTTATGAAGAAACCGATGCTGACACAGCTTTAGATAAAGCCGAGCACATGATCTTCAACCTGGCCCAACGCCGCAATATGCAGCAAATGGTGCATATTAAGCATATTGTCGAAGCTTCTTTCCAAAAGATTGAAGAACGCTACGAAAACAAAGACACACTCTCTGGCACCCCATCTGGCTTCTACGACCTTGATGCCATGACATCAGGCTTTCAGCCATCAGATTTAGTCATCATTGCCGCTCGTCCTTCTATGGGCAAAACGGCCTTCGTGCTTAACATTGCCCAGGCCTGTGCTGTAGAACACGGCACCCCTTGCGCCATTTTCTCCCTAGAAATGTCTAAAGAATCGCTAGTACAGAGAATGCTCTGCGCAGAAGCAAAGATTGACTCTAACCGTCTGCGCACGGGCCACCTGCATACCAACGACTGGCAAGCCCTGGCCATGGCCATGGGTCGCCTTGGCGAAGCACCAATCTTTATTGATGACTCAGCCATGGTTAACGTTCTTGAAATTCGCGCCAAGTGTCGCCGACTAAAAGCTGAAAACAAAGCTCTCGGCATGATCATCATCGACTACATTCAGTTATTGCAGGGCCGTAAAGCCACCGATAACCGGGTGCAAGAAGTATCTGAAATTTCCCGTTCGCTGAAAACCCTGGCCCGCGAATTATCAGTGCCAGTAATCGCACTCTCGCAGCTCTCCCGGGCAGTAGAAGCTCGTCAAAACAAGCGACCAATGCTCTCCGACTTGAGAGAATCTGGCTCAATCGAGCAAGACGCTGACTTAGTTATGTTCATTTATCGCGATGAGTACTACAACCCCGAAACTGAGCAGCGGGGCGAAGCCGAAATCATTATCGCCAAACAAAGAAACGGCCCCACTGGCACAGTCGATTTGCTCTATCAAGGCTCAATCACACGCTTCCTCAACAAAGTGCATACAGATGGCGCCCCTAATCCCAATCGCGATTAGTTTAGAAAAGCCATGTGGGTAAGTGGCAAACGACCACCAATGACAGGCATTGGGATAATCCTGCTCATATTTATTATCGGTATTGCTGTGCTTTTAACTATGCTTGTAACCAGCAATCAAACGGCTCATGACGAAGCTGTCAGAGCAAAAGAATCAGACCTGATACAGCAACTAAAGAGTAAGTAAACTATCTGTTTTTTCGATTTCGAAATAGTTTCCATGGAAACCATTTTTTTTCGAAGAAAAGACAAGACCAACTCGATTAATTAGTCTACTGGTGCAGAAATAATTTCGTCAGAGCTGTGGCCAATTACAGGCTGACACTCAAATTCGCCGGTGTCAATATTGAGCACACCGAAGGCTGTGGTGGTGGCACTCGAAACAATCAGTTTTTTACCGTCAGGTAAGAGAAAAATATTGCCTGGGAAATCAATATCGAGAGGCAACTTGATTTGCTTAACTGAAGCTTTGCTGGCAGTATCAAAAACTGCAATCATATTGTCTTTGGCTATGGCATTATAGAGTGTGGCTCCATCAGCTGAAATAGCAAGCCCAGTTGGTCCATTGCCTGTTTTGATGTTGGCAAGAATGCCTCGTTTAGCAATATCGATTACGGCAATATGATTGAGTTCACCACGGCAAGATACATAGGCTGTCTTACCGTCGGGCGAAACCACAACCGCAGTTGGATTGGCACCAACAAAAATGCTGCCCAAAACTCTTTGATTCAATGTTGATATAAAAGTCACCTGACCAGTAATGGTATTGAGCACCAATACAGTGTTGCCATTGGGTGTCACCGCCATGCGGCCAGGACCTGGCGGAACTTTTGTGCGCAGTAAGACCTTACTAGTATCAACTTCCACTACAGCAACATCAGCAGTTCCGCTCTCTGATACATAAAGTAGTTTGCCATTAGCAAGGGCAACCACCGATTTTGGTGCAGCCTTGGGTAACAAATCGATCTGACCAACGAATTGTTTAGCCTTCGTATCGAGAATAAGAATGCGATTCTTGCTCATATCAGCAATGTAGAGTCGTCCAGAAACGTAGGCCATGCCGGCAGGCGTTCCTTCTGTGGGGAAATCGCTTATTTTCTTCCAGGTCGCTTGATCAACTAGAGTGATATTTCCTGAATTACGCGATGTCAGAAAAATACCTTGTCTAGAAGACTTTGCTTGGGAGTTACTGGGCTTCCCTAGAGGCCCACTGGTGCTAGCGATCTCTTTTGCTTGCTCACCCAGAGGCACAGCGGTCTGACCAACAACAGTCTTAAATGCAGTTGGCAAACTAAAACCTTCAGGCACAATCAAGTCTTCGGCCAGGTGCCCAGCTAAGACCGTCTTTCGTCCTTTCTCGCTAAGGGAAGCAAGCGGTAGAAAAGTTCTGCTCTTACCACTGACAATTACCTTAATGAAAGTCACCCCATTATCAAAGAAAAGCACCTGCGGCTTTACTCTGACAGCCTGCTGCAAAGGGAAAACTTCAAGTAGTTTCACTTGTGGTTTCTTGAGCACTTGTGGTGGCATAACCGGCAAGTACAGATCACCCTCTTTTGTCTCCACGGCCCCATCAAGGCGCAAGCGACAATCAGGAAAGATACCCTTAAGAGCTAAAACGAGTTCAGGACTTTGTCGCGTAGCATAAGCGGGCAGCGCTTGAGTGAATGCGCAAAGCAAAAGAGCAACAGCAAGAAACCGCCTCAATACAAAGGAAGACTTTGCCAGCCTGGACTCAATGCAATCATTTGTAGTGCTAGGGTAGAAAGCTTGCAAGAATTACTCTTTAGGCCTAAAAACGTCGACAATCTTATCGAAGATTCCTTTATCTTCAGCTTCAGCCGGTTCAGGATCTTTCTCGTGTGATTTTTTCTTCTTACTATTGCTGCTGCTCTGTGAGTCTTTTTTATGATCAGCCCCCGAAGCTTCTTTCTCGCTGCTAGCATCTGACTTGTCAGGTACCGGAGCGCTAACTTTTAACTTCTCATGGCGAATTTCAGCTAACTGCTCAAGTAATTTCCGCTCTTCAGCGCTGAGCTTGGTTGGGGTTTCAACAACCACGTGCACCACATGATCACCACGCCTCGATGGATTATTTAGATGCGGCACACCCAAATCTCTCATCACCAACTGACTTGAAGATTGAGTACCAGCAGGCACCTTCAAAACCTTCGCCCCTTCCACTGTAGGCACCAAAATTTCGGCACCAAGAGCAGCCATAGAGAAGCTGATTGATTGCTTAACGTGAATGGTAAAGCCATCACGGACAAACTCAGGATGGTCTTTGACATTCAGTACAACGAACAGATCGCCATAGACACCGCCACGAGGTCCTTTGTCACCAGCTCCCTGGAGCTTAAGGCGATCGCCATCTTTAACACCAGCTGGAACTTTGACTTCGAATTCACGCGACTTTCTCGTTTGGCCAGCACCCTTACAATCTTTGCAAGGCTTCTCAATCTTCTTGCCGGAGCCAGCACAATCTGGACAAGCAATAATCTGGTAACTCTGCATAAACAGCATGTTAACCAACTGTTTGACTTGACCTTGGCCCTGGCAAGTATTGCAAGTAGAAAGGTTGCTACCAGGAGCGGCCCCGCTACCTTCGCAGGTAGTGCAATCTTCTAGTCGTTTTACAGTAATCTTCTTCTCTAAACCAAAGACAGAATCAAGAAACTCTAAGTCAAGGTCATAGCGCAAGTGAGCACCCTGACGCGGTCCTGAGCGACTGCCTCCGCCGCCAGCAGAAAATCCACCACGCATGCCGCCGCCAAAGAGCGCATCGATAATATCTTCCATGCCAAAGCCCTGGAAGGAACTGAAATCAACGTTATCAAAATCGCGGGTCGAACCCTTCACACCTTCGTGGCCATAGCGATCGTAAGAAGCTTTCTTTTGCTCATCTGAAAGCACTTCATAGGCTTCAGCAAGCTCTTTAAATGCTGCTTCGTCGCCACTTTCTTTGTTGTCTGGGTGAAGTTGTCTGGCGCGGTTGCGAAAAGACTTCTTGATCTCATCGGCTGAAGCCCCGCGGGCTAGACCTAGAACTTCATAATAATCACGTTTTGCCATAGTTTCCAAGCGAGCACCTTTGGTTTATCCATTCACTTTTTTACAGCTCTTCTAATTAAAGGTCAAAATAGAAGGTCTGTCGCAAAATTTTTCTTTGCCTTAATCCAATCCTTCACTATTCATAATTTGCGCAGAAGAGTCTCGCGAATCTTGATCTAATGCTAAATCATGGTCGAGCGATGAGTCGTTATCTATCAATGAGCTTGATACTTGTTGACTAGGACGCCCCACCTCACCCAGCTCAATGGGCCGATCTTCGACATAGTTTGGCTTCTTTTTACCAGCATTAGGCGCTGTCGCCTGACGCTCTTCTTTGCGAGGCTGAGATTGACGATTGCCCGAGTGAATTACGCGACCCAAATCAAGCAGCGATACATCAAGACCGGCAACCAACTGCTTCAATTCAGCCGCATTGTCCTGAACAAGTGCTTCTTTCACCAGCTCTACGGCCTTCATCACCTTATCAACATGTACTTTATCGACCCGGTCACCGTATTTTGTTACAGTCCTTTCAGCTTCGGCACACATAGACTCGGCTTGTACGCGAGTAGAAATGCGCTCCCTTACCAATTTATCTTGATCAGCAAATTCCTCAGCTTCGCGCTGAAGATGCTCAACTTCGCCAGGGCTCAAACCAGTAGTACGCTGAATGGTGACTGAGTGCTTGATACCCGAACCATGGTCGCGGGCCGAGCAATGAACAATACCATCAGCATCAATATCAAAAGTAACTTCAATTTTTGGCACTCCCCGTGGAGCACCAGGAATGCCTGTGAGATGAAACTTAGCCAAAGACTTGTTGTCAGCGGCCAATTCGCGCTCACCCTGTAAAGCATGCACCTCGACTGAAGTCTGGGCATCTTCTGTAGTAGTAAAAGTCATGGTGCGACTAGTAGGAATCGTTGTGTTGCGCTCTATTATGCGGGTGAACAATCCGCCAGCTGTCTCAATTCCCAGCGATAGCGGAATGACATCAAGCAACAGTACATCTTGCAAATCACCGGCCAATATTGAAGCTTGAATAGCTGCACCAAGGGCAACAGCTTCATCTGGATTAACAGATTTAGAAGGTTCTTTCTGGAAGAAGCGACGAATCATATCTTGCACAGCCGGTATGCGAGTTGATCCGCCAACCAAAATAATGTGTTCAATATCTTGCGGGCTCAAGCCCGAATCTTCTAGCGCTTGCTGCAATGGACCGATAGTGGCTTCGACCAGCCCTGCTGTGATTTCATTAAACTTAGCTCTAGTAATGGTTGTCTCTAGATGCTTCGGCCCACTTTGATCAGCAGTTAAGAAAGGCAAATGCACTTCCGACACAAGAGCTGTGGACAATTCTATTTTGGTCTTCTCAGCAGTCTCTTTAAGCCTTTGCACAGCCATTAAGTCGCCAGCAATATCAAGCCCGGTTTCACGCTTAAACTCGTCTACTAAATAATCGATGATCGCCTGGTCGAAGTCATCACCACCAAGACGGTTATTTCCACTGGTTGCCTGCACTTCAAAGACGCCATCAGTGATCTCAAGAATGCTGACATCGAAAGTGCCACCACCAAGATCGAAGACCAAGACAACAGCATGTTCACTAAGCTTGTTTAGGCCGTATGCCAAAGCACTAGCAGTGGGCTCATTGATAATGCGCATGACTTCAAGACCGGCTATTTGCCCGGCGTCACGGGTAGCTTGCCTCTGAGCATCATTAAAATAGGCTGGAACAGTAATTACAGCTCTAGTAACTTTCTCACCCAAATAAGCTTCAGCATCGGCCTTGATTTTTTGTAGAACCATGGCTGAAATCTGTTCAGGACTATGCGAGACACCGTCCACCTGAACGCGGTAATTACTACCCATCTCACGTTTAATCGACTGCACCGTGCGAGTAGGATTGGTGACAGCTTGTCGTTTAGCCAACTGGCCCACAAGCCTATCTCCACCCTTAGTGAAGGCCACCACTGACGGTGTGGTACGGGCACCCTCTGAATTCTCAATGATGACAGGTTTTCCGACTTCCATAACAGCCACGCACGAATACGTAGTGCCAAGGTCAATGCCGATTATTTTGTCATCACTCATCAGAGTCTAGAATCCAAATTCATTCAATGAGAGCCTATTACTCTTCAACGTCAGTAAGGTCGTAGACCTTACCTGTGCCTGCACTTTGGGCCGCCTGGTCATCACTACTAGTCTCACTACCTGCTTGGCTGGAAGAATCATTAGCAGAAAGGGAAGCTTCGTAAGCAGCCTTTATTTCTTCAAAAGGAATATCTTGAGTGCTTCTCTCATTGCCAATTGATTCAAGACTCTCTGAAGTCTCGGTACCAGAAGATGGAACCATAACCTCCTCGGCCTGTACTTCAACTGCCGCTGCCACAGGAGTAATATCAATAACTTCGCCAGCAGCAGCAGCATTTTTCTCGGACTGCGCCTGCTCATAAGCTTCAGCCGCTTCACCGGTAAGTGCCACAGCGACGTTAACTAAAGCCGGTCTTAGAACTTTATCGCGGAACATGTATCCATTGCGCAACTGATGAGCGACACAACCATCGGGCACATCATTAGTAGGCACTTCTTGCACTGGTTCGTGATACATCGGGTCAAAAGGTTCGCCAATCGGCTGCATTTGCTTAATGGCAACTTGCTCTAAGCAACGACCGAAGCGGTTGCAGACCATTTTTAAGCTGTCTAACATCACTTTTGGCTCAGTCTTCTCAGTCAATTTTGACTGGGCCATATCTAGGTCATCTAAGGCTGGCAAAATCGCTTCGAGAGCCTTTTGCATACCTACCGCTTGGAATTCTTCCCGCTCACGGTCAATGCGTTTGCGATAGTTCTCGAAGTCGGCAGCCAAGCGCTTGTATGAATTCTCCCATTCACTGGCCTTACCTTCAGCATCGCGCAAGGCGTTCTCAAGATTGTTGATTGCCAGTTGATGACCTTTATCATTTTGGCCAGCCGGAGCTTTACCCAAGTCTAGGCCGAAAGTTTCAGGGTCCGGAGTGTCACCGCCTGCATACATAGCCCGGTAAAAAGCCTTCGCCTTAGACTGGCGATCTTCTTTTTCTTTTGGTGACTCCTCTGCTGGAGGGGTCAGGGCGTCGTTATCGTCAATAGCCATCCCAGAAAAGGTCTCCCAACTATCTTGACAAATGCCAAGCGGTATAAATCACTAACTCTAATTTTAGACGCGAGCCTTATAATTCTAATGCCTTTGGCGGGCAATAATGCGAATTACTCGCCGATCTTAAAAACCGCAAACTTAAAAACACAAAACTAAAAAAATATATGTATATCGAAGAAACCGCACGCTTGGCACTATACGCCCCTGGAGAATTCGGCAAAGGAAGCTCTAAAACCGCCGAAGGGGTGCTCCGTTATGGCAAAAATCCGATAACTTGCGTAATTGACCAAAGTCAAGTTGGCAAGTCAATTAAGTCTGTTACAGGAATCGATGTAGAAGCACCAATTGTTGGCAGCATAGAAGAAGCCTTAGCACTAGGGGCGGACGCTCTACTGTTAGGCACAGCCTGGAATGGAGGCGCGATGCCCGACCACTGGCGACAAGACATCGTAAAGGCATTAGCCGGAGGCTTAGATGTCATCAACGGTCTTCATGACTTCCTTGAAGACGATGCCAATATTGTTGCCGCAGCAAAAAAACACGGCAAGCGCCTCTTCGACGTGCGCAAACCGCCTGAAAACCTACCTGTGGCTGCAGGCCGAGTGCTAGAGAACGGCAAATACAAAGGTAAAGACAGCCTTGTAGTTCTAACCATCGGCAGCGATTGCTCGGTAGGCAAGATGACCGTGGCCCTTGAAATTCAACGCTCTGCCAATAAAAAAGGTAAAGAAGCTGCATTTGTTGCCACGGGCCAAACCGGAATTATGATCTGCGGTCGCGGCATCGCTATTGACAGAGTCATCGGCGACTTTATGGCCGGTGCTACAGAGATGATGGTATTAGAAGCAGTTCAAGAGGCCCCTGTGGTTTTGGTGGAGGGCCAAGGTTCATTGGCCCATCCAGGTTTTTCAGGAGTAACCATGGCTCTGGTGCACGGCTCTTGCCCTCAGGCCATGATTATTTGCCATCGACCAAGTCGCACCCATATCAAAGGCACAACCTTTGCTATTTCAGATTTGAACAGACTAATAACTACCTACGAGTCAATGGCAGCCTATATGCGACCAAGTAAAGTTATTGGCGTAGCGCTAAATACCAGTGACCTGAGCGAATCTGAGGCTCAAGCTGCCATAGCCGAAGTTGGGGCGCAGACCAAACTTCCCACGACAGACCCAGTAAGATTCTCTGCCGATATACTCTGGCAAGCAATTGAAGATTTTTCCCTTACTCCATCCATTCACTAATAAGGAAAGTCTGTGAAATCAGCAACAAATACAAAATCAAAGTCAATTTCTCTCAGCTTTGAGGCGCTTGACCTTACCCTAGCCTACCCCTTTGGCATTTCTTACGGCACTTCTAGTACTTCCCACAATGTCTTAGTCAAACTTGAATACGACGGCCACATCGGCCTCGGCGAAGCATCTCCCGCCAGCTATCACAGCGAAACCCCAGCCACGGTGCTGGCAGTGCTAGGTGAAATTGGCTCTAAGCAAGAAAAGATTTTGGGCAACGACCCTTTTGCCGCTGTTGAAGTTGCCAGGCAAATGGACCTTATGATCGCTGGAAATTACTCAGCCAAGGCCGCCATCGAAATGGCAATGCATGACCTAGCCGGGAAAATTTGCGGTCAGCCAACATATAAGATGCTCGGCCTCTCTAGCCACGCTTATCCGATGACCGATTTCACCATTGGCATTGATTCACCCGAAATGATTGAGCGAAAAACTAAAGAGGCTGTTGAAGCCGGCTATAAGATGCTCAAAGTCAAAGTCGGGACCAACTACGATCATCAAATCATCAAAAGTGTGCGAAAAATGGCGCCTGATCTACCGCTTCGGGTTGACGCCAACGGCGGCTGGTCGGTTAAACAAGCGATTGAAATGTCAAAATTTTTGGCCGACCATGGCGTTGAATTTATCGAGCAACCATTGCCGAAAAACGCCCTGGTTGAAGATTTTCGTCTGGTCCGACAAAATGCCGCTATTCCTATATTTGCCGACGAAAGTGCCTGCCGCGCGGGCGACGTAGCCAGGCTAGCCGGTGCTGTTGATGGAGTTGTAGTCAAATTAGCCAAATGCGGGGGACTGCTAGAGGCAATTAGAGTAATTTCGACAGCCCGCGCCCACTCGATGAAAGTGATGTTCGGCATGATGATTGAATCATCAATTGGCGTCACCGCTGCAGCCCATCTATCTAGCCTGTGTGACTACCTAGACCTAGACGGAGCCTTACTTTTGCGCGACGACCCCTATCAAGGCGCTGTTTACGAAGATGGCTATCTGCGATTGCCAGAAGGCCCGGGCCTCGGCGTCGCTGAAAGAAAATAGCCAATTAGCCCCACTTCGCCAAGCGATCTTTAATTAGCTCAATGGTTGAAGGCGAATAGAGAGTGAATACCTTCATCTTGTTGCGCGGTGCTAGAGCGGCCACGGCTTCTTCACTGAGACTGTCGCAAACAAATAAATTGGCGTGTTTGACAATATATTTAAGCTCTTGCTGCTCGTCGCGCTCAATGGCGCGAACGGCCACTTCCTCGCCGCGCATGGCTGCCACCAGATTTGATGCGATATGCAAAAGTGTCGGAGAAACCGAAACCAACACTACTAAACTCTGCGCTGGCAGATTGGCCACAGCTTCCATTTCAACTCTGGCAGGCTCGATGTTACAAGCAACTAGCCGAGTTAAGTCACTAACATGCTTTTGAAAAGAAAATAAGTGGTAGAGACTTGCCACTAGCAACGACTCTTCCATTTGGCCAAGGTCAGCCAAAAGTTCCTGGGGAGTAATTGTCTCCACCGGGATTTTGAAATGCGGTGCCAACTCGCCCAAAATTACTTTGTGAAAGTCTTTATTAGCATCCACAGCCAAGATGCGCTTCACTGGTTTGCGCGCCTTCAAACTGCCAAGACAAGCTTGCACTTGCTCATTAGAATAACCGCGCTCAGAGGCCCTAGCCACAAATTCGCTGAACATCTCATCTAGATTAAGAGCAGCATCTTGAGCTTCTGATTTGCGCCCAGTGGAAGCCACGCGCACACCACTGCCCTGTCGAACCTCAAGCAGACCAACTTCTGCCATATGGTTATAAGCAGCAGTGATGGTGCTGTAGTGCACTCCTAAGCGATCAGCAAGAGCACGAATACTAGGCAATTTCTCATGGGCAACCAAGGTACCAGAAGCAATTTGCAAGCCGAGCTGTTCAATTAGTTGATCTCTAATTGGAACGGAGCTCTCTTTATTGATACTAATTTTCATAAATTTACGGACCCATGCCCAAGCCAGTCATCGGTCGAACTTGCTCAAAGAAGATTATAAGGGAGGGAGCAAGAACCAACACCATCAAGGTAGGCATGATGCAAAACCAAAGAGGGAAAGCCATAAGCACAGGAAGCCTGGCGGCCTTTTCTTCAGCCTTCTGACCTAGTTTATTGCGCAAAAAATCGGCCTGGTTACGCAGTACCTTAGACACGCTGATGCCAAGTTGTGCACTCTGGTTGAGAGAAGCCGAAAGCGAGCGCAACTCTTCCACACCAGTGCGGTTATATAGCTCCTGATAGGCTTTCTCACGGTTCATCCCGAGCAATACGTCACGACTCAGTGTCAACAGCTCGTCGTTAATAGCGGATGAAAGCGCCGTTCTTTCACTTGCCACCTTCTGAATCGTGGCATCAAGACCCAATCCGGCATCAACACAGAGCACCATCAAGTCAATTACTTGAGGCAGACTCTCAGCCAGCGATTGCTGTCTTCTCTTGGCCATGAAAGCCAGCAGGCAATCGGGAGAGAAAAACAAGAGAAATAGCGCTAAAAGCGCATAGCCAGGATGAATGAAGAGTGGCAAAAACACAGTAAGCAAGCAAGGATAAACTTTAGCAGCGCAAAGGCTGCCAAAATAAAGGTTGTTGCGCCATCCAGCAAAGACTAAACGCTGCTGCAACCAAACTAGATATTTGCCCGGAGCAAATCTCATTAGATAGACAGCCGGCTCAGTCAAGAAAGCTGGCAACAAAAGACTATTCGACAAACCATTGGCTTTCGGCGTCAGTGATACAGCCAAGAGCAAAAGCAGAAGGACTACAGCGGCCAACAATTCTGGGTAAGTAGTGAGAAATTGAGTCATTGAAGACATCTTAAATTTTCACCTCAGTCATCTTGTTAATCAAAATTATGCCCACAAACTCAAGCACTACCGCTAGTACCAACAACATACGACCCATATCACTGGTAAACAGCGGCTCTAAATAGCCGGGGCTGAGCAGTTCAAGAGCTGTAGCCAACATCAGAGGCAATAGTCCGACGATAATTCCGGTCAAGCGGCTTTGGCTTGTCAAAACACGCACCTGCCTCTTTAGTTTCAGCCGCTGACGCAGCGTCAAATTGGTCTTCTCTAAAAGCTCCGCTAAACTTCCGCCAACTTCAGCTTGAATAGTGATTGCACGCCTAATCAAGTCAAGCTCGTCTGACTTGTATTTAGTTACCGTGTAGCTCAGGGCCTCGCCAAAGGGTTGGCCTAAATTGATACGCTGCAAAATCTGCGAAAACTCTTCACCCAGTGGCTGGGCCGACTCCTTACCAACAGAGCGCACAGCCTGCGGCACACTATGACCAGTGCGCAAAACTGAAACCATCAAATCGATGGCGTCAGGCAGTTGCTCGATGAACTTGGTGCGCTTACGCGCGGCCAAAACAGCGATGTAGACTAACGGCAAAGAGCAACAAACAAGAGAAAGAGCTAGACAAATTAACTCAGGTACAGAAAACAAATAGGCAACCAATCCCGGTACCAGAGCAGCCGCGAGCAATACTAGAACAAAGTCAGCAACGCTCATTTCAATAGCAGACTGCTCGACTAAACGCACAAGCCAAAGTGGCGCAGAAACACGAGCGAACCGAGGAATAACGACTTGGGGTTTGAGGATAGAGACAAACATAGAAGCAGTATTTTTAGAGGCGAAGGCACTGCCCTTAGACGAATCGCCATACTCACCTGAAGCAGCAACTAGCATAGGCTGCTCTGTTCTTCTCTCAGCTGAGCTAGTCAAGGCCTGCTGCACACGCAAGGCAACTTGCTTTCTGCGCTTATAAATTTTAATAACGCGAACAGCCAGCACACCAGCTAGTATCGAAAAAAGCAAAATTGCAATTATGTTTATATTCATCGAGCACCATCACTTATTGATGGGTCTACATGAATAGAAGACCTTTCATCTTCTGCCTCTTGAGCCTCTTGAAACTGCAGGTCAAAGAGGCTCTCATCTACTGGCTCAAACCAATAGGAGGGCAGAGGCAAACCGTGCTCAACGAAACGCTCAGACTTAAGCGGTCTGATACCACAAGCATTGTGAAAACCAATTGAATTTCCGTCTTGACCAGCACCAATTTGGCGGAACTCAAAAAGATCTTGCATTCCCACAACGCCTTCTTGCACACCGGTTACTTCAGTGATGCTCACCACTCTTCTTGTTCCGTCAGAAAGACGCTTAACTTGAACTACCAGATCAAAAGCAGAACCGATCTGCTCGCGGATACTGCGCTGGGAAAGTTCCACTCCTGATAATAAAACCAGAGTTTCAATACGACTGAGCGCATCACGGCCGCTATTGGCGTGAACAGTAGTGAGGGAACCTTCGTGACCAGTGTTCATGGCTTGAAGCATATCGAGAGCCTCTGGTCCACGCACTTCGCCTACAACAATGCGATCAGGTCGCATCCGCAGCGCGTTCTTCACTAACTCTCGCTGACCAACAGCTCCACTGCCCTCAGTATTAGCTGGTCGCGATTCAAGGCGTATGACATGGCGCTGTTGCAAGCGCAACTCAGCAGTATCTTCGATAGTGACAATTCGCTCAGTATCACCAATATAAGACGAAAGCACATTGAGCAAAGTGGTTTTGCCGGCCGATGTGCCACCAGAAACAAGAATATTGAGCCTGGCTTTTACTGCTTGCTGCAGAAAGTCAGCCATATTTTTGGTCAGGGCATTTCGCCCAATCAAGTCTTCGAAAGCAAATGGAACTGGTCTAAAGCGACGAATTGAAAGAACCGGCCCATCGAGAGAAAGGGGCGGAATAATGGCATTAACGCGGGAGCCATCAGGTAGACGAGCATCAACAATCGGCGACGATTCATCAATGCGACGACCGATTCGAGCGACAATACGATTAATGATATGCAGCAAGTGTCGATCGTCTTTAAATCTTATAGCAGTCTCAACCAGCTTACCGTCGCGGTCAATCCAGACACTCTGTGAGCCGTTGACCAATATGTCATTTACCATTGGATCAGACAAGAGTGGCTCAAGCGGGCCCAAGCCCAGAGTTTCGTAGAGCACCTCTTGGGCCAGATTATCGCGCTCACTGGTTGAAAGTGGCAGTCTCTCTTCTGCAATAAGCAAGCGAATAGTGCCTTCAATTGCCTCTTCCAGGGCTTCACTTCCATCTAATTGAGTGAGAACGGCGACATCAATCGTCTCAATCAAGCGCTCGTGAATCTTCGATTTGAGATCATGATATAGTTCAACCTCTTGCTCATCTTTAGCTTCGGCAGCAGAAACTTTGGTAAGGCGGCGGCTAAGTGACAAGCCTGCTTTTCTCTCGACGGAAGCTTCAGAGCTGCTAGAAACTGTTGACGGAACCAATATTGTTTTTTCGACAGGCGGGGTGCTAGGCAAAGATACAGATGGCGAAGCAGGGGCGCCCTGACTCTGAATTTGACTCTGACTAGTCAGTAGTTTGCGCAGCTTAGACATACTATTTTTCTTGCCCCAAGCTGATTTGCTGCGAATTAAAATTGGCCGAAGGAGAATCTAGACTGTCGCGTTGGCAAGCCAGTAGTATCGCATCTAGAGCCTTTGAATAAGAACTACGTGGATACTTGGTCACAACCGGAATACCTTCAATCGAGGCACTCTCGCAGGCTTCGTAAGCATTTGGCAAGCGCAACATTGACACACCATTTAGTTCGCTTGAGAGTTGTTTCTCGATCTCTCTCAACTTGCCACCCGAACGGTTCAGCACGGCGACCAAGCGATCGTTAGCCAGGCCAAGATCTTGAAAAACATCAAACCAACGGCGAGCAGCAGCAAGAGCAGTTACTGTCGGCTCAAGCACTAAGATTATACAATCACAGAGATCCAACATCGAGACCAAATCGAGATTGACTGAGCGCGGTAAATCGACTATCCAGGTGCCGGGCAGTTCTTTAAAGAGGCCAAGCAGGCGAGCTACTTCAGCTAGCGATACTTGTAGAGCCAAATTGGCATCAACGGGCGGGCTAAACAAACGGAATTGCCTGGCCAATTTAGCAGGCTCAAGAATGATATTCTCAGCGCAAGCGGCAATAACTTCATCGTCAACAGCTGAGCGCCTTGCCAGATCAAGCAATGAGTATCGCGGAGTGCAGTTCAATAGGCAGGCGGCATCAGGTTGTTGAAGATTAGCATCGAGCAAAGAAATAGTTTTATTTGCTGCCGTTGAGGTCAGAGCTGCTGCCAGATTGATACTTATTGTGGTAGCACCGACACCACCCTTGGCGCCAAGAACACCAATCACCTTGGCAGTAGTTTTCGCTTTATTCTTGCTCAAAATCATCTAATTCACCATGACGCGCGGTGAAAGTGACGGAGCCATAACCACCGAATGAGGACGGGTACTGATACCAACACCATCTGGCAGCAAAACCCGGGCCTTAAATGGAGCCACTGGAGCAGGCAGCAAGCCCGTGCTCGCACTCGAAGCACTGCTGGGCAGAACTGCTGCGGCATTGGCGAAACTAGCATTGCGCAGAGCGACAGAATCGTGCTCAAGCATTACTGTCAAAGCAATTGACTGATCAAAGATAACGGGAGTGGAAAGTAGCCTCAGTCTGGCAAAACCAACTACTTCATTGCTAGGGCCAGCGCTGACGAAATTCGGGTCGCTAGCCAACACCGGGAAAATGTAAGAGCGCCCAACCTGCAACTTTTGCAGTTGCGACAACAACTGCTGTTGCACAGTGGCGGAAGTAAACAAACTTGAGCTTAAATTGAATGCCGAAAGTCGACTACCCCGCTCAACCAAGGCTGGCGGTATCTCACTAGCCGAAACAAGCGGAGAAAAATAAGCCAGACTGGCCAGAAGCTGATTGACCGAGGTATTGCTGACGGCATCATTATAATAATTGAGCGAAGATGCCGAGCGCGTCAAATTAACAAGAGCACCACGCATGGTATTAGCCGGAATAGCGGTAGAAGTGGCAGCAGGAGCCAAAGTAATTTTGATTGGAGCTGTTGAAAGGGCAGCATTGGGATCTGCCAAAAGCCTAAACTGTAAATTGCTCAGCGCAACGGGCAAGGTAGCAAATCCACTAAGGTCTTGATCACGAGCAGAAGAACTAGAGCCAAGGCCAATACGGGGCACACCGGCACCAATACGCGAAGCTGGTTGAGCGATCACTTCTACTAGTCTATGAGGACTGGCCAGACGAGCTTCTGCCGGCACCGCAGGACCAGGCAGGCCATTGCTAGAAGCACTGCCGCTAAAAGCATAAATCAAGGGTAAGAAGAAGAGCTTGAGGGCATCGCTGTCGTCGCGCCGACCGCGCACTTGCAAGAAGTAATCACCACTATCAGCAGAATTAGGATTATCAACGACAGTAATATCACTGGCATCAAATTTAACAGCGCTCTCGGCGGCAGCCAGTCCTTGAGCGCTCGAATCAGGACCATAAGGAGCTCTATTCCAGGAAAAATTATCGATTGCTCCAGAAGCCTGACCGATTGTTTGTCTGATATTGGCTTCAGCTTGACTACGACTAAAGACTTGCTCAGGCCTGATCAAGGAGGCTGAAAAAGCGCCAAGGGCAGCAGCTTCAGCACCATAACGTACAGCAGAAGAGGCATAAGCCGTGCGCATAACATCAACAGAAAAAGCCATGAATGCCACACCCAAAACGATAATAAAAGCAACAAGAGGCAATACGGCCGCACGGGAAGCACGCCTGGTGCCAGGTGCGAACTTGCCCTTTTTATTGTTGCTGTGTTGACTGGGGAATTTCATAAAGATCTCTTTTGCTGCCAGAGAAGACTTCTACCACCCATCTTGCCGTCTTACCGATAGGAGCTAAAGCTGCATCAATAGAAGGTGGAATAGAAACAGATGGGGCAGGAATGTCTAGAAGACCAGAAGAAAGAGGGGGAGGTGGCATCAAGTTAGAATTGACACCATCATGGGGGACCGATAAGCCGCGACCTTCTGCAGCCAACTTCAAATGCTCTTTTGCTTCTAAGGCTTTGGACGGCAACAGGTCTGATTCGCCATAGCCAATAAGATGAGGTAACTCAGAGGATAAGCGATTGCGCAATACCAACTTGATTTTGCCACTCTCTTCCGCCAGGGCAAGAAGCTCAGCCTGTTGAGAGGTTACAGCTAAAGTAATGCGACTACTTTCTTGACCTCGCAAAGAACTGCTATGCAAGGCCTCACGAGGATAACTGAAGAGCACAGGAACACTTTGACAAACAGTCTTACTATATTTCTTACCGTCTAATGTGCTAGTGACGATAACGTCGACTTTGTCACCACTATTGATACTGTGATCAACTAAAGCATAGTCATCGAGCTTCAGGGTAATAGCACGTTCGTGATTTTCAATGCGCTGGGCAATACCGTCTTTGCCAGCAAAGAGATTGGCACTGACGATTGGCTCGCCTTTACCAATATAGGTATTAGCCACTCGACCCACCAACATATTTGTCTTGGTAAACATATCTTCGCTGTAGTATGAGTCGGGCACAATCACATAGTGCAAATCTTGAAAGCTAATTCGAGTACCAGGAAAAATGTCTTGTCCAGCTCCAACGATCTGCACGGTCTTGGCCACCGGTGCATGAGGGGCAAAAGTACGAGCTGCTGCCACTAGCAGAAGTATTACGACTAGAGCTATGAGGATCGGCACCAAATTAAAAGACTTTGGGCTGACACTCTTGGCTGGTAAACGTTCTCGCCCAAGCAATGACGAAACCGATGAAATTTCTGAATTTGTCGCTGGGATTGACGTACGCATAGACACCTCGAAATAGAACTATTTAGTTACTACTGCTGGTAAACCTCTGTGAAAGACACCGCTCTCTCAGATATTGGAAAATTGAGAAATGAAACAGGAGAACCGCCAGCGCCGCTGTAGACACCAACGGAATTTCCGAATTCGCTAGCGCTAGTGGAGAAGGCATTGCCAACAAAAACAAAAGGATATTCTATGCGCACGCCCACGGTGCCCGGAGCAACTTCATCTTCGATACTGCCATCCGAATCAAAAGGCAGCACCTTGACCTTGGCGCCAGGAGGAAGACTACCAGTGGTGCCCTGGGAAAGCAGTCTGGCAGAGCCGAGCTGTTGAGCAACAACTGAGTTGGCATTGACGGCGTCTCCAGAAGTTGAGAACCCGGTCAAACTCTCTCGCACTTGGGCGTCACTCAATTCTGGTGTGCGACTAGCAAGGCGAGCAGCTTCCTGACAGGCCATAGCGACAGCCTGTTTGGTATAAAATACCCGGCCAAAATACATGATCGTCAACACAATCAACAACAAAAATGGAATGGCGAAAGCAAACTCGACCATTGATTGACCGCTATTTCTATAAGTAGGCCGATAAGAAGACCGAATCAAGTTAAGGTAGGAGCAAGCCTTGCCCCTACCTCTATATGTTTGTCTCTTTGACGATCTAACTTTTAATTCAGGCATCAGTTACCTTAAAAGTCTGAAGAGTGTTTGCCAAACAAACACTCTTCAAACTACATAAACAACTAGGTCTATTGCAGCACCCATGGAGTTGCGCCAACTTTGATGGTACGGCCAACAGCTGCTGAAGTTGAACCACCATAGTTAGTAGCGGTTTCAACGTTTCTAATCATCTCGCCAGAAATGTGACCGAGTGAACCGAGAGCAACGACGCAAAGAGCGGCGACACAACCGATGCCGAGGGCATACTCAACCATGCTCTGGCCACGTTTGCTGCGCTTGTTGTTAGACTTGTTAGATTTCATGCCAATCTCCAATGCTGATTGATAAAAGTACTAAAGCTCTGCTTGCCAGAACCAGCAGCTTGACAGCAGCCGGTTGATGAGAACTCTTCGGTCCGCTAGTGAAGTACAAGTACTCTGTAAGCAATTGCGAATTATTCTCATTAGCAACTATTGAAAGTTATCACTCTCAATAGTGAGTGTCAATCGAACATGTCTAAAGAAAATATAAAGGCTTTGGCAAAAATCGAGCCTAAAACAGCCATTAATGCCCTTTTTCGGCACTTTCTTCGCAGTGATTCCCAATCTCAATTGAGACAAACTGACATTTCCTGAGAAGCCTCGATTAGCACTTGATAATAAAGTAAAACAAAGACTAGTCGGGGCAATTGACCAATTTTCACGATTTAGAAATCATTCTCAATTAGAATCAAGACAAGAATGCAATTGAATAAGTTGAAAGTATGATCACTCTGGCCAGAAATCGGCGAACATATATGTATGGATGAAACAAAAAACAGACTGCTCTCCACCCAGGAAGCAATCGAAGCTATCGTCAAAGCTATACCGAGGGGAGACCACTTAACCGCTCCCGAAGTGTACGAGCTAGCAGTAGAACAAGGCTTAAAAGTTAGCTTGTCGACTGTATATCGCACCCTTAACCGCCTTAAAGCAGATGGCAATGTCATCACCGTTAGCGGCGATCGTGGCCTGCGCTATGAAGCAGCAGAAGAGGGGCCAGCTCACGACCATCTAATCTGTCTAGCCTGTGGCATGACTATCGAATTTTACGATGAACTTATTCGCGGCTTTGGTAAAGCCGTGGCCCAACGCAAAGGCTTTGATCACACCACCAGTCGTTTTGACATCCTCGGATATTGTCAGAATTGCCGCTCGAAAGATACCAGCCATAAGATCGACTTAGTGCAAGATGCAGTGGCTGCAGCCATCGAACGCACAGAAGAAGCACTTGGTCAAATGCGAATGGGCCTAGAACAACTGCGTATGCGCAAATTTACCAAGGCCTACTCGCCCATTAAGTCGGCCACTTCGCAACTGACCCAAACAATAGAAGACCTCGACTACGCCGCCAACTCACTAAGCGGTGACGCTCCTCCGAGCGCTCACAACCATACCCACGAATAATCAAATCAGTAACGAATAGCGTCTAGCGAGCGCCCTTGATAGTCTCAGACACTTTGTTCTTATAGAGCCGATCGCGAGCAGCGCTTAGATCATTTTCTGATTCAACAATTACATCTTCAAAATACTTCAGGCTAACTTTGCGTTTCTTGTTTATCTGAGCACGCTTACCAAGCATCTTAGGCAGCAGCAATAAAGCCTTAAAGCTGCCTTCAATCCAGGGCAATACTTGCCCACCACGAACACAGACCACAGCCAAATAGTAAGCCTGCCAAAAAGCAATCTGCGGCAAGAATTTAAGCAACAGCGGCAGCGGAATATTTTTAACAATTGTGTTCCAGTTATTCTGCGCTGATAGCTTTACCACCAGGGGAGAATAGCCACTACCAGTGGTGCCGCAACCAAGATGGTAGATACGAGCAGTAGGAATGTAATAACACTTATATCCCGCGCTTTGGGCGCGCAAAGCTATATCTACATCTTCTAGATAAGCAAAATAATCGTCGTCGAACAAGCCAATATCACAGAAAAGCGAGCGGCGATAGAGAGCAGCCCCACCGCAGGCTCCAAGAATATAGCGACCTTGATCAAAAAGACCTGTGTCTTTCTCTCTATGGCCGATACGTCCAGGCAGTCCGCCTCGCCTATACCCATCGCCAACGCCGTCTAGCAAGGTATGGTCATCATAAGCCAGCATTTTGCAACCAAGCGAACCGCACTCAGGATGCTCATGCATACCCTTGACGAGTTCGGCAATGAATTCGTCTTCGAGCACAGTGTCGTTATTGATGAGAGCTATATACTCGCCCTTAGACTCGCGAATACCGCGATTTACTGCCACAGCGAAACCGGTATTTTTCTCGTAAAGAGCCAAACGCACAAAAGGATAATTCTCGCGAATGAATTCAACAGAACCGTCATGGGAGCCGTTGTCGACGACAATTACCTCAACCTGTTTATAGCTCTGCTTGGCCAGTGAATCTAGCACTCCAGTCAAAAACCGTTTGCCATTCCAGTTTGGAATTACAACTGAGACTAAGTCTTTGATAGACTCAGGCGCCAAAGTATCGCTCAAAATTTGATCCTTGCTTCAATAAATGCTGCACAGCCAGCTATTTTACTGCTTATAGGCTCTTCTTGCTACATCCGTTTAGTCTATACAGCTATAATTGGCGGAGCCGCTTAATAAATTCCGCATCAGCATCAAAGAAACATCTTGAGTAATTCGAAAATTCTTATCATTACCTTAGAGCCCATCTCAAAAAAGATGGCCGGTCCGGCCATTCGCGCCGTCGAGTTAGGCAAAGCGATTGCTCCAGAATTTCCAGTTGTGGTCTTTTCACCTGTGGAAGTTGAGAATGAAGTCAGTGAAGTACCTAATTTACAAGTGGTTACCGGCGGTGGCCGACAAAAACTCTCTGAATTAGCCACAGAAGCCAGCACAATCTTCCTTCAAGCCAATGTGCTTAAACCATTTCCTTTTCTAAGCGAAATGAACAAGCATTTGATTGTCGATCTTTACGACCCATATTTATTCAGTGTTTTAGTGCAATACAAAGACGACGCCGTGCAGGCTTCATCGAGTTATCGCTTAATGCACAAAGTTTTAGAAAAGCACATGTTGGCTGCCGACCTGACTGTATGCGCCTCAGAAAGACAGCGCGACTATTGGCTAGGAAGATTCTGCGCCCTAGGGCGTATCAACCCAGCCATGTACAACTTTGACCCCAGCCTGCGCAAACTGATTGACGTTGTGCCCTTTGGCCTACCGGCAACTGCAGCAGCAAAAAACGGCCCAGGCCTAAGGGATCGCATCCCCAAGATTGGTCCTGACGACCCCGTGCTCTTATGGGGTGGCGGCATCTGGGACTGGTTTGATCCCCTCACTGTAATTGAAGCAGTGAAACAAGTAGTCTCAGAAATTCCCAATATTCGCCTGGTCTTTATGGGCACCAAATCGCCCAATCCCAAAGTTCCGGTCATGGACATGACCACAAAAGCCATTGCCCTTGCAGAAGAACTAGGTTTGACAGACAAAAATGTCTTCTTCTTATCTGGCTGGGTTGACTATGAAGAACGGGTCAACTATTTGCTTGATGCCACCATTGCTGTCTCATCGCACTTTGACCTGCCGGAGACGCGCTTTTCCTTCCGCACACGCTTGCTTGACTATTTCTGGTGCGGCATACCGATTCTCACCACAGGCGGCGACCAGCTCGCCGAATTGATTGAAGCGGGATGTGCTGGAATGGCATTGCCCTACGGCGATAAAGATGCCTGGGCCGCGGCTATCAAGCTCTGCTTGAATGACAAAGAGAAGCTAGAGGCAATGAAAGCCAATGCCCTGCGCCTGGGTCAACGTTTCCACTGGCAAGATAACGCCGAACCAATTCGCAAGTTTTTGAGAAACCCCTATCACCTGCCCGCTCACGAGACAGTAACCATGCCGAGCTTAATTGAAAGAGCGCGGGCGGTATATCGAAGAGGGGGCAAAGAATTGATCATAAAGCGATCAACTGAGCTATTAAATGACATACTTAAATAATGTCGCCAAAAATGAAACATGCTCCGGAACATTTAATTGAAGTTTCCTGGCTTTCGCAAGAAGAAAGCAGAGCTCTACATGTCATGCGTGACATTGAAAAGTGCCTAAGCAAGGCGCACAAGAAGCTCACCTTTGATCGCGTGCACCAAATCAGGGTGGTACTGAGGCGCTGGTACTCAATCTGGGACATCATGTGCCTAGACCGTTGGCAAGACGACCAATACGAAAAAGATATCGGCCGCACCTTTAAAGAACTGAACAAGCAGCTTGGCAAGCTACGGGATATTGACGTCAACATAGCCCACGCCAAAGAATATTCGCTGCCAGAAGACGTGATTTTGCTTTGGGTGAAGAAACGCAAGAAACTAACAAAAGTAGTGGCGCAAAGAATCGGCAAGCTCAAACTACACCGCGCCGTCAGCGCTCTCAAAGCCTACCTGGGTCGAAAGGCCTACGAGCTTGAGCAGTACCTGGCCTTCAGTGAAGACGAGCTTAGACTCTCTATTAACGATTCAGCCTACCATCACATGGTTGGCTTTCTTGAGGCCACAGAACGCGTCGCTCATGAACAGGCAAAATTAGCCAATAGCGACGAAGAGCTTCATCAGTTGAGGCTCTCAGTAAAACGCTGGCGCTATATACTGGCAGAATTTTTTGGACTGACCAACCTCGAACTTGTACAAGCCCAGCAGCTTCTCGGCAAGCATCATGACTTGACCCTATTAAAGGAAGCACTTGAAGTCGCCGCTAAAAAAATCGGCAGCAAAAAGATAGAGGGGCTAGAAGAAGCCAAAAGCAGATTAGTTCTTGAGCTGAGCAGCTTAACTGAAGAAATAGCGCCCTTAAAAGACAACTTGCCCTACGGCCTAAGGCCATCTACCTCAATTGAAAGCACTTATTGACCCAGATTGTCAACAGGTAAATCAAATTGATTTAAGTGATTTATTTGATCAGTTAAGTAATATTGAAAGTAGTTCTAATAACCAAGTCATGAACATACAATCTAAATATCTGAAATTCTGGAAAACTCAATGCCAATAAGAAAGAAAGTAACTATTCTCGGCTCCGGCTCTGCTGGTCTCACCGCCGCCATTTATGCGGCCCGTGCTAATTTAGAACCACTGGTAATTCAGGGGCTACAGGCTGGTGGACAGCTGACAATTACTTCTGATGTTGAGAATTTCCCCGGCTTCCCTAATGGCATCCTCGGTCCAGAACTGATGGAAGAAATGCATAAGCAAGCTGAACGCTTCGGTACTCAGTTTATTTATGACAATGCTGAATCGGTAGATTTGAGCAGCCGCCCATTTAAAATTAAGACCAGTTCTGACGAAATCATCACCGATGTGCTGATTATCGGTACTGGTGCCTCGGCCAAACTTCTTGGGCTTGAGTCTGAAAGCAAACTGATGGGCCACGGCGTATCAGCTTGCGCCACCTGCGACGGCTTTTTCTTCCGTGACAAAACCGTATTTGTAATTGGCGGAGGCGATACCGCCCTAGAAGAAGCGACCTTCCTTACTCGCTTTGCCAGTTCTGTCACAGTAGTGCACAGAAGAGATAGTTTCAGAGCCTCAGCAATCATGGCTGACCGGGCCCGCAACAATGCAAAAGTGCATTTCATTTTAGACTCAGTGGTAGAAGATATTCTTGATGTCAAAGAAGGCCAAGTTACAGCGATTCGCTTGCGCAATATCAAGACCAACGAAGTACAAGAACTGCCTGCGGACGGCGTCTTCGTTGCCATTGGTCACAAACCAAACACCGAACTCTTCCAAGGTCAAATTGAGCTAACCGAAACCGGTTATATCAAAACCGATGGTGTTAAAACCTCAATCAAAGGCGTCTACGCCGCTGGTGACGTCCAAGACGAACTTTATCGCCAAGCCATCACCGCTGCTGGAACTGGATGCATGGCCGCTCTAGAGGCTCAATGGCTCTTAGAAAACGAAGAAGCAGAAGGCGAAAGTGAAAAAAAAACTCTAGCCAGCACTAAGGCCTCGTAATTACGATTTTTAGTGCTGCAACAAGTAAAATGACTTTAGCCACAAATCTTACAGAGCAGACGGACTGCAAGACCTTCACGAAAACCTTGGGGCAGAGCCGTCTCAGAATGGCTGTCCTGGCTAACCCTGACATGGAACTAGCCCTGCGCAATTTTGCCAAAGTACATCAGGCCTTTGAACATCCTCTTTTCAAAGCCCTAAGAACAAAGAAAATTACAGTAGAAGCCGCCGGCCGTCTACTGAAGAACTATGACGCTCATGCCTCGCATCTGCGCAGACTCTTGCTCAAAGCCGCCACTATCATGCCCGAATCAGCAGTAGGTTTCATTTTAGAGAATGTGCGCAACGAATACGGCAACGGTGTCGACAGTGAGCGCCACCAGCTGCAACTACAAGATGTCGCCTTCTGTGCCGGTGTTAGCCGCGATCAATATAAAAATTATGCTGTAGAAAAATCAGTCAAGACTTTCATCAAGGCAGTGACACCACTTTATTTTCCTAGCGAACAACACACGACTAAGCATGCGCCTCAGATAAAAGAGCAGACGCGCTCCCTTTCTAAAGCTGCCATTGCTGCTGGTGCCATTACTGCTACCGAGCTGATGGCAGTTGAAGAATTCAAAGCTCTGCAAATAGCCTTTCAACAATTCTCGCTGCAACACCACATTTGGTTTGATCACGTCAGAGTAGAAGAAGAGCATTCTGGCGACTCAATTGCTCTGGCTCTCTATTTTCTCAATCAAAATCAAAGCTTTGAAGCGGTTGAGTTTGGCTTAAACGGTGTCCTCAACGCTAACATGCACCTGTACGATGGTCTTCTAGCAACGCTAAATTAGGTTTAAATTGACTATGAGCGCGAAGCTTCAAATCGCCCTGGTTTTGCGACTTTTCTCTAGTCAGGGTGGGCTTGAGCTCTATGCCCTGAAGCTAATTGAAGGGCTACTTAAAAGCGGGCACAAGGTCACTGTAATTTGCGAAATCGACGAGAGTAATCTCAGCCACGCTAACTTAGTAGTGCATAAATTTGCCGGAGCAAAAAAAGGCAGTAATAAATGGCAGAAGATCGAGCACTATAGGCAGGTTGCGTCAGCAGCCGTAGACAAATTCGGTCCTTTCGACATTGTTCATTCACAACACTTCCCCCTTAATAGTGTGCAGTTAGATGCGGTCACTTTTCATAACCATACAGCCGGCCGCTTATCGCTAGTTGGTTATCCCTTGGAAAAGCTGCTCAATAACTTCAAAATGGCCAGCGCTAAAGCTTATAAGCTACGCCATAAATATGACCTTGAGCTGTGTCAAAAATCACTTATGCGCATATTTGTTGCCACGGTGATGAAAGATGATTTCTACAATACCTATAAGCTTGAGCAATCGGCTCCCTTTGCCATTGCTCCGCCCGGTGCCAGCTTAGCCCAAGAGCTGCAGGCAGCTGAAGAGAGAAGTGAAGAAGAAGGGCCGTTTCCCTTCCTTTTTGTCGGCAAAGGCATGCGCAAAAAAGGTCTTGATACACTCTTCAAAGCTTGCTCAATACTAAAGAAAAGGAAACTCGATTTTCGCCTTCTGATTGCGGGCCTGAAAGAAAAACCGCTGCAAAAATTTGACATGATCAACCTGGGCATAAGCTCTAATGTCGAATTTCTTGGCTATCAAAAAGATATGGCCAGTGTCTTTGCTAAAGCCAAAGCTCTGGTTCTGCCATCAAAAATCGAACCCTTTGGTATGGCTCCGATTCAGGCTATGCAATACGGTCTAGTACCAATCGTCAGCCAGGTATGTGGAGTCAGCGAAGTCTTAAGCGATAACAATGACGCCTTAATCTTGCAGAACCATCTCAGCGCCCCTGAGCTTGCTGACCTAATGGCTAAGCTTATGGGCAACACTGAACTCTACAAAAAATTATCAAAACAAGCGCGTCAATCGGCTCAGGCTATCAGCTGGGAAAAAACCGTTGCCGCCACAGAAGAAGCCTACGGGCGCATTATGGCCAGCAAACAAAAACGAGTAAAAGAGGATGTTCAGTGACTAAGAAGCAAGACAACAGCCCTAACATCAAAAGCGTCCCAAACCGTCTGGCCAATGAGACCAGCACCTATTTACAGCAACACTGCCAGAATCCAGTAGACTGGTATCCCTGGGGCGAAGAAGCGCTGCATCTAGCCAAGCAAGAGAACAAACCAATTCTTCTTTCTATTGGCTATGCCGCCTGCCACTGGTGTCATGTTATGGCCCACGAGTCTTTTGAAGATCAAGAGACTGCCGACTTGATGAATGAACTGTTCGTCAACATTAAAGTTGATCGCGAAGAAAGAACAGACCTAGACGAAATATACATGAAAGCCATTCAGCTCATGACAGGCCATGGTGGTTGGCCGATGACTGTATTTCTTACACCAGATTGCCAGCCATTTTTTGGTGGCACTTACTTTCCAGTCAATGATCACCACGGTCTACCAGGCTTTAAAAAAGTTCTGAAAAACTTAGCCGCGGCCTGGAAGACAAGCAATGCCCAAATTCTCGACAGCGCTTCAGAGCTAGCAAATCATCTCAAGCTTATGGAGCGCATCAAGTCAGACAAGAGCGACGACAACGACAAGACTGGCTTTGCAGCTGTGGTAAATACCAATACCATCAATGCCGCCCTAGAAAAGATCCAGCGCAACTTTGACCGCGATCATGGTGGCTTCGGCGGTGCGCCAAAATTCCCCCATTCGATGAGTCTAGACTTGGCCATGCGGGCCTGCGCTAAATCATCTACATTCAGTGACAGCCGCAAAGAGGAATGCCTCGATGTTGTCCAAATTACTCTAGATAAAATGGCCTATGGCGGCATTTACGATCAAATCGGTGGTGGCTTTGCCCGCTATTCGGTAGATCGCCACTGGTTAGTACCACACTTCGAAAAAATGCTCTACGACAACGCCCTGCTAGCCAAGACTTATATTGACGGTTATTTGTTAACCGGACGGGAATACTGGTTGAGAGTAGCAGAAGGAATTTTGAACTTTGTCAGCCGTGAGCTGACAACTAATCAAGGAGCATTCTATTCAAGCTTAGATGCAGACTCAGAAGGCGAAGAAGGCAAGTTCTATGTCTGGCGTCCAGAGCAAATTACAGCAGTTTTAGGCGAAGAAGAAGGTACCTGGTTCAACCAAGTATTTGGTGTTAGTGAGCGTGGTAATTTTGAACATAAAACATCAATCTTGCATCTGAGCAAATCACCAGAAGAGCTTTCACGCCAGTTCACCACCCCCTTAGACAAACTCTGGCAGCGCATCGATAGTGCTTCGGCAAAACTAATGGAAGAGCGCGCCCAACGCATTCGCCCAACTCGCGACGAGAAGGTGCTTACCAGCTGGAACAGCTTGATGATTACGGCCTTTATTAAAGGCTATAAGGCCACTGCCAAGCCAGAGTACCTGCAGGCAGCACTGAAAGCAGCTAACTTCATCTTAGACAACCTAAAAGTTGATGACCGCCTCATGCGAGTCTGGGGCATGCCAGTCAATGCCACAGATAGCCAAGGCATAGTCAAACTACAAGGCTGCCTTGATGACTACGCTTATTTCATTGAGGCTCTACTCAACCTTGCCAGTGTGGACGGTGATGCTAAATGGCTAAACACAGCAGAGCAGCTGGCGCAGTCGATGATCAAGTACTTCAGAGATGAAGAAGAAGGCGGCTTATTCTTCACAGCTTGCGATCACGAAGAGCTAGTGGTGCGGCCACGCAGTCACTATGATGGCTCAGTGCCCTCGGGCACATCAGTAGCCACCACCGTTTTGCTAAAACTCTATAAATTAACTGGTAAAGCAGCGTATCTGACATTAGTCGAAGAAATATTTGGTCTTTACGGACCCCACTTTAGTCGCATGCCTGATCAGTTTGCCAATTTGCTCAGCTGTCTAGACATGTATCTCTTTAATGGCCCAGAAGTGGCAATAGCTCTAGCTCCCAATGACGAAAAAAGGGAGATGCTCTTTGCCTTGCATCAGAAATACTACCCCAACAAAGTGGTGGCAGTGGCAAGCGCTAAGGCCGAACTAGAATTTCTCAAAGACAAGACAGCAATAGATCAAAAAACCACTGTTTATATCTGCCAAAACTTTACCTGTGAAAAACCAGTTAACAGTCTCGCTGACCTCAAGACCAAGATTTCAGGCTGGTAAGCTGACTTTACTTAGCCAATCTAAGGTGCGAGAAAAGCAAATTGAAATCGCTCAAACCGATTTCGAATATACCGTCATCCACACCGTCTAGAGCCTTTTTTGAATCGGCTCGGCGCAGGTCACCCCGACCGAACGGATCTTTCAGTTTGATGGCATGCCTATCTGGGCTGTAAGCCAATAAACCATAAGCATGACCAGGCATCAGGCCGTAAGCCTGGCAGTTGCCATTTAACTCAGTGGTGGCAATACCAAAGAGTCGCCCCTGACTGCATCTACGCAAGGCATTGTCTTGTTCAACGACAAAATCGCGACTAACTTGAGCACGATTAAACCAGCTATTCAACTGCCTTAAAGTGACATAGCCCTTACCAAAGCCAAACTCTCCGCATTCAAAAGAAAGTGTTTTATATTCGGTGAGAGGCCTACAACCAAGTAAGACCGCAGCCTGGTCATCGGTGGCACCATAGGCAGCAGCAAACCCAGGTAGTTCAGAGTTAGCAGTAAAACGGCCCTCCAATATGGCATGTTTACAAAAACGGCGAGTCTGATCAAAGAAATTCTGGTGCTCGTTGCGATATTGTCCATAAGCTTTCTCAAGCACGGGCAACCAAACTCCGGTACTGAGACAATCTCCGTCTTTGGCTTTAGCATAGAGTAGAAGCTCATACGGACTAAGTTTTGAGACGCTCACTGTCTCCTTAATGCCAGGGAAATAGACGCTATAGCTACCGTCGCTGCCAGTCTTAATAGAAGAGAACAACTGGCGGCGGCTACTTTCGCTGGCACACAGCGAAGCCACCGTGGCAAGAAAGCGACAATCATAAACCGAGCCTTGTTCTATAAACTCGGGTCTAAGAGATTCTAGACCGCGGGTAAAAAGAACGCTTTCTGCCCGTGGTAGCTTCAGTTCTTTTTGGGTGTAAAGGCTCTTCGGTACAAGCAGCTTCAGCCATGTAAAAATTCGCAGTCCTCTGACCGAAACATCCTGGCCAGTGTATTCAATGTCATGAAGCATTGAAATAACTGCGCCAAGGCATAAGACAATACTGATAGCCACCACAGTCTTTTTTAGATATGGGCGCAAAAAAGCAACCGAGCTCAAAGCTCCAGTATTTGGTAGGTTCATTAGTAAATTCCTGTCAAAGCCAAGCCTACAGAGGCTTTCTATTCTGAAGATTTCGCCAGGGTTATCAAGCGGATTTACCCTAGAGAGAAATAGGCCTTTATCACTTACCGATTTTGCTCGGCCCCTGATTATCTTCCCCGCTGGGCTTAGGCGCCACAGTCAAAAATAGATGTACGTGCTTATCAATCTCTGGATCGATCTTCTTAGCCAGGGATAGATAGGCAGCAGCAGCAGACTGATCGCCGGACTGCTTAGACAGGCCAGATGCAATTTTATAGGCCTCAGCAGTTGGCTGCGGCACACGTTCGAAGTATTGATTGATCAGGGCCATGCCCTTGCGAATTCGACCAGTTTCTAAGCAGGCTCGGGCCCACAATAATTCGGCTGTCGCCGAGTTCTTAATTTTGTAGGCCGTTCGCGCGGCACCATGTGCCACTTCGAATCGGAAGGGATAGCCTGTGTTAAGAGCTGCTCGCACATAGGGTTCGGTGAAATCAACGTCATTGCGGTCAAAAATTCGACCTCGGTCAAACTGGCGGCAAGCTAGCTCAGCTGATTCAGGTTTATTCTCAGCTAAATAGGCTTTACCCAGTGCCAAATGAAGCCTAGCCTTAGCTGGATAGAGAGTGAGAGCGCTTTTGGCCAGCTCTTGCATATAACGAGGATTAGTAATTGTTTCTTGCTCAGCCATGGCCAAGGCCAAGCCAGCTTTTGCAGAGAGAATAATCTCAGAAGAAAGCTTTTGTTCTTCAGCCAACTTTAAAGCAGCAGCAAACAAATTAGCGGCCTCAGAATTCATACGTTGCGTACTTTGATAGCTTGCTTGGGCCATGAGAGCTAAGGGCAATTTCTCATCCTGCTTCAGGGCTCTCAATGCTTCAATATTGCCACGCTCAATATTGACGCCACCATCAATACTGAGCATAAATGCCAGCAAAGCCCTTAGCCTAGAATCATTTGCTTCAAGTCTCAGGCCACCACGCAAAAGTGCGCTATTACTAGAATAAGCTCGATCACGCCAGTTAGAAAGACCAATCAGAGTCAAGAAGGCCAGCGTAACGAGCAACAAAGGCTTAGTTGGCAGTCCCAGTAATTTACGACCACCTTGCTGCAGCATCCCTGCCAGTAGTGGCGCAATTAAGTCAGCGACAACAAGGCCAAGACCAAAGCACGACATGTAGAAGCGCTCTGCCGAGGCATACTCAGGCTGTAAGATCACAGCCTGCGGCAATAAGCCAATAAGAAACAGATACAAGCCAAACAGCGACAGCGGCTGGCCTTTAAATTTCACCATCAAACCCAGGGCAATTGCTACTACAGCCATTCCAGCCAGGGCACCCGGGTCACCAAAGCCGCTGGCGATAGCAAATATTGGTGCAATAGTAAGGCCAATCGGAAAAATAAAAATGCGTAGGTAGTATAAAGCTAGCACTTTAAATTGAGTGGCAAAATAAACTTGCTCAGACAGAAGAGGCAAGCCCAGACCATTTCCCACAGGCAAGGTGCTCTTAAACATAAATAAGAAGGGCAAGCCGACTGTGGTAGCTATCAGAGCACCAAACTCCCAAGCTCTTTCGTAGAGCCAATCTTGCCAAGAATAGCAACCTTCAGCGCCATCATTGGCAGGCTTTAAGAGCAAACCAAGAACAATCATTGAAAGCGGAATAGTAATAGCCTGACAGGAAGTAAAAACCGAAAAGGCAACACAGAGATAAGCCGCCAGATAACCGAACACCCCTCGCCCCACCGACTTAGCCATAAATCCGGTGAGAAATGCATTCAATGCCAGGGAAAAGCACAAGAATGTAATTAGACTGCCTCGACTCATAATATGAGCGACAGAATCGCTAGCTATAGGATGCACCGCCAGCAGTGCTGAGGCGAGAAAGGGAACTAGAAGAGGGTAATTACTAGCAGCAACATACTTACGCCCGGCCCGAAAGAATGTAGTTAGGCGACTAAGAAGAAAGAATGAACTGAGGACACAACCAACGTGCAACAACACATTTACCGCATGGTATAGAGCCGGATTAAAGCCCGCGGACTGAAAGTCTAGCGCAATCGAGGCAGCAGTAATTGGTGCAGAAAAAGGATGAAGAAAGCCATCAGCGAATAACTGAATCCAGTATTCATTCCATTTTTTTGGCTCAATGCCACGTAAAGGTTGAACCTGAAAATAATCGCCTAAAGTAAATCCATTCCAGATAGAGGCAGCATGAGCAGCTAGACATAACAAGAATAGAATCGAACAAAAAATTACAACCGCTTTGCGCCCTACCCAGTGTTGCTCTGCACTGACATCGGCAGCAATAGCACTATTACTAGTATGTGGTCCAGGCGAGTGCTTTTTGGTCATTTAAAAATCTTTCGTTCCCGACTTAACCCATTCTTCGTAAGAAGGTGGCTCAGAAGCGCTGCCACTATGACGAACGAAATAATTGGCCAACAGTTCATTGTAGCGAGCTATACCCCTTTCAGAACTTGACTGAGCGGGGGAAGACAATGAGAGAGCTGAACTCTCAAGTTTCGCTGAGGGTTTATGCTCCGGTGAAACGAGAGCGGGTACTAGCGCTGATTTATCGGCTGCTTTATTCGTAACTTTACCTGTAGAACTAGAGCTAGACGAAGGCACCACTGTCATAACGGCTTTCTCAAGTCGGCTCATACTTTCGCTCTTGGCACCACCGGCCTGATGCATCAAGATATCTACAGGACTTACGTCCCGTCCTTTATCTGCAGCTTCAGCGGTGTCCGCACCACCTACAGCATCACCAAATATAACCGGCAGAGCTTTATCGGAATACTCGGCAATGAGCTTCAGGACTTCATCATGATGCTCAAAGCCTGGCGAAATACGGGAGTAGCATGTGACGGCGTCGCGATACTTACCCTGAGCAACCATTTTAGCGGCCAGGGCAAATAGGGCACGATCGAGCAATACTTGTCGTTGCTCTTGCTTCGGCCTCTTCTCTTCTAAGAGACTCCGCTCTAGCACACTAACGGCATTGGCTTCATCACCTTTGGCCAAATAACTCTCAGCCAGCCTGACCAAATCTTTATGACTGGCATCAAAGCTATTGCAGCATTCGTAGACCGTAAGGGCGAACAGACCAAGCAAAATAGTGGCGAGTAAACCACCAACAAGAAGCACTGGTGTCTTCAGCGGTGAGCCACGGAGTACCCGGCGCGCCGGAGGTGCCTCAATAACTCGCTGGCGACCGCTTTTAGACAAAGTCTTAGACGAATCAACAAAGTCGCCACAATCCAAACAAAAACCCATCCGCCTATTTACCGGTCGACGGCATTGCGGGCACAGTTTTTCTATCTCGGATCGGCTTTTAGACTTAGTCGGAAACTTTGACATCGTCACCAGTGTATCATCCCCGACAAATTCTTTTAATGGTTGTGAGCCCGTAAGACAAAGCCAAAGAAAGCCTGAGGAAGCAATAAGGAAAGGGAAGCAGAGCTGATGCTAATATATAGTCAAGCAGCCACTAAATAGTGAGCGCATGAGGAGCATTATGAGTACAGGTGAGCTAGTGGAAGAGCGCAAACTTGACGGCCAAGAGCCTAAAGTTTCATTGACCGCCGAACAAATTGCCGCAAAAAAAGAACGGCAGGCAGCCGAACTAGCAGCCGAGAAAGCTGAGGTCTGGCAGTCAATTAGCGCTCTCTATATTCCTCTTTCACTATTTCTATCCTGCGTCAGCTTCTCCGCCGGCGCCTTTTTGCTTTACAACTATCAAGAGCCGGCTGGCTGGGGCTTCATAGTACTAACCGTTGCCATAGCTCTTTCCGCCTTTATCGCGCTATTTCGCTTTCAAAATAAATTCAGAGCCCAGGGCATTGTCGGCGGCAAAGACACTGAGATGATCAAGCCCAGTTCTGCCCAGGTAGAAGCGGAGAGCGAAGCTAGCGACCAAGCAGTCCAAGAATAGCTAAGAGAATAACCCAAAGATTAGCTCAGAGATTAGCCTGAATAATTTAGAAAATGGCAGGCTCTTAGAACTGCCATTTTTTTTATTGCCAATAAAAAAACGGCCATTGCTGGCCGTTTTGATATTTTGAAATGAAGCAATCCATAGGAGCATAAGCTCCAACAATTTAACGCTTCGAGAATTGGAACCGTTTACGAGCTCTCTTACGACCAGCTTTCTTCCGCTCTTTGATACGTGGGTCGCGAGTAAGCAGACCTTCAGCACGTAGGGTCGGACGATTTTGTGGAGCAGCCTCAGACAAGGCCCGAGCGATACCGTGGCGAATAGCACCAACTTGACCAGCAATACCACCACCGCGGACTAAAACCATGACATCAAATCTGCCCATGGCGTCTGCCGCTTCAAAACCAGCATAAATTTCTTTAGCTAGACCGGGGCGACCACCAATGTAATCTTCCATGGTGCGGCCATTAATAGTGACCGTACCGGTACCAGGGATCAAACGAACTCTGGCTGTGGCGCACTTTCTTCGTCCTGTGCCGATGTACTGAATAACGCTAGTCATGTGGAACTCTTTTTCCTATGTATATATCTTCGAATGTTCTGAATATTGTCTACCGGTCGCTAATTAGCTAGCGTGAACGTGTTCAGGAAGCTTCAAGTCAGCAGGCTTCTGAGCAATGTGTGGATGCTCAGCGCCGACATAAACCTTCAACTTGGTGAACTGGCGATCGCCCAATTTGTTGTGGGGCATCATGCCACGGATAGCTTTCTCAAGGATGGCGATAGGCCGTCTTGCTCTCAAGTGCGCAAGGCTTTCTTCCTTGAAACCACCTGGGAAACCAGAGTGGTGTCTATACATTTTTTGAACTTCTTTTTTACCGGAGACTTGAATCTTCTCGGCGTTAACTACAACGACGAAGTCGCCGCAATCAACGTGAGGGGTGTATTCAGGTTTGTGCTTGCCTCTGAGTACATTGGCAACTTCACTAGCAACACGACCCAAAGTTTTACCTTCGGCATCGACTACCAACCATTCTCTGGTTACTTCTTCTGGTTTCGGGCAATAAGTCTTCACTTTAAAATCTCCTGGAACTTTTGCTCCCACAGCCTGAAGGCTTCGGGGTAATGGACCGAATCCAACGTCAAACCCCAAGGGGGAGCGTTAGGGCCGGCGAGCTCTCGATCTCTTTTCTCAAGAGCCTGAGAAACACTCTCCGCGTCCCTTTTGCCGAGCCCTATTTCTAGTAGGGTTCCGACAATAATGCGGACCATATTGTACACGAAGTGATCGGCCGCTATCCAGAACTCCAGCTCCCCTTCACGTAAATTCAACAATTCAGCACGGTAAATCAGGCAAGATGGGTTGGCATTCGAGGTGGTAGAGGAGCGAAACGCACTAAAATCATGCTGCCCCAAAAGGCGGGAAGCCCCGTCCTGCATAGGTTTCAGGTTCAGAGGCTGACGCACATGGAGGTGAGTATCTTTTAACAAGGCAGATCTTTGCGAACGGTTCAAGATTCGATAAACATACTGTCTTTTTGTCGCACTGTAACGAGCGTGAAATGTTTCCGGAACCACCTGCAAATCCACCACCGAAATATCTCTGGGCAAAATTCCGTTCAAACTCCAGGCCATCTGATGCAAATCGAGATCTAGCTCATCTTCAGGGCCGGCAAAGGGGAAATCAAAATGAGCCACCTGGCCGCCGGCATTGACACCAGTATCGGTGCGCCCACTCATATGCACACGCATATCAACTTTAGCCAAAACACTAACGGCCTTTTCTAATTCATGCTGAACAGTGCGAACGCCCCCCTGGAATTGAGAGCCGTGGAAATTCTTCCCGGAATACTCAAGCAGGAGGGCGATGCGTGGCACTTAGATAATGCCTACAGAATCTATGTCTAGACCAGTTGGATGATCGCCATTTCGGAGTTGTCTCCGCGGCGAGGTCCAATTTTGATAATGCGGGTGTAACCGCCTTGACGATCTTTATAGCGAGGAGCGATATTGTCGAATACCTTTCTCACTACTTCTTTATCGTAAAGATAGCTAGACACCTGACGACGCAAGTGCACAACACGAGCTACTTCTTTAGCGGCTTCTTTATCGCCGTTTTTAGCTTTCTCGTGAAGAGCTTTGTAATCGCCTACCTGACCGTGCTTACCTTTGGTGATGATCTTCTCAGCGTGGGAGCGAACTGCCTTTGCCTTAGCAAGGGTAGTTTCGATCTCATCGTGACGAAGCAGCTCGGTAGCTAGTGCGCGCAATACCGCTTTTCTTTGGTCGGCGGGGCGGCCTAGTTGGTGGCCGGGTACTCTGTGACGCATAACAGTTCCTTCTAATCTTGTACTTTTGGGCTATCTTTTAACGGGCTTTAACTTATTTGTCTTTCGGTGTATCGGCCAAGGTGAGGCCGAATTGGCGAAGACGTTCAATCACTTCGTCAGCTGACTTCTTACCGAAGTTTTTGATATTCATCAGATCGTCATAAGACAATTTGAGAAGCTCGCCGAGTGAATTGATATTGGCTCTCTTCAAGCAGTTGTAGGCTCTAACTGAAAGCTCGAGCTCTTCGATAGAGATGGAGCTATGTTTGCCGTCTTGTTGTTGAGGCTGAGTAGCTGCCGGCACCATTGGCTTACCGGACAATTCAGCTATCGGTAGCAAGTGCTCAATAATCTGACGGGCAGCTTGAGAAATTGCTTCGGTAGCATCCATTGAACCATTGGACCAAAGTTCAATAGTCAACTTGTCAAAATCAGTCGATTCACCAACGCGAGTAGGCTCAACGTTGTAGCTTACTTTGCGGATAGGCATGAAAACAGCATCGATAGGAAGAACGTCGATAGCTTGTTTGTAGTGGCTGTGTGAGTCAGCAGGCACATAGCCTCGGCCACGCTCAACAGTGATCTCAGCACGAATACGACCACCCTCTGCCAATGTGCAAAGCTGCCAATCGGGATTGATGATAGTAGCGTCGGCTGGGCACATGATGTCGCGTCCGGTGACAGCACCAGATCTATCGATATCGAGATGCAAATATTGAGGTTCGTTGCTGAAAGTCTTTACGACTAGGCCCTTCAGATTAAGCATGATGTCGATCACATCTTCAACAACACCAGGAACGGTGGTGAATTCGTGAGTAATGCCTTCGATTCTGACAGCAGTAACGGCAGAACCATCGAGAGAAGAGAGCAATACTCTTCTTACGGCGTTACCAAGGGTGGTGCCATAACCTTTTTCCAATGGTTCAATGACGAACTTACCGTATATAGAGCCATCAGCTCCGGTCTTGTTCTCAAGGCACTTGATTCTTAAAGGTTCCATATTATCTCCGTGACGAAAGTGGCTGTCGGCGAAGCTTCTAGTATCGATTGATGTGTTCATTAATTTGAATAGTACTCAACTATGAGGGCTTCTGGTGGCAGTAATAACGCTTAAAAGGTCAATGACTAAACTCTTCTGCGCTTCGGTGGACGGCAACCATTGTGGGGAATTGGTGTGACGTCTTTGATCAAAGTGATTTCTAGACCGGAACTCTGTAAAGCACGAATTGCAGTCTCGCGGCCGGCTCCAGGCCCTTTAACCAATACTTCAACCTGTCTCATGCCCTGGTCCATGGAACGCTTGGCCACAGATTCAGCAGCTTGTTGAGCGGCGAAGGGAGTGCCCTTCTTAGCGCCCTTGAAGCCCGCTGTACCAGCAGAACCCCAAGCGATCACCTGACCTTGTGGGTCAGTAGAAGTGACGATGGTGTTATTGAAGGTACTTGAAATGTGAACGATGCCCTGCAGTACATAACGACGTTCTTTTTTCTTAGTTCTAGCCTTCGGTGACTTAGCCATAGCTTTCCTGCTTCTATCCTTTAGTTAATGCTCTTACTACTTATTGATTTGCTACCTAGATTTACTACCTAGGTCTACTTACCGGGAGCTTGCTTCTTACCGGCGACGGTAACGCGCTTGCGACCGCGACGAGTTCTAGCATTGGTTTTAGTGCGCTGACCACGGGTGGGCAGGCCTCTTCTGTGTCTTTGGCCACGGAAGCAATTGATTTCGATCAAACGCTTAACGTTAAGACCTTCAACCCGTCTTAGATCGCCTTCGACCTGGTAATTTCCGCTCTTCTCAATCTCTTCACGAACGCGACCGACTTCTTCTTCAGTCATGTCTTGTACGCGCTTCGAATCAGGAATGCCTACTTTCTTACAGATTTTGGCGGCAGTTGTTCTGCCAATGCCGTGGATATAAGTAAGCGCGATTGGCGCTCTCTTGTTTCTCGGCAGGTCTACACCGGCAATACGGGCCATTTGTCCTTTAACCTCAAACAGATACTTAAAACAGATACTTAGAAACTAGTTCATGCGAACTCAGGGGCAAGCACTCAAGGTATCAAAGTAGCGCAATATATGCGTCTAATATCCTAACAAGAGTTAACTTGTCACTTCTTAACCTTGGCGTTGTTTGTGCTTTGGATTTTCACAAATCACAGCGACGCGACCTTTACGGCGTATCACTTTGCACTTCTCACAAATCTTCTTTACTGACGCTCTAACTTTCATAATTCAGCTCTCTGAGCGGCTTTCACCGCATCCCTTATTTACTTGTTGTGTCTCTTCTTCACTTAATACGTATGAAACGACGCTAAGCTTATTTCACCGAAGTTGTTACCTGCCCGCATTTACATGCAAAACAAGCGCCCTTCAGACAAACGTCTCATTGTACCGCAAATCACTACAAATCAATCAATCTTTGATTCGGTATGTGATTCTTCCGCGCGTGAGGTCATACGGAGTGAGCTCTACACGAACGCGATCGCCAGGAAGTATCTTAATAAAGTTCTTCCGAATCTTGCCTGATATGTGAGCCAGAACTTTGTGTCCATTGTCCAGCTCTACCCGAAACATGGCATTGGGCAAGGATTCCCGGATGGTACCCTCGAATTCTATTACGCCCTGTTTAGTCATCCAACTACCTCGTTGGGACGCTTAGTAAGTATTTCAGCGTCACCTTCAGTGATGAGCAAAGAATGCTCAAAATGGGCCGATGGTCTGTAATCTTGTGTTACAACAGTCCAGCCATCTGGTTTGGTGCGAACCTTGTCGCCGCCCTGATTGAACATCGGTTCAATCGCTATTACCATACCAGGTTTCAACTTGGTCTTGCTACCAGTGCGATAGTTGAAGATGAATGGATCTTCATGGTAATCAGGCCCAATGCCGTGTCCGCCGTAATCTCGCACGATGCCATAAGCACCTTCTTTACCAACATCCTCTACAGCGCCACCGATTTGATCGAGAGTAGCACCGGCTTTCGCTACTTTTATTGCTTCATACAAAGAACGTTGAGTAGCATCCAAAAGGTTTTGTACGGCTTTCGTTACAGTTCCGATTGGCACGGTCATGGCGGTATCGCCAATGAAGTTGAAAGGCTTGCCGTCGACCATGCGTCGCACCGAAACGCCAATATCAAGGCTTAAAATATCGCCATCTTTAAGCACTTTCTTCTTACTGGGAATACCGTGTACCACTTCTTCATTGACCGAGGCGCAAACCGTCGCCGGGAAACCCCGGTAACCTTTGAATGTGGGAATGTGGCCAGCATCTGTAATGGCTTTCTCAGCCATTTGATCGAGCTCATAGGTGGTCATGCCAGGAGCGGCCGCTCTTGAAATCATTTCAAGAACCGCACCAGCAAGGCGACCAGCCTCACGAATAAGTTCGATATCTTCTTCTTTGGTTAATATCATTGTCTAACTGGATACCTTTGACTGCAGGGCTTTCAAAATATCGGCAAAAATTACTTCTTGCTCGCCCTCACCATTAACGGCTGACACTATCCCTTTACTACCGTAGTAATCAATTAGTGGTGCAGTCAGTTCGTGATAGACACTGAGTCGTTGCTTCACTAACTCAGGCTTATCATCAGAGCGGTGCGAAAGCTCGGTGCCGCAAAGATCGCAGATACCATCTTTTTTAGCTGGTGAAAATTTGACGTGATAGACCGCATTGCAAGCCTTGTTAGGGCAAACGCGACGGCCAGTAATCCGCTCTTCCAGAATCGAATCGCTGGTTTGCAAGTCAATCACTACATCGAGCGATGCCTTCAGTTCAGCCAAAAGAACATCCAAGCTTTCAGCTTGGGCTCGGTTACGAGGGAAGCCATCAAGAATGAAACCCTTAGCGCTTTCAGGCTGACTGAGCTTTTCGCGAAACAGATCGATCAAAACTTGGTCAGGCACCAACTGCCCTTTATCCATATATTCTTTTGCAGCGAGACCAGCTTTGGTGCTGTTTTTCACAGCCTCACGCAAAAGATCTCCTGATGACAAATGCAGCAATGAAAACTTAGTCGAAAGCTTCTTACATTGCGTACCTTTGCCAGCTCCAGGAGCGCCTAAAAACAAAATGCGCATTTAGATTTCCTTCTTGTCTTGAGATTTGAATAAGCCACGCGCTTGATACTTAGAAGAAAGCGCATGGGTAAGAATCTGGCGCTGGGTGTCGATGGCGACACCAACCAGAATAATTAGAGATGTACTACCGAGGCCCTGCAACGTAGTCACTTGCGTCCACTGCTCGATGTGAATCGGGGCAATAGCAATGACAGCCACCGAAGCAGCACCAATGAAAGTCAACCGATTGAGAGTCTTTTCTAAGAAATCGGCAGTAGGCCGACCAGGACGAACGCCTTGAATAGCGCGGCCACTTCTTCTCAAATTCTCGGACATGTCGCGCACGGGCAAGATGATTGAGGAATAGAAGAAAGCAAAGAATAGAATCAAGACAAAGTAAACCAGCGAATGCTCCCAACGATAATAAGAGAAAGCATTAGCGCCCTCTTGAGCGAGGAAGCCCCAAGTGTCTTTGGCCCAAGTTTGCTGACAAAGACTAACAAAAGCTGCACCAATGCCAGGAATATCTTTGATGACGTTGTAGAGCACCTGACCGGGATCGGTTTTCTGCTGGGCGAGGAATTGCATGATGGTCGAAGGGAACATCAAAAGAGAAGAAGCAAAGATGATCGCCATAACCCCTGAGGGGTTAACCGGCAAATACATATAGTCTTCCGGAGCGGCAAATATTTGTCTGCCAACATTTCGCCTGGAGCCCATTACCATCACCTTGCGCACACCCTGCTGCAAGCGAACGATAAAGGCCACCACTAAAAGGAAGAAGATAACCAGGGCTGTGACGCCCCACACAGGAGCTTGACCTGTCTGCACTGATTCGACCGTATTTTTGATCATGACCGGCATGCGAGCGGCAATACCAAGGAAGATCAAAAGTGAAGCACCGTTGCCGACACCACGCTCAGTTATCAGTTCGCCCATCCACATGATGAAGACAGCGCACGATGTCAGGATAATTGTAGTGTTAATCAAAAATAGTGGGCCAGGAGTAATTACTACTCCGGGAATACGAGACAACAACTGAGCCAACATGAATGACTGAAAGACTGCCAAGAACACAGTGGCAACACGAGAAATCTGAGCTAGCTGCCGGCGGCCTTGCTCACCTTGCTCCTTCTGCAGATTCTCAAGCTTAGGAATAACCACAGTCATCAACTGCATGACAATAGATGATGTGATGAACGGTCCAATACCCATAGAGAAAACTGAAAGTTTGTTCAAGGCACCGCCGGTGAACAAGTCGATCATGCCAAGTAAGTTCTGAGCCAGCTCAGGGTGTTTAGTAAAAGCACCAGGGTCAACCCCTGGAATCGGTACGTGCACACCTAAGCGATAGAGAAAAATCATAGTCAGGGTGAAAATGATTCTTTCTTTTAGACCAGGAGCACTAAGCAGAGCGAGCCAGTCTTCTGGTCCCCCTATCTTCGCACCACGTTTGCTCACACTCTCTGACATTCTGTTCCCCTATTCTCTTTGCAAGCCCTGATTGGCTTAGTTGGCTTGGCAAGATCTGTTCGTCAACTCTTCAACTCTTAATTGTAGGCTCTATTACTAACAAAGCTCTGTTGCTGCGGTAAAAAATAGCAAAATATTAGAACGCTCCAGCAGGTAGAACCACTGGAGCGTTGCAATTTTGAACTAGATCAATACTAGCGATTTTTAGGATTACGGGTTGGTGCAGCTGGTTGAATTACTTCATAAGAACCGCCGGCAGCCTGAATCTTATCGATAGCACCTTGAGAGAAGTGGTGAGCACTTACTTTCACAGCAACTTTCAAATCACCATTGCCAAGTACTCTCAAGCTGTCATTGTGCTTACGGATAACTCCGTGAGCAACAAGAGCATCTGGAGTTGCTTCAGTGTTAGCTGGCAATACATTCAAGGCATCAACGTTGATGATGACCCAGTCACGGCCTGGCACTGCATCGAAGTTGTGAATCTTAGGCAGTCTTCTGAACAACGGTGTTTGACCGCCTTCAAAACCAAAACGTCTAGCTTCGCCTGATCTCTGACCTTGACCGTTGTGACCACGGGTAGAAGTTTTACCGTGTCCGGAAGCGCGGCCGCGACCTACTCTCTTTCTCTTCTTACGTGAGCCTTGATCTGGTCTTACTTCATCAATTTCCATCGTTTCTCCTTTGCCTCACGCCGTCACTTTCTGTTTCAGTTGACGACTCGGCTGACTTAAATAACGTACTTAATTTATGTACTGGTGCTAATTACTTAGCTTTCTTGGCGCTTTTTGCAGGAGCAGCAGCTTCTTTCTCTTCAACCACTGTGACTAAGTGATGAACTTTGTTCACCATGCCACGGATGGTTGGGCTGTCAGCGTGCAGTACACTGCTGTTGAACTTGCGTAGTCCAAGCGCGCGAACGACTTTCTTCTGGTCGTCTCTCTTACCGACGAGACCCTTCGTTAAAGTTATCCGTAACATTTCGACCCCTCAATTGAACTTTAGATTTGTACGAGCTGCAGTTAATGCAATTCTTGATTATGAAAACAGTTGACGAATGCTTACGCCACGCAGACGTGCAGCATCTTCGAATGTTCTCAGACCTTTGAGACCAGCAACGGTAGCGCGAGCTACGTTTAGTGGTGAACGCGATCCTAGTGATTTGGAAAGTACATCACCAACACCAGCAAGTTCAAGAATGGCACGTGCAGCACCACCGGCGATTACTCCGGTACCTTTAGCAGCTGGTTTCAAAAGAATACGGCTGGCGCCGGTCTTTCCAGTAATTTGGTGAGGAATTGTGGTGCCTACTAGAGGAACTGACACAAGAGATTTTCTTGCATCAACAACACCCTTTTGAATGGCCGATACAACTTCGGATGCTTTACCAACACCGATGCCCACTTGACCTTTGCCGTTACCGACAGCAACTACAGCGCGGAAGGAGAGCTTTTTACCACCCTTAACTACTTTAGTTACGCGGCGAACTTGAATGATTTTTTCTTCCCATTCTGATTCAACGCGCTCACGCTTGTTGTCATCAGGACGACGACTAGGGCCACCATCGCGGCCTCCACCACCAGGTCCGCGACGGCCGCGACGAGCGCCATCGGGTGCTGCTACTGGAGCAATTGCATCCTCGATTCCGGCAACCTTATCTTCTCTGTCCATCTAGAAGTACCCTCTAATCTCTCTTAAAACGTAAAAACTGTTTTTAAACTCTAGAACTCAAGACCGGCTTCGCGAGCAGCTTCTGCCACTGCCGCGACACGGCCATGGTAGATGTAGCCACCACGATCGAATACAACTGCTTCAATGCCTTTAGCCTTGGCGCGTTTGGCAACAAGGGCACCAACTGACTTGGCTGATTCGACATTCCAGGTCTTGGCGTCTTTCAGTTCGGCATCGAGAGTGCTTGCCATAACGAGTGTTTTGGCAGTTGTATCGTCGATAATTTGCGCATAGATATGCTTGTTTGAACGATATACGCAAAGCCGTGGACGCTCAGTACTACCAGACAACCGGCGACGGATGCGGTAGTGAACTTTGATGCGATTGAGCTTTCTGTCTAGCTTCTTAATCATTAACCCGGTCCTCTATAAATTACTTCTTCTTACCAGCAGCCTTACCAGCTTTACGGCGGATAACTTCACCGGCATATTTAACGCCCTTACCTTTGTAAACTTCAGGTGGACGCTTCTCGCGAATAAAGGACGCGACGTCGCCAACAGCTTGTTTGTCGATTCCACTAACGGTAATAACGTTACCTTTGCCAACAGCAATAGTGACGCCTGCAGGTGGAGTGATTTCAACAGGGTGGGAATAGCCCAGTTGCATTACCAACTTGTTGCCATCCATGGCGGCGCGATAGCCAACGCCGATAATCTCAAGGTTGCGATCGAAACCTTCATTAACCCCTTTGACCATGTTGGCCAAAAGAGTACGGCTCAAACCGTGCAAGCTACGTGTAGTTCTGTTTTCAGAATTACGGGTCACTGTGATTTTGCCATCTTCATGCTTGAAAGACATCTCAGGGACAAAAGTACGATCTAGTTGTCCTTTAGGTCCTTTGACGGTCACTTTGTGATCATCAATCTGAACCGTCACGCCAGATGGCACTGGGATTGGTGCTTTACCGATACGAGACATTGCTCTTAACTCCTACCTACTTATTATGATTACCAGACTTCGGCAACAACTTCGCCGCCGAGGTTGCTCTTGCGAGCTTGGCGATCAGTCATTAGCCCGCGGCTGGTGCTAACTATTGCTACGCCCATTCCGCCATAAACTCTGGGCACTTTCTTGGATGGGCGATAAACCCGTAGACCAGGCTTAGACACGCGCTTCAAACCTTGAATAACGTGTTCGCCCTTACTGCCGTATTTAAGAACAATGCGCATGCGTTGTTCAGGAGAGCCCAGGGCTCTTGTCTCGAATGAAGAAATGAATCCTTCATTACGCAACAGCTCGGCAATAGCTACCTTCGCCTTGGAGGCGGGCATCTCAACGGCCGGAGCCTGAACGCGGATGGCGTTTCTAATACGTGTGAACATGTCCGAAATTGGATCTGTGACCGGCATTTGCTATCTCCTACCAGCTAGACTTCGTGAGTCCAGGAATCAAACCTTCGTGAGCCATTTTTCTCAAGCAACAGCGGCACAAGCCAAAGTCGCGATAAACCGCTCTGGGCCGCCCGCATATGCGACAGCGATTGTGCAAGCGCACCTTCGGGTATTTGCCTTTGGCGACCAATACCTGGCGCTTATGCTCCTTATCAACCATGGATGTTTTAGCCACGTTGTGCTTTCCTCTCCTTACGACTCTTCTTTAAAATTCTAACTATTGACTGACGTTCTGCTTCTTGAAGGGCATGCCCATGGCGGCTAGCAGTGCATACGCTTCTTGATCTGTTGGGGCAGTGGTGACGATGGAAATATCCATGCCGCGTACTGCATCGATTGACTCATAATTGATTTCAGGGAAAATCAATTGCTCCTTGATACCAACGGAGAAATTGCCGCGACCATCAAACGATTTGCCGGATAGTCCGCGGAAGTCGCGGATACGTGGCAATGAAATGTGAATGAGCTTAGCCAGGAAGTTCCACATGCGCTCTCCCCGGAGAGTAACTGAGGCACCGACAGGCATACCCTTTCTCAATTTGAAAGTAGCGATGGATTTCTTGGCGCGATTTGTCACCGGCTTTTGGCCAGCGATAATGCCCAATTCTTTGACGCCATTTTCAATTGCCTTTGCGTTGCTGGTGGCTTCGCCCAAACCCATGTTGATTACAACTTTGACGATGCGGGGAACCTGCAAGTCATTCTTGTAGCCAAATTGCTTTTTAAGACTTTCTCTTACCTGGGTTTGGTAATTTTCTTTGATATCGAACATTGCCTTCTACCTTACTTTTGATTAGCTGCTTCTTGAGACGGTCTTTGTCGTCTCTGCTTCTTTATATAGGTCTTAAACGCCTAGTTCTTTGCGGAACTCAGCTCTTACAGGTTTCTTCTTCTCGTTGGAGTAGAGCATTACTTTGCAAGCAAACAAAGGTGCTTCTTGCTTGATGATGCCGCTCTTGCCATAAGCATTTTTGGCTTTGACGTGACGTGTGACGACGTTCACACCTTCAACAAGAACTTTGCCGAGCTTAGGGAATACCTTAAGCACTTTGCCGATCTTGCCTCTGTCGCCTTCGAGCTTCTGGCCATTCTTCTTGGTGCGTGTTCTGCAGCCAGAAATAACCATAACGAGATCGCCGCGTTTTACATGTACCGATGGCACCAGGTTGGTGGCACTAGGCTTAACGAGTGCGCGCGAGATAACTTGCTTGTTACCCATTTTGACTTTTGTCTTAATGGGAGCGTTGGTGTAGCGCACTGACATTTCTTTTTTAGCTGTGTAAGCCATTGTTAGAGAACCTCCGGAGCCAATGAAATGATCTTGGTGAAGTTCTTGTCTCTAAGTTCACGTGCGATTGGTCCAAACACGCGAGTACCTTTTGGGTTGCCATCTTTTTGCACGATCACAGCAGCATTGTCGTCAAAGCGGATGGTTGAACCATCTGGACGACTAACGTTCTGTTTGACACGTACAACAACTGCACGGACAACTTCTGACTTCTTCACGGGCATGTTAGGTAGAGCATCTTTGACCGTAGCCACGATGACATCGCCAACAGTTGCAAATGTTTTGTTCGAACCGCCCAGGACCCGGATGCACAAGAGCTCTCTAGCTCCAGTGTTATCGGCACAGGTCAGTCTAGTTTCTTGCTGAATCATGAGGCAGATACCTCGCTGGCTTTATTAGAGATGGCATGGCCAGTCACTTCAATAACGGTGAATCTTTTGTCTTTGGACAGTGGACGGCATTCTTCAATGCGAACCACGTCGCCCATTTGACACTTGTTTTCAGCATCGTGAGCTTTGAACTTGCGCGTCTCGGCAATTTGCTTCTCATACTTGTGGTGCGGTGAACGGCTTTCGACAGCTACTACAACTGTCTTATCCATTTTGTTGGATACAACCTTCCCGACTAATACCTTCTTTGGCATTTCTCGACCCCTTAGTCTCTCTCTTTAACTCAGTCCAGCTATTTAAGCAGTGACAAAAATGACTTTTTCAGTAGCCACTGTCAGCAGTTGCGCAAGTTTCTTTCTTTCTAAACGCAATTTTGCTGGACTCTCCAACTTTCTTAGAGCCAACTGAAAACGCAGGTCGACGATTGTCTTACGAGTCTCATCAATACGTGCATTCAGCTCCTCAGGGGAAAGCTCTCTCATTTCTCGCACTCTCATTTCGCGGCTCCTCCGGCATGCCTTTCGATTACACGGCATTTAACAGGTAACTTCTGGGCGGCCAATTCGAGCGCGTGGTGCGCATCTTTCTGGGCCACTCCGGACATTTCAAACATTACGCGTCCGGTTTTGACAACGGCTACCCAGAATTCTGGGTTACCTTTACCGGAGCCCATTCTGGTCTCGGCTGCTTTCTTAGTTACTGGCTTGTCTGGAAAAACGCGAATCCACATTTTTCCGCCGCGGCGCACACTACGCACCATGGCTTTACGAGCAGCTTCTATTTGGCGTGAAGTAATCCAGCAAGGCTCGAGTACTTGCAAACCGTAGTCGCCGAATTGAACTTCGACTCCTCTTGATTCAGCGCCGCACATGCGACCGCGCTGCATCTTTCTATATTTTGTTCTCTTGGGCATTAACATGGGTTATTGACCTGCCTTCCTGGGTCTACGACCAGACTTGACTGGATCTCTCGCATCTTGGTTATTTTTGCGAGCTCCGCCTTCTTGTGAACGTTCTTGTTGCGTCTTGATGTTTGGAGGTGACCATTGACCAGGCTCCAACTCACCGCGGAAGATCCACACCTTAATGCCGATGATACCCATCATGGTATTTCCTTCAGCAGTGGCATAGTCGATATCGGCACGCAGGGTTTGTAGTGGAATACGACCTTCTTTGGCCCATTCTGTACGAGCGATTTCAGCACCGCCCAAACGGCCGGCAACCATGATTTTTACGCCGATAGCACCAGCGCGCATACAACGTTGCATTGCTTGCTTCATGGCACGACGGAAGGCAACACGCTTCTCTAATTGCTGAGCGATTGACTCGGCAACAAGCTTAGCTTCTAGGTCTACACGGTTAACTTCAAGGATGTTGATCTTGATGTCGAGACCAGTGCGATTGAGCAAAGCACGTAATTTCAAGCTCAGGTTTTCGATGCCCTGGCCACCTTTACCTACAACCACACCAGGTCTGGCGGTGTAGATATCGATTGTTACTTGATCTGCTTTTCTAGAAATTTCTACTTTGGAGCAACCGGCGCCAGAGAGTTCTTTCTTTAGGTAGGCTCTTAGGCGAGCATCCTCTTCAATAAGAGGGGCAACGTCTTTCTTCTGAACAAACCAGTTAGAAGCCCAGCCCCGGTGAATACCGACGCGAAAACCAACAGGATTTACTTTCTGACCCAACTTCTTAGTCCTCACTTACTCTAACTCGAGTCTTTTGACTCGTAATTTGACTCTTAAACTCTAAATATCCGAAAGTTTCAGCGTGATGTGGCTGGAGCGCTTAAGGATGGGATAAGCCCGGCCTCTTGCTCTTGGCTGGAAGCGTTCCAGAGTTGGTCCCTGGTCGCAGAATGCTTCTACTACTTTGAATTTGTCAGCTTCCGACTCTGACACGGCTTGCTTTTCGGCATGCGTGAGGTTGGAAACGGCTGAGTAAAGCAGCTTCTCAACGACGCGAGCGGCGGTGTAAGGCATGAACTTGAGCATAACTCTAGCTTCGCCAACTTCTTTACCGCGAATCTCGTTGACTACACGGCGCACCTTCCGCGGTGACATTCTGATCCATTTTGCGCAAACTTTGCTTTCCACTTTTGCGATCCTTCTAACTATTCCGGTCTAACTTACTGCCATTACTAACTTGGAGTTAGCCTCTTTTGCCAGTTTTGTCTCCGCCGGCGTGTCCTTTGAACAGTCTGGTGGGAGCGAACTCACCGAGACGGTGGCCAATCATTTGTTCAGTCACGTAGACCGGAACATGTTTGCGGCCGTTGTATATAGCGATTGTGTGGCCAATCATTTCGGGCACAATCATCGAAGCGCGAGACCAGGATTTGATAACGCGTTTGTCGCCTTTCTTATTCATCTCATCAACTTTTTTAACGAGTGCTGGATGAACGAATGGTCCCTTTTTAAGTGATCGAGACACTTAAACCTCCAAAATTACTTAGTTCTGCGCTTAACGATGAATTTGTCCGATGTATAAGACTTACCGCGACGAG
>JBIPOV010000105.1:0-19709 GCA_044378815.1 Obscuribacteraceae bacterium (SeqCode) | reverse complement strand
TCTGAAACGCTCGTCTAAAGCCAATTAAAGATAGAAAAGTCCCAGAAACTAAAAAAGTGCCGGAAGGCGCTAATCGCACTTCGGAGGTCCTCTTTTAAACCACCTGTGCTCGCCGGGCTCTTACGAATTGAGTGAAGTTCCGGCCGACCTATTGTTCCGCGCCAACGAATACGCTGAAGCCATCACTTCCAAAGTATCAGGAACACAAAATTGGTACTTAGACACCAAGAAAGATTTGCACAACAATGCCATTGGCCGGAGCATTGGTCTGCAGGCAAGAACACTCGGTCTCAACCGCCTAAACGCAGAGAAATTTATCATTGCCGAGACTCTAAAAGCAGCCCAAGACGGCCGTATCTATAACCACTTCTTAGACAAGAGAACACTGCAGTTACCATCTCTGGAAGACTACGGCTGCCCGGGACTATTCGAGATTCTCAGCCTACGCAGCACAACACCGCTAGTTAGGTAACTACTGTTCTTCAGCAAGCAATTCTTTCTTTGTAGCCTCAACAAAGCGAGCAAACATGCCCATGCTTAGCTCTTCAATAGTATCTGGAGCAAACTGTGAATCGCGCAGACGCCACGACATGCCTTGCTCACTTACTTTGATTTGCAGAACTCCCACTGGAGCAAACTCAGTTTCGACCAAACTAAGCGCCATTACCTGTGATACTGGCACAATATAAAATTCAATCTGGCTGCCGCTGCCACGAATGACAAGACTATGGCGGCGATTGGCCAATCTAGCGCGGAAGAACGTGGCTGTCTCCTCAGCTTCACGTTTTCTATTAACACGGGTCACCTCAGTCACTTCACCGAGAATCGATGATGAAATTTGCAAAGCAGTACCAGCGGCAACTTTATTGTACTCAAAGGCAAACCAGCGTAAATCTTGGAAAATTTTATCCACCAGGTAAGAAACAGCAGAGCGATAGAGACTAGCCTTCATCTCATCTTCATAGAGATCATCGCGCCGACCGTTGATGAAATCTTCAGACTCAGCCTTAAGTTCATCCATCCAATTGAGCACTGTTGACGATCTTTCACCGCCGGCTCCGCTCAAAAACTGCTCTGACAGGTTAACGTGGGCCTGGTAAGCACCACTAGTGCTGGGCTCAGGCTTATCACTGACTCCATGGCCAAACATTCCTCTGTCGATGTTCCGAGGTAGAGAAGCCTGAGCGGCAGGATGGATATCCACAAACTTGCGGGTTTCTTCGCGACTCATGTGCTCGCCAACGACAGACTTACCGACCGAACGTGAATTATTACGCACCATCATTTGCTCTCCAATTTCCCGCAGGAACTCCTAAACCAATCCCAAAAGCCATTTTCAATAACCATCCACACTCTTATTGTGCTCCCGCCGCGCCAATACGTCATCGACGAAAGGGTATTAGCGAAAGTGTGTATATAAATATGCGAGAATTGGAACCATGTCAGAACAAGTACTTAATTTCCACGTTGTCACGCTCTTCCCAGAGCTAGTTAGCGGTTACTGCCAAACCAGTATCATCGGCAGAGGGGTCAAAGCTGGCCGCCTCACAGTTCAGGCGTACAACCCTAGAGATTTCGCCACAGACAGTTACCACAAGGTTGACGATACCCCCTATGGCGGCGGAGCCGGCATGGTACTCAAACCCGAGCCTTTCTTCGCCTGTGTCGAAAGTATTGCCCGCCCCCAAGACTCCCCAGTGATTTTAATGACACCACAGGGCCAGACTTTTAACCAACGCATGGCCGAAGACCTGAGCAAAGAAACAGACATCACTTTTTTATGCGGCCACTATGAAGGTTTCGACGAGCGCATTCGCAGCCTGGCTACTGCCGAAATATCAATCGGTGACTTTGTTTTGACCGGTGGCGAACTACCAGCCCTGACCATAATCGACGCTGTGGGCAGATTGATACCGGGGGTATTGGGAAAAAGTATTTCCCTCAGTCATGAATCTTTTAACGACGGCTTGTTAGAGGGGCCGCATTACACCAAGCCAGCTGACTTTCGCGGCATGATGGTGCCGGATGTTTTGCTTTCGGGAAATCATGCCTTAATTGCCAAATATAGGCGACAAGAGCAGCTCAGAGTAACGCTTTTGAATCGACCAGACCTTCTTAAAAAAGCCGACTTGCAACTGGACAAAGAAGATAAGAAGTTCTTGAGAAAATTGCAAGAAGAGTTATAATATTGCCTTAGCCTTTGATAGGTTAGCTCCATATCTGGTGCACCAATGTCTCAATCAAAGCAAGTCACAGAGTCAATTGCGGAACAGAAGCGACCGTTTCACAACGTCTTTGAACAGCAGATTACTATTCATCCTCTGGTACCACTGGCAAGGGCAGCCTCAATTCTCCGCACCGACCCAATTTTGCTTAAAGAGCGCCTGGCAAGCGGTCAAATCAAAGGCGAGCAGCGATCAGATAGCGACCCAAGCGGCCAAAAGAATAGCTGGTTTATATACGCCAGTGAGTTTAATCGCCTACTAAACGATCAGCTCGCTCGCTATGAAAACAGAATAAGCACCGAGGGTCTCGACCAGTTTTTTGAAGCCAAAACAGCAACAAGCAACAATACTAGCCAGACAAGCGCTGAACACAAACTAGCCGATCAATTATTTTCTCAATCACAAGAAACTGAGCAACAAAACCATAATTCCAATTCTGCAGACAGCACAATTGATCAGCCTGACACCGAACAAGACAGCGATGGCGAAGTGGTGGCAGATGCAGACGTTCAAGTAAACTTCTCGGTGAACGAATCCGACGACGTCATTCATATCGAAATCAATGACCCCAAGCAGCGCAATCAAGATGCTGAATTAGGCCACGAATCGGCTATGCAGCTAATTAATGAGCTAGCCAGCAAACTCGAGGCTTCAACTTACAAAAACGGCTACTTAGAAGCTCTTCTTGAGGCTCAGGCAGAGCAGATCAAACTGCTTCCTGACCTTCAGGCACAAGCTAGCAAAACAGCTCTGCTAGAAGCTGAACTACAGCTGCTACGCCAACAAGCTAACGCCAAGAAAAGCTGGCTTGGCTCATTTACCAGTTGGCTTAGCGGCAAAGCTTAAGGCGCAAAACTTGAGAGTTAAGTAAGTGCTCTTCAAATAGCGCTACTTGCGGCGATAAATCATGAATTACCAGGACGGTCACAACGCCGTAATAACAATCCAATAACTTGGTTTTTGTTGGGCATTGCCTTTATCTCCAATTACCATTCGAGGACTAATCATGAAGAGCGAAGTACTAGAGTCAGAAATTGGCGTTGTCAACAAGGCCGGTGATTCCGCCGCTCACTCAATGCTGGCGGAAGCCAATTCCCTTCAAGAAACCTATAAATCTCAAAAATCTAATTCAACATCCGACTCTTATTTACCAACTCTCAGCATCTTCGACAGCGAGAAAATCGACAGGAATAACTCAGTTGATGCAAATAAACCAGAGGTAGTTTTAGCAGCTAGCTTGACTTTCACTCACAATGGTCAGCCTGTAGTTCTATCGAATGGCGGCTACCCGATAGTAGTACCTAGGAAATAATTGTGTTCACTCGCACAAACCTCTGACCAGAAAGTCTTCGGGATGGCAAAGCTTCAACTTAAAGCTGCACCGTGAGTTTTACATTGAAATTTTTCCTTGACAAAAGTAGACCAGTCGTCTACCGTTTTGTTCCTAAAGTTAGGAGCTTGGAAATGAAAGTCTTAATTGTGCACGCCCACCACGAACCGAATAGTTTTTGTTCCGCATTGAGCCAGCATGCAAAAAGCGAACTAGAGAAGAATGGCCACACAGTTATTTTTTCTGACCTACATGCGCTGAAATTTGATCCAGTCTCGGACCGGCGCAACTTCAGGACTATAAAAGATCCAGACTACTTGAAACAGCAACAAGAAGAGATGAACGCCACCGCAAATAACGGATTTGCGCCTGAACTAGAAAGTGAAATCAAAAAACTAGAGGACTGCGATGCCGTGCTCTTCTCTTTCCCACTATGGTGGTTCGGCATGCCAGCCATACTAAAAGGTTGGTGCGACCGCGTTCTAGCCATGGGAAGAGTCTATGGTGGTAGCAAACTATACGAGAACGGTATCGGCCAAAGCAAAAAGCGAGCCATGATAATTATGACCACCGGCGGCGGGCCAGGTGCATACGACGGTTGGGGCATGAATCCAGCGATGCATAATCTATTGCAGCCAATTCAACACGGAGTTTTTTGGTTCAATGGCATTCTGCCTTTAGAACCATTTATTGCCTGGTCACCAGCACGCATATCGGCCGAAGAGCGCGAACAATTCCTCGCGCAGCTGACTGTGCGCATCAACTCTCTTTTCCAAGAACAACCAATAAAGCTCCCGCCACTGGCTGATTTTCCAAATTTCGGTAGTGACAGCAAAAATCGCTACCAAGTTGTAATCAGTCGCAAAAATCCAGTCGACGAAAAATATAAATCACTAATACCGGCCGAATCCCAAGTGATGAAAGAGCTAAAGCGAGATGGCGTGCTCATCGACTTTGACATAAGCGACAGCGACGACCCAGAATGGCGAGCATTCTTGAAAATGCGCGCTAGTGACGATACTGAGTTGAAAAAACAACTTGATCGGCTTCCACTAGCATCATATTTTCACTTCGACATAACCAAAATAAAGCCTGTTGCAGCGCTTTAGCTAAAACAAGCTCTAGTTTTAGTTTTCAACTTCGCACAGAATTGAAGAATTGCACTAACTCGGCACTACTTTACGCTGCGCTGTGTAGCCGAAGTAATGCAATGACTCCAAATCGGAGCACAAGACTGCCCAATAGCAACTAAGCCAGCCATAAAGGTCGGAAGCACTGCATACTCAGCCACCAAAGAAATGACTAAAGCAGGCAGCAAGCCAATTCCCATATGCATGGCGCAAAAAACAAAGCCGCAATACCACATGGTCGTAAACCAGAAATAGACTCGCCAGTTGCTCAAATGCAATTTGTCTTGCAAGAGGCAATTGGCGGCATAAATGCCAAAAGTAGCAAGACTGGCTAAAACTAGGAGAACTATCAACACCCAATCACTGTTATTGCGCAGATTATTGATCTGCGTGCGCACATTATCAGCCTCAAACTTACGATCGTTGCGCTCTAAAAAATCAGCATAAACAACAAGAGCTGAAGCCAAACGAAAATCATCTTTGATGGGTGCCTTACTCAACATCTGACACTCTTGCGCCAGAGTCTCCACAGCACTGTCTTTATACCCAGCCCGCTCGTAGGCCGTGGCTAGCCCTTCTAAAGCAGCGATGTGCCTTGGGGCACCAGCCCAGAGCCGCGACGATTCAGCACTGGCGGCTTGATTGAAATAGCGAATGGCTTCCTGCGGATTTGTACTCAAAAGCTTACGGCCTTCTTCGCTATAGCCCTCGGCTGTCACTCTCTCTGTCGCAGCCGTGGCAGCCACTATCACTAAACCCAGCGCTACTCCAATCAAGATAGTCTTACCAGAAGGACAATGCCACCAGTCTTTCAAAGTCGGCAGCTGCAAAGCTTCGACCTTCCACTTCTCAGGCATTAGTTTGTCCCAAGAAAAATCAGTGGGCAGACGCTGTTCTTGCTGCTTGACGAAACCAACCGCATTAGTGTCAGTGTCGACGGCACGAACAAAATCACTTGAAGTGCTGTAGGTAAAAGTCTTGGCTGTTTTGCCAGTTTTACTAACAAGACTATTTGAAGTATTGGCAGAACTGGCTGATTTAGAGGTATCCACAGGAACACGCAAGGCAGGCTTTGCCTCACGCTCGCGACCGATGGTCATTTTCTTCCTAGGCGAATACATGCTTGCCTGCGCCTCGATTTGCACACTTCATAGCTGAAATCACCGAAATCGCCGCAATAAAGGATTTCAAGCCATGCCCAGAGCTTCCTCTTGGCATATACCCCAAAATTGCTGCTGTCTCTCTTTCTCTTGAATAATTGAAGTAGCGCGTAAGCCGGGTTCTGTGTTCGACTGTCATCTATCTGGGAGTGCAGTCTCCTACACCCTCTAGCGGCATCAGCAACTTGAGATGGCGGGCCACCATAACCTCAAGTTATACCTTCGCCTTGCACCTTCAGCGGGGTTTACCTAGCCAAGGCCTCTCGACCTTGCTGGTGACGCTCTTACCGCACCGTTGCACCCTTACCGCATTGCTGCGGCGGTTTTCATTTCTGTGGCACTATCCTCACGCTCACGCGCACTGGGAATTACCCAGCAACCAGCCCTATGGTGCCCGGACTTTCCTCATCGGCCTTTCGAGCCGACGCGACAGTCTGCGCTACTTCATCGCCGATTATACGACGCTAAACATTAAATGGGCGTTAAGCGCTAGATGTTTTTAGCGTAAGCTCACGATAGACAGTTGCCAAGAAGAGTGTTACACCATTCATATCAGTTTCCATTCGGTATCAATTTTGCTTCACCGGTTCAAATTCTGATTGAGAAAAGAGGCATGGAATGCACATTACACTAGACATGATATTTTTCGGGAGCTTTGCTTTACTAGCATTTGGCGCAACTGTTATTCACCGAATGCACTCAATACAACAGCTTCACCATAAAGGCGACGTTACCGCCAACTATTGGGGCACCTATGCCAAACCCGGCGAAGAACCAAAGAAACCTGAGAAGAAAAAATCGCGCTATCCCAAAATGACTGACAAAGGCACTTTAACTTTGCCAGCGACTTCCAATCAAAATACCTCCTGTATCGCAGGAAAAGTAACCAGTCGTGGAAAGTAATAATTGATGGCACAAAGTTTGCTGAAGCGTCATCATAATAGAACGGCGGCCTGGGGAAAGCTTAGATATGAAAAACGTCAACGAACAGATGGACGAGCTAACTGAACCACAGTTTGCCGAAACTCAGTTTGACGAAGTTTATGCCAAAGCCCGCGCAAGTGGCACCTACGGTGATTTTGCTACCGCTGCTGATGAATATGCCCAAGCTGCATTTGTCGCTCGTTCTTTCGGCGAAAGCGATGCCCGCCTATCGGACACATTAAGTCGACTGGCCTATTGTCGTTACCGCCTCGGCGATCTATCCCAGGCAGAAGAGTCTTATCTTGAAGCCCTGCGTTTACTAGAAACATTCCACGCCCACACCCACCCTGAGCGCCTGGCCTCAGTGTTGTGGTCTTTGGCGGTACTGCTGTCAGATCTTCTGCGCTACGACGAATCAGAGAAATATTTCCGCCGCTCCATGGACGTATCAGAAAGCTGGGCCGGGCCCAAAGACCGCTTTGTCGCCGATTGCCTCTGGGGCTTGTCAAAATGCCTCACCAACAACGGCAAGTTTCTTGAAGCTGAAAGCGCCATTAAACGAGCTATTGCCATCTACGAAACACTGCCTGAAAACTGCGATGAATATCTCTGCACAAATTATGCCAACCTCGGTGCTCTGCACCTGCAGAGAGGAAGTTTCGAAAGCGCCTGCCAACACCTCACTAAAGCGGTCACTATGCGCCGCTCTTTGGCCGGTGACATGGATGCTGGTCTAATCAGCCTGACAAGCAAACTGGCGCTGGCTCTAATGCAGCTCAAGCGCCTTAAAGAAGCCGAGAAATATCTGCGCATGTCTCTCAAAATTTCGCTGGCCATCTACGGCGACAAAGACCTAGAATCCGCACGCAAATACATTGCCTTAGGCAATTGCTTAAACGGTCTGGCTAAGTATCCACAGGCCGAAAAAGCACTGACCAAAGCCATTGTTGTGGTACGGGCCCAAACCACCGATCCGGCCCTGACAGCCGCTTGCCTCTACGAGTTGAGCACAAGCTATCAAAAGCTCAACGAAAAAGCGAAAATGAAAAAGGTACTAGAAGAGCTAGCTGAGCTTTATTCACAACCACACACAAAGCTGCCCAAACACACGCTGTACGCCGATGCCCAACTAAAACTAGGGGCTATGTACGAAGAGGCTTGCTTGTTCAAGAAAGCACGAGTTTGCTATGAAGGCGCCCTAACCGCCCGCGAATCGGTCTTCGGCCAAGAGCACAAACTGGTAGCCGAATGCCTAATGCGCCTGGGTGGCTGCCTCACTAAAATGTCGCAGCACGGTGAAGCGCAAGAGCTTTATCGCAAGGCTGAGACCATGCTAGCTGACTTGAAGAAGAGAGCTTAGGCGTTTTGAGTTGCTTTGAGAAACGCAAGCTCGTAAGACACCCGCTTTTACTACCATTAATCGTAGACACAGTCAACAAAAATTGATTGGGGAGTCGAAACAACTGTTTCGACTCCCCGCAAAAATTACTTTGCCGCCGGCGCGCTCACGCAGATAGGCATCTCAGAAATATCCTGAGCACCCATGTTGTGGTGATGCCCCATGAAAGTCAGAGGAAAAAGCATCATCAGAGCCATGACTGCGGCCATTACGAAGTGTGCAGCGTCTTGGCCAAACGAAAGCCAGTGAGGCTTTTTGAAATCGTTGCAGAGGCGCACAGCATAGTAAGAGCCGAACCACGTCCAGTAGGCAGTGAAGACAATGGTCACCAACAACCCGCTTATGGGTGAGGCAAACATCCACCACATGCCAAACAGCATGGCCGCATGAGCAAAGTCGTACCACTGCTTGTTGAACGGCATCTTGCGCCCATAAGTGAACGCTCGAATCAGGTACCAGAGCGTACCAATGGCAAATACGACGACCCAAAACAGGTTAGATATCCCGTACCACGTCGGGGCCAGACAGCTGACCATACCCATCATGCAAGCGCAATGCCAGAGTTCATTTTCTCTGTCGTGATAGCCATTGACAGTCGTGATGTACTGCCGAGCATAGAGGCGGAAGCAATAGAAAAGGGAACCAAGCAGAAAAAAACCTGCCAGGATTTCAAGGAATGGAAACGAACCCGCACCACTGGCGTGATGCATGTGCTCCATATGGTCCATGTGATTCATAGTTTTCTCCTAAACGAGAGAGAAACCACTGGTTTCTCTCTCGTTCACTAGGGTTAAGTTGAAGTAAGGTTTATGACAGAACAGAAGCTTTCGCAGCTTGCCACTCGTCTCTGAGCATCGTTTCTTTCTCCACAAGAAGCAGAGCCAGCGCCTTCATGGCCTGGGCATTCTGAAGCACTATTTGCCGCGCGACTTCAGCACAATTCTCAATCAGCAGGCGCACTTCGGCATCTATTTCGTCTCCGAATTCACGTCCTAGCAGACTGGAGCCATCCTGATTGTCAAAAGCAAGAGCCGCAGCTGGTCCTAGCTTAGACATACCAAACTTGGTGACAAACTGCCGGGCCAGACCTGCCGCCTGCCTAAAGTCGTCTTGTGCCCCAGTGTCAACGACACCGAGAATTTCAACTTGAGCAATGCGCCCCGCCAAAAGAACAGAGATGCGCGCCCGAATCTGCTGCGCCGTCATACCATGTTCATCGCTTTCAGGAACTGCAGCCATATGACCGAGGGAACCACCACGCGATAGAACAGTGATGCGACTAACCGGAAAGCCACCATCAACGGCCTCAGAAACCCAGCCATGCCCAACTTCATGCACCGCAGTGTTCAGCAGCTGCTCTTTAGTCATGACTTTGTTTCGACTACCAGAAGCAACGCCAACCTGAACGCGGAGCAAACCTTCGTCGAAGTCTGCTGGCAAAATTTCTTTCACCACCGGTGTCTCAGGGGCATCGACACCCTGTTTGAGAATACGCCGAGCCGCTACGGTGGCAGCTTCATTGCAGACAGCGTCGATATCAGCACCACTAGCACCAGGTGTCAAACGAGCGATGTCAGAAGCTCTAACGCCCGAAGCCAGAGGCTTGTTACGGGCGTGCACAGCAAAAATAGCCTCACGGCCAGAGCGATCAGGCAAATCGACATTGATGTGGCGGTCGAAACGTCCAGGTCGAATCAAGGCCGGATCAAGAATGTCGAGCCGGTTCGTGGCAGCGATAACAACAATGCCAGTCACTTCGGCAAAGCCATCAAGCTCAACCAACATCTGATTGAGTGTATTTTCACGCTCATCGTTGCTATTGGGCGAATTACTTCGCTTTCTCCCCACAGCATCAATTTCATCAATGAAAATGATGCATGGCTTGTTTTTGCGCGCTTGCTCGAAGAGATCTCTCACTCTCGCGGCTCCAATTCCAACGAACATCTCGACGAAGCTAGGTCCCGAAATCGACATAAATGTTGCCTTGCACTCGCCAGCGACAGCTCTGGCCAGCAGTGTCTTGCCAGTACCAGGGGGGCCAACGAGCAGAACTCCCTTAGGAATTTTGGCACCCATTTCTTGGAAAATTCCAGGCTCAAGCAAATACTGCACGATCTCTTGCAGCTCTTGTTTTGCTTCATCGCAACCGGCAACGTCACTAAATCGGGTCTTACAATCTCCAGCAGCGAGCACCAGTGAGCCAGATTTACTCATGTGCGAGTTTAGATTGGCACTGCTGTTACCCGCTTTCTGTGGAGAGGTCTTGTTAGAGGCAGCAGCTGGCGGAGAACCGCTCTGGCTGGCTTTACGACTATAGAAAGCGAGGGCAATGAAGAGGGTGACCACACCCAAAAGAATTGGACTGATCACAAATACCTGTAGCAGCCAAATGTTGTCTTCCATTTTTTATCTTCTAGGTAAGAGGAACCGACAGAAGTCGGTGCTTGTTTCTATCTGCTAGGCAAGAATGGCCTAGGCGGGCGCAACACGAGTGTTGATGTAGTTGGTGAGCTTTTCATAATAGGCAGAACGAGCCAGGCGTGAACGCTCAGCGGCAAGGCAATGAGCTTCGATAGCTTCTTGATACTGTTCGAACCAGATTGCCTCTTTCTCCGTGCCAGCGTTGAACTGCTCGATGGTCTCCTTGACTTCTAAACAAAAGATTCAGTGAATTTGCCGGTATGTGCGTCGGGTTTTGTTGTTTGGAAAAATGCCGGGTGAAAATGAAGAGCTAAGATAGTCACAAATTAGTCTTATTAGAAGCCCGAGAGCAAGCGCTGGCTCGTCGAAATGAGCAATAGTCAATGAGAATTGCCCAACTGGTGCTAGCGTAAGGGTATGACCCCAACCCTGGGATACTGTTCAATTTTCAAACGAACAGAACTCGATAAACGGACAGGTTAGCTAAGCTCAACTAGCACTTGACCAGTCAAGCCCCAATCATCGCCACAAAATCCAGTAAAACTAGCCATACATAAAACAAACTCTATTAACTACCGTGCTTATGGCTGTGACCGCATCCACAAGCAAGCAAGCGCTTATTTAGCCAGGTAGCACGCAAAAGCAGCGCACTCGTCAAAACAGTCAAGGTCGTATGCAGCGCTAAATCAATATTCTCGCCCAGAATGTTAGTAAAGAACATCAAACAAGCGGCCATAGAAAACATGACAAGAACTCTCTTGTCTCGATGCTTCATCACGCCAGGAAGCAAAACAGGCAAGCAAATTGCCAACACCATAATGCTAATTAGTTGATCGTTCAAACCATGAATGACGTTCTGCAAACCCAAGAAGGGAAGTACAGCACTGAGCACAGGAAGAACGACGCAGTCAAACAGACAAAGGATTGGAGCAGCAACAGCAAGAAAATCTGCTGCCGTCTTCAAGTACTGCCGAAATAAATCAACTGAAAACATCCAAAACTCGATTCTAACAATTGCTAATGGTGTCCACACTATCACCAAATGTACTACGGACCGCATCCACTTGCCACAGAATCCACTAGAAAAAGCGACTACAATTCCAAGCCCAAGTTTTGGAAATCTAAGTTCCGAAGAAAAGCTGGCATAGCTGCGATAGCCTAGAAAGACACACTATCGATAATGAATTATCAGTAAGCTTTCAGGACAAGACTTTGTCTCGCTTTTGGGATACCAAGGAGACGGAATGGAAACCATTGTCATTTTTACAGAAAAGAAAGCGTTTCAAGTGATCTGCGTACCCCAAAAATACGATGACATTAGCAACGTAAGCAATGTCTAGCAGAAGAAAAGAGAATTCCTGACATCGTTGCGAAACAGCTCTAAACTATCTAAGCTCAATGCATTCCTTAAAAACCTAATTTGCGACAAGAAACCTCCAAATCAAACCAACATAAATCGTTTTAACAACTCCTGCGACTCAAATGAGTCAATAATCGAAGCCAATTCATCAGAAAGCCAGCTATCTATGAAATCAGACCAAGAGGTTGCAGCGACCTGTTTGCCGGCAAATTTACCAACAATGTCGAAAAAAGATTTCCTCACTTACGTTGTCTTGGCCTACCTCACCCAAGGTATAGCTCAACACTTCTGCCTAATCGCCCAACCACTTGAGTACTACATGCTCAAGACCTTAGCGATGAACGCCGCTCAAGTGGCAGCTCTGCTTTCAGTCTTGATGATTCCCTGGATGATCAAGCCTGTATTTGGCATCCTCAGTGACTCGTTGCCCTTGCTAGGCTACCGAAGAAAGTCATATTTAAGCCTTTTCTACGGCTTGGCAGGATTGTGTTATCTATGCGCTGCGGCCGCCCAATCGATAGAGCTATTGATGGCAGCGCTATTTCTCACAGCAATGGGGATGGCAGCTGGCACAGCGATCATCTGTGGCCTCACCCTAGAGGTCGGACGCCCAGACGCTGAAACACGGCGGTTTCAAGCGTTACAGGCAGTCAGCTACTACAGTGCCAACATTGGTTCGTTCCTCCTTGGGGGCTACCTCTGTGGTCACCTAGCGCCGAGCACTGCCCTGTCTGTCGCCGCAGCAATCGCAGCTATTCCTTGCTTGATAACAGCTTGCGCATCTTGGCTGTTGGTGAAAGAAGAGAAGACTAAACTGAAACCACCATCAGTGAAGGCCTTACGAGAAAAACTAGCACCGACAAAGTTTAAACGACTGCTCTATGTCGCTCTTTTTATGTGCTGCTGGAGCTTTAGCCCCGGTTTTGGCACCCCACTCTACTTCCACCAAACCAAAGACCTAGGTTTTGACCAGATATTCATCGGTCAACTGGGAGCCTTGTTTTCTGTCGGTATGATTGCTGGTGCGCTCTTTTACCGAAAGTTTTTGGACAAAAAGTGCACGCCGCACAAGCAAGCGAAAATTGCAGTCATCGTCGGCACCACTAGCACCCTAGCCTACCTGCTTTTAGGCTCACAAGCTTCGGCCATTTGCTTGGAGCTTTTTCGCGGATTCGCTGAGATGCTAGCTATTCTTCTGGTCTACGGACTAGCAGCCGATGTTAGTCCTAAAAAGTTCGAAAGTACTACCATCGCCCTACTGGTAGCTGCTTACAACATCGCTGAACAAATCTCAATCAACGTTGGTGCGTCGCTCTACACCTTCGTTTTCAAAGATAGCTTTGCACCGCTTATTGTGGTCAGCGCTATCACCACCCTCGCTTGTTGGTTGCTAATTCCGCTTCTACCTGAAGCAGACCAGCATTTAGAGCCAGCGAAACCATAAGCGAAAGTAGTCGCTTTTTCTTTTTTCTAAAACCAAATCAGCCAGACCTGGAGCCAACAAAAGCCCCAAAAAGCTGTTCGAGCTGATTTCAACAAACCAAGGAACTATCCAATGGAAAACCTCGCAATCGCCTTGCTTGCGGCACTGACCGTGAGCGCTGTCTCATTTATCGGTGTGGCAACATTCTCGCTCACCGGCGACAGACTCAAGAAAGTCATCAATCTGCTTCTCAGCCTGGCGGCTGGTGCGATGCTCGGCAACGCTCTCTTGCACCTCTTGCCTCACTCACTCGAGAACGCCAAGCACAATCCGCCCGCCATTGTTCAGGTGGTGCAACCCAAGCCGACTGACAGTGCCGTGAAAGTCGAAGCACCAGAGCACGTTGATCATGCAGATCACGATCATGATCACGACCATGACCACGATGGTGCCGCCCACAAGGACGCTCCCAAAGACGCACACGCTGGCCACGATCACGATCATGACCACGATGGTCCCGCCCACAAGGACGCTCCCAAAGACGCACACGCTGGCCACGATCACGATCACGACCACGACGCTGCTGCCCACAAGGACGCTCCCAAAGACGCCCACGCCGGCCACGACCACGACCACGACGCTGCTGCCCACAAGGGCGCTCCCAAAGACGCCCACGCCGGTCACAACCACGATCACTCGTCGCTCTCCGTCTTCGCGCTGTTGCTGGCCGGTTTCCTCGCTCTTTTCGGCCTGGATCTTGCCCTGCTGACGCGGACTCACAAAGACGATGAATGCGTCAAGCCTCTCGGCTATCTGGTCATGCTCAGTGACGGGCTGGAGAACTTCCTCGACGGCCTCGTCATCGGTGCGGCCTTCCTCGTCAGCATCCCTGCAGGCATTGCCACCACCATTGCTATCTTCTTGCACGAAGTACCGATGGAGCTTGGTGACTATGCCGTTATGAGGCACTCTGGTTTCTCGAGAAAGAAGGCCTTGATGCTCAACTTCGCCTCCGCCATGGTAAACGTCGTCGGTGTCGTGCTTGCTTTCACTCTGGGCAACGCCCTGCCTGGTTTCTCGTCTATTGCCACTCCGTTTGCAGCCGGTGCAATTCTCTATCTTGCAGCCACTGGACTTCTGCCGCAGATCCGCATGCAAGGCACCAGCAAACAGAAGGCTTCTTATTTCACCATGACCCTTCTTGGTGTGGCACTGATGGCGCTGATCTTGCTGATCGAATAGTGCCCTCTGCCTAGCATCAAGCCAGGGCAACTAGAGAGGACTCTCCCATGACTATCTCACCCTGGCTTAAGAGCCTGGCGCGTCGCTCGCGCCGGGCTCTTTCTGCAGCCACAAGTTCGCCTGACCCGAGGCCCAGTTACACCACTTCGTCGGTATCCAACGCTACCGTCGATAAAGATGGCAGCGTCAAGCTCCATACCAGCTCGGAGAAACTGATCTATCGACCCAAGGCCGGTAGCTCTCAGTTCACTGTCGGCCGCTTGGTCTTCACAGAGACAATGCGCCTTGGCCATGAAGAACAAATGCGAGAAAGCACAAGAAAGGAGCTGCGCAAATACGAGTCTCCAGAACTACGAAAGATGATCGCGCCAATCTTGAAAGGATGGGCGTCGGCCAAAGCAAACCTCGATGTTCTTGAACTCGGACCGGCATATACAACTGCCATCCCAGAGGCTCTGAGCGAAAACCTGCGTTCATACCACGCAGTAGACTTCTCGCAGCCTTACTTGCAAAAGCAGCAAGAAATTCTCCAAGAAAATCCAGCTTTGGCCGCGCTCTGTCACATGACTGTCTCTGACGTCTACGACCTCGACAAGGCAAAGGCTTCTTGCGATCTGATTTTTGCCAGTTGCCACCCGCCACTAGTGTCTTCGTCTATCGAAGACAAATGCGCTGTGCTCGACAAAATACACGCACTGCTGAGAAATGGCGGGACTTTCGCTCTCTTTCCCTGGTACTTCAGTGAACAGCCACAAGCTGTCAATCGGCATCTACTGCAACTGTTTCAAGTGAGGCAAATCGCCTATCAACACGACTGGCGTGCGCGCTTGTTCCTCATCCTTGAGAAGCGCTAGCTCACTTCCGTGCACAACTTACAGCAAAAGGAAAACTATGAACACTCAAACCACTCGCATCCCGGTGACTATCGTCACTGGTTTCCTCGGCTCGGGCAAAACTACCTTGCTCAATCACGTGCTCAACGGTGCCCACGGGAAACGCATAGCGGTGATCGAGAACGAATTCGGTGAAGTCAGCATCGACGATGCTCTGTTGGTCGAAAGCAATCAGACCATTTTCAAAATGAGCAACGGCTGCCTGTGCTGCACCATCAACGGAGACCTGGTGCGCACACTGACGGAACTGATTGCCCGTCGCAGTGAGTTCGACTACGTTATCATCGAGACCACTGGCGTTGCCAACCCCGCACCCGTTGTTCAGACCTTCATGGTCAATGAAGACATCGCCGAAGCATTCGCTCTCGATGCTGTAGTCACAACCATCGACGCCAAGCACATCGGTGAACACATCGAGAACAAGGAATGCAAAGAGCAAGTCGCTTTTGCCGATATCCTCATTCTCAACAAGCTTGACCTTGTCACCACCGATGAAGCCGAGGCGGTTGTCACCAAGCTGCGCAGCTTGAACGGCCTTGCTGTTATTCACAGAACAGAGCGCAGCAATATTGCACTCGCTGCAATTCTCGATCAGCACGCCTTCTCGAGCGAAGCAGTCGGCGAAGACCATGACGAGCACGGCCACGACCATGAAGGCTGCGGACATGACCACAATGGCGAGACCTGCGACCACGATCACGGGCATCAGCATGACAATCACGATCATGCACACGACCACGATCACGGGCATCTCCACTCGCATCATCACGATGACGACGTGCAATCAGTTGGCTGCGTACTGAGCGGTGACATCGACAAAGCCCGCTTCAACATCTGGTTCGGCCAGCTGATTCAGAACAACGGCGACCGGCTCTATCGCTGCAAGGGCATTCTCAGCATCGCCGGCGAGACCAATAAAGCGATTCTTCAGACCGTTCATCGCGTGGTGGAAGTCACCAGCGGCAGTGCCTGGAAAGAAGGCGAACGCCTGAGCAAGATTGTCTTCATCGGCAAAGACCTCAAGCGCGACGAGCTTCTGGCTGGGTTCAAGGGCTGCGCCGTCTAAGCGTAACCAATCACGTTCCAAGCTCGATCAATCATTCACAACTAAGTAAGGTCAAACCTATGTACGACTGGATTATCATCGGAGGAGGAATTCACGGAACCTTCCTTGCCAACTTCCTCACCACGGCTCTCGGTTACCGCTTCGACAAGGTAGCTGTACTCGACCCCCATGAGGAGCCCTGCTCTTTGTGGAAACAGACAACCGAGAACACCGGCATGGTGTTCTTGCGTTCACCTGGTAAACATCATCTAGGTTTGCATCCCAACGCCCTGGATAACTACGCTAATCTGCCCTCCGTCAAGCCCCGGGCAATGACCTTGGGTGATTCCCGGCGCCCGTCTCTCGAGCTCTTCAACAGCCATATCAGTTATCTGGTAAACCAATTTGGATTGAAGAGAATGTTTCATCAGGCACGAGCCTCTGCTATTCGCGAGATTGCAGAGGGTCTGGCCATTGAGACCAATGTCGGCACCTTCGAGACCAGACGAGTGATTCTTGCTCTCGGGCAATCAGAGTCACCGTTGATGCCAGCTTGGGCATACAAGCTGAGATCGAAGGGAATCGAGGTGAAGCACGTCTTTGCCTCTGATTTCAATCTCAATGACTACAGCGGCCGCGACCGAGTAGCCATTGTTGGCGGTGGCATAACAGCAGCGCACCTGGCAACAAAGATAGGCGGCTACCAAAATCCGGTCGCCCTAGTCTGCCGAGACGTCATACCCACCAACAACCTGGATTTCGATCCCTGTTGGTTGGGTCCTGAATGCATGGAAGGCTTCAGCCAAATTAGCGACCCCGACGAAAGAAGGCGCGTCATTGATAAAGCGAGGCACAAAGGCACAGCACCCCAAGACGTTCAAGATAAGTTAGCAAGCGCGATCGAAACTGGTCGAGTGGTGCAAACCTTAGGGTCTGTTCAAAGGGTAAACTCTTACAGCGGCAAAGCCACCATTCATCTAAGCAACGGCAAGAAGGTTGAGTGCGATCGAGTCATTCTCGCCACCGGTTTCGAAAAGAACCGACCAGGAGGTGCATGGCTCGACTACACGGCTCTCAATCTCAATCTTCCGGTTCATCAAGGCGGTTATCCGTTGGTCGATCCTTTACTGCGTTGGGGTCATCCACGCATATTCGTCACTGGTGCCCTGGCCGAACTAGAGCTTGGGCCAGCGGCAAGAAACATCATCGGAGCCAAGCTTGCCGCTGAGCGGATTTGGCGTCTACACCAAATGTAACCAATAGAGGGTCATAGGAGCATTCCTATGGCCCTTGAAACAGGAGAGTACAATCATGATCAATTTCATTCCTAAAGCGTTTACCGGAGAAGAAGACACCTGTCCGGTGTGCATCGCCAGAGTGCAGCTTGAGGCAGCTCTCGAAGGTATTGAGCTTGCGTTTGTGGCGGCGCAGCCAACCGAAGGCAAAGAAAAAATTGCTGCCTACTTTCGGCTGACAAAGTTGTTCGCCGAGATGCAGTGCGACTATCGGGTTGCCTTTGCCATCAATCTTTCGATCTGGTTTTCGGCTGAGCGCTATGGTCGAGCGAAGAAAGTACCAGATCTGCTGATGGCCTACGACGAGTATCGCGAACGTTCGGTCAATTCGTTTCAGGCATATCAAGAAGCTGCAGCAGAACTGTCTACTGTGCTTTGTTCTCCGCCACTTGCCGATGCCAATACGAAGCTTGCAGGCGCAGTCGAAGCCTTCTTTGTAGAAGTTGACAAATGGACGACAAAACGTCGCGAGGACGCCTTTAGCGTTCTCTGAAAGTTTAAGCAGGTTGGGCAGGCTGGGCAGAAGTCACTCTGCTCAACCTGCCCAATTCTTTGCTGCTTGGTTCTAGTAGGAAACCTTAGTAGAGTCACACATTGAATGCTGTAAATACCAAACATTGGTGACCTTCGACAGGTAAAACTAATGATTCCCATTCAAGCTCAAACCACACCGGTATTTTTCAAACCAAACAAGTTTTAAACTGCAGTACCAGACTAACGCAACCAGCAGAAGACCTTTTTCGGGTCACTAAATCTAGCCAAGCAATTTATACATCAATCATTGCCAAAGAGAATGGGCTCTCGGAATTCTCCATGGCCACTGCTTGTCATTTCTCGCCACTCACCACTCCACTTCAACACAAACACACACAAGTCGTATGACACAAACACCAAAATCGTCCATAGTCGATGAACTCGGCATGGGCAAGTTAGAAATCTGGCAACTTAGTACCAGTGAAGATTTCCTGCGCACACTCTTTCAAGACCTCTTCGTCAACCATTGGCACGAAATTCAATATGGCATACTGGTACAAGGTGGCGTCCTTGAATTCGAACCTCCCTGTGCACCGACTCAATTTGGTTATTTAGACGGATATATCACCGTTGAATTTGGCAAGTTCGGCCATATGCATCTTTGTGTGGGCTGGAACAAAGGAGTTGGCTGTTGTCCAACCCATCCACATGCAGCTGAACTTAGACTGCCATCCAGAGTAGAACTTTATCGCAAGCTCAATAACCAAGATCAGCCTACTCTTTGGGGGCTGCGTACTTTCAACAGTAGAAAACCTGACGCAGAGCAGACTCTGAATATTTATCTACCAAACCCACTGCTGACAAAAGAGATGCAATTTGCCGCAAAACCAGACTGGAATCGACTGGCCCTTTGGGACTATCTACGCAAAACATATCTTGCGAAAACATACCAAGGTATCGAACAGCCAGACGCCAAAGATCGCTTAGCCACACGTTTTGCGCACGATTAGTACACCTACTGCACGATTAGTAAGGGCGCGAGCTCAAGCTAAATCCAGTTATCTGCAACTTAAACCACCTATAGCCAACAGCCAAGATTGCGCTAAATCAGTTTGGCAGGCACTAGCTCAATTCACCTCCACCCGCAAGGTATTGCAGACCAGACCTAAGGCCATCACAATATAAGATGGTGCGTCGCATTTCCCGGACGCACCATCCATTTTCTCATGGCCTTTTTCAATAGCATAAAAGCCCAAATACACTTTTTCCATGGGGGCGGGCAATTCTGTCAACCCCCCTGAAAGCCTCATGATTTAATCTCCTTCTGCGAATTTTTGCACTTTTTCTCAGCACAAAGCAGGTCCAAACTGATCTGGACTTGCTTGGTG
>JBIPOV010000152.1:0-5936 GCA_044378815.1 Obscuribacteraceae bacterium (SeqCode) | reverse complement strand
GATGCGGCAAGAGTCGTGGCGACGCTCCAGCAGTAGATATCAGGCCTCTTTGAAAGGGCAGCTTAATCACGCCGCTCGTCAAGAGAAATATCGTTGTAAACGACAGACTGAGAAAGTGACTCAGCAGAATTGTCGAGAACTCCAAAATTACTGATCGTACTGCTGTAAGGTCGTCAGATGCTCCTGCGAAGTCCATTTCCGTTGAGCTTGAAAACAAGAATGACCCAAGTTCCCAGAGGCCAAACTTTGTCATCAATAGCAAGGGTCAGATTGAAATGAAGATCGATCCAGAGGCTCCCGAAAATAAGGGTAAGGATATTTCTATTGTTGTCGCCCGCCAAGCCGGACAGATTAACCCTACAAAAGAGCAAATGGCCGCCGCTGACGAACTAGTTACCTATCTAAGTAAACGTGCTCACGGACAGGGAGAATCGAAGTCGCCGATAACACTGAAGGACAAAGATAATCTAGTCTCAAGAACAGCTGAGCAGAAAGCCGGGTTATTGCCGCCTAAGAGCCAAGAAAACTTCACTCCTCAAACTAGAGAACAAGTTGGTAATCTCAATAGGTTTAATGGCAGCCGCGGCGTGGATATGCCCTCTGCTTCAAGTGATAATTTTGGCTCTTTCAAGAGTCGTTCGGTGAAGCGTCCACTAACGGAAAGCGATGAACAGGCAGCACTTAAAGAAGTCGCAGCTGGTTTGTTTCAACCTGATCAGGCCGCGCCATACGATACTATTCGGCAGTCACCTGACGGTGTTGTCCATTACGGTCGGTATGGTTTGTCAGCAGATCAAATCAGTAGCTTCTTTGATTCTTTGGGTGACTTAAGTGACCCGGCCCATGTTGCTGAGTTGGTGCGAACAGGTAAGTTGCCAAAAGACTTTGCTGATAAGCTCAAAGATCGAAACTTCTTGACTAAGCTCAAGCAGTCAATGATAGCCTTGCGTGAAGGTTCGATAACACCAGAGGCGATGCGCGAAGTTCTTCCTAAAGAGCTGCAAGAGTCTATAGCGACAGATCTGGTAGATAAGCTAAAGGGCAAAATCGGTGATAAACCCGGAGCCATCGGTGCTGCATTTATTTCTGGCAAGAGCGCAGAGAAAATTACAGCTGCTGACTTAAGCAGCCCGCAGGCAGTCGAAGCATCTCAAGCCGGTGATAAGCTTTATCAGTTGGCAACCAACAAGATGCGAAACCAAGCGAGCATGAAAGGCAATGGTAGTGATACCGTTGTTGGTACTGTTCCTGAAGGTGACCGTAAAGCTCTGATTGAAAAGGCTTTGATACTTGCTGGCCAAGAACCTAGTGAAACTAATCTTGCTGCCGTCAATACGATTATTGAGCATGAAAGTGGTTGGAATGCCGAGGCTTACAACGGCTGGGATTCGAATGCTGAGGCTGGAACTCCTTCGCAAGGGTTAATGCAGACCATTCCTTCGACGTTTGAACAGTATGCAGCTAAAGGTCACAACACTAATATCCTTGATCCGTTGCAGAACATTGCCGCTGGTATCAACTATGCAGTCGCTCGATACGGCTCATTGCAAAATGTTCCAGGTATAGTGGAACTTGCTTCTGGTGGAAGGTATGTTGGCTATTGATATTATTGACAAGGCCGAGCATGCGTACTTCTGTGAAGGAAGAGCTTGAATTTAGAATTGCCAATTTAGCAGTATCAATAAGCCTTTCTTTCGCGACCTACTTGAGTCTCTAACCACCGAAACCATCGTTAAAACTATATCTTCCCGAAAATGCTGAACACCTCTGTGTTCGGCATTGTGCTTGTGTAGGTGGAGGTCGTGATAGAGGTCAGATGCAAACCTAATTGAATTCGTGAGAAATCTATGTCTTTTGAAAAAATCTTTTTTCTAGCTGCTCTTTCAGTGATTGCCTTGCTTGTAATTGTGGCTTTAAGCCTCATTCCTTTTCCTGTGATTGAGTTGCTTGTTGGTGGCGCTGTTATTTCGTTCGTGGTTTATATTCTCTTCACCTAGCTCTGCCTTTGATACTCTCTTTTTGAACTGCGCTAGCTAGCGATGAGGCGATCTCGCTCCTTTGCGGGCTCGCCTTGTCGCGCTAGCTTTTCTCTTCTTTTATACGCCTGTATCATTTGTTGCAATTCGGAATTTGAGGGTCTATATAAATGGTCGAGTTTTTCTCAGTGAGTGCGTTTAGTGATTTACCTGTTGGCGGTAATCTTGCCGCAGTTGTGGTCGATGCTCTCAATCTGGGCGAAGACGAGATGCAGTTTATAGCCGGCAAGATTGGCTTCTCCGAAACTGCCTTTGTATTTCCATCAGCTGTGGCTGATTTCAAATTGAGGTTCTTCACGCCTTCTGGTGAGGTTGATCTTTGTGGACACGCTACTATTGCTGCCTTCTCTCAAATGGCTCGTTTAGAGAGAATCGGAGTCGGTCGTTACAGCCAGGAAACTAAGGCTGGCATTTTTGATGTAGAGGTATTTAAGACTGGCCAGGTCTTCATGTCTCAGGCCAAGCCAATTTATGGAGATTATGTAGAACAAACTGTGATCGCCGATTCTCTTGGTGTAGATGTCAGTGAACTGCATCCAATTTTCTTGCCTCAGATCGTTTCTACTGGTGTACGGGATATTTTTATCCCCTTGAAAAATCTAAAAGCTTTGCACGAACTTAAACCTAGTTTCGCCAAGATTTCTAAGCTAAGTCTGCAACGCAGTGTAATTGGCTATCACGTTTTTTGTTTAGATTCGCTATTTGGTGGCTTTGCCCATTGTCGTAATTTCGCTCCACTCTATGATATTCCAGAAGAGGCAGCAACCGGAACTGCCAGTGGTGCTCTCGCTTGCTATCTATATGGTCAAGGTTTACTGGCAGATAATGCTGTTGGCAATATTGTTTTTGAGCAAGGGTTCTCGATGAATCGGCCGTCGCAGATTACAGCTCGGCTTGAGGTCGAAGATGGTGCCGTTACAAGAGTTGAAGTGGGTGGAAATACCTGCTTTATGGAAGGCCCGATAGCTGTAGATTTGCGCTCTAAGGCAAGATCTTAGCTCCTGGTATTTTACATATTTGGCGATCTTGGCGCGGCCTAGTTTAGGTTTTTCGGTGGGCGGCTTGCTGGTCGCTAGCTCTGCTAGCGCTTGGCTCTGCGCTCAAGGGCCAGCGGGGTAGCTTCATACTAGGCCCAGTGAATCTCTCCTGGGAAAACTTCCTCTTGTAAACCGGCCCTGTATTCTGGCACCATATAGGCGTTCTTCTATTTCTTTTCACAACTGAGGCTAATCAGGCTTAAAGCTCTATATGCAGCAACTCTAACTCCAAAGCCTAGGCAACTAGTTGTCCTGAGGTTTACCGGATGGCTCGATGAAGCCCCTGAGAGTTGCGCCTGTTCAGTGATTGTGATTGTGATTGTGATTGTGATTGTGATTGTGATTTCAGGAGCGGCTCTTTGAGCTGCTCCTTCTCAGCGAATACAGCCATTTTTTAAATGGGTAATAACTATGCATTATCGTTTGAATATAGTCTTGAGTGGGCTCTTCGCTGCCGCGTTCGGAGTTCTTTCTTTTCTTACAGGATCTGTCTTGGCGTGGATAGCCTTCGGTATATGGGTTGTGGCATTGGTTTCACAAGTTGCTTACCTGTTTCTCGTGGTCAAAAAAGAATGAAATTGAAATCGCTCATTCAGTCTTGGCAAACTCGCAGCCATAGAAGTGAACTTGAACAGTTAGTCAGAATTCGGCAACTAAGCTGCAGTCTGGCTTTCAAAGCTAGTTTTAATGGCTCTGCTGCAAAGCTAAGCTCCGGGCAGCTCTCGCCAATAAGTCACCGCCAACTCTCAAGTGTAGACCTTGTGAAAAGACTGACACAAGTTCTACCCTGGGAAGAAAAGGCAGATGCCTGTAACGCTGATTTCGCGAGAGTTTACGTTGCAGTCACTTCAGTATCAAAACCATGGAAGGCTTGGGTATTAGAGCTCAATGAACCAGCAATTAAGAAAGTTTTGAATGAGCTATTGAGGGCGTTCATTCAAACTGCCAAAGCTAGAGCCATGTCTCTTGATGCAAGAGTTGCAGCAATCAACTATCAGCAAGAAGTCTTGAAACGCTGGTTAGAAACTCCGCCCTCATTCCCAAACGGAGACAAAGTCACCTCGAACTTGAGATATCGTGGCGTCGAATACAGACGCAACGTTCAAGAGGAACTGATAACGCTTTCGGCTCAGGCGAGGCATTATGCAGACAAGATCAAGGCACTGGCAATAGAGCCAAGCCGAGTAAAACTGGCGCACACGGTAAAGGAGACAACCGCAGCTGAGGCTCTAAAGCTTCTCAAACAGTCACTGTTTTGCCCGGAGGAAGTGTTCGCCCACGCGGTATTAGAAACCGCAGTTATGATTCGAGACAAGGTATACCGAATCTTTGTTCTGGAACAAAACTTAGGCGATCTCACTAGCGAAGAGTTTGCCAAAATTCTAGAGGAAAGATCGAGAGTATTTCAAGCTCTCCATGACTGCAATCAACGCAGTAAGGATGCATACCTTGCTCAGCAGGCTTCTACAGCTCGCATTGTCGGGTTGGCGGAGGAAATGCTGACTAGAATTGGAGTCGCTGTGTAGAACTGATCCGGCATTCGTAAATAAATTCGAGTAGCACTATGCCTATTAAGCGAGTCGAACACGTCGACATTTCCCGGTCCAAGACAATTGATGACGAAGTTTCCCTGCCGGTAGCTCTGAGTTTTCTTATCAGATGCTACCTGGACTACGGAGGACGGATTACTAGGTGTCATGACACTGCTGTTGTTGCAGAGACGCACTCTTTGCGTCGAGAGCAAGTTAGCTTTACTGGTGACGCCGAAAGCATGTTGCCATTGGTCCGGGCTGCTAAGGCCGCCTCACAAAGCGTGCGAGGTTCTGGCACTGCCGGTATCAGCGCTTTGCTTGCTGCTGCGAGCATAGACGAACCAAGTGAAGTTGCTGTATTGAAAGCACTTCATCTCGATGATGCTCTTGCTGTTTACCTGGCAATGCATCTTGACGCCAGTGCTCAAGAGTCTAACTGCTCTTTTTCCGAGGCGGTTGAATTGGTTCGCAGTTTGTCGGCTCACTTAGAAAAGGCTGCAGGGGCTTCAGGTACGACAGTTGCTTCGGATGCTTTCAAAGCCATTGATCTAGTTTTCCTTTGTTATCGGAAAGGAAAACCAATTGTCCCCACTCTCAGAAACTGCGACGCTGATTTTAGTAGCGGATTGACACTCAAGCAGGTCATTGCTGCTTTCAACTGTAAACAAATTTCTGCTTAGGCAGAAGGAGAAACGCTTGACTGTTCAATACAAATTCAGGCCCATGGAAGAGGCCGATGTGCCAGAGGTCATGCAATTGATGAGTTCTATCCCGGAACTCTCGTTGCGTGATTATGAGACACTAGAGCAATTGAGCTTAGCGGTGAGATTAAACTATCCTTGCCCTCAAGTCGCGACTTATGGTGACGCGATTGTTGCGGGCTGCTTCCTCTTGAATAATACGCTCAGGGGTGAACTGCTTCATCTTTTTGTGCATCCGTCTCACCGACATCTTGGGATTGCTGGTTGTTTGATTCAGCAGTCGTTAGAGCGCTTCAAGCAGAGTTCTACCGTAACTCGTATCTTCGCTCGGGTCCTGAAAGGGAATACCTTAATGGATTTGACCTTGTTGAAGGCAGGTTTTCGGCACTCGTCTGAGAGCGGTGGAATTATTACTGCTTACACGATAGACCTATAGGTTGTGTAGGAGCTGATGCTCCGGCCTATTCAGTCATAGTACGAAACTTTCAATCTTAGAAAGGCAGCTTGCAGAGGCGAGCTGCCTTTCTTGTGTGCCGGGCATGTTCAACAACTGGAGGTGAAAGTCCTTACACAGCCTGATGACGGTGAAGTGTAGTGAAGCGCAACGGTTAATCCGCGAGGAGAAGTCGG
>JBIPOV010000004.1:0-191510 GCA_044378815.1 Obscuribacteraceae bacterium (SeqCode) | reverse complement strand
ACCTTGCTTTAGTACCATCAATACGTCCAGATGGCCTCTATCACAGGGTCTGGCGATTGATCAAAGAAGATTATTATGAACCGAGCTTTACTGGTCAGTCATGGGATCGTTGGGAGCATCGCTACGACGGCAAGTTGAAAACCCTTGAAGATGCTCACAAAGGTATCGAGACTATGTTGGCTAGTTTGGGTGACCGCTACACTCGCTTCTTAGACCGGGATGCCTTTGACGATGAAAAATCACAAATTGATGCCAAACTCTTTGGCATTGGTGTGCAGATTGGCTTAGACCCTGATAGCCATAAAGTGATTGTCATAACCCCAATTGAAGACACACCAGCCTACAAGGCCGGAATTTTGGCTTCTGATGAAATTACTGAAATTGACGGCAAGAGCACCAAGGGCTTTAATGTCGAGGATGCAGCAAAGCATATTCGCGGCGAGATAAATACACCGGTCAATCTGGTTTTGACCCGCGCCGGTAAGCGAGTTAAGGTCAAAGTTGTACGGGCTGAAATTGCCATCAAGGCAATTCCAACAGCGAAAATGCTTGACTCTGAGGTGGGCTACATTAGGCTCTCTAGCTTCATCTCGCAGCAAGCGAACCGCGAAATGAAAGATGCTATTGCTAAGTTATCTGGTGCTAAAGGCCTGGTTCTTGACCTTCGAGATAATCCGGGTGGTCTTTTGACCAATGCCATAGACATCTCAAATATGTTTCTCGATTCTGGAAATATTTTGTCGACCGTGGACCGCGATGGTTACAAAACCCCTGCTCAGTCTGATGGTCATCCCATTTGTATGAAGCCCCTGGCACTTTTGATCAACAAAGGCAGTGCTTCAGCTTCTGAAATCACATCTGGTGCCCTACACGACAATAATCGCGCCATTCTGGTTGGTCAGCGAACTTTCGGCAAAGGTCTTGTGCAGGGAATCAATCGCCTCGAAGATGGCAGTGGCGTCAATGTCACAATTGCCAAATACCTAACACCAAGTGATACCGATATTCACAAGAAAGGAATCTCTCCAGACGTTGCTATCGAGCTTTCTGAGCAAGACTTGAAGGATAAAAAAGGTCCTTGGTGGTTAGAAAAGCCAACCGCAGGAGTTCGTCGCAGTCCTGAAGACGGTAAAGATGTGCAGCTAAAAGCGGCACTAGAAGCAGTTCATAAGCGTATTCAAGATGCCGATCACCTGGCCGTGCACTGAGATATCGAAAAAGAGTCAGACAACAAATAGACCAGATAATAAAATCAAATTTCTGATTTTGGTATAGTCAACAGTGGCAGTCAACTTGATATTCTAATTGCTCAGCTATATGGGTTGATTAATGTCAACTGGAACGAATTATCAGAATACTGAATTTGGTAAGCAAGTAATTAGCAACGGTCTTACCATTATTGGTACTGAGGCTGGTTGCGGAAAGACTGTCTTCATGACAGGCTTGGCTGCCATGTTGCGACAACAAGGTGTGGCGCTGAGCGCCGTTAAACCAATCTCTTTTGCTAGCAAGGATCGCGCAGAGCCTGAAATCTCGTTTATTTGCTCCATTAGTGGTACTCCCCGCAATTATCCTACTACTGTTATTTCATCAGCAAAAAATCTCTCAGAAGCTCAATGGGAGCACTCGCTTTCGATTGGCCGTGACTCCTCTCAATTTATGCTCGTAGAAACTCCCGGTGGTTGTGCTTCACCGATGAGTTTCGAGCAGAATAGCGTGGGCACTTTGGCCCATTCATGGAAAGACACCAGAGATTTTGCTCGCGAGCTTGGCTATTCATGCGTTATTGTTGCTCACCACAACCAGGATGCCATTGAAAAACTCATCTTGACCTATAGCTATTTGCAGGATATGCCCATCACCGGCATGGTTACTGTTGAAACTCAGGCTGATGAAGGTAAGGTGCTAGAGAGTAAATTAACCAGGACTGAAGTGGCATTGTTGCTTGCTTCTCGCACAAGTGTCCCTTATCTCGGTTGTCTCAAGTACAGTCCGTCGATTTCGGTGCCGCGAGTTAATCAGGGTAACTTGATAAAAGTCATATCGGAAGGCGTTGATCTCCTGCTGATTCTCAAATCTTTGAATCTCAGTGTTGTCAAATAGATAAGCTGAGCTAACGGCCTCCGAAGTCTCGGTAGAAGCTGTTGGGATCGTTCTGACGCAATCGCCTTAAGGGCCTAATTTCTTGTAACACTTCTTGGCCAGTGCGGCGAAGAATCTCTCGCAGGCTCTTGCTTCTTGGTGGGACTGCCGCTTGACTGGCCTTCTTTCTCATCGGCTTGGTTGGCGCTTTTTTAGTGGCTTTCTTCTCTGTCTTGATCGCTGGTTTTGGGCTGCCTACAGCAGGTGAGATTGAACTTTGCACTATTGCAGTCTTGCTCGAAGATGGCGGGTTCCTGAGGCTAGGAGTGATGCTGGCGTTGCCAGCACCGTCAATGGTGCTAGTATTCTTCTGCTGATTAGAAACAGCTTGTCGCTGTAACTTTGTTGCGGCAATCTTCTGGTTTTGGTATAGCGAAAATATTCCAGCGGCCATGGCTCCCAGTAAGACCAAAAGAGATAGAACAACTATGGCCAGTTGCTTTGTCCCGGCATTATCAGAGCTGGACTGCTTCAGGCTTAAATGATCGGTTATAGCTTGATCGGTTTTAGCTTGATCGGTTTTAGCTTTACTGGCTTGAGTTACGGCGTCTACTTTTTCATAAGTAAGGGTTGCCTCTGATTCAAGGCGATTAGGATAGTTTTTAAGCAGTTCCGCTCGCAACTCTTGCATTGTGGCGAAGCGCTCGTCCGGATTTTTTTGCATACATTTCAGCACTACAGCTTCTAGCTTGTCGGGAAGATTGAGCCCGGGGGCAATGCTCTCGAAAGAGGGTGGATACTCTGATAATTTGCGCGCAATCGTCTCTGGGAAGCTGGCACCACGGTGTGGCACTTCCCCGGTCAGGCTGCGAAACATCACCACCCCGAGGCTGTAAATATCCGAGCGGTTGTCAACCGTTCCTCCTGTGCATTGTTCAGGGCTCATATAAAATGGTGAGCCCCAAATTTCTCCCGACTTGGTCAGTTGCTGTACTTCAGAAGTCAGTTTTACAATACCGAAATCAAGTATCTTGGCGAACCCGAATTGTTCGCGTATTCCGATCATGATGTTGAGAGGCTTGAGATCGCGGTGGATAATTCCCTGGCTGTGAGCATAGCTCATGGCCTCACATAGTTGAACGAATATTTGCAGTGCCCGGGCCATTTCTAGACGCTTTTCTTGGTCCAAAATTGTTTGGAGTGATTTGCCTTCCACTAGCTCCAAAACTAAGTAAGGTTCTCTTTTGTCGGTAAAGCCAAAGTCAAAGGTGGTAACTATGCCTGGATGGTTCAGCTGTCCTAAGGCCTTGGCTTCTCGGCCAAGTCTCTGAACGGCAGTGGCGTCAGTAGCAATCTCGAGGGGCAAGAATTTGATAGCGACATCACGGCCAATGGTTTCTTGACTTGCCCTAAAGACATTGCCCATGCCACCGGTGCCAAGCACACCGGTCAGTACATAGGCGTGACCTACCCTTGCGCCGATAAGATCGGCAGCTGTTGCTTGTTTAACAGTAAATTCTTGGGGATCCAATTGCTTACTTCAGCTGTCTACTTCAAGCCAACCTTAGATGCCTGATTCGTATTTTATCCTGATTTACCCATAGATTTGGGTTTGCACTGAAGTCAACTATAAAACATATATATTGTAAGGGCATTTTTGAGACAAAATGTGTTACTTATTTAGCGTCAGCACCGCCGTGAGTGAGAAGTGAAAGACGCACACCATGACTCAAGTAAGACACTGGCTAACGAGCTTAAGCTGCCGTCCAATTCTAGCGAGCTGATAATCTACACTATGTCTGATTCAAGCGGTGAGACCGCTGAGTCTGTCGCTCGAGCTGCTCTTGTTCAGTTTCCGCCTGGCCATGCTTCTATTTATAGATTGCCCCAGGTGCGCAGTTCGCAGCAAATTCCTGCCATGGTCAAGGAAATTTCTCAGGGTCGTTCAATAATTGCTTATACCTTGGTTTTGCCTGAATACAGAGAAACCCTTGAGGCCGAGGCCAATAAATACAAAGTGCCGAGCATCGATTTAATTGGTGGCTTGATGGCACGAATTGGTAATTTGACCGGAGCTCAGCCGCTTTCGCAGCCTGGACGCCTGCACTTGCTCGACGAAACCTATTTCAGGCGCATTGAGGCTGTCGACTTTGCTATACGCTTTGATGATGGCAAAAATCCTGATGGCATCTTGCAAGCAGATGTGGTTCTCGTTGGAGTTTCTCGTACAAGCAAAACTCCTAACTGCATGTATTTGGCTCATCACTATGGTCTTAAGGCGGCTAATGTGCCAATAGTCTATGGTGTGGAACCACCCCTAGCCCTATTTCAAGTACCGGCTAAGCGCATCTTTGGCTTAAAAATCGACCCATACCAATTGCAAGAAATTAGAAGTACAAGAGCAGCTGTTCTTGGTATGCCTGGCACCAGTGACTATGCTGATCCCGATCGCATTATGCAGGAGAGTCGCTACGCCAAGAAAATTTTCAGAGAGTTAAAATGCCATATCCTTGACGTTTCAGCTAAGGCCATAGAAGAAACATCTTCCGAAATTTATATGAAAGTCCGCGATGACTAAACTTAGAATCTTGACCCGAATCTAGCCCCAAACCAACAATGGAGAGAGAAATCATGGTGAGTATGACAGAGAGCAGTCAAGCTCAATTGAAGGATAAATATGCGCAGCTCAAATTAGCTAAGCGCGTTTATCTTTTTGAAGAAGGCTTTGATGCTTTTGCTGGCAATCGTGATGCTATGAAAGACTTACTTGGTGGTAAGGGGGCTGGACTTGCTGAGATGACCCACTCAGGGGTCAACGTTCCACCGGGTTTGACCATACTCACTTCATGCTGCCGCGAATATACCGAGAATTCACAGACAATGCCTCCTGGTTTGTTTGATGAAGTGATGGTCGAGCTTGCCCATGTAGAGAAAAAAGTTGGTCGTACCCTTGGTGATCTTAAAAATCCGCTGCTTCTGTCCGTTCGCTCTGGCGCTAAGTTCTCTATGCCAGGCATGATGGATACGATTTTAAATCTCGGTCTCAATGATAAGACGGTCGAATCAATAACTGCTTTGACTAGCAATGCGCGCTTTGCCTGGGATAGCTATCGTCGCTTCATTGCTATGTACGGCAGCGTTGTGCTTGAGATTAGCAAGGACAGTTTTGAAGACTTGCTAGAAGATTTGAAAGATGAGCTCAAAATTGAAAGTGACGCTGAGTTCACTGTCGAAAATTTGAAAAATTTGGTTGAGCAGTTCAAGGCACTAGTGCAAACCCGTTCAGGCAAACCTTTCCCACAAGATGCTAAAGAGCAACTACAAGGCGCAATCGAAGCTGTATTTAGATCCTGGAATAACAGCCGGGCAATTTATTATCGCAATCTCAATAAGATTGACCACAACCTCGGTACTGCTGTTAACGTGCAGTCAATGGTGTTTGGTAACTTTGATGACACGTCGGCTACTGGTGTATGTTTCACTCGTAACCCTAGTACTGGCGAAAAGCTTTTGTATGGTGAGTATCTCGTAAATGCTCAGGGTGAAGATGTGGTGGCCGGCACACGCACTCCCCTGAAAATATCTGATATGGCAAAAGGAATGCCCAGCGTCTACGAGGAACTCTTGGCTAATGTCGGACGGCTTGAACAGTACTATCGTGACATGCAAGACATTGAGTTTACGATCGAGCAAGGCAAACTCTACTTATTGCAGACCAGAAGCGGTAAACGCACTGCCGCTGCAGCCGTTAAAGTTGCTGTTGATATGGTAGCTGAAGGCATTCTCACTCGCGAAGAAGCTCTCAATCGAGTGGAACCTATGCAATTGAACCAATTGCTTCTGCCTTCGTTTATTGCTGAAGACAAAGCTAAGGCCAAGAAAGAAAATAGACTGATTGCCACAGGTCTAAATGCCTCTCCTGGTGCAGCTATCGGTAAAATTATTTTCAATCCTGATGAAGCGGAAAAAATGGCCAGTCAAGGTCTTAAGGTTATCTTGATTAGAATTGAGACCTGTCCAGACGATATCCATGGCATTGTTCCAGCTCAAGGTGTGATCACCAGCCGCGGTGGCATGACCAGCCACGCAGCTGTAGTTGCTCGTGGCATGGGCAAACCCTGCGTTGCTGGCTGTGAGGCTTTGAAAATCGATCTTGACCGCGAAGAAATGTATGTCGGCACTAAGCTTTTCAAGAAAGGCGATTTGATTTCGATTGATGGTTCAACTGGTGAGATTTTCGAAGGACAGATCATCACCCACGATCCCGATTTCTCAGAAGACTTCAAAACATTGCTTCAGTGGGCTGATCAGGTTAGAACACTGCTGATTCGCACTAACGCTGACACTCCTGAAGATGCCAAACTGGCTCGTGAGTTCGGTGCTCAAGGTATTGGCTTGTGCCGCACAGAGCACATGTTCATGGCCCAAGATCGGCTTCCTGTGATGCAACGGATGATCTTGTCTAATACTGATTTAGAGCGAGAAGAAGCACTGGCTAAGCTTTTGCCTATGCAAAGGCAAGACTTTACTGGTATTTTCCAGGCTATGGCAGGGCTGCCTGTCACCATACGTCTACTTGATCCACCATTACACGAGTTCTTGCCTAAGGAAGAGCACCTCATCGATGAAGTTGCCACCATGCGGGCCAAAGGGGTAAGTGGAACTGAACTGCGTGAGAAAGAAGTGCTGCTTAAAAAAGTCGGCGAGCTGAAAGAGGCTAATCCGATGATGGGGCTGCGCGGCTGTCGCCTTGGCTTGCTTTATCCTGGCATCAATAAGATGCAGGTGCAGGCTATATTTGAGGCTGCTATTGCCGTGAAGAAACAAGGCATCGAAGTCTTGCCCGAAATAATGATTCCTCTTGTTGGTCATGTTAACGAGCTGAAATTTGCCAGGTTGCAGCTCGAGGCCGTAGCTAAAGAAGTTATGGCTCGCGAAGGCTGCGAGATTGTCTACAAATTCGGCACCATGATCGAGATTCCTCGTGCTTGCCTCACTGCTGATGCCATTGCTGAATACGCTGAATTCTTTAGCTTCGGCACCAACGATCTCACCCAGATGACTTTCGGCTATTCCCGCGATGACGCTGAAGGCAAATTCCTGCAGCGCTACCTTGATGGAGTTGATTGTCTTGGTACTAAAGAAAAAGTACTTAACAGCAATCCCTTTGAGGTTTTAGACTTTGATGGGGTCGGTAAGCTCATGCAGATAGCCGTGGATTTGGGTCGTAAAACAAAGCCTGACCTTAAGCTGGGCATCTGTGGCGAACACGGCGGAGAGCCGCAGTCAATCGCCTTTGCTCATAAGCTGGGCCTTACTTATGTTAGTTGTTCGCCTTTCCGTGTGCCGGTGGCACGTTTGGCCGCGGCCCAAGCGACCTTGGTGAGCGGTGAGCGCGATAAATAGATAAAGTCTATAAGCGCTCAGGGCATAGGGATATTTCGAAAATTACTTGGGCAAAACCCAAGTTAGAAAGGTTTAGAAGATCCCCTTGCACTGGTAGAAAATAAATGAAGGTAGAGGAAAGTAACCGCGGACCCACGATAGTTATGTCCATCGACGAGAATGTAGACGCCCTTTTGCGGCTTCTACCAGATATGGAGCAGTCGCTTGGCCCAGATCACCCAGATTTGGCCGATTACTATATTTCGGTTGGCCTTTTGCTCTATCACGACAGTCGCTTTGAGGAGGCCGAAGAGCTATTTATTAAGGCTCTGGCCATGCGCGAGCGGCTTCTAGCAGTTGATCACCCTGACGTGGCAGCGGCCCTAAATCATCTTGGTCTGGTCTATCTGGCTCAAGGCAAGTATGCTGACGCGGAGCCTTTATTCAAACGGGCTTTGAGTTTACAAGAAAAGGTGCTCGGTCCAGAACACCTTAATATAGCCTCTGCTCTCAGTAATCTTGGTGATCTCTATATGACTCTCAGTCGCTTTAATGAAGCTGAGGAAGTCTTGCGCCGTGGCTTGAAGATTAGAGAGCGCTATTTGGGCCTAGAAGACAGCAGCTTGATCGAAATTCTCAATTCTTTGGCCAATATTTATGCTGAGCAGGGGCGCCGTGCTGACGCTGAGCCGCTATTCCGACGGGTCCTAAAAATTGAGGAACGGGTTCATGGTACTGATCACCCGAGCGTAGCCAATGCCTTGAACAATCTTGCCTCATTGTTTTTAGCAAAAGAGCAGTTTGAACAGGCTGAACCGATGCATCGGCGTGCTCTGGCCATTCGCGAGCGGGTGCTTAGCCCAGATCATCCGAAAGTGGCTGAAAGTCTCAATAATTTGGGTTGGCTCTACCATCAACATGGTAACCACGCTCGGGCAGAGAGCCTTTATCGGCGTGCCATCGAAATTTGGGAACGGGCCCTTGGACCTGAGCACGCTTATGTAGCAGCTTGCCTAGAGAATTATGCAGAACTTTTGCGCAAGACTAACCGCTCAACAGAAGCCGTGACGCTGGATCGTCGGGTGCAGTTGATTCGCTCGAAGTATATGGAATAGCTTTCAATTAAATGGAGCTGCGTCTCGGGCTAGGGTAGTCAACCATTTCATTACCACTGGCACCATAATTCCAGCGCAGATTAATCTAGTGCCTTTATCCAGGCAGTGCATAGTTATTGGATCTCTCAGTATGTTTTTAGGGCTCATTTTTACTACGGTTGTAGCTAGGTGCCGAGCGTTGCGACTGTGAAATAGAGTTGCGAGGATGAAGAAACTCCCGAATGCTATCAGAGACAATTCGGTCCCACTGGCGATGACATTATAAAGAGCTTCCAGCATAGCGAGATTATTTACCCTAACTACTCCCGGTCTGGCGCTGGTTGTTGAAACCCTTTCCAAATGTAATGCCTCAGCCAGCCTCGCCCCTGGATCTTCAAGCTTTGGCATTATTTCAGTTGGCAATGTATTTATAAGTTGCACTATTGGAGTGGAGAATGGAAAGACCGATAGAACGTAAAATAGTAATGGTGATAAACATGCTGCACATGCAACTAATATTGCCAGCGCTAAGGCAAGCAGGCTAATTTCATTGGAAGCTGAAGCTAGGGTTTCATTTTGTCGCAGCATTGTTGGTGCTGCAGCGTCCTGTAAATCTTGGGATATGGTTTCCATAATTTTCCTCGAAGGTGCCGAGCATTATCAGCGCCCTCTGCTTGAAGCGAAGACGAGCTAATAATGGTCTGCGTTTTGTAATTGCTAGTGGTAAGGCTGAATTAAATGCTAAGTAGTGGATCTTTCCTACAATACTTTCGCCATATTCAAAAAGACATCGGGAAATTACTGATCCACTTCCGGTGCAATAGCCACTTTTATTGCTTCTGCGGAAACTCAGCCGGTATGCCTCGAGCAATAAAGCGCATGAGGCCTGGTGCCAAGCCATGGAGGCGTTCGGCAAATTGACCAGGAAGAGTGAGAATAATCTCGTGAGATCCACCACGGGCGAGTGCTCTTTCTATGTCGCTAGCGCATTGCTTGGTGCTGATGCTGAGCACGTGTTTCATGAGCACGCCGCTGAGATCCTGGCGCTCAGCAATCAGGGTTGGGTTTTTCTGCCCGGCCACAGCGTTTTTTTCAAAAAATTCGGTGCGCACCCAGCCTGGGCAAACCGTGATGACATCAATAAGATTGCCTATTTCAGCTGCCAAACCTTCCGAAAGCCCAGTCAGGGCAAACTTGCTTGAGCAATAGCTGACACTGCCAGGAAAAGATATTTTTCCCGCTACCGAAGCCACGTTGACGATCTTGCCAGCATTCGATTTTTTCAAATGAGGCAGGGCTGCATAGGTGAGAGCCAGAGGGGTGAAAAAATTGACTTCAAAGAGCCGCCTCCAGTCGGACATAGCTAGATTTTCGAATTTACCCGGTATGGCCATGCCGGCGTTGTTAACGATAATGTCTATGCCACCATAAGCAGTGAGGCATTTTTCTACAAGGATATCAATCATTCCCTCTGCGGCAATATCACCAACAACGGTTTCGGCCTTGCCGCCAAGGGCAACTACTTGTTCTGCCGCGCTCGCTAAGTCACCTTCACTGCGGGCGGTTAAGATCAAATGGGCCTTGTATTTCTCTGCTAGGAGAAGAGCTAGGCCGCGGCCAATTCCAGTTGAAGCGCCAGTGATTATGACCTTAGTGTTTTGTTCTATCGTTTTTGCCATTTTTTTTGTTCTATATGAAGAAGAGAGTTTCAATACCATAAATCGACAGCAAGTAAGATAACTCTGCGTCATACTCGGTGTTGAGCAGAACTGACTTGAGAGCATCAATCGAAGATGAGCTGCGGTAGCGCGTCTTCAATAATTTTAAGTGCCTTTGAGCCAGAGGTGAGCTGCACTCTGACAGGCTTAGACGGTAGGCTTCTAATAGATAACCGGCTGCTATGTATTGGGCCAACATCATGCTCAGTAGCATCAAATAGGTGGCTGGACTGTCCACCGTTTGAGTTAAATAGAGAACTAGTGAGCCCATTAATAGAAGTATGAAAAATGCGAAACTGCTCAAACCATTGAGAATGGCATTGACCAGATGGATAAAATATTGCAGTGCTGTGATGCGAAAATTGCGTCTGGTAGCATGGTTCAATACTTCACAGAGATCTTCGTAGAGTGGTATGAAGGAGCGGGCACCAATAGCGGCTTTTACTGTGCATGCTGTTAAGGCTGAAGCGGCGAAAATAATAAGAGCATGGGTATGATTTGGTATTGCCAGTAGTAGCAGTGTGACAAAGATTATTTGGGCAATTACGAAACAGACCGTGTAGATAGTTGCTAGCTTTTGTCTTGGTTTAGGTTCCAAGAGTAGACCCTTAGCCAGCAACTCTGCTCGTAGTTCTGCTTCGAACTCTTGTTTCAGCCCGGATGAACCTATTTGGGCAAGAATGCGCATTAGACCGGTTTTTGAAATGTATCTGCTCAGTTGGCGGGGGTCATTCAAGATTTCTTTGGCGGTGCCTTTTAGGGCATTGGAGAGAAATCGATAAAGTATTGGCAGTCGGCGAATAAAGCCGATTGGGTCCTTTTTGTAATTTAGACCGGCCGCGTCAATGGTTTTTTCGCCCCAATTTTTCAGTGACGACTTAATTATTTCTTGCAGCCTGGTTTCGAAGTAGCTATTCGCGCTTGCGCCTGACTCTGCTGGCAGAGTCGATGAAGAAGCTGAAGAAGACGCTGATGAAGATGCTGATGAAGATGCTGATGAAGAAGATTTGGCCATTAATAGAGAGTCGCCTGAGCTGCTCAAGCGGCTCTTCACTTCTTTATGTAGCATGTCGAATACTAGTATGCTCAAAGCGAAAGCGGTATCGCCGTTGCGCGACAGGTAGGCAATTTCTACTGGTTCTAAATCTAGGTGCTCTCCAGAGCTGCCGTTATCTTTAGTAAGTTCACCTGACAAAAAGCTTCGCAGAACCACAAGGGTTATGCAAACGATAATTAGTTCGACGAAATACACTAAATTTTTTAGCCGGCTTTGGTTAGCATACTTGCAGTCATGGAACCAGCTACAACTTTTTGGCGGAGCCCAAGTTTTCTCATGGTATCAACTAGATCTTTCAAACTAGCATCAGGTGACAGTTGCGCGTCAGACTCAAAGGTCAATGGCCCTTCAATGGCCTTAGCGTCGCCCTGGTGAAGAATGATGACTGGAATATCGCTGTAAGTATGTTTGACCCGACGCAGGGTGGTTACCGCTTCGATTCCAACGGTAGAAAGGCTCAGTACCACTAGATCTGCCTGGCTATCTCGAATTTTTTGCTCTAATTTGCTTGTTGGCAGAGCGGTGCCGACCACTTCGAAGTCTTTGTGTTGCTCAAGCCAAAGGCTCAGCGTAACCAGTGCCAGGCGGTCGCTGTCGACGATGAAAACTTTGGTGGGCGGGTTCATAAGTCCTACTCTTCCTGGTCTGATTTGACCTGACCTGCGGTGCCTGAATTTGAGAGTGAAGTGGTGGGTGGGGGGGGATCTTCAATTTGTATCTTTGCGCTTGTATAAATTCAACATCACAAGCTACATGCACAAAATAGAACACTAGACTGTAGAACTACCAGCCCAACTGCTTCATTAACTCGTTTTGAAAAATAAAGACAAACTGAAGATGTATGCAAGTGTATACCCTTAGCTAGCTTTTTGGAATGTCATGCTCTGTTTAGCAATTACTAGACTCTCTTGCTTGGAAAGTCTGAAATAGCGCCGGAGAAGCCGGGCTGTCAAGGGATAAGATGCGAGAAACTTAATCAGCCTTTTGCCTGCTCACAGCAAGTCAATAATTAGTCTGCAAACTCCAATGATAGATCTATATTGCGTGCAGAGTGAGTAAGGGCGCCAGTTGAGATGGCGTTTACTCCGTTTATGAGGTAACCGCTGAGGTTTTCTAAAGTAATTCCACCCGATACTTCTACAAAATACTCACTATAGTCGTGATTGCTATTAGTCGATATCTTTTGGATACATTGACGCACCTGATCTGGGCTCATATTGTCAAGCAACACCCGCTTGGCTCCAAGGTCTAATGCCTCTTGTAGTTCTTCTAAACTACTGACCTCAACCGACATTATTTGACTCATCTGCAGATGCGGATGAGCCTTGAGAAACTTCTCAGCTGCCAGCAACGCCGGTTTTACTCCGCCAGCAATTTTTAAGTGGTTGTCTTTAATGAGAATCGCATCAAAGAGGCCAAAGCGGTGGTTGGTGCCCCCTCCAGCTCGAACGCCATAGCGCTCAAGCACGCGCAGGCCGGGAGAGGTTTTCCTTGTATCAAGTATGGCGATGCCTTTGGGGCTAGCCAGGCTGGTGTAGCGTCTTGTTTGAGTGGCAATACCTGAAAGCCTTTGCATGATGTTGAGGGCTAGCCTTTCGCCTTTGAGGATAGCCTGGGCCGGTCCCCTTAGATTGGCTACCACTACGGGGGCTTTTACATCCTCTATATAAGTACCATCGGCTACTAGTAATTCAATTTCAATTGTTTTGCTCAGACGTTCCATTACTCGGGCTAAGAATGGTAATCCTGCAACCACTGCGGGTTCTTTCAAGAGAATATCTGCGCTTGTTTGCAGGTCGGGGCTGACGGTTGCTGAGGTCGTGAGGTCGAAAGGCTGGTCACTGTCTTCGTTTATGCCGCCGAAGTCTTCCAGAAAGGCCAGATCAAGAAGCTTCTCGATTAGCTCTTCTTGCAGGTGGGCTGTAATTTTCGTTGATATTACGGATGACATATACTTTCGAGGCCCTTTGTATTCTAGTTGAGAGTGCGTTAATATTATAAGCTTCGCTGGCTCTGGGTCTATGGAGTTGATATGAAGCTTGAAAGAGCGGTGGCTACCACCGTAAATTTGAAGGTAACAACTGTGATTGCCATTATGGTAGTTGAGTTTCTCGTGGTTGCCTGCGTTGCTTCATTAGCTTCGAATTCGCAAGTATACGGTAGCCTCCAACGTAGTCGCGATGCTCTCCTTGACCAACGAAATTATTTACAGGGCGAAGCTAATCGCCTAGCTGTAAGAATATCTGCTTTGCAAACTCAGCTTGATACGGTCAACAGTTATTTGCGTGACAACGATCGAGCGCTGCGTGATGTCGAAACTGCTATGAACCGTGCACAGTAAGGGCCAAGGAGAATAATGATGTTAAATAATCAATCTAGAATGGCTCTTAAGCTGCCAACCATTGCTCTCTTGGCATTGGGTTTTGTCTACTGCTCTCCGCTCAACTATCCCTGTGCTTTGGCTGCTGAGTCCAAAGAGACAAAAATGGCTAAAGAAACGAAAGATATAAAAGATGAGTGCGATGTTACTTGTGTTGATCCTCATGCTGCCTGTGTTGAGTCGCAAAAGGTTATTGATACTTTGCATGAAATGGCCAAGGCCATAAACAAAGGTGATTTTGAGCACTTCGCTGAGTATTTCGATGAAAATGTCACGACTTTTGACGATGTCACCAAGCAATTGCTAGTGGGAAAGAAGCAAGTTATTGCTCGTATTAAAGAGCGCTATGAACAGTCAGTCCAGGCTTATGAAGCCCATGCTGTTTCATATACCATCTACCAACCCTATGCCAAAGTTCACGGCAACACAGCCACCGTCACTTGTGTTTTGCGTAAGGTGATGGGTGGCAAGCATCCTGTGGTCTTTGAGTCCCATGACACCAAAGTGTTTGTCAAAGAAGGCGATAAATGGAAAGAGCTCCATAGCCAGGGGCTTTGGAAAAAGGTTTCTTCTTAACTTATTTGCCGAGCACAAAATTGAGGCCTTCCAGGTAAAACTCCGAGGCTGGCACGCCGTGCTTGTCTGGTACCTCAATTAGCTTAGTGGGAAGATTTGCTTCTTTGAGTTTTTCCTCTAGCACTTTTTGAAAGGCTGGCGGAATGACAGTGTCTTGATTGGCTGAAATCAAGGCAAACTTAGTGCCAGCCCTTACTTTTTCTAAGTTGTTAATAATGCTGCGTTCTTGATACATATTCGGAACCGTCTCTGCCGGACCACCAAGACCGATAATCATACCGGTCTTAACCAGGCGGGAAGGGGTTTTGCGATACAGGGTGAGCCAATCTCCAGCGCCTTCGCATGCGACCACTCCTACAATCTTGGCCTTGATGTCTTCGGCTGCCAGATAGCTATAGGCCAGGGCTGAACAGCCGCCCATAGAAGTACCCATGATTACTATACGGCTGACCGGATAGCGCTCCATTAGTTCGTGAATGTTTTGATCAATGTCAGCAATCGCTGCCTTATTGGCCCATGATGTGGTGGCGCGATAGTTGGGCGAGGCAACGATTGCAGCAGGATAGTGGCTTTGAATACTTTGGGCTATGGGGCTTTGTTTGGGTGAAACAAAGGGTTCAAGATCATTTGAGCCCATACCATGTAAATAGATTACAAGGGTTAGATCTTTGCTGCCATCAAAAACCATTGGTGGAGCCAGAGCGTAGAGATCGTGCGCCCCATCCAGCTTTGATATGAAGGTGTGTCGCTCTGGTAGCTCAAGGGGCTTGTCTACTGTGAAGGCCTGGTGGTTGCGCAGGGCCGCAAGGCTATCAGCCATGACTTGTTTTTCTTTTTGCACTTTGTGGAGCTTGCCAGACTGAGTCAAGAACAATATGAAAAAGACTATGCCTGCTATGTCTACTAAGAGCGCGATTATCAGTGCTGTAATTAAAAGGCGATTGCGCACACTACCTTTCCTATCTTTACCTGTGAAGCTTAGCAGAGTAATATGCATTTGGTTTAGTGAGTGAAATCTGTGTTTATGCTTGGGATAACTAGGTCTAGCTTCGTTCGCCATATATGTTGTATGGCCTTTGCTGTACATCTTGGTATTGCTTTTACTGTGCCAGGCTCGGCCCAGCAATCGTCTTCAGTTTCTTCTACAGCCGGTTCATCTTCAGGAGTTTCGGCTCAAGCTAAAGAGCTAAACTTAAAGGGAATTGAGCTGCAGTCTAGTGGCAAGCTCAAGGAGGCGGTGGAATGTTATCGCCGTGCCATCCAAATCAATCCTTCAGCTGCTGGCTATCACAATAATCTTGCTCTAGCTCTCAAAGATCTCGACCAGTTTCAACTGGCTGAGAGTGAAGCTCGTTTAGCTCTTAAGCTCCGGCCCAAGAGAGCTGACTATCATTTTAATCTCGGTATAATTTTGCAGCGGCAGAAACGCCTGCCCGAAGCAGAGGCATCTTTTCGCCAGGCTATTCAGCTTGATCCTTCAGATACCGATTCGCATTTTCGCCTTGCCCAAATTCTTTTAGCCAGTAAAGATGGTTCTGAGAGCACTTCCACAGAGGCTGCTGAGCAAGAAATCAAGCTGGCCTTGATGCTAAAGCCAGACCGTTCTGAATATTGTGAGCTTCTTGGCGACATCTACCTGAAATCGAAGAATTTAGACGAAGCTTTCAACCAATATAAGAAGGTTGTGGAGATCAGAGGCTATACTGCTGCCACTATCCCCGGTGAACTAAAATCAAAAATCGATTTCATTAAGACATCAAAGCCTACTCCTTAAAACAAAGGGCGTAATTTAGTGGCAGAATCAAATTTGAACCGACCGAAAGATCCTCTGCAAGAACTCCAAAGAAAGCTTGTCATAGCAGTTTTGTCGATAATAATTTTTAGTGCTGCATGTCAGTTTGTTTTGTACTTCTTAGATATAGTTAGAATTCTTGGCATTTCTATACTCATTTCTTATCTGTTTATCAGTGTGGTCGACTGGCTAGAGAAGTTCTTAAAGAATCGAGCCTTTTCAATTTTTGTTGTCTACGCCATAGTTGCTGTTGTTTTAGTAATTTTGTCGCTCACCGTCGTGCCATCGCTGTTAGTGCAGGTCAATCAGTTAATTGAGTCGGTGTTCCATGAATTGCCGCGCACAATTGAGAGCTTTGGTCGCTCCTTGGCCCCTCTAGATGAGCGTCTTCACGCTGCTCAAATACAAGTACGGGCGATCGACTTGGTCACTACTGTGGCGCAGAATATTCCTAAGCCTGACACCTCAATGATATTTTCTCGAGTTGGTGAAGTGGCCATGTCTACTATGACTTGGTTGCTCTATGCCCTAAGTATCTTGGTGGTTTCTTTCTACTTTATGTTGGATGGTTATCGCATGACCGACTGGGTTATTGCGGCATTCCCCAAGAGCTATCACCACTCACTAAAGAATATGGCAGCTGAAATTGACGTTAGTTTGCAGGCATTCTTTCGCGGGCAATTGGTTCTTGGTTTGTTCTTCGGTGTTGTGATGCTGGTGGTCTATCTTGTCATTGGTGTGCCATTTGCTCTGGTGCTAAGCGTCTTGCTAGGTATTTGGGAAGTTGTGCCAGTGATTGGGCCACCTATTGGTTTCTTGCCAGCTCTGATTGTGGTGGCATTGAATGGGCTCGACAACCTCCCGACCAACCGTATTGGTCAGGTGGTCGTCTTGCTATTAGTTTTCAATATTTTTCAGTGGCTCAAAGACAATTTGGTGGCGCCTCGCTATATTGGCAATAAAATAGGCCTTCATCCAGTTGTCATATTTATTGCGATCATGATTGGTGCCAAAATCGATGGCATGCTCGGAATTATCTTTGCCATACCGGTGGCCAGCGCTCTTAATGTTGTCTATCGCTATATGCTCCTGGATTCAGAACCAGAAGCTGAACAAAGCAAAGCTGAAGTCTCCGGTGAAGGCCTAGCCTAAGTTTTAGTTTTAAGAATCATTACAAAGTCAACTTTAAGCTAAGGGTTTTGATGACTCTTTTCAAACTTCTTCTGGTTCTTGATAGCTTCAGTTTTGGCCTTCTTAGCCATTTGGTCTGGTGTCAGTAGCTCATTGGTGCCGCCAAGATCTTGCTTCAGTGCGTTGAAAATAGTGTTTTGCAGCAAGACGCCCAGGACGACACAAATTGCTAGCCCTATCAAAATTAACTTGGTGTTGTTTGACATCCGTCGCTTCCTGCAGTGATGTAAGCCGTAAATCTCAGATTGCTTGCTTCCTTAGCAATTATAAGAGAATAGCAAGCCTTGCATAGGTGCAGGAGGCTGATAAATTGCCGAAATCGCGGATTCAAATTGCTTGACTTCCTCTGGCAGCTAATTTCAGGCTGTTTAGGTGTAACTTATAGCTGGGTATGAAAGCCCTTGTTACTGGGTTTAAGTCATTCACTAAAAGAAGGGTCTGAGAACGTGAATAAACCGCAAGCTTTTGCTAACACAAGCCCTGGTGCAACCTCGGCCTACAGTGGAGCAGCGAAGGCACTGGTCCAAAACATGGGCAAAGCTTTGGTTGGTCAGGCGCGACCGGCTAAACTGGCTGTTGTTGCTCTGCTTGCTGGTGGTCATGTGCTGTTGGAAGATGTGCCCGGGGTGGGTAAGACCCTCTTGGCTAAGAGTCTTGCCAATTCGGTAACTGCTAACTTCAAGCGCATTCAGTGTACGCCAGACTTGTTGCCGTCTGACGTATCCGGGGTCAATATCTTTGACCAGAAAGACAACAGTTTTCACTTCCTCCCAGGGCCGATTTTCACCAACATTCTTCTTGTTGATGAAATCAACCGTGCTACTCCACGGACACAGTCTTCTCTTTTGGAAGCTATGGAAGAAGGCCAAGTCACCAGTGATGGTACTACTAGGCCACTGCCTCAACTTTTCTTTGTTATCGCGACACAGAACCCGATTGAGCACCACGGGACATTCCCATTGCCGGAAGCTCAACTAGACAGGTTCATGATGTCGATGTCTTTAGGGTATCCACAAGCTGATCAAGAAGCTGAAATCATCAAAAAGACCATGCGTGAGGGTGGTTTCCATGTAGATTCAATACTGAGCACAGAAGATGTTCTCAACGCTCGAGCCGGGGTCAAGAAGATCTTTGTGCATGATGCCTTAGTTAACTATGTAGTTCAGATTGTTCAAACCACGAGAAAACACCCATCAGTGCTACTTGGGGTCAGCCCTCGGGGATCACAACTGCTTGTTAGAGCTGCACAAGCCAATGCCTTTATCGACGGACGAGATTTTGTTACTCCAGACGACATTAAGTTGCTTGCCCCTTCAGTTTTCGGTCATCGTGTTTTACCAAAAGTAAAGACCAATCGGGTCAGTCATGCAGAACTCATCGAAAAAATCCTTGAGACCGTCCCCGTCCCAGCCTAAAAAAGGTCCTGGTTCAGTCGGTGACGGTGGCAAGAGTCGGACAAGTGATAACACCAAGAAGCCTGGGGCTCTCTCTGCAGGCATTGATGCTTCGTTGCCTTCATCCGGTATGGCGCCAGGTCGTCCTATCTCGCAAGAGCCAGTCTTTGGCACATCTGGCGGCCGTCGTTTGCGCCTACCGCTTGGAGGCGGCTACACCGTCTTCCTGGAAGGTCGTCAGTTTGGGCTAGTGATGCTGTCGGTGGCACTTTATATTTTTGCCGCTTTTGTCGCTAGCGAATGGATTTACTTACTTTCTGCTGCTTTTCTGGTGGCATTGATATTGGGATTTCTCTTGCCCTTTTTCGAATTGGCTGGTCTTTCGGCTGGCTACTTGTTGCCCCAAGAGGTAGCCGCTCAAGAAACGGCTACCATTCGCGTTAATATCAGGCGTCATTTTAAGTTAGGGCCGATATCGTGGGTGGTGCCTACTCGCGCTCTTCGAATGACAGTAAACATGACTAAGCGTGCGGCTGATGGTCAACCTAGCGATGTCATGGTTGCACCAGAACCGGTCTATATAGACAAACTCGACAGTGACGAGTGGTTTAGCTTTCCTACGCCATCGCTTAAGCGCGGTGTTTACTTCCTAGAGAATGTGGAGCTTTCTACTTGTTTTCCCCTTGGTATTACCTGGTGGTCGCGCACTGTCAAAATGACCGAAGCTGCAGCTACCAAACCGAGCATCACTGTTTACCCTGACGTATTGCCAATATCAGGTAATTTTCTCTATTTACTTAGCGGCATCGTTTCGCCCATGGGTCACGCTACTTCGACCTCCGTGATAACCCATCAATCAAGCAGTTTCCGCAGTGTTCGCGAGTTTCGCAGCGGGGATAGCATGAGGCACATTCACTGGGCTTCAACCGCTCGGCAAGGCAAGATGTTGGTGCGAGAGTTTGATTCCGAGACCTTACCGGTTTTTGATATTTTGTTGAACTTGAGAGCCAACTATCGCAGTCAGGAGCAATTTGAGCTGACCGTTAAGTTGATCAATTCTTTGGTTCACCTTGGTCATAATTTAGGGCATATGCCCAGACTGTTGCTCAACCCGTCTACTGACTCTGGCGATCTCCAAGACTTGCTAATTGACCTGCCGCACATACCGCCTGGTTTGGCTCTAACAGCAGAGATATTAGCGAGAGTCGAGCCAATTACCAAAGTTGCTGCAAACCGCAAGACCTTTGATGAAGAGTCTCAGACTCCTTCTGAGACTTGGGACCATATCAACGACCGACCCCTTGTCACTGTGCTGCCTACCTCTGAAAAAATAGTAAAACATAGCCCAGGGCGCGGTGATGTCGTCTGCCTTCCTGTTGAGGTGGTTGAAGTTTCGCCTAGTTGGCAAGACGATGATCAGCCCCTTCCTGGTATGGAGGTGCAAACCGAGAAGACAGCTAATGCTAAGAGTCGTGGTGCAGCAGCTAAGAAGACAGAGAGAGCTGAGCGTACCGAATTAGGACCGACCTCAGGAAAAGTTCTGGCTAGAATTGAATGGGAAGGAGATTTTGAAGGCCTATGAGCAATCGTAATCAATCTCCAGAAGACTCAATTGCCCTGCGGGCAATTGTCTATTGCATGACTCTGACATGCATTGTTGCTAGTTGTGTTTTTATAAAAACCTCTTGGCCAGTGATTGTTTTGGCTTTCACTCTTTGTACCGTTGGTAGTCTTGTGGCCTACCAATATCGCTATGAAAACCAGAAATGGATGCAAGGTATCGTCATTGTCGGCGTTCTTGGTGTCGGTGCCAATGCCTTAGCTGAGTTTTTAAACCCTATCAACGGCCCTGCTGATTTCTGGGGGCCCGTGGTGCACTTCATCGCCGGCACCTTTGCCCTGCATACCTTTGACTTGAAGTCACGTTCTGATATCAATCTGTCGGCTATGTTGGGGGCTCTAATTCTTTGTTGCCTGTCACCAGTTGCCCGCAGTATTTACTTCGGAGCTACGGTGCTGACATATATCAGTTTAGGCACCATGATGCTCTACTACGATTGCATGTCGCGCACGTTGACAAACTGGCTCGACAAACCAATGCAAGCAGCACCGGTGGTGCCATCTTCGTTGACCGATAAGAGACGCAGACCAAGAGGTAGTGCCCAGCTCACTTTGGCTATGTTGCCGTTCATCACTATTTTGGCTTTTCTCTTTGTGCCGCGCTCAGATGACACTATCGACATTATTACTTCCAGTATTCGCAATCTCAGTTTCGCTAATTTACTGAGGCTGCTTCCTGATTTTTCTGATCATTCTCCCAAGAAGGAACCAGCGAGAAATCCATACACAGCGCCGATACGCAATTTAGGAATGGCCAAGCCCGGCCAAGACCAAGATAAGCCTGCTTTTGCCCCAGTGAAAGCTCCTGAGAAGCACGCACCCGAAGTACCAGAAAAAACTACAGCCAAAGGAGGCAAAGGCGCTAAGGAAGATAAAAGTGCTGCTAGTGATAGTGCTAATGCGACAGCTGATGCTAAGGCTAAAGAGAAATCTGCCAAAGAGAAAACTACAAATGATAAAGAAGCTAAGGCAACAGCTGATGCCAAAGCTAAAAATTCTAAAGATAAAGACTCAAATGGCAAAGACTCTAAAGACAAAACTGGAAAAGGCAAAACTGGACAAGGCAAAACTGGACAAGATGGCACCGGTAAGGCTGGTGGTGGTGCAGATAAGAACGCTAAAGATAGAAATCCGCTGCCGCCTGGCATTATTTCAGCCAAAGTTATCGATATGGACGTCAATCCCTTCCAGAAACAAGGCGAAATCTTGTTTAAGGTGAGTTCGACCAGGTTGTTCTGGGAACGAAGAGCAGTCTTTGATAATTTTGATGGTCGTTATTGGAGCCGTTCTAAAGACGCTTTGAAAGCGAAAAATATGAACATTAGGCCTGTAACAAGCAAGCCGACATCTGACAACTCCGGCAATACTAGTTCCTCAGCCCCTGGCGCCGAGTTAGTCGATGACAATGGCAGTGATACTAGTAATGGTTCGAGTACTAATTCTGCTGGTGCAGCAGAGAATGTTAAGGATCCAGCTAAGAAGGCTGAATTGGAAGAAGCTGAAGCGGAACGGCAGCTCGAACAAGAGCGCTTGCTATCGCTTGATGGTCAACTAAGTGGATATGGCGCCGATTCTGCCATTAACTTTGTTTTCTTCCGTCCGGACAAACCAAGCTTCGATCTCAAGAAAGCTAACGCCTTTATCGTCCCCAAGATTATGCCTGTTGTTGAGCTGACTCAGGGTTATGAGATGGTGGGAGACCTCGATAATATCGTTCCAGTCTGTTGGATACCTCAAGCCGTCGGACTTGATTCTAAGAAAATTACGGTCAACGACTATGGTATGGTCTTCGCCACTGATCCTATTAAGAAAGGCACCACCTTTAAGGTGGTATCACAGCTACCTCTCTATGACACCAATCATATGCGCATTGAGCCTGGTCTTAACGCCGACCAAGAAACCTCGTTGCGTAAGGTGTTAGCAAATTACTTGCAATTGCCTGAAGATGTCTCTCCCGAAGTTGTTGACTTCGCCAATCAGGCTGTTGGCACCACCGGTAATTGGTTCAGCCAGGCCGATCGACTCTGTCACGTGTTGCGTACCCAAGCAGCTTACGAAGTCTCCAAACCGGAAGGCTTTACGCCGGCAGAAGATCGCATCAAGCAGTTCTTGCTTGAGCGTAAACTAGGCAACAGCCAAGATTTCGCTTCGGCATTCGTTGTGCTGTGCCGCAGTGTCGGATTGCCTGCTCGTTTGGTCAGTGGCTATGGTATTGGTTCTACCAATAAAGTTTCTGGGGTTCGCGAAGTGCGTACCAATGATCTACACTTCTGGGCTGAAGTGTTTGTCCCTGAGTATGGTTGGGTTCCCTTCGATTCAGTTCCTGATGGCATTTTGCCAGCTCAGGCACGGGAAGAAGGCTACAGCCTGTCTGGTATTCAGAAAATGCTTGAAACCCAAGCTGGTATGAATTTCTCCGACCAGGAGGGGCTCAGCCCGCGACGTATTGCCGGTTGGATTGCAATCATATTCTCATTACTGTTCTTACTGGCTGGTATTATCTTTGGTGTTATTCTCTTCCTCCGTCATTTAAAGCGACAAGCTGCTCTCAACAGTTGGCGTGGTCCGGAATGGAAAGTTTATTTAGCAATCATCAAAGATCTCAAGAAAATAAAAATTGAGAGAATAGAGTCTGAAAGCAGTGAACAATTTGTTCGTCGTGTTGGTGAAGTTGTGGCCGATCGCTTGAAGCAAGGTATTAAGGTAGATCGAGACCTGCCTGTTGCTCTTGGCGAGTTTTTCACTGTTTACGAAGCCGTCCATTTTGGCAATAAAGAATTGTCCAAAGACTTGAAGCAAAAGGCCGCTGACGTGCAAAAGCTGATTAAGTCGAAAGGAAAATGATTAGTGAGAGGAAGCCGCAGTTGATCGAAATGGTAGACAATCAAGCACAGTGTTTGCTGCTTGATTATCGCAGTTGTTCACTAGTTGATTTTGCTAAGCCTTACTGTGAGAGCCGTTTGCCAGACATGCTTAGTCGGCATATACCGTTGTCTCTTTTCTATCAGTGCATGATTAGAAAATTGCTTGCCCGTTTCCGCTGCACAGACTTAGATGACTATTTGAAGACGAGAGCTACGCAAGAACAAAGTGACCACCTTGGTGGTTTGTTTGCCGATGCGGGCATTGGTACTGTTTTGATTGATGATTCGCCCTCTAACAGCACCGAGCAGCTTCTACCTGCATCACAGATGGCTCAGTTGACTAATTTGAATATCAATCGAGTGCTTGGCATCGAGCCACTGCTAGAGCGTCTCTTTGTCGAGAACGATACTTTCGATTTAGCCTTGCGCAGTCTTGAACGTGCTCTTGACTCAGCAATCGAAGAAAGTGCCAAGAATAATCTTAGAGTGGTGGCATTGAAGACTACTCTGGCAAACGGTGGTTTTGCTCTTGAGGTATCAACTATCGCCAGTGCCCGTACTGCTTATCATCCGGCTCGCAAAGAAGTACTAGATACTGGTCGTCTCGGACGCACAGCGGCCTACAATTATTTGCTCACTGTAGTCTTAGAACTGGCCATTAAACGTGGCCTTCCCGTTCAGATTCGCGGAAGTGGTGACCACCAAGCTATGCTAGCCGATAGCAATCCGCTGGCCTTCCAGCCGATCTTAAGAGCGCAGCGCTTCGCTGATCTCAAAGTTGTTTTCTTGCACAGCCATCCATTTGTTCGTGAGGCAGCTTATCTTGCCTCTGTTTATCCTGGGGTGTTCTTTGATTTGTCTCTGGCCAACAGTTTGCTCGCCCCTGATTTGACGCGTCTTTACTATGAGGCTCTCTCAGCTGCGCCGTACTCTAAGCTTCTTGCTGGAACCGGCGGCAATAGTCAGCCAGAGTCATTCTGGTATGGAGCTACTTGTTTGCGAAGGGGCCTTAGCGAAGCACTTAAAGAACTGACCGAAAAAGGTTATCTACTTAAGGCACAGATGGAAGAAGTGGAGCGGGCCGTGCTGCGCAGCAATGCTATAAATCTCTATAATTTGCATTAATTGCACTAAATCATCCATAAAGCTCGATTTCACTAACTATTTCGTCACTTGAACTCTGTTGTCGTTAAGCAGATAACAAAATGCTGCGATTTTGGCAGATATTCTCTGAGATCTTTGTCACTATTTGCATACCGGTGCCTGACAGCCTTGTCGCCAAGAGGCTGGATGCCTTACAATTTAATGTATGCAATCACCAGACACGGCAAACAGCCGTAAAACCACCGAAATCAAACGTTCCGAAGCACTTGAAGCGATTGTCGCTGCTGGCGCGAAAGATATTCCTTCTGTTCCCGTACCGGTTCCTGTGCCGACACCCGCTCCTGGTCATGCTGATTTCGCCATGCCCGACACCTCCCGTTTGGACCTGCCGCCAGACAATGTCATGGTTAGTGTTACACAAGAACAGCCTCCGGTTGATGCTCCTGAGGATGCCAAGCCTCTGCTTACCGACCCGGCTTATTACCTTAATCGCGAATTGAGTTTGCTGGCTTTCCAGTGGCGTGTGCTCGAAGAAGCCATGGACGGAACTAACCCTCTGCTAGAGCGCTTCCGCTTCTTGTCTATTCTGGGCTCAAACTTAGAAGAGTTCTTTATGGTGCGAGTAGCTGGGCTTAAGCGCCAAATTGAATCAGGCACTCCAAGTGCTGGTCCTGATGGCCTTAGCCCGTCTGAGCAATTAGATGCCGTTAGTTCTGAAGTGACTAGACTGCTTGCCAGCGCCCATGATTGTTTGAAGGGTTCCCTTCTGCCTGAATTGAAAATGGCTGGTATTCAAATTTTGCAGTTCGATGAACTGACAGAAGAGCAGAAGACTGATGCCCGCGAGTATTTCCGCAAGAAAATTTTTCCTGTTCTCACGCCTCTAGCCTTTGACCCTGGTCATCCGTTCCCTCACATTTCCAATCTCAGCCTCAACTTGGCTGTATTGATTCGTGATCAGGTTTCAGATGAGCGTTTTGCTAGAGTGAAGATTCCCGATAGCTTGCCGCAGTTAGTGCCTATTGGAAAAACTGAACCACCGGGCGCTCGTTCAAGTGTTATTCAGTGCAAGCCGAATACTTATATTTGGCTTGATGATTTGTGCAAGGCTAACATCGAGCAGCTATTCCCAGGCATGTCCATTGTTGAAGTCTATCCGTTTCATTGTACCCGTGACGCAGAGATGGAAATTCAAGAGTGGGAAGCCGGTGATCTGCTGGAAACAACTGAAGAAGGTGTTAGGCAAAGGCGCTTCGGTGACGTGGTTCGCTTACAAGTGCACCATGCCATGCCCGCTTATATTCTTGAAATTTTGATGAGCAATCTTCAAATAGAACCTTACGATGTCTATTTGATTGAAGGGCGCATGCCTTTGAGTTCACTCAAGTACGTAGCTAATCTAGATCGGCATGATCTTAAGTATCCTCCATTTATTCCGGCAATACCAGCCGTTCTTGATCCAGATATGATGGATAAAGACGAAGATGTCTTTGCTGCAATTGCCAGGCGCAACATTCTTTTTCATCACCCCTACGATTCATTCCAGCCAGTTGTAAATTTCCTCAATGCTGCAGCTAACGACCCTAATGTCTTGGCTATCAAAATGACTCTCTATCGAGTCGGCAAAAATTCGCCAGTGGTAGAAGCATTGCTGAAAGCGCAAGGGCGTGGCAAGCAAGTTGCCGTGCTGGTTGAGCTTAAGGCTCGTTTTGATGAAGAGAGTAATATCGAATGGGCGAAGGCTCTTGAAGCTGAGGGCGTGCATGTAGTTTATGGCTTGCTTGGCTTGAAGATTCACTCTAAGGTGGCACTGGTAGTGCGTAAAGAAGGCGACAGCATTCGCCGTTATGTACACCTGGGCACTGGTAACTATAATCCGATGACGGCCCATATTTATACCGATATTGGCTTGCTTACCTGCGATGACAAAATTGGTACAGATATTTCTGACCTCTTTAACTATCTCACTGGCTACTCGGCGAAGCGCGACTATCGCAAGTTGCTTGTTGCTCCAATCAATCTGCGTGAGCGATTTGAAGAGCTCATTCTAAGAGAAATTGAACATGCAAAAAGTGGTGCCAAAGGTCGCATCATTTTAAAAATGAATGCCCTTGTTGATGAGCGCATTATTGAGTTGCTTTATCGCGCTTCTCAGGCCGGTGTCAAAGTCGATTTGATTGTGCGGGGAATATGTTGCTTGCGCCCTGGTATACCTGGGGTGAGTGAGAACATACAAGTAGTTAGTGTGGTTGGACGCTTCCTCGAGCATAGTCGCATTTATTATTTCCGCAATGGTGGCAAAGACGAAATATTCTGCGGCAGTGCTGACTTGATGCCGCGCAATTTGAATCGTCGTGTTGAAGTGCTCTTCCCCATTGAAGACGAGCGATTGGCCCGATTTGTGCGCGACGCTGTGCTCAAGACTTATCTGTTTGATACCAACAAGTCACGTATCATGCAAAGCGACGGTCGCTACTTAAGGCTTCATCCCAAAACTGGTGAGCAAGGCCTAAGCTGTCAGCAATGGTTCTTGACCAACAATCAGACCAATAAGCGCTGATTTCTTGCCCCTTTGTCACGTCTTGGTAATTGGCTGGTTAGGCAACATTGTTGGCCGTAAGATCGAGGTCGGCCACGAAGGTGGAGCCATTGTTGTCTTGCCGTCTAATTGGATTAGCATCTGGCCTTCGCTTGCTGTCAATTTTGTCTGGGCTGAAGCTGGTCGCTAGCATTTCAAAGCGGGCTTTTGAATTGGGGCGGCGAGTAAGTTTTTCCATTTTCTTTAGCACGGCGGCTTCATCTTCTACTTCGCCACCGGGTTTGAGGCCAGCCCGGCGCATGATGCGACGAGCACCGCCTTCGCCCATTTGATTGGCGATATCGGCGACAAGAGCTGCTCCGAGCTCTGACTTTAGACCATATTTCTTGGCCATTTCTCCAGTTTTTTCAGCGAATTTCTTGAATTTATCAACTTGTACTTCTTGAAACTCAGGATCGTTTAGAGCTTCTTTCATTCGGCCCATCATGTCTTTGTTACCAGCCATGTTGGTGCGTCTGACATACTTTTCGCTCAAGAGATTATCGGCGTATTTGCCAAATATCTTGTCGAACTTTTCGGGGTTTTTATCATGGAAGCTTTTGAGTAAGTCTGGTAGCTCGCCAGCTTTTTGATTCCATTGTCTGACCCCAACTGAGATGCCATGGCCAGCATTGTTGAGGTTTATTGTATTGAACTTACCTTCGTTGCTAGCCACAGTCTTAACGACACGGTCATTGAGAGTGTCGCCTAGGTGCGCTTCCAGTTCTTTCTTCGGGCCTTCTAACAGTTTGCGATCGCTGTTGTTCATGAAGAGCGAGCCTTTGAGCTGACCGAAGCCAGTGTCGTTTAATAGCGGGGAGGGAAAACCCAGTTTTGCTATGGCCGCATTGTCAGAAACCACATCTGGCTTGGCTGGCAATTGATCTTTGGCTGGAAGACCATTAACTTGGTCGTGCACAGCGCTTCTTGTATTGTCACTGCCTTCATGGGCACGTTCAACTGGCTTGTGCTTTTGGGGCACGGTATCGGAAGCGGATTCGAGGCTCATAGTAAGTGTCTCCCAGGGGTGCTTTCGCTGAATCGAAAGGGGAGATTCATTATTGTTCGATGCAGCGTGAAAATTACGTGACAATATTAAGCCGGCTTAAGCTGACTGGTAAACCGCAGCTTATTGGCGCTATTCCCCCTCAGATTCACCGAAAATAATTTTGCATTGTGGCAATGCCCGCTGCAGCGCACTCAACTCTGCACCAGTGAATGAGCTGCGAGGCAGTATGAGCAGCTCAAGCTCCTTAATTTTGGCTAGAACATTAGCGCATCCTGGCTTAATGGAAATGTTCTTTATTTGGAGCTTTCTCAGCTTTTTACAGCCAGCCAAATAGGCAAGGCCTTCATTGCTGATGTCTCGATTGCCGCCAATTGTTAGTTCTTCTAGGTTGGCCATCTGCGCAATTAGTTTGAGGTCGTTATCCTTAAGGCCAGCGTTCTTAACTGAGAGGCAGCGTAGGTGAGATTGACCGCTCAGTCTTGTCAGAAAAACGCGGGGATTTTTGACATCGTTGGCCGTCAGAGAATCAAGTTGCCGCAGCCGCTTGAGTTTAGCAATGCCATCGCCGCTGATTTCAGTGTCAACTAGGGTGAGGTTGTCTAACTTTGGAAAACAATTAAAAGTGGTCACAGCTTTCGCTGTCAGATAGCAGTTTCGCAGAACGATAGTTTGTAGGCGGGTGAGGTGATTGATGTTAGTTAAAAACTGATCGGTAATTGCTGTAGGTTCGCCTTGAATGAACAGGCCACTAAGGTCATTCGGGCCAAACTTTTGGAACAATTCGGGATGAGCTAAGAAGTCTTCATTGGGACGAAATCGAATTTCTTCGTTGTGCGCTACTTCGACATTGCCAATTGCTTTAGTTTCGACAAAACTCTTGCCGATTGTCATAGTGCCAAGGCTCTGTTTCTGCGGAAACTGGAACACGGTGCGCTTTCTATCTCTGTGGACAATAAAATTTGGCCCAGCCACAGCTGCCCTATCGACCTGGCTGGGCATGCGGTCAAAAAGATCGGGATGATTGGGCATCCGAGCCATTGGTTTGTTGGTAAGAGAAAAGTAGAGAGAGATTGAGGTTGTGAGCAGGAGAAATAAGGCTGAGGCGCCCACTAGTAGCCAAATCTGGTTTAGCTTTGAGCTTTTAGCCTGGCTGTAAATTTCTGCTCTTTCAAGCTGCTCGTTGACCGCTTCGCCACTTGCAATGCAATGCAGGTCGTGAGCAAGCTGAGAGCCACTGCTGTAGCGATCATTGATAGACTTGGCCAGCATTTTGTTGAGTACGATTTGCCAGTCGCTTTCGTCTAATAGGGTGGTATCGAAATTAGCCAGCAGTGGCAAGTCTGCGGTGTTGTGCGAAATTGCTGTGGCGAAGGCATTTTCTCCAGAGAAAGGCACTTTGCCTGTAAGGGCTTCGAATAGTGTGATTCCTAAAGAGTAGATGTCTGAGCCAGGCCCGAGAGCTTCACTATTCCAGTGTTCTGGGCTCATATAATATGGGCTGCCGATGAGCTCTCCGGTGGCCGTCAATGATTGGGCGAATTCATTTGCGCCAAAGCATTTGGCCAAGCCAAAGTCGATTAATTTAGCATCGATTATTTTGCCGACTGAGTCTGTGATGACAATGATGTTGGATGGCTTAATATCACGATGGAGAATATCCATTTGGTGGGCATGCTGCAGTGCTGCAGACATTGCGAGGAAAACAGTAAGTGTCTCTTGTTCGCTAAGGGGCCCTTTGGCTTTGATCCTGTCGTGCAGCGTCTGACCGTTCACTAGCTCCATTACAAGATAAGGCACTTCGCCTTTAAGCTTGCCGAAATCATATACTCTGGCAATATTGGGATGGTTCAGTCTACTGGCGTTTCGCGCTTCGCGTTCGAAACGTCCCCAAGTTGCTTGGTCGTTTAGATCGCCCTCAACAGTCTTAAGGGCCACTTGTCTATTTTTCTCCAAGTCAACGACCAGGTAGACTTTGCCCATGCCACCCTGCCCGATTGTTGTGACAATCTGGTAGCGCTGGTCAATGATTCTGTTGCTAGAAATGCTAATAACCAATTTATTCTCTTTTTCTCTATTAGGTGAGAATAAGAGAAGGGGCGTGAATATTACGTGAGTGAGTTCTTGTTCTTATGGGGTAGAGGCCAAGAAACTGAGACAAGTCATAATCTTATATGCTCGCCTCAGTTTTTGTTTTACCCTTTAACGCAGACTAGAGGCCTTAGCTTGTGAACTATTTCAACAAGATCGGCCTGTGCCGCCATAACTGCGTCAAGTGGCTTGTAGGCGCCTGGTGACTCATCGAGAATGCCTTCATCTTTGCGGCATTCAACATGAGCCGTGTCAGCAGCGTGACGATCAAGTGATATCACTTTTTTCGCCTGGCTACGAGACATGGTGCGACCAGCTCCGTGAGAGCAGCTGTTGAAGCTCTCGCGGTTGCCTTTTCCTCTGACGATGTAAGAGCCCACACCCATAGAACCGGGGATGATACCCCAGTCTCCTTCTTGTGCTCTTACTGCACCCTTTCTGGTTACCCAAACAGTTTCACCGAAGTGTTCTTCTTTGGTTACGTAGTTGTGGTGGCAGTTGATCACTTGCAGCTGGGCTTCAAACTCAGGCAGTTCACCTGTTCGTCTCAGAGCCTCAATTACTTGTCCAATCATCACTTGTCTGTTTAAGTAGGCGTAGTCTTGTGCCCATTGAACAGCATAGAGATAGTCGTCGAAGTAATCGGCACCCTCAGAAAGATAGGCCAGGTCTCTGTCAGGCAAATTGATTTGATTTCTCGTCATCTCTTTGCGCGCCAGTTCAATGAAGTAAGTACCGATACGGTTACCGACTCCTCTGCTACCTGAATGCAACATCAGCCAGACATTATCTGCTCCATCAAGCAAAATTTCGATGAAGTGATTTCCAGAACCCAGTGTGCCAAGCTGTAAGCGGTTGCGGCTGTAGTTACCATCGTCTACTTTGGGGTGCTTGGCCGCAATAACGTCCCATCTATCACTCAAGGTTGACCAAGCCTTGTTAATTGGCTTGGTGGCAGGATGGCTAGCGGCTAAGTCATCATGCCAGAAACCTTTACCTACTGGGACGGCATTTTCAATTGCTGCTCTCAGCGGGCGCAAATTGTCCGGCAGGTCTGTGGCTTTGAGTGTCGTGGCCATGGCAATCATACCGCAGCCTAAGTCAACACCAACTGCGGCAGGAATGATTGCCTTGTAGGTTGGAATGACAGTACCGACGGTGGTGCCTTTGCCCATGTGGGCGTCTGGCATCACGGCGATGTGCTTGTGAATAAATGGCATCGATGCCAAGTTAATCAGTTGCTGCAGGGCTGCTGCCTCTAGAGCAACACCTTTGACCCAAGCCTTGATTGGTTTCTTCTCGTGAATTCTAATTACTTCGTATGGCAGGTCGTTTGGATCGTAGTGTATTTTTTCAATTTTCATTTGTTTCTCTTTTGTTTGATATTTTGGTTGTCTAAATTATAAGGGTTTTTGTGCGCTCGAAATGCCGGCACATCATTACCATCAATATCAGCGCCATCAATTTCACCGCCATCAAATTCAGTGACTTCTATTTCGCTGCCTTTGCTCAATGCCTGGCAACGTAGTTCGGAGTTGCCGCTCTCACGCAATTCTCTGTGGCAACGACCATATTGGCGGTAGGCATTGACGAAGATGTGTTCGACAATGAAACGCCTTACAGGACGTGGACAGTTTATTGCTTCGATCATGAACCTCATTTGGGGTTCCTCCTTTTTTATGGCTCAATGGTGATGAGCTTTGAAATATTTATTTGACTGCTGTCTGGTCGCAGCAAAGCTGTTGCACCGCATATGGTGCATCGATAAAAAGTTATAGGCGTTCCATTCAACCGAAGAGCACTGCAAAATGCTCATGGTCTCATCGGTCTGCACTACCTTACAAGGTTGAATTCAGAGGGTTTTGGCATCTAAGCTAGATTGTCAAACTAGTCAGAAACGTCTCTTGTTATGGCCCTTTTATGTTGATCTCTTGCCGCTTGCTCAGCTGGTTAATTGATTGCGCTATCCGGCATTCCGCCCTGATTTTTCGCTGCATTCAAGAGATTGAAACTTTTGCTGTTCACAAAATTCTCGACCGAGAAGTTGTTAGTCGCGAGGCTCTCCACTGCGAAGTTGCCAATCCGGCGGGCAGCACAAGTCGTGCTGGCGGCTCGTTTGGTTGTATAGAATGGTCCCATGGGGCACCTCTCTTCCTTCGTAGTCAAAAGTGCGTGTTTTCAAATTCGTGCTTTCATTCGTGCTTTGAATGTTGTGCTTCGAACTTTGTGTTTTTAAAAGTGCAGGCATTCAAACTAGCACATGAAAACAGCATAGTGTTATAAGCACAACTCTGTCAAGCGCAAATATACTAAACTATGTTCTAAAAATCCCGCATCACACGTGGTGTCACTTGCAGGGGCGTTTCGATTTTGTTAGAAGAGACAGCTACGGATTATCTTCGATGTAATCTCCGCCAACGGGCAGGTAATCGTTGATAAGGGTAAAAACTATTGTGCCGAGGACTACAATGGCCAAACTGGCGAGAGTCATAAAAAACGAGCACTCCTAAGGGATAATCTATTATCTATGCTGCAAAGAGACTATAGTGTATACAGTAAACATATCTTTACAGAGCTAAATTAAGTCCGCCTCCGATTTCGGCCTCTAAATGTTGGCAGTTACAGCTTAGATGGCAAGAGTGAACAGGCGGTGAACGTTGCCCACTCTTGCTCATCCAAACGTGAAATCTAAGAAATAAAGTCACTAAGAGACTTGTTGTGTAGATGCCGTCGCAGTTTTTTCAGTGAGCGCTTTTGGATGCGTCGCAACTCAGCCACGTCAATGTTGAGCTTTGCCGCTACCATTTTTGAGTCATACAGGCCATCACCTTCCAGTCCGTAAAGATAGCTGATTGCCGTTTTCTCCAGTGGACTGAGATAGCGAGTTAGGCGGTCGATGCCCCTTCTCAGCATTGTCTGTTCTGCCATACGCTCAGGCAGAGCTGAAAACTGGTCTTCAATAAAGCTGCCAATTGTGTCCCTGTCGGAACCTGGCATGGTTTCATCAAGAGAAGCGATGGTGCTAGAGCTGGTCACAAGGCGAGTGATCTCTTCCGGCGGAAGCTCTAGGGCAACCGACAGTTCAGCCTCAGTGGGGAAGCGACCGTGACTTTGGCGAAACTCTTTGGCGTAGCGCTTGATTCGAGAAATCTGACTTCTGACATGAACAGGTATTCGGATGCTCCGACCCTTGTTGGCGATGGCCCGCATTACCGCCTGCCGTATCCACCAGGTGGCGTATGTCGAGAATCTGTTGCCCATGGAAGGGTCGAATTTTCGCGCCGCATGAATTAGACCCAAGTTTCCTTCTTGAATCATGTCTTCCATGTCTAGTCCCTGGTTACGAAAACGCTTAGCGATGCTAACTACTAATCTCAGATTGCTCACTACAAGTTTAGATAGGGCCGCATCATCTCCGCTGGCAATAGCACGACCCAGCTCAATTTCTTCGTTGGCCTTTATCAGGCTGGTCTTGCCGATGTTATGAAGATAAGCATATAGGGCTGGCTCTCCACTGGCCGCTTTGGCATCTTTCTCGGCTAGCTTCGATTCTTTTTCGTCCTCGACCTCGTCTTCGTCTAGCGGCATAGCCATCGTTCTGTCGAGTAACTCTAAACTTCCGCCGTCATATAGACTGGGCGGGAAATCAACTATGTATGTGTCTAATTCGTTCATTTTGCTCACCATTTTGAAAGTCTCAAGTGCGCCAACATCTAGAGAAATTTGGGAGCGATTTTCCTTTTATCGATTCATAAGCCTTCTCTTGCCTCTATTTAACTTACTAAATTACCTGTGAAACTTTGCTGTTTGCGGTATAAAACTCGAACCAGAAAGTACTGCCTTTTCCAACTACACTGTCTACGCCAATCTGCCCACCGTGTAATTCGACCAGCGAACGACTGATGGATAAGCCAAGACCAGTTCCTCCAGCCTTGCGGCTATCAGATGAGTCTAATTGCTGAAAGACTTTGAACAACTTATCTAATTGATCTGGGGCAATTCCCTCACCTTGATCGGCTACCGAAAATCTGACGGTGTCAAGGCCTCGCAGTTCGGCACCAACGGTAACTGTACTGCTTGCTGGTGAGAATTTGATGGCGTTATCGACAAGATTTGTTAGCACCTGCATCGTTCTATCAATATCGACCGAGAGTTCTGCAGCTGTTGAAACATCCTTTTTTAAATTTACTTGAGCCGAGGAAGCCAGCGGTTTCACTGCAGCTATCACGCTATCTATAAGTTGTTCTGGGCTGACATTGGTGGTTTTCAATTTGAACTTGCCAGATTCAATTTTCTTCCAATCTAAGATGTCTGAGATCAGACGAATCAACCGTTCGGAATTTTCCAAGGCGATGCTGACCATGCGCATTACCTGGGCGTTGACCTTTCCTGCTGAACCGTCAGCAATGACACTCAATGCACCGTTAATGGAAGTTAGAGGGGTGCGCAGTTCATGAGAGATCACTGAGTAGAACTCAGACACCCTTTTCTCTGCTTCTTTGCGGGCTGAAATATCGTTTTGTACTCCGACAAAATTTATCAATGTACCGTTTTCGTCGTGAACTGGTGATACCGTCAACTCATTCCAGAAGATAGAACCGTCGCGCCTGTAGTTGCGCAGGACTGTCGTGATTGGCTGCTCTGTGCGAACCGCTTCTCTGATATTTTCAATGGCAATTTGGTCTCGATCATCGCGTTGTAGAAAACGGCAATTGCGTCCAACTACCTGATGCCTTTGATATGTGGTCATCTCCAAGAAGGCATCGTTAACATAGACAATCGGATTGTCTGGCAAGCGCGGATTGGTTATGCAAATTCCGTTGCGCACTGATTCAACGGCGCGTTTGAAGAGGAGTAATTGTTCATTTTTACCGGCGCAATTGCTGTCCACGGAATACCTATTGTTTCTAAGATCCTGCTCGATGCACTAATTTTGACTTGGGGCATACTCTTGCTCGAAACCCTCGCGATCGCCATAGCTCTCGCTTTAGCGATCGCCATAGCTCTCGCTTTAGCGATCGCTCTAGGCGACGCTCCCGGCGGTGGCTTTGAGTTCATGGTTCAAGGCTTTCTCAAGGTTGGCATAATCGAACTTAAATCCAGCCTTCTCCAGCTTTGTGGGAAGCACAAGGCTACCTTCCAACAGCATTTCTTGAGCCATCTCTCCCAAAATCAACTTTAGTCCAAAGGCAGGAGCTGGCAAAATAGCTGGTCGGCTCAGTACCTTGGCCATTGCGCTTGTGAATTCTGCATTAGTGGCTGGATTTGGTGATGTCATATTGACTACACCCTCAACATTGTTCTCCAGTAAAAACTCGAAAGCCTTCACTAAGTCGTTGATTTCAATCCAGCTCATGTACTGGCGTCCACTTCCAAGCACTCCACCTGCTCCTAGCTGGAAGGGCAGCAGCATTTTGTTTAGAGCGCCACCTTCTTTGCTGAGAACTACGCCCAATCTGGCGATGACCACTCTCAGACCATCTCGCTTGGCTGGTTTAGCAGCCTCTTCCCACTGTTTGCATGTGCTAGCCAAAAATCCAGCACCCGGCGAACTCTCTTCAGTGATAGCTTCACTGCCGCGGTTGCCATAAATGCCTATCGCCGAAGCATTTATGAACACCTTAGGGCTGCCCTTGGTCTTGCTCAGGGCATTAGCTAAGAACGATGTGGTTGACACTCGGCTGTCAACAATTAGCTTCTTCTGCTCGTCAGACCAACGCTTAGCTGCAATGTTCTCACCAGCCAAGTTGATGACGGCATCAAAGCCCTCTAGATACTCAGGGCTAACGTTAACAAAGACTTGGTCCGCACTGTTACCGCGCTTCAAGGCTGTCACCGTGTGACCTTTACCTGTCAAGCTCTTGGTCAGAGCCTTCCCTACCATTCCGCTGGCACCAGCTATAGCAATTTTCATAATCTTTCTCGCATGAAGGCACACTCACATCCTTAAACTACGCTGGTACTGTGAATATGTAGTGAACGACCATACCTATTTTACTGCTATTATCTACATTCTTATGGCGAAAATCTTACTAGTCGAAGACGATTCAGCACTGGCGGAAGTGACCAAATTTGGCCTTGAGAGCCAGGGTCATATGGTTCAGATCGCTTCTAATGGTGATGATGCTCTGCTAAGCCTGCGCGTTAATAAATACGATTTGGTCATCCTCGACTGGATGATGCCGGACTTGACCGGTATTGAAGTCTTAATCTCTTATCGCAAGGCTGGTGGAAAGATTCCGGTTCTGATGCTAACCGCTAAGACTCGTCTTGAAGATAAAGAGCAAGGCCTAGACGCTGGCGCTGACGACTATCTGACCAAGCCTTTTGAACACCGTGAGCTGCAGGCTCGAGTGAGAGCGCTCTTGCGCCGCCCCAGTTCACTAGCCAGCACTGTTTTGGCTGTCAGCAATATAACTCTTGACCCGGCCACCTGTATCGTTACCCTTGACGGGGCAGAAATAAAGCTCAGGCCAAAGGTTTACAGCCTTTTGGAGTTTCTGATGCGCCATCAAAATCAAGTATTTTCGGCCGAGGCGATTTTAGAAAGAGTCTGGCTTGATGACGCTATGGTCTCCACTGATACGGTTCGGGCCCACTTCAAACTTTTGCGGCGTAGTCTTGGTATTTCAGAAGGTACCTTGATTAAAACAGTGCGAAACCGCGGCTATATGCTCGTTTCTGACGGCCATGAACCGGGCTCTCCGCCAATTGCAGCGACTAGCTCAAGGGCCAGCCTTGATTGATTGATTGATTGATTGATTGATTGATTGATTGATTGATTGATTGATTTATTGATTGATAGTCGTTTTGCTTTTGTCAAAATTAAATGAGTGTTCTTTTGAGAGCATTCGGGAATAAAATTGTCTTAGCGTAGGTTAAGTCTACAGTTATGAAGGTTGCTATATGTATGCTTTACAAGCTTTGAATATCAATGTCATTCGCGCTGCGCGATCTCTTCGAAATTCGCTAGCTTCGTTAACCGTCATCATTTGTTCGTTTTCTTTAGTGGCGGCTGTTTTGAATGTTTCTCTTTTGCAACAACCGGCACTGGCCGATGCTCCCGCTGCTCTGACTAAGAAGGTTGCTGGCCAGTACGATGCCCGTGTAGTGATGATTTGTGACCATGAGTGCGCCGTTTGGTGCGGCCAGGTTAAGCCAATTCTTGCGGAGCTACAAAATGAATACAAGTCTAGGGTGCAGTTCGTTGCCCTAGATACATCAAGTGATCAAATAAGTAGCAGCAAGATCACAGCTAAGGCGATTGGTGCTTCTAAGTTTCTCAATGAAAATGCCGACTATGCGCCTGTCATTGGTGTTTTTTCGGCAAAGGGTAAGCTGCTCAAAGAGCTAGTTGGCCCTAAGAAGAAAGAGATTTACGCAGACGCGATAGCAAAAGCTCTCTCAACTCAATAAATGCCAATCGCTCAACCTACTAACTACCTTAACGAGCGTTTGGTTGGTTACGCAGCAGCTGCTGCCATGTTTTTGGCTGTTGCCGGCCTTGTACTTGGTTCCGTCGTTGCATACGGTTGGGTCGCCGACAACAATGCTTTTAAGCATATGTTTCTTAATGGGCCAGTTGTCTGGTCGAGTGTTGCTATCAATACAGTTTTTCTATGCACCGCTCTTTGTCTCTTGTTGATAGCAGACCGAGAACTTTCAAAGACTCTTACACGTTCTCTAAAGGTCATTGCTAGTCTGCTTTGTTTGCTGGCATTTCTGGCTGGATTAAGCACTGCGGTTGAAACATTAGCCGGTTTGGATCTTAGCTTGAACCACATTTGGTATCGTGCCAATGAGGACTCTTCTGGCCTTTCGTATCCCGGCCCGATGACGCCAGATGTATCATTTGCCTTTATGGCCCTAACTTCGGCTTTGGCCATTCAAACCTGGTTTGCGAGCAAGCGGATAGAGTTCGCTCAGTGGCTCTGTGTTGTCGCATTGATGATAACTTCATTGCCGTTGATTGGTTCAGTCAGCGGCGCTGAATCGTTGTGCACCTTCTTTGGCTGCTTGCGTATGTCAGAAGGAATTTCTTTTCTCTTCATTGTTGTAAGCAGCGCCTGCTTTCTACTCAAACCTGATCAAGGTCTAGCTGGATTTCTCTGCTCAAATACCGCTTCAGCTCTGGTTGCTAGACGTGCCACCCTTCTCGTGGTCTTTCTTCCTATGCTCTTCGCCTTGCGTTTCGCGCTGGTGCAATACAAGATTGTCGATAATGGTTTGGGATGGGCCATATTTGCCTCTGGTGCAATCGCTCTGGCTGTTGCTCTGGTTGTTACCGGCGTTAAGGCTACTGAGCAGTTGATGGCATCTGCTGCAGGTTTGAGCCCGTCGGCACTGTTTAGCCAGACTGGTTCGATGGCCTTAAATCAGCCAGCAAATCAGGAATTTTCAATCAATGTTGGCGCAGGTGTAATACAAGATCAGATAGAGCACTCTTCAAGCCATGTACGAAAAGTTTGCTTGGCCTGTGAAGAGGAAATGGACAAAGACCAAGATGTTTGCCCATTTTGTGACTCAGTTTTGACGCGCTTGATTAATAAGTCGCTAGTCGGTCAAATCTTTGCTGATAAGTATGAGGTGATGTGGCAGCTCGGCGATGGTGGCATGGCTAGTGTCTATTTAGCTAAGCATTTGTACTTACAACAAGAGCTTGCTGTGAAGGTTTTGCACGCCGCTGTTTCAAGCAGCATTGTTGATGTGAAGCGCTTTCAGCAAGAGGCAAAGGCTCTTGGTACTCTGAATCATCCAAATATTGTTGCAGTCAAGGATTTTGGATTCACCGCCAGTGGTGAAGCTTTTTTAGCCATGGAGTATGTCAAAGGTTTCTCTCTCAGTGATTTGGTGGAGAAGAGTAAGGGTTTGACTGTGCAAGAGACTGCTGCTGTAATGGTTCAAGTCTGTGATGCCCTTCTGCATGCTCACGGTGAAGGTATTGTGCATCGTGATTTAAAGCCTTCAAATATTATGTGCAGCCCTGGTCAGAATGGCAAAATGGATGTCAAAGTGGTTGACTTCGGATTGGCCAAGATTACCGGTCGCGACGATATTGATGCAATCAAACTGACTCAGACCGGAGCTTGTTATGGCAGCCCTCCATATATGAGCCCCGAGCAGTGTCTGTCAAAGTCTGTCGATTTCCGTACTGACATTTATGCATTAGGCTGTATCTTGTACGAGTGCCTGGTTGGCAAGTCGCCCTTTGTCGGTGGCAGTGTTTACGAGACACTGACGATGCAGGTTACTGATCCTGCTCCGGATTTCCCTGCTTCGGTTTCGATTCCACCGGAATATAGAAAAATGGTGATGCAAGCTCTTGAGAAGAAGCCGGACGCTCGGCAAAGGTCGGTGGATGAGATTAAGCAGGTACTGGTGAAGTTGGTTTGATATGTTCAGCGGCAAGCTCGCTGTCTTTTGCGCGTGCTCTTACGTCTGCCGTTATAATGCTTCTGACCGAAGTTTTTGAAAGGACTTCTATGCTCTTTAATCGAATCGCTAATTTGGCTTTGAGTGCCGCGCTAATTTTTTCTGTTGTTAGTTCTATCGGACCTGCGTGGTGCGGAGACGCTGCTACTGACGACCTCTTGCGCTCGCAGCAGTTGAAAACTATTGAATCGCAGTTGTTGGTCAACCCATCTAGCACTACGTTTAGACTTCAGCACGCTGAAATATTGGGGCTTCTTCAGCGCTTTGATGAGGCGATCGCAGAAACGAATCGGGTAATAGCAATTGATTCTAAGTCTAGAGATGCTTACTTGATAAAGGCTCATTCTCTTGGAGGGAAGAAACAATTCGTTGAAGCTGTCCAGTGTCTTGATGAGGCTTTTAAGCTTGGTGCCCCATCAGCAAAGCAATTGTTGGCCAAAGGTTCTTACCTTAAGAGAGCTGGTCGTTATCCGGCGGCAGTTTCGATTTTTAGTCAGGTTATAAAAACTGATCCCGGCGAAGCTAGCGCCTATATGCACCGGTCCTATTGCTATCAACAAATTTATGGGCCGACTGAAAGAAGTCTTAGAGATTTGGAGATCGTCGCAAGGCTGAAGCCTGAAGACCAAGATGTTAAGGACCTAATACGTGATTTAAGGACTACTCTTCGTGCTCAGAACGCCAAAGCACGCTAGGTATTTGTTAGCGATAAGCTCAGGAGTGGCAAATTATTATAGGCAGATCTTCTTTGTGGCAATGGCTTTTTTATGACCGGTTCACTAGAGAGTAAAAACGAGAAAAACCCAGAGCCGCGTGATCCGGTAACTTCAACTCGTGCGCTTGACGACGCCTACGGAAGGACTGATAGTAGATATGACGCGTTGGATGATTCTGTTGGTCTTACCGCACTGTCTTCCAAATCGGTTGTCCCCAAACCATCGGATACAACTCTAGTTAAGCCTACCGACGGTGCAAAGCCCGAGCCCGGCGCTGTCACCCCTGCCAAAGACACCAAACTCGCACCAGTCGATACCGGTACTGCTCGCAGTGAAACTCAGACTCCCCGAGACGCAGCTGCACCAACGATTAGCCCTGGAGACAAGGCTGCAGTTCCAGCAGCCACCAATCGTGGTACAGAGAAAGCTAGCGAACAACCTGTTAAGCCAGCCGATAGCGTCATTCCGAGCGCGCGCCAACCTGATGTTCAGCCCGCGATTCAGCGTCCTAGTGAGGCCATATCAACTCAGCCTGCTGCGAGAGTCCCTGATAGAGTTCCAGACTATCTTCCTTCGTCTAAAGCTGAGCAGCCCGCCAACCGTGCTCATCTTCCTGGCCTTGCAATTGTTGGTCCGGAAGGCAAAGCCCAGCAAGGAAATGCCGGAACTGCTGGTACTACCGATGGCAAGGTTCACGATCCGGTTGTGGCTAAGCCTCAAGATTTGGCCGCAAAGTCGCATGATCCAGCTATGGCCAAGGCTCAAGAGGCATTAGGGTCAAAGGTTAACGACACTGGCTTGCGAGGTTCTGAGCCCGGAACTGGAGCTTTGACTGGCAAGATACAAGCAGGCCCAGATCAGGTGAGGGCCAATGATGCTGCTGGTCATCCGAATGCTCAGAACGTCGATGCTCTTGCTCGCCAAGCAAATGGGGCATCGGTTCTCAAAAATTACTCCGCCGATGGCACTCGCTCGGGCATTGACCACACAAACCAAGGAATTGTCGCTAAGGGCGCTGATGGTAAGTCTGATGGCGTTCGCGCCGGTCAGGTGTCGCTGAATGATGGCAAGATTGCTGATGGAAAGCTCGATGGTGAACGCGGTCAAACCAGACTTCCCGATGGCCGAATGCCAGAGGGCAAGATTGGCGATGGTAGTTCCTCCGGCGGTCGCCCTGGCGAGGTGAAGTTGGGCGATGGCAAAATCGCCGATGGCAAGACCAGTGATGGTAAGACCGCTGACGGCAAGATTGCTGACGGAAAGACAGGCGATAGGCTTCCAGACGGAAAGGTCGCAGGTAAGACCGGTGATGGTGGCTCTTCTGGTGGCCCATCGGCTTTCATTCAGTTTATCGAGAGTCAAGCAGGCATCCGGGGTTTTGGTTTGCCAGCTAAACCAGAAGGCAATAAGTCTGAGGGCAAGAGTGATGGAACGGCTGGTGGCAAGTCTAACGGCAAGACCGAAGGCAAGCTCGACGGCAAGCTCGATGGTAAATTAGAAGGCAAGCTCGATAACAAACCAGACGGTAAACTTGCTGGCAAAATAGACGGGGCAAAAAATAACTTCAATCCAAATGGAAAACAGATTGGCGGTGACACTAAAGGTGGTGCCGGTATTTCTGGTGGCAGAGCTAATGCGATAGACGGTTTCCTTGGTCTAGTTGAAACAGTCAAAGATAATATCAAAGGCTCGCTCAAGAATTTAGGAGATCGCACACCGGTGTCTGTGCCACTTAAAGAAGGTGAGATGGCCGCCGTTGCCATGCGCGGCAAGATACCTCCTCTGCGTGATGATATTACTAGTGACCAAATACTTGCTGTCTTAATTCCCAAAGGCTATGTGGGCTGGAGCATTGTTCGTTCTCCTGGCTTAAAACCAAGTGATTCGCCGCTTCCAGGTTCACCGACCAAATTCGATGGCGGTAAAATTGCAGATGGTAAATCAGCCGATGGTAAGCCTTTAGATAACAAGTCTTTAGATAGTAAACAGCCTGATTCAAAACCGGGCGATTCTAAGCCATTTGATATCAATAATCCCGAAGTGAAGTCACGTCCTTTCATACAGTTGCACGGTGTTGATAGCAATTACACCGGTGCTGGCGCTCGCCGCGGCGAGCCAGCTGTCCCGGGGCGAGTCGACCAAGTCAAAGTTGACCCTGCGAAGGTCGAGCCACTTCGCCCAGAGCCGATTAAGAATGAACCTACTAGAGTTGACCAAGTGAGGCCAGATCAAGCTCGACCCATTCCAGTTAAAGCTGAGCCTCTTACTGACACAAAAGTAGCCGCTGTTGCCTCCACCACAGCTGGTGCTACTCCTTATCTTGACGTATCGACTAATAGCCAAATAATCGATCAGAGTGCCACCAGGCAGACGATCCCCTCGGCTCAAAAAGATAGACGCCAGCTGATTGAAGAGCAAGAGCACACCTTGCCTTCAGCTAGTGAAAATGAGTTTGAGATTAGCGAAGGAGTAAATAGCAAGTCCGATATTTCATCGTTGCAATCAACGATTGATCTTTCTTTAACTAAAGAAGGCGAGAAGCGTTCACGCTATGTCAATCCGGCTCTCGACGCCCAAGAAGAGACATGGAACAGTGAAGATGATAATGCCACCGGTACCCGTGAGATGCCCGCACCATTGGGCCGTTATACCTACATCGTCCGTGCCGGTGATACCATCGAATCGGTTGCAGTGGTCGAACTGAACGACCTCTCACTCGCACCTTTGCTCTTCAAAAAGAATAGAAAGTATGTTCTGCAAGAAGAAGAGTATGGTAAGCATCCTCTTGTTCCTGGTGCTGTCATAGATCTTCCTACACCGGCTGAAATAAAGGCTTTTAGGCAGTTCTAGTGCTTTTGCGTATTAACTTTCTTCGCCTTGGCTCTGTTCTTAATTTTCAGAATGGCATTCTCTCTAAGCCCTTTGACGCATTCTGGGCTTATGTCTCCGTTAGGGTTTGGGTATTTCTTTGCCAAAGCTATTGCCAGCTGATATTCACGGTCTGAGTCTTCGTATTGAAACTGCTCTGAACGGCATTTGCCTAGAGTGCAGTGTAGCTGCGGCCACGCCCATGATAGAAAAGGATATTTCTCGATTTGCGCCAGTAAGTCTCTGGCTGTTTGTTCAGCTTTTACCCATTCATTGCCATGCATATAAATGCTAGCTAACAGACCCTTGTCTTGAACAAAACGATAGAGTTTATCTGGCGGGTAATTCTTTTCTAGCTCAATTGCTTGTTTGATATAGCGTTCTGCAGCCTCTTTGTCACCGTGGTTAATCATATATAGGGCGATCTGTCGATACGATTGCGTGACATTGGGGTGATGAGGATCTACCGCTAGTCTTAAGGCAAGGGCGTGGAAGAGGCATTCCTTTGCGTCTGTAGATTTCGCGTTTGCAGATTTGCTGGCGAGGGCATTGTAACTCTCAGCAAAATCATCAATATCCACCATTAACTCCAAGTCTTCCTTGAATAATGCTGGACTTAGTTTCAGTGTTTTTAAGTAAAGTGGCTCTGCCTCTTTGAGATTGCCTTGAATTACAAGAAGGCGAGCAATGCGTGCTCTGCATCTGGCTGCCCAGGTGGCGTCTTTGTCATTGTTAGATGCATCAATGATCTTGTTATAGAGCGCGATTGCCTCTTTCGTTCTGCCGTGGGTTTCATTTGAGTTTGCTTTGGCGAAGTCGTCGGCCAGAGCCGCTGACTTTGCCGGCGGGGCAAGCAGCAGAAGGAACAGCAGTAAAAAGAAGACACGCAGCTTTTGCATGGCAGCCTAAGACAATGCTGGGTAGTAGACCTTAGACTCCTCAATTTTTATACCCAGAATTTTTCCAAAGCGTCTTATAAATTATTGACTACAAATTAATTTTTCTAGCTCAGGTAGTCGCGGCAATGAGGGCACGGCCCCAGGCTTGGTGCATGCGAGAGAGCCCGCTGCGCAGCCATATTTTGCCGCTTCAGCCAGGCTGTCACCCTTGGCCATCCTCATCGCCAGCGCGCCGCAGAAGGCATCACCAGCAGCTGTTGAGTCCACCACAGAGACCTTAAATGCTGCAACTGTTTGTGGCTTATCTGGCTGGGATTTTTCGAGAATAAGGGCGCCACGTTCTCCCAGGGTGAGAATCACTCCTTTGGGGCCAAGTTCGTGCAGTTTACGGGCGCATTGATGAGCTAGTTCGGGCGAAGTTGGGTTAATACCTGTGAGCAAGTGGGCTTCTGTTTCATTTGGCACTATTACGTCTACGTTCTGTAGAAGTTCGGCCGATAGCCCTGCCTCTGGTGCTGGGGCTGGGTTTAGAATTACAGTTAAGCCTTTGCTGCGGGCTGCTTTCGCTGCCTCTAGAACGGTTTCTGCTGGTATTTCCAGTTGAAGCAATAGCACTTTGGCGTTACTGAGCAAATCTGTTTTTGATGATACGTATTCTGGGGTCATCGAGTTGTTAGCATTTGGCACGATGACAATGCTATTTTCGCCGCCGGGACCAACCCAAATGTTGGCAATGCCAGTGGTTTGCGCGGAGTCTTTTGTCATGCCAATTGTGTTGACGCCATTGTCTTTCAATGTATCGAGCAAGACTTGGCCATAGGCATCCTCACCGACCTTGCCAATCATGGCTACCGATGCACCGCAGCGCGCTGCCGCTAGTGCCTGATTGTTGCCTTTGCCGCCAGGAAAAGTGTCAAATGTTGAACCTTTTAAGGTTTCGCCTCGACCAGGTAGGCGCGGTACGCGGATGACAATATCCATACTGAGGCTGCCAATAACAACTACATCGGTGCTGTTCGCTTCTGAAGTCACTAACTTTTCCTCTACTGATGGCGTAAGGGCCGCTATTTTAGCAGAAGGTACTATGATTACTGTTCTGCTTTAAAGGAACTACTCTGTGTCTAGAATTGTGCGCTTTCATCAAACCGGTGCTGCTGAAGTTCTACAGATCGAGACGATGCCGGAGATAGAACCAGGAGAAGGTGAAGTACGCTTGCGTGTTCATGCTCTTGGTCTTAATCGAGCAGAAGTCTTGCTCAGAGAAGGCAGGTATTTAGAAAAGCCAATTTTACCTTCGCGCATTGGATATGAGGCCAGTGGCGTAATTGAGGCAATTGGCCCGCGGGGTGAAGGCTTTAGTATCGGCGATAAAGTTAGCACTGTACCTTGCTTCTCGCAGACTAAATATGGAGTGTACGGCGAGTGGGCAGTGGTGCCTGCGCGCGCTTTGGCTAAGTATCCTGATAATTTAAATGATATTGAGGCCGCTTCAATATGGATGCAGTATTTAACTGCTTATGGGGCGTTGATTGAGTTGGGCGGCCTCACTAGCGAGCAAACAGTTCTCATTACTGCAGCTTCTAGCTCTGTTGGTTTCGCTGCGATTCAAATTGCCCGCCGTCAGGGTGCCAAAGTAATTGCCACTACTCGTGGTGAGTCAAAGAAGCAGACCCTTCTTGATGCCGGTGCGCAACACGTCATTGTCACAGATCAAGATGATCTTGTTAAAGCAGTAATGTCTATTACTGCTGGCAAGGGCGCCAATCTAATTTTTGACGCTATAGCTGGGCCGCTTTTGCTTAGGCTTGCTAAAGCAGCTGCATACGAGGCTTCTATCTTTATATATGGTGCCTTGAGCTTAGAGACTACAGCCTTTCCTTTGCAGCTGGCTTTGAAGAAGGGTCTTACAGTGCAAGGCTATACAATGTTTCAAGTGACAGATGATGATGCACGATTTGCCCGTGGCAAAGAATATACCTATGCAGGCTTGAAAGACGGTTCATTGGTGCCCGTCATAGACAAGGTCCTCCCCTTCGAGCAGATCGTGGAAGCACACCGCTACATGGAGTCTAATCAGCAGAAAGGCAAGATAGTGGTGCAGGTTAGTTAGATTCTGTTGGCCAGCGCTTTTCGAGCATGCCATCAATGATGCTGCCAATTTTGAAAGACATGACGTAGAAGACTGGAATTGAGAATATGCAGAGAATTTCTTCCATAGCGACCTACTGGGGTATGAGTGTGGAATCCTCTAATATGCTGAGCGCTGGAACGGAGGGTTGCATCGGCATCTCTAATGCCTGTATGGCTGCTGTTAAGCCAAGTCATTGCCCGTTTAAGGTTTTCATTATATTTCGATAGTCGTATCTTAAGGTCGGCAGTGGGCACTGTCAAATGTATTTTCTGTTATCTCTAGCGGAGAATACGAAGGTGATTTCTTGCAGTGCAAGCGCCGCTTGGCGCTGCTAATTGGCGCCCGACGAATAGAAACGCCTGCCACTCTCGCTCATCGACGTCAACAGGCTTGATATCTGTCTTTTGGGCTCGCAGGTGGTATAGGTCTTGTTCAGTTCTTCGATGAGCTGAGGAATACCAAAGCTGTCGGCGTAACGCAGTACTCCGCCGCGGAAGGGTGGGAAACCGGAGCCAATTACCAGAGCTAGGTCTAGTTCTCGAGGTTTGCGTACTACCTTCTCTTCCAGGCAGCGAGCGGCTTCGTCGACAATGACGAAGATGAGACGATGCTGGATTTCGGCTATTTGCTCAGGGGTGGCTTTCTCTGTGCTTACAGCCATATTAGTTATTCTAGTGAAGTCTGGGTTGATTTCTAGTTTGCGTCCTGAAGCGTCCCAGTGGTAGCAACCAGAACCAGAAATTTTGCCTTTTAGACCAGCTGCCGCTGTGGTTTTCATAGCTATTGGCGGGGTGAACCTTGCGCCAAAGGCGGCATGCAATTTGTTGGCCACCGAGAAGCATAATGAGAGGCCAAGCTCATCTACCAGAGTAAATGGCCCCATTGGTAAACCAAACTGAACTGCTGCATCTTCTATCCAGTTAAATGGATAGCCTTCATCAAGCATCCGCGATGCTTCCATAAGGTGGGTGGTGAGCAGACGGTTGACCAAAAATCCTACGGAGTCTTTGACGCCGATTGGCACTTTGCCTAGTTTTGTGACTAGTCCAAGGGCAAGGCTATTGGTTTTAGCATTGGTGCTGGGATGGCTGATCACTTCAACTAGAGGCATTTTGTCTACGGGATAGAAGAAATGCAAGCCGACAAAGCGTTCTGGTTTGCTCATCTCTTGGCCGAGTTCGATAAGCTCTAGGGCAGAGGTATTTGTTATTAAAACGCAATCGTCGGCTACATGTTTTTCAACTTCAGCTAATAGCTTTTGCTTTAGTTTGCTGTCTTCTGGTACTGCTTCAATTACCATCTCGCAATCACTCAAAACAGAGAGCTGCTCCGAAAATGTAATTTTGCCCCGTTGTGAAGTTCCACCGGCAAGTGTTGAAGCGTGAGCTTCTTCATGGGCTGCATCGAAATCAGCCATCTCTTTTGCTCGTTCTTCTGAACTAGTTTTTACCCGCACATTTATACCGTGGACAGCCGCAAGTTTAGCGATATCCAAACCCATGATGCCACTGCCAATGACACCGAGAGTCTTAATTGGTTTGGCACCAGATTTTTCAGCTGTTCTCGCTGCTGATCGTGCGGTGAAATCTTGAGAAAAGAATAGTTGAATCAGGTTGCTTGATGTTCTATCACTGGCTAGATCGGCGAATGACTTTGCTTCTAATGCCAAGCCCTCTTCTAGAGTCGCCTTAGTTGATAGTTGGACCGCTTCAATTGCTTTGAGTGGTGCTGGATAATTGCCCTTGAGGCGAATTTTGATTGAGCGCTCCATGGTGGCAAATAGTTTTTTGAGCTTCTCTGGGCTCTCTTCTTCCTTAGCGGGTCTAGGTTTTGCTGAGCCCTCAAAAATGGCGAGAGCTAAATCTTCAGCAGCTTGGTACAGGTCGCTGTAAGGCACCACTTGATCGACAATTCCTAACTCTAAAGCTTTTGTCGCAGAGACGATTTCAGAAGTAAGAATATATTCTAATGCGAGTCTGACTGGTATCAAGCGCGGAAGGCGTTGCGTGCCACCAAGCCCGGGTATCAAACCAAGTCGTACTTCAGGTAAGCCAAAAATGCTCAGATCTGAATCGGAAGAGATGCGGAAGTTGGCGCAAAGCGCTACCTCTAGGCCGCCGCCGAGACAGGCGCCATGGATTGCTGCAACCGTTGGCTTGCCGAGGTTTTCTAGCTGATTGAAGACGGCCTGACCTTCTTGTGAAAGTTTGTGCGCTTGCTCTTGCGAGTCGAAGCTCATAATTTCGTGCAGGTCTGCGCCTGAAACGAAAGTGTCCGGCTTACTTGACGCGATGATCAAAGCTTTGATTTTTTTGTCAGCTTTGATTCGTGGAATTAGCTCCGTCAGTTCGAGCAAAACATCGTGGCCCAAGACATTTACTTTACCAGCGCAGTTAAACCAGAGTATTGCCACCCCTGAAGTGAGTGTTTCTAGCTTTATATCTCGTTGATGTTTCAGGGTTTCCATTGAGTCACGTTCCTTTAGGTCTTTCTTCAGGCTTTTGTGCCATCAAGTTTGTAGCCGAAAGTCATTGCCTCTGAAAGCAAATGTTCCGGCAGTATGTGAGCTTCAATCGAACCTTTCTCACTCTTTCTAATTTCGGAGAGCAGTGATTCGGAGCTTTCTACATATTCTTGTGCAGCAATCTTGTAGCCACCAAAAGGTTGACCTTTGTTGATGAATACTAAGATATCGGGGCTACTATCTTTACTGTAAGTCAAGCAACCAGTTTCACCGGTGAGCGCAATCGACACCAGTGTGGTGTCCAAATAGTCGAGCATGACCTTCGAGTCATCTTTAGCCAATGGGCAACCAAGAAATAGTGCGGACATGGCCAGAACTATTTCGGCTGGCAATTCGTAGACTTGCAAAAATGTGTCAACGCCAGCGATATCACCTTTGATTAATTTGATAGCTTTCTCTACGGCAAAGGTTTCTTGAGCATCTTTGCGGCCATAAATGGCTCCGGCAACTCTTCCTTCGTAAAGTAGCATAGCCGAACGTGATTTTTGCTCTTCTGAGCGGGCTTTGACGCAGCCAGTGAAGTTGGCCAGTTCAAGTTCAGAAAGTAGCTTTGATGAGTCAGCAGTTGAGCAATTCAATTCGCGATAGAGTTTGCCGGATACCGCCGGCATAATTAAGTCGATGGCGCGGCGCAGGCGCTGGCTGGTTGGATAAGAATCAACCCAAATGGCAAAGGCATTATCTTGGTCAGAGTCTGTACTTAGCTGAATGCGCTCCGTCGTGCCAAGCATAAAGGCGAAGGTCATCAGCGCTCGGTTGTTATGCATGCAAACAAAAGTTGCTGGCACCGTTTGGCCGATTTTAAGCGGTTCTGTACTTGGTAGAAATGCCTTAAGGACATGATGATTTTCAACGTCGTCTTCAGGCGGGTCAGCCAGCGGAGGCAGGCCTGAACCAATTACAAGGGCGTTGTACCCGCCTGGTTCAATGCTCTCGACTTTGCACATCACGCTTTGGCCGGGGCGATAGGTGCTCGAGCTGTCAATATCTGTCATGGCATGCCATAGCGCTTGTACCTTCGATTAACTCTCTGAGGGAAGGAATAACTTCTAACAGAAATGTAGTTTATCATTACCAGATGAACACGGTTCGCGGCGCCTCGTTAATCTCAATAATCGGTTGTCTATCTGTATGTGGCTTTACAAGCTTGCTGTTGACATGCTGTGGTGGCCCACAGACTCAGCATTTAGGCAAGGTAGAACCGCAGTCAGGAGCTTTGTCTTTGTCTCCTGCCAAGCCTGATATGGGGCAGAGCCAGCATAATGCCCTTGAACCTGGAACCATGGCTTCTGACGATACAAGTGCTAATAATAGTGACCGAGTCACTATTGAAGACGTTGCGGCTATTGCCAAGAAGGTAGATGCTGGCTTCGAAGATGGCTGGATAGCTGGGCGTGAAGCACGGGTCTTTAAATCTCCTTATCGCACTCTTAGTGCCGAAGATAAGGCCAAATTTGCTTTGGCTTATCATGATTTTCTGGAGCCATTCCATCAAGATCTTGGTAATAACTTGGCTACTTATGTGCCATACAGAACTAGAGCCGCTTTCGCCCGCAAGTACTGGCTTGCCTCTAGTTCTGGCGAAAAATTCAAGAATGAAAAAGAAAAGTATCAAATCGCCTGGATGCACGAGTCATTACTCGATGGTAGTGAACTTTGGTGGCGTGCTGCTGAGAAGCGCTTTGGTAACAAGATTGACTCAGTTTTAGCGCTAGTTCACGATACTGAGCAGAATATGGTCTCGAAATATATGGAAGATGAAAAGACAGAAGGAACTTTTTCAAGCCAGATGTCAGATAAGTCGGTCAAGCCTGAGAGTGTCAACTGATGTCTGACAAGCGCAAGAGGCTGACTGAGAGGGAAGAGCAGGAACTGCTGTTCCAGAAGCGCTTGGCCGAATTAAGGGCGCGCAACAATCAATTTCCCTGGAATATGAAGGAACAGCCTGACTTTGAGATTCCGGCCGAACAATCAAAGCTATTTGCCGATAGGTATATCGAAGACCCTTCTCTCTCAGATGAAGAGGTTGAGCGTAGGGCTTTGCTCGATCTTAACTCCTTCAATTTTTGGTCATTTTATAAGCGGTTGAATTACGAAGTACGAAGAGCCAACCGCTATAAACGGCCACTTTCATTACTCTTTGTCACCATTGATAAGCTGGCGAATGTGGTTGAGAATTTTGGTCTACAGGGCGAAAATGCAGTAATACTTGGCACTGGGCGCGGCCTTCTTGGTAGCGTCCGTGATGTTGATATTGCCGGACGCTGCCGCGATGATTGTTTTGGAGTGATACTGCCTGAGACACCAAGGGGTGGCGCGGAGATAGCCGCTGAGCGAATTCGAACCCGTCTGGAGAATCTTACGGTCGACTACAAGGCTAGTCAAATTCTACTTACAGTCACTGTGGGTGGTGCCAGCTTAGAGGAGGGCGTTGATAAGCCAGATCAACTGATTGCTTTGACTGTAGAAGCTCTTCAGCTAGGTATTCGCTCTGGTGGCAATACCGTCAATTTCCCGGTTGACGAATAGGCTCGTTTAATGCCAGCCATGGCTAGTCTGTGATATGACGGCTTATTTATTCGCCTATAAACTCTATAAATTGGGTAGATCACCTATAACAGTAGTGGAACGTTTAGTTTTGCAGTGGAAATCCACAAAATGGAATCAACCGACTCCCATGACGCCCAAGTACAGGTTCCCAACCAGCTCCCTCAAGCCGGCTCCGCCTTGCCTGCTAATGCTTCTGCTGCTGGTATAGCCAAGCCTGGTGTCTTCTTCCCTGGAACTGTTGTTGGATCGAGTTACGAAGTGATCGAGCTGCTTGGTCGCGGCGCCATGGGCATGGTTTACAGGGTTAAACATGTTACCTTACCGGCAGAATATGCCCTGAAGATTCTTACTGACGATAAACAAGATGAAGTCTCGGTTATTCGCTTTCAAAATGAAGCGCAAGCTATTGCCAAGCTGAATCATCCCAATATCGTGGCTATCTATAATTTCGGCTTGCACGATGGTTCACTGCCGTTTTATGTAATGGACTTGCTAGCGGGGGAAGACCTGTTAGATAAAATTGTATGTTCTGGGCCAATGGCGCCAGAAACGGCCTTGCCATTGTTCATTGAGGCCTGTGCCGGCTTAAGCTTTGCCCATCGCAAGGGTATTCTGCATCGTGATGTCAAGCCTGCCAATCTGTTGATCCTCGACCAGCCTGATGTGCACGGCGCCTGTGTTAAGGTTGTCGACTTTGGCATAGTCAAGTTTGCCGAAGAACTTAAGCCCGACTCGCAAAAGCTCACCGCCATGGGGCTTGTCTGTGGTAGCCCGAGTTACATGAGCCCAGAGCAAGCCATGGGGCAAAAGGTCGATCCTCGTTCTGATATTTACTCGTTAGGCTGCAGTCTATTCGAGACCCTCACTGGTAAGGTGCCTTTTCGCGGGCGCAGTGCCTCTGACACGATGATGATGCATGTCAGCGCCCCGTCACCATCTCTGGCGAGCAAGAACCCAGAAGCTAAGTTCTCTGATGATTTAGAAATTCTGGTGGCGAGAATGATGGCTAAAGAGCGCATGTATCGCTATCAGACGATGGACGCTGTTGCTCAAGACCTGAAGAATCTTCTTGAAGGAAAGCCTCTGGCCAGTACTCCGTTCGTACAGCCCAATTTTGGTTTATCCCAGGGCCAGGCTGAAACTGCCGCTCATGGTAATTCTGCTTCAGGAAATACAACTCAAGGAAAACATACTCAAGAAAGCTTTGCCAGCCTTCCTTCTAAGCCTACTTCCCTTCAAGACGAGTCTTTATTTGATGGACGTTTTACTGGCGATGACGGTCGCTTTACTGGTGAGCAAGATGCTTCTGGCGAGTATGAGAGAGAAGAAGATGAAGACGAACTAGATGAAGAGGGGGAATTCGGCCGTTCTGGTAAATTGAGAATCGTTGTATCTTCACTCATTGTTCTCAGTCTTATCGGCATAGCCTGTTTCTTTGTAATGCAGCCGCAAAAACGCTCGGTTGCTTCACAAACTCAAGATCAGATTCAGGTTAGACCATCTCAAACTATTTCTGAGCTCAAGCTTGAGTCAAATGACCTTAAAGAAGAACTTCACCTTGATGATGTCTCGCCTGACTCTGATGCTGATGCTGCCTCTGTAGAGCTGACTAAAGAAAGATATTTTTCTAAGCCAATTGATGTGGATGGGCAAAAATATGTTCAGTTTAGCTTTCCTCCGAAAGGAAAAGCTCGGCCATTTGCCTTTATTGGCACATCGATGAAAGACAAAGCTGATGCCTTTGGTGTGGTGAAATTCCCCCGAGATAAACCTCTTTATTTGGTTCCTTCACCTAATGTCTTGCTGAAGAAAGAATTCTTCGGTAAATTTCGCCCAGGTGACATTAGTGAGGTTATTATCTGGCCGCTTTTTGCTAGTGACGAACTTGCTATTGAGTCTGTAAAAGTTCCTGGCATCAAAGGCTATACAATCAGAGGTTGTAACGAACTTACCCCAGCCATTATTCCGGCCTTACAGTCTTTGACGGATATACAGACATTCGATGCCACTAGTTCACGTCTGAGAGGCAGCGAACTTGCTAAGTTGAGATTCTGGCCCAGCTTGAAAGTTCTTGCGCTCTCTCATTGTGTCGAGGTAACACCGATTTTGAATGTATTGAAGGGCTCAAGAAATCTTGAATCTCTGGCTGTTTCTGACACTGGTATTGGTGCCTCTGACTATCACTTGATTGCTAGCCTTCCTAACCTTAAAGCGTTAGAGCTAGATGGTAACAAGATTTCCTCAGAAGATTTGCAGCAGCTCTCTCGTCTCAAGCACTTGAGAGAATTATCCTTGGTATCTGTTCATATGAAGGGTGGTTCTGTCGCGAGAGAACTTGTGCGTTTTCCGGCCTTGAGAATACTCGTTGTGGATAAGGGGCACTTCAATAAAGAAGACCTGGCTGCGCTAAGACAGCGCGCGCCCAATCTTAGAATTCAGTTTTTCTCTGGGCGACAGAATTTCCTTAGTGAGGAATAGCTGTGGTTGCTAAGAACACGAGCTTCTTGTAAGCTGGCAATTTACGGGTCAATCAGATCGTAAATCTGCACAGAACAGGGAAATGATCTGAACCATGGTCTTCTTGGACAGTGCGTTCAGTGCAATTTACTGCTGGCGACATGAAAACATGATCGATAGGAATCAGCATGTACGGTAACATCGTCGGCCAGGTAGGCTGTATGCCTTTGTTTAGCCTGCTGTCAAGCAAACCAGACTCTTTGATGAAATCGGTGAAAATATAGCACCATGGTGTGCAATTAAAGTCACCGGCTAAAATTGTCAGCTTCTGGCTTTGTGCAATTCGTTTGGCAATTTCATGCATCTGGACGTCGCGCATATTCGTAGAGCTTGAGCCTACCGGTGGTGGCGGATGTGTAGCTATTACTTGAATTTGCTTTTCACCAGCCTCAGTAGGCAGCGCTATATCAGTAAATATTGTTGGCACCCCAGCAATACCAATAGGCTCACGACTTTCATGAACAATTTTGTATTTGCTCAAAATACCAATGCCAAAGTTGTCTGTCCTCGCCCGCACACTTTGATATGGGTAGATGCTTTTGAGCTTTTCAAAATGCTCGCGCCAACCCTCGCTCACTTCTTCGACACAGACAATATCAGGCTTTGTTCTTTCAATTAGTTTGTCGAATGCTTGGTAGTTTGTGTTGCTTGAGTTAACGTTGAATTGCAATAGCGAAAGCGGAATCGCCCCAGCTTGGGACTGATTTGAAGTGTTGCTGCCAAAACTAGTGGAGGCTATAGCCACCACTGCTATGTTTGCTATAAGAGCTACAATGCAACTTGCCAGATAGAGTCTATTGTGTCTGCTGTACTCTAAATAGAGTAAGTAAGGAATCGCCATGGCCAGTAAGACGGCGTACTGCACGCGAAAATGGGCGAATAGTTCAATGGGCCAGCCAACGAAACCAACAAAAGCTAACGCCGAAAAAACAGCAATACAGAGAGCTGGCGCTCTGACGAGGGCGCCAATTTCAGCGCATATTTCTCTTGGCTTTTTCATGCCTAATTGCCGAGGCTTTTGATTTTCGCTTTGGCCGTTTCTACTCTAGGGTCTTGGGCTGGAGCCAGTTGCACAAAAGTGGATAGTTCGCTCTTCGCACCTTGTGAGTCGCCTAGCTTTTCCATGGTGCTGGCGAGCAAGAAGTGGGCGTCGACATTGTTTGGATCAATAGAGGTTGTCTCTTTGTAGACTTGTTTGGCACCATCGGCGTCGCCTTTTAGAAGCAAAGCCGAGCCCAGGTTTAGTCTCGCTGAAATTAGCTTAGGGTCTAGTTTGACTGCTTCTTTGGCATGGGCAAATGACTGGCCGACATTACCAGTACGAGCAAAGACATAGCTTAGACGGTCATGCATTTGCGCTGATTGAGGAAATAGATAGACGGCTTGCTCTAAGAGGTTGATAGCATTGTCGAAGTTGCCGGCTGCCATACATTTACTAGCCAGGGCGCCGAGAATAATTTTGTCTTTCGGATTAAGCCGATAAGCCAATTCAAGCTCTTTGATGCTCTGGTCTTCTTGGCCTAGCTTGGTTAAGACCCGGGCATAATTTGAATGGAAGAGTGCATCGTTTGGCTTTAATTCTATTGCTCTTTTGTATTTTTCTGCAGCACCGGCCCAGTCTCCTTTAATTGTGAGGATGGCGCCATAGTCGGCAATGGCGTCGGCGTATTCTGGATCTGTTGCAATGGCGGCTTTATACTCATTAATGGCAGCATCAAAATTGCCATCACCCACCAGGTTGTTGGCTTTGAGATAGTGTGATTCGGCGGCGACAAAAGTCATAACGTTGTCTGGAATCTCTTTGACTTGCTCAAGGGTCGGGGCACCAAGAACAATATCGTTTCCAGTCCAGTCTGATTTCATCACTGGAGTCTGTCGCTTAGTCGAACCAGTGCTTGCCGTGGTGTCGCTCTCGGTCAGAGCGCGTGCCTTAGCAAAGGCTTCATTGAGTGATGGCATGCCATCTTTTTCGCGCAATGACTTGATCAAGTTGTTAGAGAATGAGTTTCCCCAGGTCATTTGGTCTGGTTTGCTCGATGTCAGAATAATATAGCCCTTGCCCAGCGAGACTTTGTTCAAGTCGATGTTGCTGCCCATGAAAAGCGCCTTGGCGCCTGCTGTGAGTTCGGCGGCTCCACTGTATGGTGATTCAAGCACCATAACAATGCGATCGGTTTTTACATCTTTCTTCAATGTATCCATCAAGTTTTGCATGGATAGACAGGTTGAGTAGACATTATCTAGGGCGCAATCATAGGCACTTAAATAAGTAGTACCGTCGGTGGTGGGAAAGCCATGGGTAGAAATAAAAACGACAACGAGGTCGTCTGGCCCAGCGAGGCTTCCTAACCAGCCTTTGCCCAGATTGTTTATGATGTTTTGGCGGGTTGCTTCGGAGTTAATCAGAGTTTTGACGTGGCTTTCAGGAAAACGCCCGGCATTTGGATCTTTAAGATAAGCTGCGAAGTTGCGAGCGGCAAGGTCCATTTTTGCATCGACGCCGTCCAGTCTCTTTTCTTTGAATTTAGCTGCACCAATCACCACTGCCCATTTCTGCTTGATTGGGCGATTAGTAGAAGTGGCATTGGGATTCAAATCTTGAATCTTTGTCCATTGCACACCGCTAGCGGGGGCTTTGTTGACGTCGGCTGTGGCGGCCAAGACCCGAGTTCCAGAGAGGGTTAGTGCGACGGTAAAGACCGCCGCTAGAGTGACAACAGATCTTGCGTTGAGCAATTTATTCTGGGTACTATCGTTCACAATAACTCTCATCCCGAATTTCTCTCATCCTAAAATTTTTCAGCAGACGCTATTTTATTGGTGGGCCAGGGCGACATCCACGGCCATTAGACCGCCTGGGTCGTTGAAGCTAACTTTTACCATGCTTCCGTTTGATGTACTGAAGCTACGTGCCAATTTTTCTTGACCAGGTACTTGATCGGGCAAGATTACTGGAGTTGGATCGTCCCAAGATAATTGCATACGGGTGGGCACCAGGTCTTTTGATCCAGACATGTCATCTGAAACATAGGCCGTTAGATAAACTGGTGGGTTGAGGGCTTGTTCGTTGGCAATTTTTGTTGTCGAGAACAATAAGCTCATTTTCTCAATACCTGGTGTATTGTCGAAGGTTAGCCAGTCTTTTGGGAGAGGATAATCGGTTTTGGCGGCCAAATAATTTTTTGTGCCAGTATCTTTTGATGGGAAGAGAATTGTTTTCTTGCCGCTACTTCCTTCTTTCATAACAATATAAGCGTAGCCTGCCGAATCAGGAATGATGTGGAAGCGTATGGAATCGCCTGATTTGAAGGCCATCTTGTTGTTGCAGCGATAGATTTTTCCGCCTCTATTCAGTTCAATCCAATATGACATTCCGGCACTAGAAGAGACTTTGATATCGTGATTGCTTGCCTCAGCTGGCTTCTTTGTAGTACTGGGTTTGACCAAGACCGGAGCAGCCAGCGCTACTTTCTCTTCAGGCTTCTTTTCTGCCAGTTTAGTCTTCGCTTGATCATCAGCTACTTTGTTATCTTCAGTTTCTTCTTTACCTTTGGCCAGTACTTTTTTATCGATCCATTTGCTGATGTAGCTGAGATCGTCTTTGCTGAACTGCCCTTCTTCAAAAATTAAGTGCTCTGCCGAGTTTGACATTACTTTGTCTTTGTTGGGAGTGGAGAGGCTGTCGAAGAGTTTGAATGTGGCAACCGGTCTCACTAATTTGTCATTGGAGCCCATGATGAATAACACTGGTGTTTGTTTGATAAGTCCAGCACTATCAAAATTTCCGTTCATAAATTTCTGGAAAGCGATTAGCTCGTTGGGGCTAATTTTTGTGCGGCACAGTGGGTCGTTGAGCCAGCGTTCGCGCAAATCACTCTTTTTTGTGGCAGCGCCGACAACCATAGGTCCAATATCAATGGGCTTGTTGAAGCCTCCAAATACCGCATGAACTCCAACTTTAAGGCTGTTATCAACACTGTTGAAGCGATCGCCAGATGGAACTGATGAAATCAAACCGTCAACTAAGTCAGGATAGAGAGCGGTAGCGTGGATGCCGATGCCTCCTCCCATTGATTCTCCCAGCATAATCAAGGGCAAACCGGGGTGAGCTTTGCGAATCTCAGTCAGGGCGCGTTTGATGTCTACAAGCGAGCCATCAAAGTCTATTTGGGCATTTTTTTGCTTAGAAATCCAGGAGCCAAAACCGCGCATATCAATGGCGTAGGTGATTAGCCCCTTTTTGGCCATTTCACGACCGAAGTCTTCGTAGGTGCCCTTATGCAAACCCAGACCATGAATACAGAGCAACACAGCCTTCGGCTCAGCTTCTTCGTCTATCCAGCGAATACAGGGAATTTTGTCGAGCTTGTCGGCTTTCCCTGACTTGGCGCCAGGCTTATCGCCTAATTTAGACTCAGATTCAGTGGCGAGGGCGGTAGCTCTGCTTAGAGAGCTACTTTGATTGATGGCATGATAGCTCAAGGCGTCTTGAGTGCGAACAACGTCATAGTTGTCGCCGGAGTTTTGAGCGCTGACCTGGTTGCGGCTACTTTGGCTAAAGACCTGACTGATTAGTAATCCAGTGACCAGCAAGGCTAAGTTTGTTTTTTTCATCACTTTCACTTCAAAAATAAGACTTCTCTCGTTTATCCCAACCGACCAAGCCTCTAAATTAGGGGAGCCCAAGGGAAACGAATAATGATGTAGGCGGTTCATTATATAGGTTCCAAGTGCGCCTATGCTTGCCAGCTGGTCGGGGGCAAATTAGTAAAAATGAAAGTGCCCCTAGAGACACTTTCATTTTTAACTAGATATTCAGTTGTAGTGCTCAGTTTAGCTTTGGCTTGCTACCTATTTAGTAGCAGTGGCTTCTTCACTATCTTCTGCTTTTTCTTCGGCTGTTGTTTTTTCAGCGTCAACATCAGAAGGTTCAGCGTCAGCGACATCGGCTTCTGCTTCAGATTTAGCTTCGCCATCGCCTTCAGATTTAGTTTCACTATCCCCTTCAGCTTTGGCTTCTTCAGATTGGCCAGCTTCTGCCTGCTTCTGTTTGTATTCGTTGCCTTCTTGGTCCATGATCACAACGTGGCCACGCAGTTCATTCATGGTCTCTCTAACTTCGGCTTCGTCAGCCTCTGCTGCAACTTGACCACGCAGCTTGCCAATGATGTCTTCGGCTTTAGCCTTAGAAGCATCGGTCAAACCTTTGCCCAGGTCTTTCATTTGGCGCTCAACGGTGTATACAAGGCCGTCTACTTCGTTGCGAAGGTCTGCCATTGCTTTGACCTTTTTATCGCTTTCGGTGTGCTCGGCAGCTTCTTTGACCATGCGTTCAATATCTTCTTTGGTCAAGTTGGTGCTGGCAGTAATGGTGACATTCTGCTCTTTGCCCGTACCGAGGTCTTTGGCTGATACCTTGACGATGCCGCTGGCGTCGATATCAAATGAAACTTCGATACGCGAAGCCCCGCGAGCTCCTGGAGCAATTCCATCAAGTCTGAAGTTGCCTAGTTTTTTGTTGTCACGAGCCATCGCTCGCTCACCCTGGAAGATATAGATATCAACAGCTGTTTGGTTATCTTCCGCTGTTGAACAGAGCTGAGTTTTGTGGCAAGGAATAGTAGTGTTGCGCTCGACCAATTTGGCGAAGACACCACCCATGGTCTCAATCCCAAGCGATAGCGGGGTAACGTCTAGCAGTACTAAGTCGGTCACTTCACCGGCCAATACACCAGCTTGCAGAGCCGCTCCGACAGCAACAACTTCATCAGGGTTAACACTCTGATTAGGCTCTTTGCCGCCAGTGAGGCTCTTCACTAGGTCTTTGACTGCAGGAATTCTAGTTGAACCACCGACCAAGACCACTTCGTCGATTTCGTTATATGTCAGTTTGGCATCGCTTAAGGCTTGCTCAATTGGACCTTTGCAGCGCTCCACTAGAGCATGGGTTAGTTCGTTGAAGCGAGAGCGAGTGAGTTTCATGTCAAGGTGCTTTGGCCCTTGATCGTTGGCTGTGATGAACGGCAATGAAATTACCGTTTCGGTCACTGAAGAAAGTTCGATTTTTGCTTTCTCGGCAGCTTCAGTTAAGCGTTGCAGAGCCTGGGGATCTTTGCGCAAATCAATTGATTCAGCGCTTTGAAATTCAGTTGCTATCCATTGCACTAGGGCATAGTCGAAGTCATCGCCGCCTAAGTGAGTATCACCAGAGGTTGATTTAACTTCAATTAAGCCGTCGCTAACTTCTAGAACGGAAACGTCGAACGTACCACCACCAAGGTCAAAGACTAAAATTGTTTCGTCTTTGCCTTTCTTTTCTACGCCGTAGGCTAGGGCCGCAGCAGTAGGTTCGTTGATGATACGCAATACTTCGAGGCCAGCGATTGTGCCTGAGTTTTTGGTTGATTGTCTTTGCGAATCATTGAAGTAAGCGGGCACTGTAATGACCGCAGTGTCTACTTTTTCACCAAGATATTTTTCCGCATCTTCTTTTAGTTTGCGCAATATCATTGCTGAGATTTCTTCTGGTGTGTATTCCTTATCACTAATAAGAACTCGAACTCCGCCATCAGACGATTCTTTAACTTTATAAGAGACAATTTTGCACTCTTCTGAGACTTCAGAATAACGTCTACCTATGAAACGTTTGATTGAATAGATTGTATTGGTTGGATTCACCACTGCTTGTCTGCGGGCTAAGAGACCAACCAAGCGCTCACCTGTCTTGTTGAAGGCAACTACTGATGGAGTAGTGCGTCCGCCTTCTGCGTTAGATATGACAGTGGGTCTTCCACCTTCCATAACGGCTACGACAGAGTTAGTTGTTCCAAGATCGATTCCGACTGTTTTTCCCATGATTTTTAGCGTTCCCAAGAAACGGTGTAATGCTTTATATCACTGAAGTTTAGCAGAGCGACCAGTCAAGAACCGGTAATGGAGCCTTAGCTGTGAGAGACTGTAACCTTAGTAAAGTGGTATATATCTAGGTGTCAAGAGGATTGCGTATGTCAAATTCAGGTTTTGAGAATGATGCTGAAGAGCCTAGCCCTGTCCCTGCAAATATGCAGCTGAGGCGCAATGGCGCGCGTATGACTCGCAACGATTTGCAAGCTTTAAAGTCTGTGCAAACTAAAGAAGAATCTTTCATGGTGCAGATTGTCAAAGGTATTCAGGGCTTCTGGGCCGGGTTAATTGCATCCTTTGCCATGGCTCTGCCTAGCAAGAAAATCTCCCCTTGTGAACTGAACGGCCACGTCTACCCAAAAGGCACGTGGAATGGCGAATTCCCGCGCTGTACTCACTGTGGTGAGCAAATAAAAGACGCTAATCAATTTGGTGGACGATAGGCTGTTTAAGCAGATTCGGCTTAGGTTTTAGCTACTTCATTTGCAATTTGACCGATATCGGCCAAACTTCAAAATCGCAAACAATTGACTGCCGGGATAATCGGCTCTACCATACGTATTTATGTAAAGCGTTTAATTAGTTATAGCTGTTTGCTCTGCTCATCCATGGGACTAAAGTGTCAAAGTCTGGAAAAAAGACTGTAGCAATGGGAATTCGCGACTTTGCCATGCCTTGTCCGCTTTCGGGCAGCATCGAGGTTAACTCAGGCTATGGACAGCTTTTTGGCGGCCCCCTCGCCCTGGCTGCCGAAGGGCGACAATTGCATAGCAAAATTCAGAAAGAAAGACAAAAGCTCTTTCCAATCTACAAGGCTGAAGTAAAGTCAGCTCACAAGTTTGAGAGTGAGCACTATATCTTCAATGTTTCAGGTCGTATCGATGGTTTTGTTGACGGCCTAGTGCCTGTTATTGAAGAAATCAAAAGCTCCACTTCACCCGGCGAATTGCTCTCTAAACTGGCTATTGATCCACAGCACCCTTATTGTCTGCAGCTTGCCACCTATGCCTACATCTTATATTTAGAAAAAGATGTTGTGCCCCTAACGCGCTTTCTAATTACCTCTAATAACTTCGATAAAGTCGAAGTTTTAGATATCGATTTTAAAATTGAAGCTTATGAAAGTTGGTTGGCCCTGCGCTTGGCCGAGCTTGAAAGCGAGGTAATGGCTGAGGAGGCTGCCCGATTGCGCAGAATGGAGCTATCTGAAAAACTGGTTTTTCCGTTCACTAATTTGCGCCGCGGCCAAAGAGAATTGGTTGATGAATTAGCTAAAGATATTGAGACTAAACATCAAGTGCTTGTACAGGCACCAACTGGACTAGGCAAGACTATAGGTGTGATTTATCCGGTTTTGCAAGATAGTTTGCGCCGCGGTCAAAAACTGATTTATGTAACACCGAAAAACACTCAGCATTCAGTTGCTCAAGAAGCAATTACTCGCTTACAGGATGGTGGTGCACCAGTTAAGGTGCTAACTCTCAATGCTAAAGCCAAGATGTGCCTCAAAGATGAAGTGATTTGTAATCCTGGCTATTGCCAGTATGCTCGCGATTACTATACAAAAATGGATAAGCATAAAATAGTCGACAAGATGTTAGAGATGACCTCTCTCACTGCTGAAGAGTTTAAGAAAATTGGCGAGGAGTATGAGGTTTGTCCATTTGAGGCATCACTAGATGCGGTGGCGGCTGCTGATGTGGTTATCGGTGACTATAACTATGTGTTTTCTCCCCGCAATACCTTGGGGCGCTTTACCTATACTCTCAGTAAGTTTAGTGAGAAGCCCAATTTAGTTATTGACGAAGCCCACAACTTACCACAGAGGGCAGCTGATTATTATAGTAAGACACTGAGTTCGGCGGTTATATCCAAGCTTGCCCAAGAACTGGCTTCTTTGCCTTTTGACCAGGTGGTAGAGGCGCGCGCTTTAGTTTCTAAGATTCAATTTGTAATTTCAAATGTTGGTCGCATGGTTGGTTTTAAAGAATCAAAGCTTACTGTCTCAAGAGAACTGTTTGAAGAGGCACTACCAGCCCTGCAAGATTTGATGGTAAGGCGTATCGCTCGTAAGGCCTCCGAAGCATCAAGCTCTGAGGGCAAGAGTGCCTCTGGCTCTAGTTCGGATCCGTTAATGGCCATAGTTAACTACTTTAACGATTTTATGGATGCAGTTGACTACGAAGGTGATGAGTTCTTTCATCTTTACACCCGCAATAAATTGAGAGATGGCAGTGTTGATGAGGCCTTAAAAGTAGTCTGTTGTGATGCCTCAGCTAAGCTCAAGTTAGCTCATAAAGAGTTTGAACATGTGGTGGCATTCTCAGCCACTATTAAACCGTTTGATTATTTTGCGCAGCTTTCCGGATTAGACGATCCTGAATTGTCGAGACGGGAGTACACCAGTCCATTCCCGCGGGAACACCGCAAACTTTTGATCATTCCCCAGGTTTCTACTAAGTATTCAGATCGAGAGCGTAATTTTGGCAAAATTGCAGATGGTATTGCTCGTATCGTTCAGGTAAAACCAGGTAATTATTTCGTTTTCTTCCCCAGTTTTGCTTTTCTTGGTAGTGTCTACGAGCTAATTAAAAGCAAATTGCCAAATTCGGTTTTGTTGTTGAAGCAAGAGAGTGAAATCACCCAGGCAAAGGCCAAAGAAATAATGGACTCACTGAGCCGTACAGACGCGCCTACTCTAGTCTTTGCCGTTCAGGGTGGAGTATTTGCCGAAGGTGTTGATTACCCTGGTGAGATGATTATTGGCGCCATTATCGTCGGGCCCGGTTTGCCTAATTTCAACTTTGAGCGAGAACAAATACGCACTTACTACGAGAAGCGCTATGGTAATGGCTTTGACTATGCCTATGTTTATCCAGCTATGGCAAAAGTAATTCAAGCTGCTGGTCGTGTCATTCGCTCAGGTGATGATCGTGGATTGATCGTCCTGATGGACCAAAGATTTATTCAAAAGCAGTATGCTTCAGCTATGCCAGCTGATTGGTTTGAGAAGCAAGTTGGTGAGCTAGTTTCGTCTAGCATCATTGCCGACATTGAGTCGTTCTGGCAGCAAGCCGATGAGAAGAAATGCCTTAGTGAAATTAGCTGAACAACCACTGCTATTCATTGATTGTCAAACCACTGGCGCCACTCCACAGAGTGCTCAAATACTTGAATTGGGTTGGCTTTTGCCGGAGGTTACGGCTGTTCAGCTACCTCATTCTCAGCTTTTGATCAAAAGTCGCCTAATTCGCTTGCCTGAAGATCAAGCTTTGCCAACTCGTATTCAAAAAATCACTGGAATTACAGATGAGCTAATGCAAGAGGCTTTTCCTGCTGCAGATGTTTTGAGTGAGTTGATGAAAGATCTCAGTGGGGGTGGTCAAAAACAAGTTAAGTTTGCCGTCGCTCACTACGCTCAATTTGAGCAAGCCTTTGTGCGGCAGCTATTTGTTGATCATCTGCCAGAGCAGAATTTGCCTTTTACTTTTATTTGTACTTGTCAGATTGCTAAGCGTCTTTATCCTGATTTACCTTCGCGGGCAATTCGTGCTCTTGGTGGCTATTTCGGTTTGAGTCTTACGGAGATGAAACGCTCATCTTGCCATGTTGAGGCCACTTACTTTATTTGGCAGAGATTGCTAACTGATCTAGGGGCTATCGGAATATCTGAAGACGACCAGCTTCTAGATTGGCTCAGTCAGCCTTTACCAAAGGTTAGCGCTAAAGATAAGAAAAATCCCTATGCCATCCCCATGGAACGCCTTAAGCGCCTCGACTTGCCAGCAAAGCCCGGTATCTACCGCATGCTCAATAGTGATGGCAATATTTTGTACGTGGGCAAAGCAACGTCGCTTAAGAGCAGAGTTAATAGCTACTTCCGCGGAAGAAAGGGGAAAGACTCAAAGACCAAAGAGCTGATTAGCCAGATATTTGATATTGCTGTAGAAGTTGTCGACACGCCTCTTGAAGCGGCTTTGCTTGAAACCGACTTAATCAAACAGCACGACCCGCCCTATAATCGGGCCCTCAGGCAACGCGGAAGGGTGCTCAACTTCTATAGCCACGATTTTGTTCAGGTGAGTTTGCAACAAGATCTTGAACACATGTTGGGCCCATTTGTCAGTGATTCGTTTAAGCCAATACTCGACCTGCTTCAAGCATTGCAAACAGAGACCTATCCTCTAGACTTGTTTTGGGGCTTGGCCAGCGCCGAGTTGATTGCTAAAGCTTTTGCCCTGATATTTATTGAAGGACCCATCGCCAGTTATTCTGCCGGCCAACTGAATGCCCGGCGTTTGTTAGCCATTGGTATGGCCATGGTGCGTCAGGAAGTAAACTATCAACGCCTTCTTAAACGTGAGGAAGAGCGTCTAGCCGAAGCTGCCAGAGAAGACCCAGACCCTGAAAAAACAGATATTGAAAAAACAGAAATAGAATTTCCTCAAGAAGATCTTGAAGCAGACCTCGACGCTGGAGTAGTTGAGCGCGAGATCGATGAGGATGACTTGGTCGAAATGATTTATGCCATTCTTGCTCGTTCAGCAAAATTATATCTACAAGCCAAACGATTAACGAAGTTGCTAAATGTGCAAATTACATTCGTCGATGGTGGCATCTCTAAGACTTTGACTTTTATCAACGGTAAGGCTGTCAATCTAGCTAATTGTGCTCCCACCGAAATAAGTCAGCCCGCCTGGTCAGGCCTTGATATTGATACTTATGATCGCATGCGGGTATTGCTCACTGAGCTGGTACGAGTTAACCTAAAGGACAAAGGATTGAAAATAGTTGAACTACAAACGGTGGTAAAGCCATAGTTTTTCTTTTGCGAGGAAGAGTTGAGATTACTAATCTCGTTCGTATGTGTACTAGGCTCTTTTCTTTTCTTCGGCTCGACTCCTCTTTGGGCTAGCGAGACCAAGTCTAGTTTTGAGAAAGTACTTTTGCTTACTGCCACTGATGATAAGCAGGCTTTGATTAGAGAATGCGCTGTATGTTTGCGCGCCAATGCTAAAGACCCTGATGTATTAGCTATTCGTGCCCGTACTTATTTATAGATCGATCGCTTAGCAGAGGCTCAAAGTGATGCCGAGCGTGCCCTGGCCATTGAGCCGAAGTCATCTAGTGCACTTACCACTCGCGGTTATTGCCGTATTGCAAAAAAAGACTATAAGGGCGCTCTTGTCGATTATGAGGCAGCAGTAAAAACACAAGAACCAGTGCTGTATGTGCCCCTAATGCAAGTTGATTTTGGCAATCTCGCGGCTCTATACAAGCTTTCTAGCCAAAGTAAACTGGCGGCCGATGCTGCTCATAAGGCCAAGCTTGAGACACTAGTTCGCAAGGCCTGCGATAGTCGAGAAGTTGGAGCCGTTGATCAAGCCATCCGGCTACTTACAGTCGTGCTCAAAGAACAGCCAGATTTTCATAAAGCCAGACTGTTGCGTGGTATCACATACAACAATAAAAGCGATAACAGATTGGCTATCAAAGATTTTGATTATTTAGTCAAAGCCTTCCCTCGCAACGCCTGGTTTTACTATTTGCGCGCTGATGCCAGCAATGAGTTAGGTGAAAAAAATAAATCTATCAGTGACCTATTAACGATCACTACTCTCAATCCAAGACCGAGAGTAGTTGCTCTCAATTACACCGCTCAAACCGGCCGGATACGTGAACGCTTTGAGGGCAAAGACGAGAATATTGTCAATATGGCCGATATTTATTGCCTTTTGGGCAGCCGCTATCTTGAGTTAGGCAAGTTTGAGCAGGCTAAGGCCGCCTTTGACAGTTGTTTGGCGCTCGACAAAAATGAGGTGCCCGTTCGCATTGAGCGGGCGGCCCTGCTGCGAAAGGTCGGTAACAGCAAGGCGGCAATCAACGACTTGAATTTTGTCATACTGTCTCGGCCAAAGTTTGTCGATGGGTATCTCGAAAGAGCTAGGTTGAAGGATGCCCTGGGAGATCGTTCCGCCCTAGATGACTATTCAACCGTGGTTGCACTGGGGCCGAAAGATCCTGGTTCATACATGATGCGAGCCGAATATTATCGGCGCAATAAGCGGTTTGCCCAGGCAATCGAAGATTTCAATCATGCCGTAAAGCTAAGCCCTGCCGACGGAGATGCCTATATTGGCAGAGGACAGGCCCATGAGAGTTTGAGTCAATGGGCTCTTGCTTTGGAAGATTACCGCAAGGCCATACTTCTTTCACCTGAGGATAAGGCTATGCTGACCGAAAGAATAGCGAAGTTGGTCAGATTGCTAGGTAAACGCGGGCCTTAACAAGGCGATATGCTCGCTGTTTAATCTGCTGAGCCGGGTATAGATAACTTGGTTAAGTGGAGGGAGCGAGAAGTGAGAATGGATAGCAAGAAAACTCGATATTGTCAGGTCGCACTGGTTGCTCTGTCACTGCTAAGCCTTTCGTCCTCTAGCACGGCTTCGGCCCAGGTAGCCGGAGCGAACCAGACTATTTATCATGATGAGCAAGAAATGCTTAACACTGACCAGGCCATGATTAATCAGTACTCAAGCGCTGAGAATGAGGCTGAAAGCAAGCTGGCTGCTGAACAAGCTAAAACTAATGCCTATAGACTCTATGCTGAGCAGCGTATACAGGCTCTGGAAAAACAGAAAAAAGGTGTATCGCCTTCTTTGGCTGGAGCAAAGTCAGGAGAAATGGCTGTTCTCACATCTTGGTTGCAGCAAGACAGCGCCTATAGGGCCAAACAGCAGGCTTATATTGACCAGCTCGAGCAGTGCATCAGTAATCTGCGCACTAGCCAAACTAATACTCTTGCAAACTTGAATACTGATATTAATTCCTTACGCCAGGGTGTTCAGGATGACAAAGATCAGCAAAAGTTTGAAAATCAGATGCAAATGAATCAATTCAATGAACTGAAGAGCGAAATGGGTGCTTGTTCTTGGGGTGATACGCCCCGGGATGGTACTTTCAATTCTGTTGGTGGCTATGGTTTCAACGGTGGCTACGGCTACAGTGCAATGGGCGGACGTCGGTGGTTGGGGGGCGGACGAGGTTATTAGTCTTTGTCTGACAGTTCTGAACTAGACAAGAGAAAGGTGGCACCTAGAGTGCCTCCACCTAAAGCACCAGATCCGGCTGCAGACCAAGCAAAGGATCCAGCCTCTGGCTATTCCTTTTTCGTTAACGAGCCCGGAAATTCACAGTACAACTATGGCCTAGATGTTTCGCTTTCGGCGCCGGTAAGTATTCCCGGATATACGGCCTATGCGCCGACACCGGCTTCACCTCCGGCCCCAGCCTCTACTAGTACTTCTTCTTCTTCTTCTTCTGGTGCAGCAGCGGCTCCCAGTTCTAGTTATAGTCCTAGTTATAGTCCTAGTTATAGTCCTAGTTATAGTCCCAGTTCTAGTTCTAGTTATAGTGCTAGCTCTGGATATAGCCCTTCTAGTACTAGTTTCAATCCAGACCTAGACTATGCCCCAGTCTATAGCGCCGCTGCCGCTGAGATGGCCCAAGAGCATCAGCGTGACGATATTCAAATTGACAGCGATCGGCCATCAGTATTTACTCCGGCTATGGCTGAAGCCTTTTTTGCCAAACCGGAGACCATAGAGCAGAATGCCACTTTTGGTCAGTCTGCCACCATCAATCAAGGTGCCACAGTTTTTGAAAATGCCACTTTTGGCCTGGAGACTAGTGTTGCTCAAACAGCGGCCAGTATCGAACATGCCGAACTGATTCAAGATGCAGCCCCTATCGAGAACACTGTGCCGGTTCAGAATGCTGCACCGATTCAGAATGTTTCACCGGTGCTCAGTGCCTTCACTGTCCAGAACGCTGCGCCGATTGAGAATATTGCACCGGTGCAGAATGCCGCGCCAATTCAGAATATTGCACCGATTCAGAATGTTCAACCAGTTCAAGATGCCTCAACCTACCAGTCTGCTTTTCTCAGTCAGGATGCCAACACTCTGCGTGCTTGGGGGGTCGAAAAACCAGAGCCGCCTCCTGCGCAAGATACGGGCTATCACGCTGGCTTGAGCAAAAAGCAGATAGACGAAATTGACAGCGAGATCTGGCCGACGGACGAACCGAACAGAAAACAGAGCCAGGCAGCCAAAAAAGGTACACCGGTTCCACTGCACCTGGGCACCGATAAGCGCTTTGCTAGTCTGGTACTTGCTCCGGAATTAGCGGCAACAGTTGATCGTATTTATACACTGGTTGATCTTGATTTCAGTGGCTATGTAGATTTTCCTGAGATGTCATCAGTCTTAAATAGTGAGCACCTTAGTGACTCTGAGAAGAGTTTTGTGCGCATGATATATGCTGTGGGCTGCAAAATTCTTGGTGAGCGGCCGGCTGTCTCGCAGAGTACTGTGCCTGTTTTAACTCAAGATGATTTTCGCCGGGCTTTTGCCTATCAATGCGCCAATACATTGGGCGATGATGCTAAATCTAAGGGGATTCTAGCTGGTTCCAACAAAGGGGCAAATAGCGCAGAAAGATTTACCGAGATCAAACCGACCCTTTATGCTGACAATGATTATCCGCAAATGTCGCTGCAAGCCAGCGCTGTTCGTCTTGGTACCATGGGTGATGCGTTCTTTGCTGCCGGCGTAAGTTCACTGGCCGAAGCCAGACCAAGGGCGTTATTGCGAATAATTTCGGAGAATTTAGATCACAGCTTCACTGTGGCTTTCCCTGGTTCCCACGGCAACACCCTTGATGTCATGCCTCCGCGGCCAGAAGAGATTCTTCGCTATGGCTTAGTGGCAAAATATGGTTTTTGGTTTCCGCTGCTTGAGAAGGCCTATGGTATTCACCTCGCTCAAAAGCATAGATTGGCCAACAAGTTGGCTGAACCTCGCAACGAGGGTTTTGCTCGTGCTTCTCAGGTAATTGAAACGCTCTCAGCAGCTTTTACTCGCACATTGGTGACAGCAGATTGCTCACCACAAGACCTCTTGCTGCGGCTTTCTGATCTAATTGCTAGAAAACGTATTGTTATTGCCGTTTCGTCAGATTTCGTGCCTGAAACCTCATCTTTTGCCGGAACTGCTCCCACGGCTAACAAACCTTATCCGCTTACTGGTTTCGACCGGCAAAGGGGGCATATTTTTCTTAGCTCAGTATATGGCCATGACACTCATCACGAAGAGGAACCCTTGCGCTTCACCACTGAACAATTCTTGCAGTACTTTAAGCTCATCTATTTTGAACAAGAAGTTGCACCTACCGTGCAAGCCTCGAACTTAATGCGCTCAACACAAAAGCAAAGTTCGAATCCATGGAAGAAGGCCTAATTAGCTAGTATGACCTAGCTCTTGTAGTTGCCATATTCTTTGATGAGTTCAGTTACGGCCACTTTTATTTCTTTGTTTTCGGTCAGCTCAGCGATGCGCTTATCTTGGCTGAAGGTAGTGAGGGCTACTTCTGCTTTCTTGCGGGCACGCTCATTAGGGTGGGCTTTGGCGACAAAGTAAAGAGGAGGGATGGAGATCAGCTTCTTCTCCTTTACTAGTTGGTCTATGGCGACGCTGACGGCTTGATAATCTTCACTCTTGAGGCAGGCGATCAGTGCCTTGAACAACATGTGATCAATTTTGTTGTATAGGCCTTTGGTGGCGGTAGCAACCAGATCTGCAACTGAGTTAAATTGGGCACCGTAATCGCTCATTGGTCACCTTTATCACTTATATTCGAACAGCAGAGAGGCAATATTCCTGTAGACTAGAGCTGTCAATATTTTATGCCATGGAGAATTGAGCTTGAAACAAGGAGCGGAAACCTTCTCTAGACGATGGTCTAAGAAATTCGCGTTCTCGTTTGCTGTCGTTTCAACTTTGGTCAATAGCTTTGAGCCGGCTCTGGCGTCTCATGATAGCTTTCTCTTCGGTCCAGACGCCACAATCACTAAATGGGATGCCGCGCTGTCGGCTGAAGATTTCGGCGTTAGCGCTTCCTATTCGCCGGTGCAGACATCTTTCAATCAGGCAGTTGTTGATCACTATATGGCTCAGAGTTTTTTGCTCGCAGCCTTAAACAGCGGTGAGACCAAGGCCAAAGAGCGATTGTTCAAACTCAGCTTGAAAAATAGTGAGCGCCCTTTGAATTCTAGTTCTAAGAATGACCGAGGCAATCGGGCTTTACGTATTTTTGTGCTTTTGCAGTTGCAACAAAAGGTTGAGGCTAAGCAAGAAATAGCCAGTCTAGTTGCACTTCTTCGTGAACCACCTTCGCCATCGGCACTAGCAAAGCTGCAGAAAGAGAGGCGTGATGCTGCCAGGAGCGATAGAACAAGTTGTTCGTCTACACTCATTGATCTCGCCAGGCGCTTTGAGCGAGCTGGTGATAGCCTCTCGGCACATTATTTAGAGTGGGCTGCTGACAAACTTAATTTACTTGAACCTGATGGGGCAGTGCCAGCTAAAACTGCTACCGAGCAGCAAGTAGAGACACTCTATCAGCAAGGTGCTGCGGCTTCAGCGAAGGGCAATTTAGAGGAGGCACAAGAGAAGTTCAAGCAGGCCCTTGAGCTACAAGAGAAGACCATGAGCGACAAACTTCTGCGGGCATTTGATAGCAGATTGGCTCTGGTGCGCACTCTTGTCGCTTTAGATCAACCAGAATTGGCGCAAGAACATTTTAACCAGGTGATTGAACGGTTAAAGCAAATTTCTAGAATTGAAAGACCGCAAACTGCCGATTTACTTAGTCAGTATATGGGCATTGTAGAAACTGACTTGAATGAAACTGACTTGAATGAAACTGACTCGAAAGAAGCTGATTGGCGTCAATCAGACTTAAAGAAGAGCAAACAGATGGTGAAAGGCGGCATGGTCAGCAACTTAACACCTGCTAGTGAAAAGAGAATTGCCCGCGGGCTTAATTCACTTATTACCGCCGCTTATCTTTGTAAAATTGATGGCAATCTCAGTCAGGCTGCTCATCTCTTTCGCCGGGCCTATTTGATCAACCGCCGCTACTTCCCTGATTCTGATGAGCAGCTAGGGTCAATTTGTTATGACCTGGGCGAAACACTTTATTGGTCTTCTGATTTGCAAGAGGCTGAGCACTACATGCAGGAAGCTTTGCGGATTCGTGAGAAAAACGGCAAAGATTGCGTCGAAGCCATTAATCTGCGAGGTACACTAGGTCGAATTTTGATATTTGGTGGCAGAGGCGAGGCGGCCTGTCGCTTCTACGTAGAGACATTGCAGCTTCTAGCAGGAAAGAGCTTCGCCAAGGGTTTGGAGCCAGCTAAAGCCCTCGATTTTCCTCATCTGATATTGGGTTTAACTGCGGTGGCGACTGACTCGAGCAATGCACTCAATCCTGATTTTAAGAATCAGTTTGAAGATGCGCTACAAAGTTTGGCCGATGCTGCAATTTCTTGTAAGCACTATGATCAAGCCATAGCAGCTGATAAGGCGCTGCTTTTTATGCGAGAAGAGAAGTTATTGCGTGAAAAAACTCTGGCGGCAAATTCTGATCAGAAAAAAGAAGTTGTTGAAGAGCAGCTGAATCAGGCACGTGAGCAGGTGGTGGCAACTCTCTGGCAGCTTGCTTGGGTAACTTCAGTGATTGGCAATCTCTCAGCCGTTGAAGATTCAAACAAGTATTACGGTCGATTGATTGCTGAATTTCCTTCTCCCCTGCCAAGGCCTCTAGCCGATTGGTATCAGGCCAGAGCAATTAGCTTTGATTTGCTGGGCAAATATCCTGAGGCCAAACGTGATTTTAGCGAAGCCCGGAAGCTATTTAAAAAGCATTTGCGCCAGGAAAAGGATCAAGAGCAAATTGACATTGTTACCTGGACTATCGATGACATTACTTACAATCTTCATAGTCGCAGCAAGAGTCCAGCTTCAGACCGAGACTATCTTAAGGCCGAGCCAAATTCGTTTTGGCGAGCCAGTCGTTTCCCTTTGAAAGTTTTTGTTGAAACTTCAGCTAGCAATGGCTTTGGAGGCTCGATTCGTGAGCTTATGCTTAAAGCTATGGAGCAATGGAGCAAATACGAAAATTCACCAATTTCGCTCACTTATGTATCTGATATGGATAGCGCAGATGTCTATATAGAAAGAGTTACTTCTTATGACGACATTCCTTATGGCTCGGCCGGAAGAACCAGCGCTGTCTACGAAAAAGACAACAAGAGGGCTCTAGAACGTGCGCATGTGCGAGTTTACTGTCCTTCTTTCGATGGTTTTGCTTCCCGAGCAGAAGGGGCTCTCGACAAAATCGAGAATCAAGAGATGACTTCATTTGCAAAAACTCAACTTTATACTCTGTTCATGCACGAGTTTGGTCATGTTCTTGGCCTGGGGCATTCACCCGGTGGTCAAGATGTAATGTATTGGAAGTCATGCGCGACAGAGCTTACGGAGCGCGACAAAGAGACTATCCGTAGGCTCTACAAACTAAATAAATAGGCCTTGTCTTAAACGTTTCGCACTGGCACTTAATTGTAAAGTGTTAATCTTCGTTGGGGCTGTAAGAGCTAAAATAATGGCCTTCCAGCACCTTCAAATGCTGAGCAGTCAAAATTACCTAATTTCTGAGAGCGTCTTATGCATTCAGCCAAATCTGAACCAAGTCATTCCAATCTTGATCACCCCAATCCAACCGATCGCAATAAGTCAATCATATGGTCTCGTTACCTAATTGATTCTACTGATTGGCTGGTTTTTGCCAGCAAGGTGACTCGTCTGAATGTAGCTGTTGCAAACATGATTTCTTCACCGATCAAGCTGCTGTCTATGTCAGTGCTTTCTCCTGGGGGCAAAGTTCTGTTTGAGGGTGTACTTAAGCCGCAAGACGAAATTGCCAGTCAATTAATCGAAGAACATGGCCTCAATCAGTCTATAGTCTTTAATGCCATGTCTTTCAGTGAGATGCTAATTCAGCTCAATCGACTGTTTGAAGGAAGACAGGTTTTAGCTTGGGATCTTAACGCCCAGCAGGCTCTCCTTGATGAGATGGCGGCTCAGTTTGCCCAGCCGCAGACATTGTTAGCTGGCTACAGTCTCAGTCCGGAGTATGCGCGCTTTGTCGGCAATACTAACAAGACTAGTGCGGGTGATACTACTAGTGGGGCCAAAGGAGCATACCTGCCACAGGAGCTAGCTGTAAACGGAAAGGGCGCCACGGCTGAATGTCGTGCATTGATTGCCACTCTCTATCAAATGGCCGGTGCTTCGCAGTCAAGTCGTGCCGCCACTGGTAACCAAAATTGGACGGGAGAGTTTTACCGACCAAAGGTTTCAGCCACAGATAAGATCAAAGACTTTCTTGGCTTTTAAGCCACCAACAAGTCTCTGATTTAATTAGTTCTTGCTCAATCCTGCGGCTTCTTCTTCTAGGGCTTTGGCTTCGCTTGTTCGACTGTCTCGCTTGAGGGCTGCGGCCTGATTGAGGAGAACATTGGCATAGAGCTGTTTCTGTGATTTCATTTTCTTCAGCAACTTTGCTGCTTGTGAAAAATCGCTGGCTGCCTGTTTGAAGTTGTTGCAAGAGTTTTGGCTGTGAGCTAATTCGATATAGGCATTGGCAAGTTCTGACTTTGCCGCTTCGCTGCTATGGGGTTTGGCTTCAAGTTCTGCTACCTTTTTCTGCAAAAGTTCTTTTCTTGGCACGGGGCTAACTGTGCTGGTATTAAGGCTGTTCATGCTGGGCTTGCCCATCAGTCGTTGCTCAGGTTGCCAATCCGTTTTAAGAGTTGGCTCGCCTTTTCCTGCATAACTGGCACTTGAACTTGAACTTGAACTTGCACTAGAACCTGAATTTGTAGGCTTTGCTTTGAATGGTTCATTGGCTAGAGTCGCAGCAAAATTACTAACAAGTAAGGCAACGAAGCTACTTGCTAATCTTAAAAGCTGTTTGCTGCGATCGCGCATGGCGCGCAAGCCTTTGGGGCAGTTGTCACTTAATATGGTGCCATCTTTGCGTCTAAAAAATTGGACGCAAACTTTGCTTCCGGCGCGCTCAGCTAAAAATCTCTCGGCTTCTAGGCTGCTCATCGATGAGATATTGTAGACATTGAGGGCACAACTCGAACAAAAGCGCTCTCGTTCTGTTCCCACCATGGTGTCCCAATCAGCATTGCACGGCGCTGCTATTTTCAAACTAGCGAGTATTGGTGTGTCTTCTGCGTTGCTGTCGTTCGATTGGCAAGTCATATTCACCTTCTATGGGAACCACAATAATCAATATTATACCGAAGCTGTCAGGGCACCTCTTTAGTTATTAATTTGCAGTCTGATCTTTTTCGATCAGGTTCAAGGCGGGGTCTGCCAGAAAACGCACCGGCATGATTGGGTCTAGTAGCGTCGTACCGACTCCCAATAGGCCTGTGCCATAGTGGTTAATTGGCACATTCATGCGTCTATAGAGTTCCACTGCTGCGCCTATACAGGTCCAGCGGTCTGGTGCAATCCGCCCCATAAAGGTGCCGAACCAGTCGTAGCCGCTGGCATGAAAAAATTGCTTGAGCTTGGAGCTAAGCCACTCGGGTAAGGGAAAGAAATTTATGCGTTTGAGCACTCTGATATTTTCGGCCTCGGCCCAGAGGCGGTTACTTTTGACCATTTCTTGGGCTATGGCAAAAGCTCTGGCTTTTTGCTCGTCTGACCAGGGCTCTTGCAAGTGCAGGCCGACATAACTGCCGTCATAGTCGGGGCCGGTTAAATCGCTTAGTTGGTGCAGAGTGCAGCCTTTGTCCATGTAGGAGCTAAGTAGCATCTTGGCTCCGCTGGCGTCTTCGAGTACTACTTCAGCATGACCCACGCTTTCGTGCAGTCTTTTGGCAACGTTGCCACTGGTGAGCAACAAATCGCCCGCCCGTAAGAGCTCTGCCGGAGGATTAATAATGGTATTTAAGGGCACTGGCCCATAGCCCTGCTTCTTGAAACGGGCCTTGTTGTGGCGGTACAGTATAAACAAATAAATCCAGCATGTTATTTCGGCTAGGGCCAGCACATGCACGAGCGGATGCAGCGCCTTAGCGAATAGGGCCAGCAAGCTCAGGCTCAAGCCAAGCACCACTGGTAGTTGCAGCTCGATACGTGAAAGTACGTCAAAATAGGTTTGCAATAGATGGTCGACTTTAATTCTGGTCAAAATTAACCAGGAGCCGCTTACCAGCACACAACCACCAGAGAGTTGCCAGTCAAGCTGATGGCTTAGAAATTTGTAGGTTAGCCAAATAAGAGAAAAGTAGCAAACAGTATTAATAGCCTTGACTAGGTCAAAGTAAGCGCTGTTTCTTTGAACGGCTATGCAGGTTTCGGCTGGAGAATAAGGGGTAATAAACATTTCTCGATAATACCTCCTAATTGACAATCTCAACGCGTATGGCCAATACATTGATAGAATTGCGCCAATTAGGAAGCCATTTAATGAATCCATTTAATCAAGCTATTTATAAAGGCCTTAGAGCTCTAATCTTAACGTCGTAGAGAATGCCAGTTAACTTACACCGTTCTGTAGCCTCCGTTTTACTCTCCTTGCTAGTCTTTCCGCTAGCTGGCGTGTATCACAGTGGCTCTAGTTCGGCTTTAGCCTCTTCTTCTTCTTCTTCTTCTTCTCCTTCCAAGAGTGCCAGCGGCTCCAGAGTTCAGGAACTAACCGAGGAAGCTATGGTGGCTTTAAGGGCGGCAAACTATGCTGCGGCAGAACCGCTTTTGCTTGAAGCCATGCAGCTCAGCGAGAAGGGTTTCAAAGGTGCCAATCAGGCTAGTCAGTTGATTGGAAGCATAGAGCGCTTGGCCGATTGTTATTTCTTACAGAGCAAGTACAGTGAGGCCGAAGTGCTTTACCTGCGCGCTATTACCGCCAGGCAGAAGGCTGATGTTGCCAAAGATAGCAGTTTGGTTCGTGACTTGACTAATGTTGCTGCTCTTTATCAACGGCAGGGAAAGCATTCCGAGGCTGATCAGCGATCAAAGCAGGCCCTGTTGTTGGTTGAGGAGCAATGGGGCGATAGTCTAGAGTTGGCGGCAGCGCTAACTGCGCGGGCCAAAGTCTTGTTAGATATTGACCAAGCGTCGGCCGCTATTGGTCTTTTAGAGCGAGCCCTTAGTCTGCGCTTAAAAGAAGCGAAAGGCAACGATTCTGCAGTCAGTTCTATTTTGACTACTTTGGCCAAGGCCTATTTGGAAAGCGACAATTATCATGCGGCCGAGAAGAGTCTGAAGCAGGCTCTAGATATTGACCTAGCCAATTCGGGGAGAGAGTCACTGCCCGTGGTGGTAGATCTTAGTACAATCGGCCAGCTCTATTTACGCCAGGGCAAGTACAGTGCCTCGGAGCATGCTTATAAGGAGGCCCTTGAGATTTGCACTCGCCTGAAAGGCGACAAGCATCCTGAAACTGCTACTTGTATGAATAATTTAGCCTTTCTTTACCGCAATATGGGCGACTATAGCAAGGCAGAAAGCCTTCTACGTTCTGGTCTTGATATTCGCGAGCAGAACTTTGGCGCTGACCACCCCCTGGTGGCACAGAACTTGATCAATCTAGCAGATCTTCTTGTGGCATCTGGCAAAGCAACTGAAGCCGAACCTCTGCTCAAGCGAGCCTTAAGTATTGAAGAGAGCAGTCTTGGGCCGCAACATAGTTATGTCGCTTTGATTGAGCGTGAATTGATAGATATTTTGCAGAACCAACCAACTAAACTGGCTGAGGCTGAGAAGTATGCCCGACGACTTCTTCAATATGACCAAACTGTTAGTGGGGAAGATAGTCTACTTACCGCTCGTGATCTTGAATCTCTGGGCAAGATTCTCATCGCTCAAGACAAATTAGCCGAAGCCAAACCGGTGATTGAGAAAGCACGGTCAATTGAGAGCATGCAAAAAGGCTTGTTTTTCGAGCAAGAGAAGAGCAAAAATTTGGCTGAACAGTTAGCTTCTAATTCAAGCATTATCTACAATAAACCGATCCATGATAAATGGGCTCTGGTTGTGGGTATCAGTAGTTTTCAAGACGCTTCTCTCAATTTGCGATTTGCCGCCAAAGATGCTGTGGACTTTAGAAACTTCCTGGTTAATCAAGCTGGCTTCCAAGCCGACCATGTCAAACTACTTACTGATCATGAGGCAACTAGAGCAAATATTGTGGCATTGCTCGGTGATAAGTGGATGAAGCGTGTGGTTAAAGCAGACGATATGGCGGTTGTTTATATTTCTAGCCATGGCACTCAGGCAGCTAGCCAGGTTGGTGGCACTAACTTTATTGTGCCCTTTGAAGGCAATGTGCATAATATTGTTTTTTCCGGCATCCCCATGCAATGGTTTTTAGCTGGTTTAAAAGACTTAGTTCACAGTGATCGCATTTGCGTCTTTCTCGATGTTTGTCATAGTGGTGCTGCCGCTATTGAGAAGGGTGAATCTAAGTCTAAATCTCAATCTGGATCTCAATCTGAATCTACTCAAGAACTAGAGAAAGACATTTCCGCGGTCGGTGGAAAGTCACTTTATCGTATTCGTGACATCGGCGAAACGGTGCTGGCATCCCCACCAGGGCAGGTTGTGGTGGCCGCCAGTCAAGCTGACCAGATTTCTTGGGAGTCAAAGCGCTATTCTAATAGCGTGTTCACCAGACGTTTAATTGAGGGGCTTTCTCTCAATGGTAAAGAGACAACATTACAGCAAGCCTTCGTCTATTTGCGCGATCGGGTAGAAGAAGAAGTGCTGAGAGATCGTACCCAGATTCAAGCACCGGTGGTGGTGCCGAAGCTGCAAGCGACAAATGCTCCTCAATTGGGTTGTAAGGCTACTAATCCGCGATCCGCTGCAGAATCTGCCGATTTGGAGAGCAACAGGAACTGGAAACAAAGTAAACTAGAGTGAAACATTAGGAGAAGAAGATGGTTACGCTTAACTTTTTAAAAAGGGAATTGTTAAAACGAGTGCCAATCAGAGTAGGTCCATCTCAATTTCTTTCTGCTAGCTTGGTCTTGACCATGGTTGCAGCCGTTCCACTTAGCATCAGTACTTCCTCGCCGGCTCAGGCTTTTTGGCCATTCTCCAAGAAGCACACTGATGGTTCTAAGCGTAAAAAGAGAAAGTTGCAGGGTACGCAGGTCGGGCTGGTACCGGGCAATCCTCCTGCACTGTATTGGGCCGCTAAGAAGCCTAAAGCTGTGGTGCTTTGTTTGCATGAGCTAGGGCTCTACAGCGGAGTGTTTGATGACCTTGGTTCACGTATGGCTGCAAAAGATATAGCTGTTTATGCCATCGACCTGCGCGGTTTCGGTGGCTGGCGCGAGATTGACAGGAAAGACAGCAAAATGGACCTGGCTAAGACCTTAGCTGATGTAAAAGGATCTTGTGAAGAGATTCGCAAACTGCATGAGGGAGTGCCAGTATTTATTCTTGGTGAGGCTATGGGCGGTGCTTTAGCTTTGCAGGCCGCTAGCAAGTATCCAACTTTAATCAACGGCATCATTTCTGCTGCTCCTGGTGGCGATCACTTCAAATCGGTCAATAACTTCGTCAATGTTGGGGTCGGTATGGCTGTAGGCTCCAAACATGCCTTTGGTTTGGGCGAGAAGCTTATGGATGTTGCTACACCGAAGCAAGAGCTAAAAGCCGCTCTGAGCGAAGATGACATGGTGAGAATGGATGTTACTTCCGGTGAGATGGTGGCTTGCCAATTCTTTATGTATAAAACCAAAGCGATGGCCAAGGCTATTAAAGAAATGCCCGTTTTGATTGTTCATGGCGACAAAGACGGTGAATCGAAGCTGATTGGTTCAGAGAGTGTTTTCAAGAATCTTGCTACCAAAGACAAGAAATTTGTCCGCCTTGCTGAGGGCGACCACTATACATTTGAAGATACAAAGGTGGCCGATGATGCGTTTGGTACTGCTCTTGCCTTCATCGAAGAGCATGCACCCGCACGTGACGAATAGCGACCTTCTCTTCGTATCTAGTTTTGTTTAAAGTTTGCACGAGGAGAGATTCGAACTCTCGACCAAGCGCTTAAGAGGCGCGTGCTCTACCGCTGAGCTACTCATGCTTATAGCCAAAATGAACAATCATCGGCGGGGATGACTTATTCATTATATCGGTATGTCTTTGCTAATTAGCTCTCTTATGCCAAGAGGTAGTTTACAATTTGAACAAGCAAAAATTCATTTCAATTTCTCGATTGTCTGGTCTAATTCACATAGATGTGCAACCATTGAGTCAATTGAACAGGAGCAAAAAGTGGACATCCAGGAACTAGCGAGACTTCAACAGCAAAGCAATAGCGACCACCTCATGGTCGAAGTCGAAGACACTGTGAAAGCGGGTAGACCGCGGTGCTTCTTATCAGCTGATCGCAATGCGCCTGATACTGTTACCCTCCACCGCTACCGCGATGGTGGTACTTTGCTTCGCATCCTCGATCTTAATACTGAGCGTGGTCTCAAACGCTTGACTGAGCTGAATGTGGTTGGTCATACAGACCGTTCTATTTAGTTTGCTCGTCAGATAGTTTGAAATTTAAACTTAATGCTCGCTTAACGCCGGGTCTTGACATGGCGGGCTTTATGCGACGTGGACAATCGGTCGTTTATTGGGTTCTGGTTCATGGCGGCGCAGTTGTTCTCTGATCAGGGGTGCTGTCTCACCCTCTCCGAAAAGAGCGTACTTGAGAGCATAGGCCAGAGGATGTACCTCGCTCCATGACATATATATATGAGGAACTTTGTTGCCTTTGTCGTCACGTAAATGTAAAAGCAGGGCGGCGATGGCGTCGGCTACAGCTGGCGACTGACAGCGCAAAACGCGAAATTTTTCTATTTCATGACCAGTAACTAGAAGTACGTCTTTGTCACCGCCGATAGGTTCGACTTCAACAAAAATGAAGTTACCCTCCTCTTTTTGAATGCTATGTTTGCGCCGAGCATCTTGTTGGAGCTTGTCGTAGTCCTTGCTTCCATATTTTTGTGCCAATAGGCGAACCACACCCAGGTGTTCTTCTGATAATTCTTGGACAAACTCTTGGGCCCGTTGGTCTAGTTGTACATTAGAGATTTTGCGCTCTCTTGTTCTTATCGAAACAGTGGTGATTAGGACGAGGCCTAGTCCTGTCAGAGCACCAAGGGTGAGGCCATCTAGACCAGCTTGGCCATCAAGACCTGAGATGTACCAGCCAGCCAGGGTGCAGAAGGTAATTGCCAGGGTGATAACAACTGTTATGGCTACTCTTCGTGGAAGGGGATTGGCTTTCTTTACTTTGCTGTGACTATCTAGATTAGGCAACATGAACTAGTGGCCTCCTAAAATCGTTTGATTCGCTAGAGCGAATTATCTCGCGGGTCAGTGTGGCCGTTTCACCTTCTCCAAAGAAAATAAATTTGAAGGTGTAAATGATTGGATGACCTTCAGTCCAGCCGAAATAAACATGGGGCATCTTTTTTGTCTTGTCACGCAAATGCAGCAGTAACGCAGCAATGGCGTTCGGCACAGCCAGACTTTTGCAGCGTAATACACGGTGACCGTCAACTTCGTGGCCAGTTACTTCTAGCACAGTGTCAGAGAACTCAGAAACATCTTCTGGTTCTACCTCTAGAAAAATGAAGTTGCCCTCGCGTTCCTGGATGCTATGGATAGCTCGTGCTCTAGCTTCCTTTTCCTTGAGAAAGCCAGTACCAGCGCGATTGGCTAGCAGTCTCACTTCGCCCCAGTGTTCGTTTGTAGCAGCGTTGATAAAATCGAGAGCCTTCTTATCTAACTTCACCTCTTCTACTCGTAGTTCTGTCGAGCGCACAGCCCGTGAGATAAAGGAGCTGATTAATATGCTGATCACGAAAAACAAGGCTATGCGTACACCTTCAGGACGCTGAGTCATATTGACGATAGATGTCCAGATAAAAACCAAGCTTATGACTGTGAAGACAAAACGCTTGGGCGAGGCCTTTTGCCACGAGGTGATTGCTGAAGCAAGAGCAGCCGATGTAATCAATACCAATACTCCAGTGGCATAGGCACCAGCCTGGGCGTCAACATCGGCTTTGAATATCAAAGTAACAGCATACGAAATTAGAGTGAAAAATATCACCAATGGTCTCACTGCGCCCGCCCAATCTGGTGCCATACCGTAGCGCGGCAGATAGCGGGGAACTAGACTCAGAAGACCGGCTATGGCAGAGGCGCCGGCAAACCATAAAATTAGAATGGTGCTGAAGTCATAGAGTGAACCAAAAAGCTCACCCAGGTGAGTGTGGGCGAGATAGGCTAGGGCTCTGCCATTAGCTGCCCCACCTTCTTTATATAGTTCCGCTGGAATCAATAGGGTGGTAACCATACTGGAAGCTACTAGAAAATAGCTCATGATCAGGGCTGCGGTAGTTAGTAAATATTTGGCGTTGCGAATTCTTCCGCTTAGATTTTCCGGCACATCAGTGGCGTCTCCTTTCACCATCGGCATCACCGCTACACCGGTTTCGAAACCGGAGAGTCCCAGAGCCAAGTTGGGAAAGAGTAAGCAGGCCGAGCCAATCATGGTAAAGATATTGCCAAAGTTTGTCGAAAGCTTTTGTAGCCAGTTGCTGGTTAATTCAGGATGAATGGCTAATTGCCAGAGACCCCAACCAACAATAATATTAGTGAGCAAGAGATAAACAGCAACAATATAAACAGAAATGCCAATTGCTTCTTTGAAGCCCTTAAGGAAAACGGCTCCAAGACTTGTGATTAAAAGCAGGGTCACCATTACCCGATTATGATTGTGCCAGGCGGTTGGTATTAGCGGGTTTTCAAGAATGTGTGCCGTGGCATCTGCTGCTGAGAGCGTAATGGTAATGATAAAACCTGTGGCGGCAAATCCAAGCAGCAGCAAAACAATGGTTTTGCCACGCCAGCCCGGCAGTAGGCCTTCGAGCATAGCGACTGAACCCTGACCATTCGGACTACGCTCTGCCACAAAGCAGTAGGCCGGCAGGGCACCAAAAAGAGTAACAATGACCAGTACCAATGTGGCTACAGGTGAGAGAATGCCAGCGGCAAGATAAGCGATTCCAGGCTGATAGCCAAGAGTGGAGAAATAATCTACGCCGGTGAGGCACATGACTTTCCACCAAGAATCTTGATGGGTCTCGTGCTGGTCTCTTTTTTGAGATTCTTGATGAGCGTCTTTGGCATTGCGTTTAGTCGTTGTTAGACCAGCTAACAACCAGTCACGGAAAGGGTTTTTCTTCTCTCTCACTGCTTTACTCTCACCAATGCTCTTAGACATTTATAGAATCTTGAGTATATCTTGATGTACTTGGCTCCACACGAAAAAAAAGGGGACTTTAGATTCCAAGCGACTAGACTGACTGAATAGTCTGCTTTACTGACCCTATGGAAGCCTGAGGAAACAAAGTGTTTAGCGGCGGCCCGCCGGTCCACTTAATGTGGTCCAATATGTTCAACCCTGATAAAGCCAAGCTTAAGGGTAAGGTCGCCTGGCGCCGTATTGCCGCACTCTTTGCGCCCTATTGGCGGCTCGAGTTAATGGTGGTGGCTGCCATTATTGTCTCTTCCACTCTAGGGCTTGCTCCTCCACTTCTAACCCTGGCCATTATTGATAAGGCTCTGCCAGCTCGAGATTTTCCCTTATTGGCTATGTTGGTCTTGGCCATGGTGGCTTCGGCAATATTAGCTGGATTGGTCGGCGTTTATCAGGGCTATTTAAACTCAAAGGTGGGCGAAGGCATTGTGCGCGATTTGCACACTGACTTAGTGTCGCATCTGCACCGCATGCCTTTGTTGTTCTTTACCAGTACTAAAACTGGCGAAATCATGAATCGTGTTAGTAGCGACGTTGAGAGTGTAGACGGCGTGATTACCGGCACCATGGTTTCTATTGTCACTAATATCATTACTATTGTTACTACACTAGTAGCTATTTTCGCTTTAAATGCTCAACTCGCTTTGATTGCGATTATTGTAGTGCCACTGATGGTAGTGCCGCTCTGGCCGGTGGGGCGGCGCATGTATGAAGTGCGCAAGAAGACTCGTACCAAGCGCGATCAAATACAAGCAGCCACCCAAGAGACATTATCGGTTTCTGGTACAGTGTTAGTAAAGTCGTTTGTAAAAGAAGAGTTTGAACGCCAGCGCTTTTATAAATTAGCCACTGAGCTGATGGCCCTTGAAATTAGTGTGGCCATGATTGGGCGCTGGTTTATGATGGCGATTACGGCTATGGTGACCGTGGGCCCGGCGATAATATGGCTAGCCGGCGGCTGGTTAGCGATTTACCATGGTATTACTGTCGGTGTTCTAGTTAGCTTTGTTGCCCTAATAAGTCGGCTCTATACTCCTGTTTCGGCCTTGGCCGGGGTGCAAATCCAAGTAGTTAGTGCCTTGGCCGTTTTTGAGCGCATCTTTGACTACCTTGACATGAAAGAAGAAAAAGATCTTCCGGAGGCCCTACCCCTAGAGCATAACGTCGTCAGTGGCAGAGTTGAATTTGAGCATGTAGGTTTCTCCTATCCCTCTAGCGGCGCTAACAGTCGGGGCGGAGTGGAAGATCTTAGTTTCGTCATTGAGCCTGGCCAAATGGTAGCAATTGTTGGTCCTTCTGGCGCTGGCAAGAGCACCATTACTAATCTTCTACCGAGGCTGTGGGAGATAGATCAAGGGCGCATCTTGATTGACGGAAGGGATACAAAATTTGTCACCAGAGACTCGCTGAGAGAGAACATCGGTATTGTTACTCAAGAAACCTATTTGTTTCATGACACCATTGCTGCTAATTTGCGCTACGCCAAATCGGAGGCTACCCTTGAGCAAATTGAAGAAGCCTGTCGAGCAGCCAATATCCATGATGTCATTTCTGCCATGCCGGAAGGCTATGAGACGGTTGTAGGAGAGCGCGGGCACAAGCTTAGTGGAGGAGAAAGGCAGAGGCTTGCTATTGCCCGGGTTTTGTTGAAGAACCCACGGATACTTATACTTGACGAAGCCACCAGTGCTTTAGACAATGAAAATGAGGCCTTGATACAGGCCGCTCTTGTGCCCCTTATGGTCGGACGTACATCTTTAGTAGTGGCACACCGCCTAACCACCATTATCAATGCCGATAAAATCTTTGTCTTAGAGAACGGTCGCATTGTTGAGAGTGGCAGCCACGCAGAACTGCTTGAACAAGGTGGTGTCTATGCCAGGCTTTATTTTAGGTAGATAATTTTGGATAGATATTATAGTAAGGGTTAGTGTGACCAGTTGTATTCAGTCACACCCTTTTGTGAGCGCACTGCACTGGCTGCCGGTCTAGCAACTGGAGCGGCTTGCTGGACCGGTACTTGCTGATAGCTTTGGGATGGATCAATTTCGCTATAAGGCACATCATTACTGTGGCTGATTGGTTTAGTTGCTGGTGTGCCAATACTAGTGGCATAGCGTGATGTTGGTAGTTCACCGGCTGGTATTGGAGTTGGTTGATTGGCATAGTAGCGCTGATTGTACTGACGAAATACGCGGGCCATGACAGTGCCACCGGTAACGTGTTTGTCTGCCACAGGGCTTTTTTCGTCGCCACCACCCCATACCGCTGTCACCATATCTGGTGTGAAGCCAACAAACCAGATATCTTTGGCCTTGTCGGCAGTGCCGGTCTTGCCTGCCACAGGACGATTTGCCAGTCTGGCCTGAGTTCCGGTGCCACGCCTTACCACTTCGGTCAAAATGTCGACCAGCCAGCTAGTCTGTTCGAAAGGAAAAACCCGATGAATAACTGGCACATAGCGATCTAAGAGCTGGCCGCGGCTGTCTTTTACTTCGCGTATCATCCATGGTGTCACGGCTACTCCACCGCGCGCCAGGGTGCCGTATGCCGAGGCTAGCTCGAGTGGTGTGACAGCTGAGCTGCCCAGGGCTAGTGCCATGGTGGGCGCTAAGTTAGATCTAATACCCGCAGCTCTTAAGGTATCAATGACATTGGTGATGCCTACTTGTTCCATTACACGAATCGTACACATGTTGCGTGACTGGCAAAGGGCTTCTCTTACTGTAATTTCGCCCATGTACTTGCCATCATAGTTTTTGGGAGCCCATTCAACTCCGGTTTCTTGGGTCATTTTAAAAGGGATATCTTGTACTGTGCTTTCTGGAGTTAAGACACCACCCATGAAAGCGGTGAGGTAAATGAAGGGCTTCAGCGATGAACCTGCCGTATGTGGATTGACAGCGCTATTCCATTGATTTTTCCAATAGTCATGCGCTCCTCCAACCAAAGCTCTGACGGCCCCGTCTTTAACCGATAGACTTACCAAAGCTTCTTCTTCTATCCCCGCTGGTGCTCTTCTAATTTCAGAGGCGAGCGTTCGTTCTGCAGCTTCTTGAGCAATAGGATCTATAGTCGTATAAATTTCAAGGCCATTTAAGCCAATGGTGCGAGAATCAAATTGGCGCCGCACTGATTCAAGAACCAGTGCCGTAAAGTAAGGATAGTGGCTGAAGGGCTGACTTGGTTTAGCTACTTCAGCCCTTTTGAAAACCAGAGGCTGAGATTCGGCTAGCAGACAGTCGCTTTCGGAGATAAAGCCGCACTCTACCATGGCTCTAAGCACTTGCTTTTGCCTCACCATTGCTTCTTTTCGTTTGTCTTTTGAACCTAAGAACGATGGTGCGCGAATGATGCCCGCTAAAAATGCTGATTCGGGTAAATTGAGATTGCTTGCTCTTTTTCCAAAATAATTATGAGCTGCTTGCTCAATGCCCCGGGCACCGTTACCGAAATAAATTTCAGTGAGATAAAGGGAGAATAACTGCTCTTTAGTGTACTTCTCTTCTAAGCGGTAGGATGCCACCACTTCGGCTAATTTAACTATGCCTGTGCGTTTGACGTCGGGGAAAAATAGATTCTTGGCTAATTGCTGGGTAATGGTGGAGCCGCCCTCAACCATTTTTAGAGCTTTGGCATTGGCAAAAGAGGCTCGTAATATGCCTTGAAAACTCATGCCGCCATGCTTATAAAAATTCTTGTCTTCTGCTGCCAGTACAGCCTGTTGCATACAGACTGGCACTTGATTGAAGGGAATCAGGGTGCGAGGCATTCCTAAGTTGATGCGCTCTATCAGCCTGTCATTGCGGTCATAGATAGAAATAGAATCAATTGGTTTGTAATTTTTGAGATAGTCGATATTGGGTAGGTGATTTACTTCTTGTATGACCAGCAGTCCTACTACTGTGCCGCCTAAGATCAACATTACTAGGCCTACCTGACCGAGCATTTTTAAGATGGTGAAAGTTGAGCGCAAGAAATCTCTCATGCCGCCCAGATCGTTCATTTCTCGAAGATTGTTTGGTCGCAAAAAAAATGCCTACGTTACTACTGTTGAGACTGTTGAGCCTGATACCAAGTACGAATTGAAGGATCGATTGTAAATGCTTTTTCGAAGTCGATTGCGCTCTTCTCTCGGCTGCGATCGTCTTCTTTTAAAGCATGCAAGAAGGCCCTGTGAAAGTAAGCTTGAGCGCATTCCGGGTTTAGTCTGATTGATTTATTGAGATCGGTCATGGCAGCATCCGGTAGTCCCATTTCATCAAGCAATCGGCCCCGGCTTAAATAATTTGTCCACTCATCGGGTTCGCTCTCGATCACAATATTGAAGTCTTCTAAGGCTTCCTTAAAACGTTTCAATTTCCACAAGCTATGGGCACGATAGTACAAATCTGGCTCAAAGGCTGGGCTCAATTCTACCGCTTTGCTGATGTCGTCAACGGCTTCTTGAAATTTCTCAAGGCGATAGTTAAGTTGCCCTCGGAAGCTGTAGAGTGTTGGTGAATCGTCTTTTATAGCTATGGCTTGGTCATAGGCCGATAGCGCCAAGGCTAGCTGTCCTATGTCGCTCAACACCTCTGCTTTGGCGGAAATAATTATTACTAGTAGGCTGTTGTTGTCAGCAATCGCTGCCGCAGAATCTATGATCTTGAGTGCCTCTTCTGAGCGCCCCAATTGGTGCTGACAAAGACCTTTATTCATTAAGGCAAGGGCGCTTTTCTCGACGGCAAGAACGGCTTCGAAATCGCGGATGGCAACGTCATATCGCCCAGCCATCATCAGAGCATTACCTCTGTTTAGTTGAGCTTGCCAGAGGCCAGGGCTGGCAGCAAGGGCTTGGGTAAAGCAGAGTGCCGCTTCGTTGGCGCACTGGTTTTGCAAATACATAAAGCCTTGCTGAAAGTGCAGGCTTGCTTCTTTATCGTCCATCCTCTTTCCTGGTTAATATAAAACTTTGCTTGAAAATTTCAGTGTTAAATCTCGGTGCTAAATCTCAGTGATAAATCTCAGTGATAAATCTCAGTGATAAATTACATTCTACAGGCATTCCTCTGCCAAGCTATAAAGTGCGACAATACTGATCATGTGTGGAAGGTACACCCTAGCTCATTCTACTGAGGATATTCTGGCCCGCTTTCGTGTCAGAGACCTTGAGCTACCGATTGCGGCGCGCTACAACATTGCCCCATCCAATTGGGCACCCATTATCATTGCCAATCAAATGGAGGGCGGCCGTCGTATAGAGGCTGCTCGCTGGGGCTTTATTGCTTCTTGGTCGCGGGATGCCAAACCAATGATCAATGCCCGAAGCGAATCAATTGCAATTAAGCCCTTCTTTCGCACTGCCTTTCGGGCAAGGCGCTGTATCGTGCCTGCCGACAGCTTTTATGAATGGACTGGCGATGGTAAATCCCGTAAACCATGGCGGGTGCATCTGAAAGACAAGAGTTTGATGGGGTTTGCCGGTCTTTTTGAAGATTGGTCTTCGCGAGACGGTGATGAGATTCGCACCTGCGCCATCATTACTGTTCCGGCCAATCAAGTAATGGCTCAATTCCACGATCGTATGCCTGCAATAATTCCCCGGCACTTAGAAGGTCGCTGGCTTGACCCGACTAACAAAAATTTGCCTGAATTAGAGTCAATTCTAAAGCCTTATCCAGATGATCAAATAGTCTGTCATCGTGTTTCTATTCAAGTCAATGGCACTGCTATTGATGGCAGGCAACTAATTGCTCCAATTGATCCCGTGCAAGAACAGGCTGATGAAGAAGCTCATTCTTTGGCTGCCAAGGAAATTGCCCGACAGCTCAAGGATGCTGGCAAAGATAAACAAGCCACGAAATCTAAGCCTAAAGAAGAGCAGCGACAAGAGTCTGGCCAACTTAGTTTATTTGACCAGTTTCCCCAATAGTGCTGATGATTTAGCTGGCTTCTAGCACTTTCAGTTGGGCGTGAACGCTTTCAAGCTGACGGGTGAGTTCAGTTAGTTGGGCTTCTATTTTTGCTACTTTATCTGCTGGTGCCTTGCTCTTGAAATCGGGGTTGGCGAGCTGTGAATCGACTTTTGCAATCTCCTTTTCTATCGATTGTTTTCGTACATTGAGCTTGTCTTTCGATTTAGCTACGTCGATTAACTTTGCCAATGGCACGTAGATATTTACAGACGACACGGCTTCGCATGCTGCCATTGATGGTGGCGAGCAGTCCATGCTGATGTCGAGGGGGCTAGCTTTGGCTAAACGCTCAATATACATAGCTCCATCCGCTAGGCACTTCATTTCGTCCTCATCCTGGCAGACAATCATTACCTCGGCTTCGGCCGAAGCTGGCACATTGTAGGTTTGTCTGATATTTCTGATTGAGCGAATCACTCGCATCAAAAATTCCATTTTCTCTTCGGCATCGTCATCGATTAAGTTCTCATCTGGCCTTGGGTAGGGCGCAAACATGATTGATACGAAGTCTTTGGGGAAGTATGACGACTTGGGCACTTTGGTCCAGAGCTCTTCGGTGATGAAGGGCATAATCGGATGAAGGGCGCGCAACAAGCCTTCAAAGATTGTCTGTAGTACCGCTCTTGTTTGCCCGTTAGTTTCGCCTGTTTGTGCTAGGGCCTGAGCCTCTTGGGCTAGTTGAATCTTAGCGATTTCCACATACCAGTCACAGAAGGCACTCCAGGTGAAATCGTGCAGCTGATTGGCAGCTTTATCGAAGTCATAGTCTTGGAAGTACATCTGTAGCAAATCTAGAAGCACGTTGTAGCGATTCAAGATCCAGCGGTCTGCCAGGGTCAAGTGGGCAGGATTTACCCCTTTCGGTTCAAAACCCTCTAGTTGAGCCAGGACAAAGCGGCCGGCATTCCATAGCTTATTGGCGAAGCGCTTGTATTCATCTAGCTTTTCGGCGCGGAAGCGAACATCTTGATCGCCTTTGATACCAACAGAAGTGAACCAGAAGCGATTGGCGTCAGCACCATAGGTGTCAATCATATCGAGTGGATCGATAGAGTTTCCTTTTGACTTAGACATGCGCTTGCCGTCTTCTGTCTGAATAACGGGGTGAATTAGCACATGTTTGAAAGGAATAGTTTTCGTAAATTTGAGCGACGTGAAAATCATACGCGCCACCCAGAGATTGATAATCTCGCGAGCGGTGGAGAGTATGGTTGTAGGGAAGAACATTTTCATTTCTTTGGTTTCATCGGGCCAGCCCAGAGTGGCGAAAGGCCACAGGGCTGAACTAAACCAAGTGTCTAGAACATCTTCATCTTGTTTTAAGTCAGCTCCTGGGGCTGAGCATTTTCCACATGAAGTTGGCGCCTCTTCATAGGCGTCGACAGTACCGCACTTGCTGCATGTCCAGACAGGAATGCGATGCCCCCACCACAATTGTCTACTGATGCACCAATCGCGAATGTTTTTCATCCAGTCAAGATAAGAGCTAGAGTAGCGCTCCGGAATGAACTGCACTCTTTGCTCTTCCACTACTTCAATAGCCGGTTGAGCTAGCTCTTTCATGCTCAAGTACCACTGATCTGAAAGCAGTGGCTCAATCACGGTTTGGCACCGCTCGCAGTGGCTAAGCCCAACTGTATAGTCGCGCGATTCTGCTAACAGGCCAGTTTCTTCGAGCTTGGCGACGGTCTGTTTGCGCGCTTCAAAGCGATCAACACCGTGCAAGAACTCTGGTACAAATTCATTTGCTATCAACTTGCCTTTGAGATCAATTACGGTTGGCTGTGGCAGCTTGTGACGGGCACCTACCTCAAAGTCATTAGCGTCGTGGGCTGGGGTAATTTTTAGAGCACCAGTACCAAATTCCCGCTCTACATAAGCATCAGCGATTACAGGAATAGCTCTGTTTGTAATTGGCAATTTGACTTTCTTGCCCACAAAGGCTTTGTAGCGATCGTCCTCGGGATGCACAGCCACGGCTACGTCGCCATAGAGTGTTTCTGGTCGGGTTGTAGCAACAATTAATTCACCGCTGCCATCTTCTAATTGGTATTTGATGCAATAGAGATGACCTTTCTTTTCATCATGCTCGACCTCAAGATCGGACAAACTTGTGGCACAGCTCGGGCACCAGTTGGTGATGCGATTGCCGCGATAGATGTAGCCTTCTTTATATAGAGTGACAAAGGCACGATAAATCGACCTGACGTAAGATTCATCCATGGTGAAGGCCACGCGGTCCCAGCTGAAGCTAACGCCAATGCGCTTGTATTGCTCCATGATGTGGTCGCCGTATTGATTGCGCCATTCCCAAATTTTTGCAGTAAAGGCCTCTCTGCCCATCTTGTGGCGGTTCAGGCCTTCTTTCTTGAGCTTGCGCTCAACCACCATCTGAGTGGCAATACCTGCGTGGTCTGTTCCTGGTTGCCAGAGGACGTTATAACCTTGCATTCTTTTCAAGCGGATCAAAACATCCTGTAATGTTCCGTTTAGGGCATGGCCCATATGTAAATTGCCTGTAATGTTAGGTGGAGGCAAGGCCACCGAAAAATTAGGCCGTTCTGGGTTCATCTCCAGATTGAATAACTTGTTCTCGTGCCAGTAAGCGGTCCAGCGCGCTTCTACTTCTTTCCAGTCGAAAGCATTAGAGGAAGGTTTGACTGGTTCATTAGATTCCTCTTTAATCGAACTGCCTTCTGTTGTAGAACTCTTGGCCATTGACTGTTTCTCACTATAAAAGATATCGGCGGTCGTCTGTAATTGGCGGCAATGTGTATGAATGCATTGTGTACAGCCCCAAAAAAAATGGCCGTATCGAGTGCTTTGACAGACACACTGCTGGAAGGCTGATTATAGCGGGGTAAAGAACCCCTCTTCAACCAACCATTAAGCTTGCTTTTGAAAAGCTTCTATTAAGCTAGTTCTAAGGCTATGCTGACTCATAGTCTATTGTAGTTAGATGGTGTTAGAATTTTGCACTGGCGAGAGGTAGCCACTGCTTTGTCTTGACTACTGTCCGTAACCTCACGGACCATGGAGCGCTTGCAATCCTGCATGATTTCTACCAACGATTTTCGAACCGGCGTCACCATTGAATACAACAATGGCGTTTGGCAAATAATAGAGTTCCAGCATGTTAAGCCTGGCAAAGGTGCAGCCTTTGTCCGTGCCAAGATGAAAAATATCGAGACCGGTAACGTGCTTGAGAATACTTTCCGCGCTGGTGAGAAGCTCCCCCAAGCGATTGTTGAGAAGGCTGACTTGCAGTATCTCTACAAAGCCGGTGAGAACTACGTGATGATGGACAACACTAGTTTTGAACAACTAGAGTTGACTGCTCAGCAAATTGGTTCAGGTGTTGAGTTCTTGAAAGACAACACCGAGGGCATCGTTATGCTCAAGTTTAATGATCGTATTCTTGGCCTCGAGCTACCTAATACTGTTGAACTCGAGATCAGCGAGTGTGCACCAGATGAAAGAGGCGATACCAGCTCTGGTGGCGGCAAGCCAGCTGTGCTGGAAACAGGAGCAACAATCACAGTTCCTTTCCACATTAAGGTGGGCGACAAAGTGAAGGTTGATACTAGAAATCGTAAGTATTTGACCCGCGTTTAAACTGGCATTTGTATTGGTATTAGGGATAAATTGTGAAGATAGACCTGCAGCAAATCAAAGAGTTGCTTGGAATCGTTAGTTCGACTGACGTTACTGAGTTCACCATTGAATTTGGAGATCAGCGCATAACTGTCAAAAAAGACAGGCCAGTGCTTGCTCAGACTTTCGAAATTCCTGGCCAACAGAGGCAGGTTGTGCATGCGGCTTCTTCTACGGCAACTGCTGTAGCTGAAGCTCCTAGAGCAGCTGCCGCTACTCAGGCTCCTGAAGCGCCAAAGGTAGAGACTTTAGCTAGCGCTGAAGACAATGGCACTCCAGCTAATACCGTGGCAATCACCTCTCCGATGGTTGGTACGTTTTACGGACAGCCTTCTCCGACAGCTGCATCCTTTGTCAAATTGGGTGATCGCATCTCTGTTGGGCAGACGGTTTGCATAATCGAAGCAATGAAACTAATGAACGACTTGCCTTCTGAAGTGGCTGGCAAGATTGTCAAAATATGCGTAGAAAATGGCACAACTGTTGAGTATGGTCAGACACTCTACCTGGTTGATCCTAAGGGTTAAGAGCACTAACAATGATTGAAAAGGTTCTGATCGCCAACCGTGGCGAGATAGCTCTGAGAGTAATCAGAGCCTGTCGCGAATTGGGAGTTTCTACGGTAGCTGTTTATTCTCAAGCCGATTCTGAGTCGCTACACGTGAAACTAGCTGACGAAGCCTATTGCATTGGGCCACCCCAGTCGCAACGTAGCTACCTGCACATACCAGCCATCATCTCTACTGCTGTAGTAACAGGGGCAGATGCTGTCCACCCTGGCTATGGCTTCCTTTCTGAGAATGCCAATTTCGCTCAAATTTGCTCAGACCATCGCATCAAATTTATTGGTCCAAGTGTTGTCGCCATCAACTCTATGGGTGACAAAGCTTCAGCTCGCGAAGCTATGCGCGCCGCAGGAGTTCCTGTCGTGCCCGGCAGTCATGGATTAATCGAAGACGACGGGGAGGCCCACAAGCTGGCTGAGGAGATTGGTTTTCCTGTTATTGTCAAGGCCACTGCTGGTGGTGGCGGGCGTGGAATGCGTGTTGCTGCGGATCAAGCTTCTTTGGCCAATGCACTGGCTTCTGCTCGCTCGGAGGCTTCTGCTGCATTTGGTGACGGAGGCGTCTATATTGAAAAATATTTGAAGCCTATTCGTCACGTCGAAATTCAAGTCATGGCTGACAGTCATGGTAATTGTATTCACTTGGGTGAACGCGATTGCTCGGTGCAACGCCGTCACCAAAAACTGATTGAAGAGACCCCTAGTCCGGCTCTTACTCCTGAACTTCGTCAGCGCATGGGTGAAGCGGCTGTGCGTGCTGCTAAGCAAATTAACTATGAAGGCGCTGGAACAGTTGAATTTATTTTGGCTGGTAACGACTTCTACTTCATGGAAATGAATACACGTATTCAAGTGGAGCATCCCGTAACTGAGTTTGTTACCGGTGTCGATTTGATTAAGGAACAGATTCGAGTGGCTTCAGGCATGCCTCTTTCAGTCAAGCAGGAAGACATAGAGTTCCGTGGACATTCTATTGAATGTCGTATTAACGCTGAAGATCCAGATCGCAATTTCTTGCCATCGCCTGGTCGTGTTGATGCCTATATCGCTCCTGGCGGACCTGGTGTGCGGGTTGATAGTCACTGCTATCCTGGTTATGTTATTCCTCCCTATTACGATTCACTGGTGAGCAAGCTCGTAGTTTGGGGACGGGATCGTCAAGAAGCAATTGCAAGAATGCAGAGAGCATTGGACGAATATGCCATTACTGGTATTAAGACGACCATACCTTTTCATCAGAGAGTATTGGCTCATCCTATGTTCCAGAATGGCAAGGATGTCAGCACTGACTTCATTGAAAAATACATGACCCTTCAAGAAGCTAAATAAGCTAAATAAGCTTTTCGTTGGGGGTGTAAAATATATTGGCTAAAACAACTTGACCGATATCGGTCAAACTTCGGCCCGATGTCATTAGATTTCGTTTTGGCTCCGTAGCTCAATGGTGGAGCGTGCGACTCATAATCGCCTGGTTACTGGTTCGAATCCAGTCGGAGCCAAATTTTAAACATAGCTTATGATTGACATAGCCTTTGGGGGCCAAATGAAATTAGCTAGATCTCTAAATGTTGACAACCTCAGGCTCGCAACTATCGCCTTTGCCCTAACATTGCTTTTTGCTCAGCCTGTTTTAGCTCAAAAAAACGCTACTGCGACAGCTTTGAAGGTCGGCTACTTTAATCTCAATCTAGTCAAAATTTCCTGTCCTGAAACTGCTGGCTCTGAGACGCTGCGCCTTCAAGCTGAGAATCAGCTGAAGCGCGAGGTGGAGCAGGCCAATAAGCGCTTGCAAAAGGCTCAAGAAGAGAAGCGCACGCCAGAAGAGCTGAAGAAGCTTACCAGCGATATTCAAGCAGAAATAAATGCCAAGCAGCAGGCCCTCGCTCAGCTGGTTCAGACCGCTACAGCCCAGGCTTCAGAAAAAATCTTTCAAGCCGTCAATCAAGTCGCTCAAGAAAAAGGCCTTGATTTGGTTATCGATGGCGCTGGAGTCTATGCTGGTGGGCAGAAAGTGATAGATAACGGCCTTGATGTCACCGCCGATATTATGAAAAAAATTAGTCCAGTTTCGTTGCTAAATAAGGCTGAGCAAAGTAATAGCGAGCCAAAGGCCGCAGTTGTGGCAGCACCCAAAACCAAGTAGAGCGCTATCGCTAGTGGCTATTTGAGTTATTTGCTTCTAGCTCAGCCAAATGCTTTTGCCAAATTGCCAATTTGTTTTTGTCCTTAATTAAGGACAGAGCGCTGCGAAAGGTTGGAATAGCCGTGCTAATTTCACCTTGCTTTTCTAGGGTAACCGCTTTGCCAAGGTAGATATCGCTATCTTTGGGATACCACTTCAGACCGGTGGCAAATGTTTTGGCAGCCTCTTCTAGATTTCCTTCCTTTAGGTAGATGTTTCCTAGGGCCTGGAAGCAGCTAGGCAAAGCATCCTCTTTGTTGATTTCAATCAGATACTCTGTCTTTGCCTCTTCAATACGACCCAGGCTTGTGAGAATTTCAGCCTTGAAGTTTCTTGCCTGAGGATAGCACCCACCGCGTGCCTTGATGGCTTTATCGATTTCGCTCAAGGCTTCTAGTTTCTGTGACTGCTTATATAAAACAACCGCCTTACCTAAGTGAGCGTCAGCATTAGTTCCTTTCTTGTCTTGCTGCAGCGCGATATTGAGGTGGGCCGTGGCTTCATCAAGTTTATCTCCTTGAGCCAGCGCTAGTCCTAGGGCTGTATGCAAACCGCTGCCCTTGGCTCCTAACTTCTCAGCTCTCTGTAGAGTCGCTATCGACTCTGCTATGCGACCTTGGCTTTTCAGCAGATTTCCCAAAAGGAAAAGGGTAGTCTTGTCGTTTGGTTTGAGCTGAAGCATAACCTGGCATTCGGTAATTGCCTTTGAGTAATTTCTATTGCTGACATAGCAGTTGCATAAGCCGTAGTGTGCTTCCCAATTATCTGGTGCAATAGTAAGAGCCGCTTTGTATGCAGCAATTGCTTCCTTCGTATTGCCGTTGAATAGATTGAAATTACCGAGATCTAGTTTTTCGATGGCGTGGTGCTTAGACAAGCTCAGAGTTCTGGTTACGCCAAGTGAGAAGGTGGTTGGGCTGCTTCTCTTGTTGGCTACGCTATCATCGCTTGGTCGATCTAAATTGATTGTCCCAGAGAGTGTCTTGTCTTGAGCACAGACAGGCTGGCTGAAATTTGGCAGAAGCAAAATCACAGCTGAAATAGAGAGCCGATTTTTGAACTTGCACCTGAATCTGATTTTGTTCATGCTAGCCATTAAGTCAATGGTAGGGTGCTACTGCCTGGGTCAATTCTTTTCTGCTGTTGTGGCAAGTGGCTCTTCACTTTCTCTTGATTTAGCAATGTCATTGCTTTGCTGTTCAATCTGAGAACTGCTTGGAGGCTCTTTTTTAGGAGGGTTTTCTGGCGTGGAATTTTCTTCTGAAGACGGTTCCTTTTTGTTCTGCGGCTCTGGCTCTTTTTCTTGTTGTTCAGGAGGTGGTGGCACCGCAGATTTTTGCAATTGTTTGCGAAGCTGATCCATTGCTACGCTTGTAGCTGTTTTGTTGAAGGTATAGCGTAGTCCGCCAAAAATACGGAAGTCGAAACCACTGATTCCTGGCACACCTCTAGAATTCCAATTGAATATTGGCTCGGCTCGTACGAACGTTACTAGCCCTGGAAGTTTTTTGCTTACTTCTCGCGAGGCTTCTATTTGAGAAATCATGGCCAGGTTTCCTTGACTAGGAATAGCGTTACCGTTTCTGAAGTTGCAAACAAAGGTGTCTACAAAAGAAAAAGTGTAGGCTCCGCGCTTATGCAGTATGCCCAAGGTGTAAAACGGATCAATCTCGCGGGTGGGAGCTTGGAAATAATTCTTGCCTCGCAACTGCAGTTGAATGTTGCCGAAGGCAATGGTGCTTGGGTTAATAACGTGGGTAAGAGTTACCCCAGGGAGGAAATCGAACTGGCGGAAATTACTAGCTTGCCAAAGTTCGCGGGCTTGTAGGTCAAACTGAAGGGTGGAGCGGCTGCGAATAGGAATCTCGTGCCGAAGTCCCCAGGCCAATGATTGGGTGGTTGGGTAACTCAGTCTACCGTTATCTGCAAAGACGTCTTTGAGCACAAAGTAATTGGTGTAAATGCTCGTACGAGGTAAAACTCGATAACCTATAGAAAGGTTAGGTAGCGCACGGAAAACATAGTCGGCCTTCTTATTCGAATTGGTGAAGAATACGTTGGTTTCACCACGTTGGCTCAATTCTACGCTGCCATTGATCCACATTCGGCTTGGCAATTTTTGTAATAAGTAAAATGTTCTACCCGGTCTGAGTAGGTCTCTCTCCCTGCCTAAGCCTATTGGCGTAACGTCTGTAGGAACGAGGCTAGGTAGGTTAGGTGGCGCCTGACTTAGTCGGATTGGTGAAAAGTTCTGAGAGGGGGTGGGCGAAAACTGCTGAGCCTCTGCTGGCAGTCCGCACGTCGCTACATAAGCCAGGCTGAGAGCGAGGAACCCCCGAACAAAGATTGAGCTTCTAAAAGTATTTTTGCAGTAGTAAGGCTGGTTGTTCGTGATATTGAAGAGAGTGCTGAACTGTTTGAGGGTTACCTTAAGAAATGATCTCAGCTTTTTTTCACTTTGCGATCGAAGCTAAGCGAGAGGCGTTTGACTGAATGCGCTTATTGAGAAAAGGAGAGACACACCATGAATTATGTTATATTTTAACATATAGGTACTTGCTTCTTCTGAATCTTAGAACTTAAGAGGCTTAAGTGCTAGGTGATTTGATAATCTGGACCGATTGGTCCAAGTTTTAAGTACTGTTAGATTTACTTATGTGGTTTTGCTACTTCATAGGCAGTACTTAAAGGAGTTGTCCAGGTGTCCCGACGTTTCTTTTGTCTAGTTAGCAAATCTTCGATTAGTGGCTATTTCAGGCTGAAAAACGGCGCCTCTGTTGACATTGGAAGCTTTCGCAGCAAGCTCATAGCCGCCTCAATTTTATTGCTCGCTGCTAGTCCTAAGCTCACTGAAGTACGGGCTTATGCTCAATCTTTTAGTTCGCCCACAAGCATCAGTACTGTACCCCAGAGTGTAGATATTGGCTCTTCCAGTAATGTCCAGAGTTTGGCTACAATGGGCTCCAGCGTTACTCAAGGCATCGTCATCACCACAGGAGACAAGCTCCCAGGTGCCTCCACTGATAGTCAGAGTGGAACAGGGCATCAAGGTCCGGCGGTGCCGCCGGCGCCAGGCATGCCGTCTGTGGATGCAGTTGGTGGCCTGATCCCAACAGTTCCTGGTGTTACTCTTACTCCGGACGTGCCTGCCATTGGGGTTGATCATAGTGATGCCCTCGCTAATTCTGGGGCTCAACTATCTGCTTTGGCGGCTCCTGGCCCGGTTAATTCTGCAGCTTCTGTTCCAGCTGGAGGCTCTGTTCAAGCTCCAAATTCAGCTATAGCTCCGACTCCGACCCCATCGTCAGCACCGGATGTAACTTCTTCCGGTGTTGCAGTCACCGTTGCAACTTCTGCCCCTGCTGCTACTTTAGCTCCCGCAAGTCCTATTGCAGATCCTGCTACTTCCTCTAGCGTTGCCGTGCAGCCAGTTCAACTGACTTTGGGTACGAATAGTGTTTATTCTTCGGGTCTGGGCTTAGATCTCTCATCGACGCAAGCTACAATTGCCGCGCCTATTACTCAGCCTGTAACTATTACCGTTGGTGGCTCTATGAATGTCAGCGGTTCGGTGGTTGGCGGAACCGCTCTGACTATTCATCCTGGCCAACTGCTTACTCCCTCTCAATATGTTGCTTTGACCCAGGTTGTCGGACAAGGCAATCAAAGCATTGTTCTCACTGACAGCGGCGTTTCTCAGTCTGGCAGTCTGACCTTGTTGGCCAGTCAAACAGGGGCGCTAAGCAGCCTCGTGTTGCCGACCAACGTGGTCTTGAGTGGTGTTGGCTTTAGTGCCTCCGATCCTTTCGTTGTAAGCGGATCAACTAGTATTCTCGGCTCATTCTTTGCCTTGCAAGACACAAGTTCAACGTCATCAATTCTCAATTTCGGCAATCTTACGGTGAGCGGTCTGCTCACTGCTGATGCAGCGGCTTTGCCGGCGCTATCTTTGGGCTCGCCGGTGCATTCTAGTGGCTTGCTTTCCTCTTCTGGGCTGACCATCAATACTGTTGGATTCTTGAACAACTCAGGCGTTATTAGCTCTCCAGCATTCCTAAATATTAATACTGGCGGCAGTTTCACTAATACTGGAACTGTCCTGGCAAGCACCGGTAATCTGACTGTAAATTCGTTCTCCGGAAATTTCGTCAACAGCGGTATGCTTTCTGCACCATCTGGCAGCATCAATATAAATACAGCGGCTGCCACCTTGGCCTCGAATATCAATTTCAATAATCTTGCAGGAAAGCTCTCGGCCCAAGATGACATCAATTTTCGTTCTGCTGGCAATACCAGCAGCGCTGACATAAATATCAGTGGCGGCGATTTGCTTTCGTCGCAACTCAATATTAACGCTGGTCTTGGGACTGCCCAGGTTCACGTTGATCAACTCACTGGTGTGCTCACAACTTACGGCTCAGCCGCTCATGTGTCTGCCAGTACGGCGACGCTTACTCTTGGCGAACAATGCCTGTTTGGTGACCCAACTTATTTCAATAGCGGCAATATCGCCATCGCTGGCAATGTCACTGTCGGTGAAAAACTTGCCATTATTGCTTCAGGCAACATAACCAATAGCGGTGCTGGCGGCTATGCCATTACTGCTCGCACTGGTTCTGGCGTGGGCCAAGATATAACCATGATTGCTGGCGCGGCATTTACAACCAGTAGTGCTGGTGCCGGTGTTACCTCGCTATCTGGTGCTCCTCCTGCTGGGTTCGTACCATCAGGCGGGACGGTCAATGTCACTGGTGCAACAGCCGCTGGTGGGAATATCAATCTCACCACCGGTGCAGGTGTTTCGCTAATTGATGCTAGCGGAACAGCGGGAGCTGGTGGTAATGTCACCTTGATTGCATTCTCGAATGCTGCTGGAAATGGCAATGGCACCATTGTTTTGCCGACAACTTCTACTATTAATTCGGCTGGTTCTGCTGGAAACATTAATGGCAACATCGCCATTGGCGCTGGTCGCAGCAGTGGGGCTGCTGCTGTGGGCATACAGCTTGGTTCACTCAGCGCTTCCGGTGGTGCCACGACTACTGGCGGCAATATAACTGTTAGTCTTGCTCAACCGACTGTTAGTGCCGGTGGTGTGACTTACGATTCGACTGGGGCTATTTCCAACGGCGGTTCGTTTGCTTTTCCTGTAGCTGTTGGCACTACAGACCAGCGTATTCAAATTGGGGCCGGTGCTGGTCAATCTATTAGGGCTGGTGGAAATGTCAACCTCTCCGCTGGTGGAGCCGTTGCACTCAATCTAGGAGCCGTTAGCACCCAAGGTGGAAGCTTCACTGCTTCTTCTAATAACTTCGCAGAAAGCATCAATCTCAATGCCGGCAGTATCTCGACAGCTGGTGGGAGCGTTGTGCTCTCTGCTGGAGATACACTGACACTGTCTTCTGGTAGTTTGAATACTAGTCCTGCTGCTGGCAATGGCGGTGCAATTACTCTTCTGTCTGATCAAGATGGTGATGGCGTAGGCAACATTACAGCACCATCTTTTTCGTTTACCACAAATGCGGGCGGGGCTGGAATTGCCGGTAACTTCTTTGCAGAAAACCGGGCTACAGTTGCTGCTGCTAAGCAAATAAACCTGGGCAGCCTTTCTCTAACTGGCACTACTGGCGGTAACGCTGTCATCCACGGAAATGGCGCCAACCTTACCCTCGCTTCTATAACCGGTTCTGCAGGCGGTAGTATTAAGCTCCTGGCTTCCCCTTCCCTGGCAGTAGCTCCACCAACCCAGACCATCGCGATTAACGGCTCTATCAATACCGGCGGCTCCAGCTTGGCCGTAGTATCGAACGGCAATGTTACCTCTGGAGCAGGAATTGCCATCAACACTAACGGTGGTTCTGCTTTCTTTGCTTCAGGGGCAAGGGGCTCCCTTGAGACAGCTTCGTCTCCCACCTCTAATATAATTGTCAGTGGTCGCTCAGGTGTAGGCGGCAATATTGACTTTGCTACGAATGCAATTGCCGGTCTCAGTACCGGTGGTGGCGAGCTAAATATGGCGGCATTGTCGGCGACGGCCGGTGGCACTACCAATGGCCGAATTCTTCTGCCTGCAGCTGTTGCTGTGACGACGACTGGTGGCAATGTTCAGATGGTGGCTGAGCAGACCAATGCTGGTGGTAATTCAATTCAGGTGGCTGGCGGTATTGATGCGACTGGCGGTGCCGGTGCTGGTAATATCAATGTTAGTACTGCTACTCCTGTGCTGCCTGTCACTTTCGTTTCTGCCACTGGTGCGTTGACTGGTTCACTGAGTGGCGGCACCACACGTGCGGCCGCTGTTAATCTAGGCAGCCTAAACGCCAAGAGTACTTCTCTCACTACCATAAACGTTTCGAGAGTTGATGCTGCAAGCAGTATCAACGGCAATGTTGGCACTCTAAGTGTTACCGCTCAGTCTGGCCTCTTGCGAGTGGGGGCGCTAACTACAAGTGGTGTGACCAATATAGTCAATGGACCGGGTGGTGATATCACTACCGTCGGCAATGTCCTCAATACTGGCGGTGGTATTACTCTACAGACTTCTGGATTAGCTGCTAACGGCGGTGTTATTACTGTAAACGGTGCAATTTCAAAGACTGGTGCTGGCGATCTTAGCTTGCTTACCACAGGTGCTGGCGCTGCCTCCAATATTGTCATAAACCGAGCCGTTAGCGAGTCGGGCTCCGGTAATTTAGTGATTCAAACCTCTGGTGCTAATTCAGATATTACTGTCAATAACGCCATCACATCAGATTCTGGTAGTATCACTACCCTTACTTCAGGTTCCAGTGGCACAGCTAGCATTGACCTATTAGCTGGTGCTTCTGTTAATAGCCCTAATCTCACTATTACTACTCCACGTCTCACTCTCGCTGCTGCTGCTTCTTTAATTGGAGTAAGCGGAGATTTGCAAATCTCAAGTAATTTGGCAAGCCGTGCTCTGAGTGTTGCTTTGGCTGGGCCTACTTCTACTGTGCAGTCGACCACAGGCAATGTTAATTTCAACACTGTAGCAGCTCCTGGAGCAATTACTCTAACTGGAGGAGCTGCTAACGGTATTGTCCGTGCCAATGGTGGGGCAGGCTTTATCAATCTCAATGGCGGAGCCAATGCGGTCTCTGCTAATGCTAATCAGTTAACAGGCACAGTTACTGGAACAGGCTCTACGTTTGCTGTATCGAGTGGTTTAGCTGGTTCAGTGCTAAATACCGGTGCGATCACAGCCACTGGCAATATTGCTCTGACTAGTGCGGGCAATGTTGTCATTGCTTCTGATATCACAACTAGTGGTGGCAACCTGGGGGTAAGGTCAGGTACAAATGCGGCCAATCAAATTAGTTTGTTAGCCAATGTCGACTTGCTGGCCAGCAACAATGTCAGTTTGACCACACCTAATTTGCTTTTGACTGGGGGCAACAACACAGTCACTGCCACTGCTGGTGATGTAGCGATGCAGAGCAATACTGCAGGCAATGCCCTGGCTGTTACTTTGGGTAGCGGTGCCCAGATCAATGCTGCCACAGTTGGTACTGGTGATATTTTCTTCAACCCGACAACAGCTGGAAGTATCACAGTCACCGGTGGAGCTGCCAGTGGTGTGTTAAATGCAGGCAATACAGTTTCGTTTAGAGGCGGAGCTGTATCAGCTAATGTCAATCAGATTAATGGCAGAGTTGTTTCGAACGGTACCAATACTACAGCAGCAATTACCACAGCCAATGGCGATCTTCGAGTTGGCCCCTACACATCTACCGGCCTGACCTCGTTCACAGCCAATGGAGTAGGTGCCGACATCATTACTACTGGGGCAATTAACTCTGGAGCCGGCAATCTCACCTTGCAGGCTGGCAGTGGTGCAAACGCCAATATCGCCATCAACAATGCTGTCACCAGCACCGGTACTCTCAACGTCAGGTCTAGCTCAGACCCTACCTCTAATATCACTGTGGCTAATGCAGTTAATTTGTCAGGTGGTAGCACCAATATCACTACCCCTAATTTGGTCGTTAATGGAACTGGCGCTGTTATTGCGAGCACGGGCAATCTTCAGATTTCTAGCAATGCACCAGCAAATGCCCTGTCTGTTGCTTTGAATGGTCCAAATTCGTTATTGAGGGCCACTGTCGGCAATCTCTCTTTCAATACAGTGGGAGCCCCCGGAGCAATAGGTATCACCGGTGGGCCATTAAATGGAGTGTTGACAGCTAACAATGGTTTGGGCAATGTCAATTTAAACGGTGGTCTGAGCAATTCTGTAAATGTCAATGTCAGGCAAATCAACGGCACCATTACTGGCACTGGAACTCCTTTCAATGTTTCGGTGGCTCAAGCTAGTGTCTTGGGAGATTTGCGGCTGGGGCCTATTACTTCTAACGGTGGTCTCACTTTCACTAGCCCGGCTAATATAATTGTCCGCGATGATCTAGTTTCTAACTCTGGAAATATTAGCCTCACTTCTGGAGGCGCTGCCGGTAACTCTATCTCTTTCTCTGCCAATGCTGACTTGCTGGCCTCTGCCAATATCACTTTGACTACACCCAATTTGCTTCTCACTGGCAGTAACAATACAGTAACTGCTACCAACGGAGACGTGACTGTTCAGAGCAACAGAGCTGGTAATGCACTTTCTGTAACCCTGGGTGCTGGCTCGCAAATCAATGCCGCCACAGCCGGAACTGGCGATATATTCTTCAACCCAACCACTGCAGGAAACATCTCTGTAACCGGTGGGGCCGCCAATGGTCGACTTAACGCTGGCAATACAGTTTCGTTTAGAGGTGGGACAGTCTCAGCCAATGTTAATCAGATTAATGGCTCAGTGGTCTCTAATGGAGCGACTGTCACTACGGCGGCAGTGACCACTGCGAGTGGCGATCTTCAGGTTGGACCTTTCACATCATCTGGCCTTACTAGCTTTACTGCTAATGGGGCAGGAGCAAATCTGATCACTTCCGGTGCCATCAATAGTGGTGCCGGTAATCTCACTTTGCGCTCTGGTTCTGGGGTCTCTGATGTGCGAGTCAACAGTAATGTCACGACCACTGGAGTGCTTTCAATTGTGGCTGGTGTGGCAGCTGGCTCTGACGTCACTCTGGCACCTAGTGCTGTCGTGAGCGGTGGCAGCAGCATAGTCAACACGCCAGCTCTCAATCTAGGAAGTAGCGCCCAGCTAAGGGCAACTACTGGTGCTCTGACTGTTGACAGCAACGCACCCGGTAATGCTCTAGCCGTGACTTTGGCTACTAACTCAACCCTACTGGGCACAACTAGCACCAATTTCAATACCGTCGGTGCGGCCAACCAAGGGCCAATTACGATTAACGGCGCGGCTGGAAGTTTAGTGCAAGCGCCAGCCATCAACTATAACGTTGGCACTAATAGCTTAAACGTCAATCTGGGTCAGTTGACAGGAAACAATAACATTCTTTCTGCTGTGGGTAATCCTACGGCTATTGGAATTGTCACTCAGACTGGTGCTATCAATTTAAATACAGCAATCAACACATCAAATGCCGCTGGCAATGGAGGCAATATAAATGTTGTCGCCAATGGTGGCAATGTCGGCCTAGGCGGTTTTGCCGTCAATGCTAGTGGCGGCGGTGCTGCCGGTAATGGAGGCATCATAAACATTAGTGGTTCTACCGGAATTGTCGCTGGTGGCAATATTATCTCTAGTGGGTCGGCTGTGGGAGCTGGTAACGGTGGTGTCATTTCGCTCAGTAGCAACGGCAATATTGCAGTCAATACGCTCCAGTCATTTGGCGGGGCGGCAGGCAATGGTGGCTCAATCACTAGTAATAGTGCGAACTTGAGTGTGCTAGGTATAGGACCAGACGGCAATAGCATTTCGACATTCGCTACCAACGGCAGTGGCGGTGTCGTCAGTGTCAACACTACATCGAATAATCCCTTTATTGCTGGTAATCCTATCCCTAACGGCACCGCATCGGGTATAGCTTCAAACGGATTCAACGGCGGCGGGCGCGTCACTATCGCCAGCAATGGTGTAAGCGTAAATTCCCCGATCTCTGCCAATGGCGGCACTGGGAGCGGTGGAGTTGTCACCCTAGTGGCAAATAATCCTGCTAATATCAATCCTGTATTCAATATCAATTCGCCTATTTCCACCATTGGTGCAATTGCTAATTCAGGTGTAGTCGGAATTGGTTCGGGGCCAGGTCAGCCGCTTACTTTGAACGTCAATGGCGGTGGCAGCATAAACGCTGGCAGACAGCTCACCATCGGTAATCTCAACACCGTGACCGGTTTACCAGCTGGTCCGCCCGCTGGATTGCTCACAATTTCGCCAACTCCATCAGCTGTCCTTCCTGCTGCACCGTTTAACACTCCGGTGATTGTCTACAATGGCGGTTCGCTGCCAACCCCTACTTCTCCCAATGCGAATCTTTCAGGCTCCGGAAGAGGTTTCGATTTTGCTGCTTTCCTGTTGAGCCAGCGCTCAGTGCAGAATCCTGAGATCCTGGGCTTGCGCATACCAACCGATCTAACTCCGGTTTTTGATCAAGAGCAATTGAGCGTAGAAATAAATCAAGAGAATGAGGAGCTTGTGCGCAAGGCAAGTGTTGGCTCTCGTGTATTGATTGACGGCCAGACTACTTACAAGAGCAATATGAGCAAAGAAGATATTGCCAAGTTGGCTGCCGAAGGAATTGTTCTACTTGGTGACACTAGCGGCAATAGCTTTGGTTTAGAGCAGGGCAATATGGTCTTTGCTCCAACACAAGATATTGTTGTGCATGCTGGCGAGACTTCAATTATCGTTCCTTCTGGGGCTGTGGTTTTTGTTATGAAAACCGCCGGCGATGTTGCTGTATTCGATTTGCACCAGAGTAAGGAAAGCGCTGTGCATATTGTGGCTGACAAAAAATTGATTACTCTTGATCCGGGTCGATTGGTGGTTTTGACCAAACAGTCAGCACGGGACTTTGAACGCACCGTTGGGCCTTTTCGCTGGATTGGCTACCGCAATCCACGAGAGGAAGATATAAATTCGGAGCTCAAGGCTTTTGGCATGGATTTCTCCATACCTTCTGCGCTAACTAATGTCATCCCGCTGAAAAATATGCTGGCGTCAAACAATCAGCTCGATCGGGTCACCATTGAAAAGATTCTGAAGAACTCAGCCTTGTTAGGTGAGTTAACTAATGGTGCTGGGCCATTTCGCAGTGGATCTGACTTGAGTCAGTAGCTGGCTACGGCAAGACTATTGCGCTCTAGAATTGATATTGCTACCAAAGTCTTGAGTGTGTCGCGATGGTTGCTACCAAGCACACTCTCCCGTATCTTTAATGATTTAGCATAGTATGAGTGGGCCTTCTCCTTGTTGCCAAGCTTCTCCTCGTAGGTGCCTAAGGCAAAGTAACACGCTGCTACTTCTGGATTATGCTCTCCGAAACTGTTTAGTCTCATTGCTAAAGCCTTGCTTTGATATTCAATTGCCTTGGTTTCGTTGGCCTGACTTGAGTAGAGTTCGCCGATGCCAAAATAGCTAGCTGCTATCTCTGGGTGATTTTCTCCAAGAATTTCTTTGCGAATAGCTAGTGCTTCGAATAGGTAACTTTTTGCCTCGTCATGCTTACCCTCACAGGCTCTCAGTCTGCCAAGGTTGTGCAGGCTAAGAGCGTAGTCTTTGTGGTGCACCCCGAGAGAATCTTTTCTCGTTTTGAGAGCTTGGCAGTAATACTGATTGGCTTTTTCGTAGTTGTTTTCATTAGCCCAGACAACTCCAAGGTTATTCAAGGTGCGGGCATATTCAACATCGGCAGTGCCAATAGTGCGAGCCTGAATTTCTAAAGCTCTTTCGAACAGCGCTGCAGCTTCTTGCCATTTGCCTTGTTTAAAATAGAGGGCGGCAATGTTATTCAGCTCGGTGCCGACAAAGGCTGGAATATTTTTGTCATCACTCTCTAACTTGGAAAGAGCGTTGAAGGAGGATTGACTGACAATCAACAGTAATTTGTAGTATTGCTCTGAACTTTTCAAGTCACCCATGTAGAAGTATTGTTGGGCAATATCGTTGATAGTTAAAACAATTATTGGATTGTCGGGTTCAAGAACGGCCTGATATAAAGCCAAAGCTTTTTGAAGCATCGGTTGTGCTTCGCTGTATTTGCCCAGAGCGACAAGGTGATCTGCCTCTATACGCAATTGATCAGCTCGTATTTTCTTTTCCCATCCAATCTGACCGACCGCACTGAATTTGTCTGATTTGGCTCGACTGTTAATGCCTTGAGAGTGATTTACCAGAGGGCCATTAAGTGGAGAGGAATCGTCGCTGGCTCTGGCCTCGGCAACACTAAAGAGCGAAAGCGAGAGAAGAGCTACGCCTAAGAGTGTTTTTATGCAAGGTGCTTGATGAACTCCCATGTCCTCGCTCCTTTTTTAGACAGCAGAAAGTGCAGCTCCATACCAGCACTGTGCTCTCCCTGAAAATACGAGAGGACTTAAAATGCTGATTCATCTGGTCGCTGGTTTGTCTGTAATCTGAAAGCTACCGTCGAGGCAATTACCTGCCTGAATTAAATATGACAGAGCTATAGGAACATTCCATCCCTCTATATTGCTATTTGAGCATCACCCGCGAGGCTTTATTCCAGAATGGTGGTTCTGAGTGAGCTAATCCTAATGGCTGATTACAAGTATGCTACTGTCCGGATTTGCTAGCATCACAAGTAGCCGTATAAGGGTTAACTACAAAAGGGTTGCCTAAAATAGGGCGTCTAATGGAGAAGCTATGACTGATCATCCGGAAGTTGTTGGTATTTGTCTTTGCGAGCGGGTGTCACAAGACATTTTTAGAAAAGATGCTGTGACTTTGGTTAATGTTCATAACTCATTCAGTTCAACGTCCTTCCCTTCTATGATTCCGATTATCTATGCCTTTGCGCAATTGCGCGGATTGCCCGAGGCCTTTACCTACCAGTTCAGTGTCCTCAGTCCGGAAGGTGATGTAATAGCATCATCTGCAACTGGCCAAGTTGACCCATTGCCTACCACCGAGTCTTTGCATCGTGTCCTGAGCGCATTTCCAGGTTTGATCTTGCCTGCACCCGGTTCCTACAAACTTGTATTGAATATCAACGAAAAGTTGGTCGGCATGTTGCCCCTTGTGGTTGAGCTAGTGTCCGCCTCGTAGGTAGCAAGTAATTGCCTACTTGCAGTTTCTATTTGCAGTTTCTATTTCCTAAGGATTACGCAGCAAAGTTTCCTTTACGGACCGCTTCATTTCTCGGAAGCCATCAGAGATATTTTCGGAGAGTTCCTCAGAGCGTTGGCGAGCCTGAGTGAGCTTTAGTTCCGAATTTTGTAAGTACTTGTCATCAGGCTTGCCCTTTGACTTGGCGTAGGTAGCCTCGACTTGGCGCATTTGCGACATAGCTCGTTGCAAGTTATGGGTGGTCTCTTTGCTTTGTTTTAGAGCTTCCAATAGAAAGAATCCCGCAGACCCTTGACCGTGGCCTAAATTGAGGAGCAGCAGCTCCTCTCTTGTAAATTTCCGGTCAAAAGCCAGTTCCTCAGCGCTCTGACAGGATTGCCAAAGGGGCTGGGCCAGACATCCTGAAAATAGAAGGCCTGTAAATAAGATCAGCTTGATGCAAGTTTTTAGCGACAGGACGATCTTTACTTCTTTTGGCACTATTGAAAACCTCTTTTGCTGAAGATAAGAGTCTACAAGACATGGTCACATCCTGATATTCTCATTTGTCCGTGGAGGGTAAAGTGCCTGAACTTGAACATAGCAATGAATATCGACCTAGCGCGATTTTAGCAATGCCGTTTCTTGAAAGAAGACGAGTTTCTTATTGCTTTGCTAGGCTCTGGTTAGGGGCTTGGCTTCTTGGCATTTCTACTTTCTTATTTACTCCATCAATTCTCGCCCAAGGTGAGCAGGCTCAAAGCGAGCAAACCCAAGTTGCTCCTTCCGGAGATAGTGCAGAAGAGGCTAAAGCTCGTTCTCAAGCAGATTCAGGCAGTTTCGAGCCGGATAGCATGGCGTTGAGAAAGGATTTTTCTGGCTTTGAACTGAGTAAGCCTGTAACTGATTTGCCGATTCGTGCTCTTGACTTCAAGGACGCGGCTCAGAATCTCAATCTCGATACTTCCTCTGCTAGCCAATTGCTGCTGTCCGGGATGGAGAATGCCCAGTCTGGCCGGCTTGATATAGCAATAAAACAATTCGAGGAAGTAATTCGCCGGGAGCCGCAGAATGTCTCTGCACACAATAATCTAGCTGTTTGTCTCAAACGGCAGGGCAACAACAAAGAGGCTCTTGAAGAATTTAAAAGAGCAATTGAAAACAATCCCACTCGCTGTGAATTGTTTAACAACCTGGCCCATTCTTATATTGCTGCTGGTCAATATGATTTGGCCGTGGAGGCTCTTTACCGCGCTCTCAGGCTCAATCCAGATTTTGCCGAAGCGCACCGCAACCTTGGTCATGTCTTGGCTTTGAAAGGTGATAACGATGCTGCGGTAACGGCCTTCCAAGAAGCTTTGCGCGACAACCCGCAGTTGCAAGAAGTTCATATTGACATGGGTGATTCATTGAGAGCCTTGCATCGCTATGAGCAAGCTTTGCTTGAGTACAAGACTGCCCAAAAGACTTTGCAGGGCAAAAAAGGTCTGCTGCCGCGTGACTTAGAATTGCGTTTTGCTAAGTGCTTTGAGGGTCTTGGTGAATTGAGTCAGTCTCATAAGATACTTTCGAGTTTGCTTGAGTCAAACCCTAACGATACCGATGCTCTCAACTGCCTTGGTGTTGTGCTCTGGAAAATGAACCATTTACCCGAAGCCGTCTTTGTCTTAGAGCGAGCCCTTAAGGTTGATGCCAGTTACCCTCAGGCTCGCAACAATTTGGGTATTGTTCTTTACCAACTTAAGCGTTACGACGAGGCCGTTGACGTCTGGCGCCAGGCGATCGGCCTAAAACCAGACTATTCTGAGGCACATTACAATATGGGCGTGGCACTATACCAATCAGGTTTGCTACAACAGTCAACTGAAGCGTATAAAGAGTGTCTGAAATATGCTCCACTTGACGCAAATGCGCACAATAATTTAGGTCTGGCTCTTTGGCGCAGTGGTCAAAAGAATGATGCTATCGCCGAGTGGAGAAAGGCCATCGACTGTGACGCCAATATGGCTGAAGCTTTTACGAATCTAGGCAGAGCTCTTCACACTGCAGCGAAGTAGGACAATCAGTAAGGTAAAGGCTGTTTAAATAGGCTAAATGCCGTTCAATAAGACTGAATATGGAAATCATGTAAATGGAAAGACTATCCGACAATTTTAGTTACTCTGAGACTGTGCACACGATTCAAGAAGCGGCGGTCAATATTTTTTGCCGCATTATCTTTGACTGGGCCGTGCATGGATTGGCTGTAGCTCTCGTATTGCTTACCTTTGGTCTGATTTTGCTGGTGAGAAAAAACAGGCTCTCAAAACCATTCTTTGCGGTAGCTAAGAAGCTCGGAATATTCTGCTCAATCGTTGCCGCCCCCGGGCTTATAACCCTCGTGACTACGGGTAGTTTGCCTCCTGTTGGGGTTTACAATGTCAACTCACTTGGTTTCCTTTGCTTGTGGAGCTTGATTTGCGCTCATATGCTGGGAGAGGAGACTAACTATCAATGGTTTGTTAAGCCTGCTCCAAAGGAACAACCCAAGGACTAATAGCGATTAGTCAAGAGTTGATCTAGACTGAGTTAGGCAGTATCAGTTTGGCAATATCAGTTTGGCAATATTGGATCAGGGGATGCATTCTTCAGGAGTAGGCAGCTATGAAACTACCGAAGCTGGCTTGGTCTGATTTGACCCAGTCGCTAGCTCTGCCACTGCTTGCTCTGGCCATCTTGCCACAGGTTTTCTCCCCACTATCAGCCCAGAGCAGTAGCGCTAATAGTTATGGTGCCTCTAGTGCTTTTGGTTCTGGGAGCGTTCCTTCTAGCTTGCCAGCTAGCCCGATAGGTGGCTATCCTAGCTATTCTAGCTATCCAAGTGGCGCATATCAAAACAATGGCTATCAGTATGGTGGTTATCAACAAGGCGTAAATCAGCCTACAGTCTTGCAGACTGCTAACTATATGATCGGTGGGGGGTATCGCTACGGTTCTAACGGAGCCTTTCTCAATCCTTATGGTCAGCCAATTGTCCTCAATCCGTTAGTGCCTTATATTTGGCCAGGTAGTCGCCCTCAATTTACCGGAGGGGCAGCATTTTCCTGCAGAATTGGCAATTTTAACTGTAATTTCTGGAAAGGAAACTCTGGTTATTATTATCCTTTCCTCTCTAATAGCTTCCTTTATGCACCCATTATTTACATCGATCCTTCAGCTTCCACACCGCAGGCGAAATTGCCGCCTCCAGCAATTCAGCTCACCGATACATTGAAGTATCTCGAAGATTCTATGAAAGATAAAAAGGTCGCTGACATTCATTACAAACACTTGAAGCAGCGGGCAATCGATCTTCAGCGCAAAGAGCGCAGTATGAGAATCGCTCAAGGTGGAGAACTTGATGCCGATAGCGAAGCCGAGATTCGTCGCGATCTTGATGGCTTAGCCAAAGAGATGAGCGCGCACGTCAAAGACCGCTAGCTAAATCTAGAAATAGGACGAGAATTATAGAAGTAGATCTAGAGTTGCGAAAAATCAAAGCGTTTTCCAAAAGCGGTGCAGATTATCTGCTTGAGCTCATCTTGGACAGCGCTCAGGGCTTTGCTTGCGTCAATTACTTGCCAACGCTCAGGCTCTTTCTTGACCAATTCCAAATAGCCTTTGCGTACTCTGTGGTGAAACTCAATAGCTTCTCGTTCCATGCGGTCGTGCCCGCCTGGATGCAGTCGACCTAAGCCCTTCTCGCTTTCTAAGTCAAAGAGAATTGTTAGCTCTGGTTTTAACCCTTGAGTAGACATTCCATTGAGTTGGCTAATCAGTTCCAAATCGAGGTTTCTGCCATATCCCTGGTAGGCCACAGTTGAATCTGTGTAACGGTCACAGATTACTAGTTTCCCGGCTTTAAGCGCTGGGATAATTAGCTCGTCCACGTGTTGAGCACGGTCTGCTGAGTAGAGCAACAGTTCTGCCATTGGGCTTACGGGGTTTCCCGGAGTAAGAAGTACTCGTCTGATTTGCTTTCCAAGCGGAGTGCCACCCGGGTCGCGCGTGATCAGATGAGGTATGCCAATGGCATCAAGTTTCGTGGAAAGCAGCTTGACTTGTGTCGTTTTTCCCGCGCCCTCTGGACCTTCAAGAGTAAGGAAGGTACCGGGATATCCATGAGCCATGCGCTTGAGGTCTCCAATCGAAACTAAGGTTCAAATAGTTAATATTGTTGCACAAATGATATGATTGCCACCCTGTTGGGACCTTATTCTGTTCGGTGGCACGCGTTTATGTAGGTGCTGCTTTGCTTTGTACGCGCAATATTTATATTTGAGAGGATAAACTCATGGCTCAAACCTTAACGGCTCCGAAAGTAAAAGTAGATCGTAAGTGGCAACTTTTTATTGATGGAAAGTTTGTCGACGGAGCTAGTGAGCGCACTCTCGTAAATCCTGCTAATGGCAGACCGTTGACCACGGTAGCTGAGGCTTCGAAAACGCAGGTTGAGGAAGCTATCCGTGCCGCTAGAAAAGCTTTTGACCATGGCCCGTGGCCGAGGATGACAGCTTTGGAGCGTAGTCAGTTTCTCAGTAAAATTGCCGATGCTATCGATGCTCATGCAGAAGAATTGGCTGAGTTAGAGACTCTCAACGGTGGCAAACCGTTGCGTGAGACCACCTACGATATAGCTGATGCGGCCTATTGCTTCCGCTACTATGCTGGCTTAATCACTAAACCAAGTGGCCAATCGATCGATGTTCCAGCACCTTCAGTTACTACTGTGGTGAGAGAGCCGATCGGAGTTTGTGGTCAAATTGTTCCTTGGAACTATCCGCTTTTGATGGCCGCCTGGAAGCTTGCTCCAGCTCTAGCTGCTGGTAACACCTGTGTGCTCAAGCCCTCAGAATTCACACCTTTGACGGCCATTCGCCTGGCTGAATTGCTGCACGATTTGAAGTTGCCGGAAGGCGTGGTCAATATAGTTCTAGGTGATGGCCCAACGGTGGGTCAACCAATTGCTGAAAGCACCATTGTCGACAAAATTGCCTTCACTGGTAGTGTCAATACCGGCAAGAGAGTAGCCACCTCCGCTCTCACTAATTTGAAAAAGGTAACTTTAGAGCTAGGTGGAAAATCACCAATGGTGGTGTTCCCCGATTTTGATCTAGATATCGCCGTTGATTACGCCCTGTTTGCCATCTATTGCAATGCTGGTCAGGTTTGTTCTGCTGGTTCACGGATGATAGTTGAGCAATCAATCTATGATCAGTTTGTAAAGAAAATGGCTGCTAGAGCTAAGAAGATAAGAGTCGGCCCTGGTCTGGAAGCGGAAACTGAAATGGGACCACTTGTTAGTGAGTCTCAGTTGAAACGGGTTCTTGAATATATTGAGATCGGCAAAAAGGAAGGTGCCAAACTTGTCACTGGAGGGGATCAACCCAAAGGTGAAAAGTACGGCAGTGGCTACTATGTCAATCCAACTATTTTCTCCGATGTTAAATCGGACATGCGAGTGGTGCAGGAGGAAATCTTTGGACCAGTGGTCGTGGTGCAAAAGTTCAGCACTGAAGAGGAAGCTATTGAGTTGGCAAATAATTCAGTGTTTGGCTTAGCCGGCGCGGTATTCACCAATGACATAACGCGAGCCCACCGAGTAGTTAAGCAATTGCGAGCTGGAATTACCTGGGTAAATGCCTACCACAATACCTACACCGAATGCCCATGGGGTGGTTATAAACAAAGTGGCTGGGGTCGCGAGCTAGGAACGTTTGGTCTTGAAGCCTATACAGAGGTTAAGCAGATAAATATCAATCTTGATCCTCAAGCTGTGGGCTGGTTCGAGGCTTAGTTCTATTTTTCGCTAAATCAAGCTTTAGTAGCGAGTCTGAAAATGGCTCGCTACTTTTGTAATTTGGCTCAGGCTTTGGATCTACAATCTAGTTATCGCCACCATTGAAGCAAGTGGTGGTGACTCATAGTTCAATATGTCTTTGTATGAGATGCTCGGTGCTCGCAAGAACGCAAGCAATAGCTTCTCTTCACTCCATCGTCGGCGATCGAAATGACACCAGATTGCCGCTAGATAGATCTGCAAATATTTTCGACTTATTCCTCCCCTAATCGATAGAGTTGAGTCGATTGTTCTGCCAACTAGTGACATAGCCGCTAGCGGATTTGTTTTTTCTTCGGTCTCGTTGTTCGTGCTGTCTGAGCAGCCGCGTCTACTAAAACGACCACCGGCATGGGCCTGGATCAGTCCCTCGATTTCGAGAATCACAAGAGCACTGGCTACAGCACTAACTGGTAGGGTCGTGCTTTGACAAATCTGATCTTGAGTTATAGGTTCTGCGGTTATAAGTTCGAATATTTCTCTCTCACTTTCGCTTAGGTGCTCAGTGGTCGTCGCCTGTGGCCTTTGCTCTGATCTCCCTTGTTTCGTCTTAGTTGCAGAACTTGCGTTTTCTTCTATCTCGGTTGATGGATGAACTTTGGGAAGAGTCAGAAGGCTGCGTCTACAGAATATAGAAATGAATTCTGCTGACGGCACAGGAAAAGACCTATTTGCCGTTTCCAAGTGTCTTTCGTGCTCTAGTACTAGGCCAATGGTGCGGACAATGTTCAGGGCTGTAGAGATGGCTGTGCCCCCCAGCGCAGCTAGTTTGTTCGATGTAACCACTGCTCCGTTGCCCATGAGAAAAATTGCACCCAACCAGGCTTTGAGTCTCTCAGCTCTTTTGAAAGGGGTCTTTGCTGTGAACCAAATTTCTTTCTTGCAGTTCTTGCAAATGAGTGTGCGTGGTTTCTTTGATTGATACTTCTTCTTCTTCACCGTTAAGCCACACTGGCAATGGATTGCGCTGTTCTCCAACAAGGTTTGCCGAACAAACTTCAAAGCTGTTGCGTCATCCGGTATGCGCTCCTCAAAGATAGGCCAGAGCTTTTCTATTAGTTCTAAATTTGCTTCCCTTTCCTCTCCGCTGAATTGCATAGGAACCTCACCAAGATGCTCGTATTTTTCTATACGGATTTTGGAAGTAGAAAGTTCAATGTAAGAAGGCATGATCGCCATATAAAACTTGGCCGATATCGGTCAAGTTTCGTCTAAAACAATTTGACCGATATCGGCTAAATTGCATTTATCGAGAGTGAGAAATCAAAGTCAAATCAGACGAAGGCTGTCAAGTGATTAGAGTTTGATCACACGACTTGTGTTACGGAACACCTTGGCATGCTGGGTTGTCTGTTAGAATACAGGCCGACGGTGCGGTGAAAATGTCGTTGTCAATTTGATGCGAGTCTCCGGCGGCGAACTGCCGAATGAATAGGTTTTTAGTGAAGTTCAAACTTCTACCTAAAATTGAAAGAAACTCCTTAGTGGCAGCAATGCTGGCTTGGTCTATAGTTCTTTCGCCTGCTTTACCCGTCTGCGCTCAAGGTTCTGACGACAATACTAGGGCTACTCCAAGTCACTTTACTGTTGGTGGTGCGTCAAGCTCGAACAGCTCTCAAGCCTCAGCTTCGTCTCAGGCTAGCGACATTGTCGTAGACGACGTTAAGATTGAAGGCAATCGCTTAGTTTCTACAGAAGAGATTAATAGTGTCGTTAAGACCAGAAAGGGCGATAAATACGACCGTGACGTCGTTATGCAAGATCTTAAAGCCATTCATGGAATGGGCTATTTCGATGAGCAGAGTCTCCAAGTTAATCCAGAAATGACTAGCAGTGGCGTCTTACTCAAGATTCGTGTGACTGAGAATGCGCCAATCACTCAGTTTTCAATTCGTGGTAATGATGCTATTTCTACCGAAGAGATCACTAAATTATTTAGCGATCAGCTCGGTAAGCCCCAGAATCTTAACGCTCTTTCTTCAGCTATCGATAAGGTTGAGCAGGGCTATCACGAGCGAGGGTTTGTCTTAGCTCGCGTCACCGACGTCAAAGATGATCCTGATGGTTCTGTTGAACTGGTAATAAACGAAGGTACTATCGATAATATTGAGATTGTCGGTAATAAGAAGACCAAAGACTTCATTATTCGGAATGGTATAAAGACCAAGGCTGGGGCTGTTTATAACGAGAAACAGCTCACTAATGACCTGAAGAAGATGTATGCCAATGGCTATTTTCAGGATATCAGGCGTTCTTTGGTGCCATCGGCTACCAATCCGGATAAGTACACTCTTAAAGTTGAAGTTGACGAGAAACGAACCGGCTCTGTAGGCCTTGGGGGTGGTGTCGATTCGGTCGCTGGACCATTTGGTTCCTTGAACTTTTCCGATGGCAACTTTAGAGGCCGAGGTCAGGTTCTTTCTTTTAGCTCGCAGGTTGGTTCTGGAACCTTCAACAGTGTCACTAATTCGATTAACAATGCTGGCAACACCTTCCTGCCAACCGGACGCACCTATAACATTGAAGCTAACTGGGTTGAACCAAGCTTACGTGGCTCCAATGTCTCTATGGCCGTTTCTGGCTTCGGCCGGAATATGGGTAGTATGTTTATCGACCAAGCCATGCAGCGCACGGTTGGTGTGAGCACGACTTTTTCTAAGCCTTTGGCTCGCGGTTGGAATGCCAATCTAGGCCTTACCGGAGAGAATACTTTTCTTAAGAACGTCGCCGGTGTTGCCGCTAATCAAGATATTTTGACTTCTATGGCCAATCGCGCTTTGGCTACAGGTATGGCTAGTACTGAAGCTCAAGCGGCAGCTATGGCGGGTCAATCACGAGATCAGCAGTTGCGTGGTGGCACCTTCTTTACGGTCAATCCATCTCTTACTCGTGACACCAGAGATAGTGCAATGGATGCTACCACTGGATCATTTATCAAGGCTTCAATTAGTCCTTCCGCCGGTATCGGTGGTGGCTTTATGAAGGCAGGCTTGAGTGCCAGTAAGTTTAAATCTTTTGGCAAAAATAAGAACTTTACTTTGGCCCTTAACGCTCAAGCTGGCACCTCTGTGGGCGGATTACCACAGTTTGCTCAGTATCGCTTGGGTGGATGGAACGGTGTGCGCGGCTTCCGTTCCTTTTCTGACCTAGGAACTGGGGCCGGTATGCTTATGGGGACAGCTGAGCTGAGAGCTAAATTGGCATTCTTGCCAGATGACAATAAAATCACCAGTGCCATTAAAAAGAACGTTAAGATTGCTGGTTTCTTAGACTATGGCCAGGTTGTCGGTAATTCCACTACTAATAGTCTGCTTTCTCGTTCTAACTTTGGAGCCTCTGTAGGCTTAGGTCTGCGTATCAATATGCCTATGGTCGGATTGGTGCGTATTGATTATGGCCTACCCATAGTTAGTACGATCTTGGGTAATCGAACCCCACGCATGACCGTTGGATTTGGAGAGAAGTTTTAATTACAGCAGTTTAGTCTTGCTGGTTTGACTTGCCTGAATGTTGTAAACTGTGCGCTCGGGCCTTCTAACATGATTAATTGATGCCTGACAAGTGATACTTGAATAGCTTTTTTTGGAGAGATGAATGCTGAACGTTCAAAAGTCTTTCGCCCTGGTTAGCGCCATTGTGGCCGTATCAATCGGCTCCGGCGCTCTTGCCCAGACTGCACCAACTGTCAAATCTGCAACTCTTGGCGTTGTTGATCGCGACAAAGTGATTACAAGCTTCAACAAGGCTCAATCAGCTGCTGAAGAACTCAAGAAAACTGAAGAGTCAGTGCGCAAGCTTCTTGAAGATTCAAACAAGCAGTACGAAGAAGCCAAGAACGCTAAGAAGCCTCCAGCTGAGTTGGAAGGACTGCAAAAGCGTCTACAGACCAAAATAGATGATGAGTATAAGAAAGCCCAAGCCAAGGCACAAAACCTTGAAACACAGCTTGAAACCGATATCGATAGCGCGATTAAGGCTGAGGCTGCTAGCCGCAAGCTCGATACTGTCTTGATGAAAGGAGCCGTTCTATTGGGCGGTACTGATATCACCGACGGTGTTGTAAAGCGTCTTGGTGCTTCAGCCAGTGCTACTTCTAAATCCGTCACTAAGTAGATGATATCTACTGAGATAACTAATGTTGCCTCAGCTATTTGACAGTAATAGAAACAGCCCGCAAGATGGCTCGTATATTGTTTATCAACTCTGCCCGCGCTCTGCGCGGGTATAGTTGTTTTTTAGCTTCTAAGCTCTTTCGCTGATTTAGATTCAACTATAGTCCCAGATTTGTTCTCAACTATAGTTCCAGATTTCGTGCCAGTCTGGCTTCCCCCAACAAAAGGACAGCAATTTATGCGCCTCCCTCAAGCGATGAATTTAGGCCAAATAGCAGGACTGATTGGAGGCCGTGTCCACGGCGATTCTTCCATCACGGTGGAAAGCGTCTCTCCCTCTCCTTTGAATGCAAAGGCAGAAGATCTGGCCTTTGTCTTCGAGCAAAAGCTAGTGAGAAAGTTGGCTCAGTGCAAAGCCATTGCCGTTGTGGCACCGTTTGGCACAGAAGTTGATTTCCCTGATCGCAATATGATCTTAGTTGAAAGACCGAATCTCGCTATCCAGAGAGTTTTGACGGCACTGGCTCCCAAGCGCTTCTACCCGGAGAAAGGCATTCACCCAACTGCCATTGTCGATAGCTCGGCTGAATTGGCTGCTGACGTGGCCATTGGACCCTATGTCGTGATCGGACCTAAAACTAAGATTGGCGCAAGAAGTATAATCATGGCCCATTGCGTTATTGGCGGTGCTGTTGAAATCGGCGAGGATGCGATTTTCTATCCCAGTTGTTTGGTGGCAGACTATTGCAAGGTGGGAAATCGGGTAATCTTGCAACAGGGCGCCAGCATGGGTGCTGATGGTTTCGCCTATGTAACCGAGAAGCCCAGTAATTTTGAAAAGAATATGGCAGGCAGCCGTGACTTCTCTGATGCGCCAAATCCGTTGCTGAAGATTCCCCAGATTGGTACTGTGGTAATTGAAGATGATGTTGAGATCGGTTCTTATGCCACCATCGATCGTGCCACCATGGGTGCTACTGTTGTTGGACAAGGCACTAAAATAGACAATTTGGTCATGATTGCTCATAACAATCGCATTGGCCGTGAGTGTTTGATAGTTGCTAACGCTTCTATTGGTGGTTCCTGTTCGATTGGTGATCGGGCGGTTCTCGGTGGTAGTGCCAATTTGAGTGACCACTTGAAGTTGGCTAACGATGCTGTTCTATCGGGTGCTGCTGGAGCTATGAAGAATATTGATCCTGGTGAAATTCACGCAGGCACTCCTGCCATGCCCGCCCGCGAGTTCTTTGTCATGTATGCAAATTTGCGCCGTTTGCCCAGAGTTACAGATGATGTCAAAGATTTGAAACGCCGTATCGCTCTGTTGGAGGAGCGAATTTTGGGAGGCAAATAATGTCTAACGTCACATTGTCTGACTGCGGTCCACTCAGCGGTGATCTGAAGCAGATCCTTAACTCTGCGCCGAAGCTGGTTTCATACCGAGGTAAAGGTATGACCTCTAAGCAAGAGGTTTTGGTAGAGGTCTACCAGGCTCCACCCGGCAGTGGAATTACCTTCTTTTGTGTTAGCGGTGACAACAAAGAGTTAGTGGCGATTCCTGCTAAGGCTAACTTCGTTGTAAACACGTTGAGAAACGTAGTGCTCGGCGTTGGCAAGACAAGACTTTGTATCGTTGAGCACTTTATGTGTGCTGTAACCCTCTGGGGTCTTGATGATCTTTATGTCATGGTTGATGGCCCGGAGATGCCTCTGGCTGACGGAAGTGCGCAATTCTGGATCGAGCTATTTCAAAGTGCCGGTATTGAACCGAAGAAGATAGTTGCTGATATTGATCTACCGGAGGTCGTAAGCGTCGGTAAAGGTGACCGCTCGATACTAGCTGTTCCTGCAGATCACTTTTCAGTGACATATCTGATGGACTGGAAGCATCCCAAAATTGGACAAGTATGGAAGAGCTGGGAGCCAAGCCAGGATGCCAAAATTGTTTATGAAGCACGAACATTTGGCATGCTGAAAGAACATGAGATGCTCGGTTTAGTTGATGATGTGGTCAGTATTACTGATGATGATTTCACTATGCCTTTGCGCTCACCCGATGAGCCAGTGCGTCATAAACTCTTAGATTTAATTGGTGATTTGGCTTTGGTTGGGATTAATCCCCTGCGCATTAAAGCGCGCTTTATCAGTACCAAAGGTGGACATGAATTGGATGTGGATATAGCAAAGAAATTGCTGCCGGTCTTGAATCTAGTAAAGTCTTGAATCTAGTAAAGTCTTGAATCTAGTAAAGTAAGGAATCTAGCAAAGCAAGGCATCTAGCAAAGTTAGGAATCAACTTAAGCCGGTGATTCTGAGACCTAAGACTTTAGATTCTACCCAGTCAAGTTGAGGTGATAAATTGAATAAGCGGACAGCGGCTGCCACACGTAGTCTTCTTACAGCTAGTCGGTTTCTTACAGCTAATCGGTTCCTTATAGCTAATCGGTTCCTTATAGCTAATCGCTTCCTAGCAGCTAGTATTTTTCTCAGCTCTTCTGCTAACTTTTTGCCAGCTTTCGCTGCGGAGACAGTCGCGGCTGGTGGATCGCAAGGAGTGGCAATCACGGTCTATAATCAGAATTTTGGTCTTGTCAAAGATACGCGCAATATCGATTTAACTGCTGGTATTAACTATCTGCGCTTTGAAGACGTAGCCGCTGCAATTGATCCAACTTCGGTTAGCTTCAGCTCTATATCTGCACCGAACAGTGTGGTTGTCCGCGAACAGAATTATCAATACGACATTATGGATGTCGGCACCATTCTCTCCAAGTCAGTGGGCAAAGAAATAAAGGTGCGGCAATATACTTCTGGTGGAGTTCATGAAACTACTGGCACACTCCTCAATCAGCCAGTGGTAACCATCGCTGATAGCAATGGCAATCTCTCCACACGTAACCAGAGTATCGTTCTCAAAACTGCTTCTGGAGTAGTTGTCGGCCCATCCGGCGAAGTCGAATTAGCGGCGCTGCCACCAGGATTGGTCTCAAAGCCATCGCTCCTTTGGAAGCTTGAGTCTGATAAAGCAGGTCCCCAGAAAGCTGAGATTAGCTATCAAACCCAGGGCTTGAACTGGAAGTGCGACTATGTCGCAGTGGTAAATGCTGATGACACACTTTCTGACTTGACCAGTTGGGTTACTCTCGATAATAAGTCTGGTGCCACCTACAAAAATGCTGCGCTTAAGCTCATGGCTGGCGACGTGCATAAGGTTCAAAATATTGCACCGCAGCCTTCTGGCATACGAATGTATAAATCGGCAATGGCTGCAGCCGCTCCTCAATTTACGGAACAGTCTTTTGCTGAGTACCATCTCTACGCCTTGGCCGGAAAAACAGACGTTAACAATAATGAGACCAAACAACTTACTCTCTTTAATGCTAGTGCTGTTCCTATCAAAAAACTCTTTATATTTGATGGAGGTGCTTCCGGCTACTACGGTGGTTACTATCCTGGTGGTAATAGCAGAAGCAAGGTCAACGTTAAGCTCGAGTTAGCCAATAGCAAAGAGAATAACCTTGGCATGCCTATGCCCAAGGGCAAGGTAAGGGTCTACAAAAAAGACAAAGATGGTGCCTTGCAATTTGTTGGCGAAGATTTGATCGACCATACGCCAAAGGACGAGAAGGTAAGGCTTTATCTCGGCGACGCCTTTGATGTTGTCGGTGAGCGCAAGCAGCTCTCTCAGCAGCAAGTTTCTTCAAGAGTGCAGAAGTTCTCTTATGAGATCTCTATACGTAACCATAAAGAGTCTGCCGTTACTGTCAACTGTGTTGAGCACAGTGGCGGCGACTGGAAAATCACCTCATCTAGTCAGCCCTTTGTCAAAAAGGATTCTCATACCTTTGAATTTGCTGCTAAAGTGCCAGCGAATGGTGAAACCAAAGTTACTTACGAAATAGAGGTTCGTTACTAGGGTTCGCTATTAGAGCGCGCTACTAGAAAGCAGTAGTTGCATTTCTGGAGTTGATGTTGCTATTCAGTGCTACCAAAAGGAGTTTTTCTTGTTTCCAAATTCTAAGGCTTCCTCGTTAGTAACTGCACTAACCCTGTCGCTTTTGGTTAACCTAATTGCCAGCCCTTTCGCCCTGGCGAAATCTACCGCCAAAGCTACAGCGAAATCTACTGGCAAAGTTGATGTTGAACAAGCTCCAAGCTCAACTGTGACTAAGCCAGCAGCGGCAGATATGCCAGTTGTCTCAGCTTCGAAGGGTGTAGCTTTGACTATCTACAATCAGAATTTTGGTTTGGTTAAAGATATTCGCGACATCAAATTAAATAGTGGTGTCAATTTTCTCCGTTTTGAAGACGTGGCTGCTGCCATTGATCCAACTACCGTGAGTTTTTCTGCCTTGACCAACCCAAACAGTGTGGTTGTTCGTGAGCAAAATTATCAGTACGACTTAATGGATCAAAACACCATTCTTTCTCGTTCGATAGGCAAGCAGGTCAAATTTCGTCAATTTCTCAGTACGGGCGGTGTGCGTGAGGTCACTGGTACTCTGCTTTCTAGCCCTCGGGTAACCGTGGCTGATTCAAACGGCAACTTGTCTGAGCGCTCCCAGTCTATCGTCATCCAAACTTCTTCCGGTGTTGTGGTTGGACCAGAAGGCGAGCTTGAGCTAGCCGAACTACCATCTGGTCTTGTTTCTAAACCATCATTGCTATGGAAGCTAGAAAGCGATAAAGAGGGAGTTGAAGCAAGCGAGATTAGCTATCAGACCCAGGGGCTCAATTGGAAGTGTGATTATGTGGCCGTGGCTAACGCTGATGATAGTCTCTGTGACTTGACTAGCTGGGTCACCCTCGACAATAAATCTGGTGCTACTTATCGTGACGCTGCTCTAAAGCTGATGGCTGGCGATGTCCACAAAGTGACAGAACCTGCTGCCGATATGGCTGTAATGCGTGGAATGGCAGAGTCTTCAGTGGCCCAACCCCAGTTTCAAGAGCAGAGCTTCGCTGAGTATCATCTCTATTCACTGCAAGGCAAAACTGATCTCAATGACAATGAGACCAAGCAGCTGACATTGTTTAACGCTAGTAAAGTGCCTGTGAAAAAGCTATTTGTATTTGACAGCAATAATGCAGTAAGCCCCTATGGTGGCTCTAATGGACAGCAGAGTCAAAAAGTAAACGTCAAATTGGAGCTGGCTAATAGCAAAGAGAATAATCTTGGCCTGCCTATGCCCAAAGGAAAAGTTCGAGTCTACAAAAAAGACCTCGACGGTGCCCTGCAGTTTGTTGGAGAAGATCTAATTGATCATACTCCTCGCGATGAGAAAGTTAGAGTCTATCTTGGCGATGCTTTTGACGTTGTGGCCGATCGTATACAAACAAGTCAGGTCCAGGTATCTGATCGCGTGCAACGATCAAGCTACTCAATTGAGTTTCGCAATCACAAAGAGACAGCAATTACGGTGACTGCAATTGAACACTCTTATGGTGATTGGAAAGTGACTACGTCTAGTCAGCCTTTCGAAAAGAAAGACTCCCATACTTTTGAATTTGCTGTGAAAGTGCCGGCCAATGGCTCGGCTACAGTTACTTATACAATTGAGAATCGCTAAATCAGTAAGCAGCTCTATTTACTTTCGAGCATGCTATCTAGTACTAGTTGGCCGGCGCCAATGATACCAGCCATGCCACCAAGTTCTGATTTGTAAATTTCTAATGTCTCTCCCGTTCGCGGGAAACATCTATCAGTAACCATCTCATGCAATAGACTAAAATCCACACAGTCAGCCAGACCACCTGTGACAATAAAGGCATCTGGATCAAGTATGTGGGCTAGATTGACCATGCCTGCAGCAATATGCTCATGCCAGGTTTCCATCGCTCGTTGAGCAACGATGTCACCACTGCGAGCAGCGTCTACAATGTCGTGGGTCGTAAGCTTATCGCCCTTGTTACACAAGGGAGTTTGGTTGCTGCTCAATCCGCTAAGAATGTCTTTGGCCGTGGTGACTAGGCCCCGACCTGCGCCATAGGCCTCCCAGCAGTCGAATAAGCCGCAGGTACAAAGACGTTTGTTGCCCATGGCAATGCGGATATGACCAATTTCTCCGCCGCCCCAGTGGGCGCCACGATAAAGTTTGCCATTTAATATTAGACCGCCACCGATTCCGGTGCCTAAGGTTACCACTGATACACAAGTGGTGTGCATCATGTGCCTGGCGCTGGCTTCACCATAGGCCGCAGCATTGGCATCGTTGTCTACCAGAGTTGGTAGCATGGTTTTCTCTTCTATAACTTGCTTTAGTGGCGTGCCTGACCAGCCGGGAAGGTTTCCTGTTGAACCAACAATTTCGCCAGTATCGCAATTGACAATGCCAGCTGTAGCGATGCCGATTCCTGACAGTACAAATTCTTTTTGAAAACCAAGCACTAGGTCGAGAACCGCTTGGACAATGTTTTCAGGACCACTAGGGGTAGGTACTTGCCTTGGCTCTGAGACCAATTGGCTATCCATAATTGCGGCAGCTCTAATCTTGGTACCGCCAAGATCGACCCCAACTGCTGGCATTTTGTTCTTGACAAGATTGTCTAGTGCTGTACTTTCTAGTTCTTTCACTTGAAAGAGTCCCGATTTGAGGTGGTAGTAGCATTCTTGAAGTACTGATCCTTTAAGTATCATTCTTCAAGTATCATTCTTCAAGTATTTATTCTCGAATGGCTTATTCTAGCAGCAGCCTTAGCTGTTGCTAACTATCTTCCGTGCGACAGCCTATGGTTTAGATACAAGCCGTAAATTATTGAATGCCGCTCATCTGACCGTGGTCAGGAGAACCCTTGAGGACAAGGCTCTTGAATGGAATTGGTTGGCCGTAAATTATGTCGAAACCAAAGCGATTGATGCCTTGAATCATATTTCGCGACAGCAGCACTTTGAAGTCTTGAGGCCCAATGGCTGCCGAAATCGATTTCGAGTAGGGCAAATTTGAATCGAGGTTATAACCATAGCCGCCGCCGACTGTTAACCACTTGTTGATTTTTACGTCACCCTGGATGTTGGCAGATTTATTACCTTGCAAGAATTGGTCGAAGTAAAACGGTGAACTGCCTCGAACAGCAGATTGGGTATAGTTGGTGCTGAAAGTGAAGCGGTCAGCTCTAAATTGAATAGTTGGACCAACTTGTCCAACAATTCTGGCGTCGCCAGAGGAATATCCACCCATTGCTACTCCGCCAAAGACAAAGCCGCGGGCTCCGTACTTCTCGTTGCCTAGTGAAAACATCGGCTGCGTCACTGCAGTGATCTGTTCTTGCACTCTAAAGGCGCTATTCATGACTGTGCTAGTCGTGTTGCCACCATATAATGCAGCCATCCCGGGGGTGGCGTTGATCAATTGCGGGTTATCTTGAGCCCAGCCAGCAGAGGAGCGGAAGTTGAGGCTTGATAGGTAGGGAATGTTCCCCAAAGTATGGTTGTGTACAACTTCAGCGATTAATCGTGCTCGTCTGAAGCCTAACAAACCGTCATTTTGAAATCGGTTAATACCGGCTTGGAATAGAGTGTTTTTAGTTAATTGGCTTCTGAAGTCGGCCACTAGCAAATTAGAGACAGAACCATAGGCCAGGTGAGTGCTGAATTTATTATTGCTGTAACCAACTTGACCAGATAAACCGATACCATTGCCACCAGTTTGTCCTGAAGTAGTTCGGCCACCTAATTGCACCATCGGTGCCCAATTTAATTTACCAGTCTTGCCCATAGCAGTGTTGAAGCTTGGACCGATATTGATACCACCACTTTGAATATTGCTACCCAACATGGGGGTAACTGGAAACATAATATTGTTGTCTTGGCCGACAGTAGCCACAAACTTAGGAACGGGAACCGAGAAGTTAGCAAATTGCAAGCGGCCACCTAAGACCGTGAGGTTACCGCTTTCTTTGTATTTTTCGTAGATCATCTTCCGCGCTTTGAAGACAAAGCTCGGCTTGTCAGTAAGGTAAGCGTCCGGATGCATAACCTTATCGGCAATATCGGTGACGGAACTTTGCGGCCCGAACAGCATATTTTTGCCAAGGTGGAATGGCGTTGGATTATCGAGGGTGCCATTCTTGAAGATCATGGCTCGGTTGGTACCGTAGGCACCCCTGGCGATAACCTGGGTGCCATTCAGCTCTGTATCCGGGCTGGTAATCAGATACTCGTCAGAATTAACTTTGAATTTGAAGGCACTACCAGTGGTTACCTGGCCGGTGCGTAAAATTTTGACGTGACCACGAGCATCGATAGTCTGACTGTTCTGATCATAAAGGATCATGTCTGCTTCTAACTTGGAGTTTTGTCCCCCAATGATAGCCACAGCATTGCCGGTACCTAAGAAGGTGTTTTTCTCTTGGTCGTATTCAGTATCATCGGCAACAATCTGAATTGTGCCTTTTAGGGTTGTGTCTTCACTGACGGCACTATCCATCTCGCTGAGCTGCAGATCATCAGCTGTTGCTGATGCCTCGAGCATAGATGAAGCATCTATACGCTCTGGAGCGATTTTGTCCGGCGCACCAGAAACGGCAGAATCTGCTTGGGGAACTTCTGGGGTGAGTGCAGCCTCACTAGCTGGTTCAGCCTTAAGAGGCAGTTCTTCTGGGGTGGTCCCGTTTGTTGTTTTCTCTTTATAAGAGGAAGTAGTAGAAGAAGTTGACGGAACAGCAGCAGGACTTGACTGAATGTCATTCTGGTCAATTTTAGGCGTAAGAGGCAATAGCAGCGTACCAGACGGTTTATCTGACTTGCTGGCTGCGGCCCAGGCCGGAATCAAAGCAGAGTTAGAAGCAATCAGCAGCGAGAGGCTCACTGCTACGTACTTGAGATTCTGACTTCCGCTGCCTTTAGTCATAAAATTCCTATTGGTTGGTCTCTTTTTCAATTCAGTTTCTTTTTGTGCTTCTTGAACTTCAGATAGTTTTAGCTTGTCCGTTAGGTCCTACTTGCTCAGACGCACAAATTAGTCCTGACGTTCCTCGGCTATTGTCGCAGTAAAATCGATTCTCTTTATTACTTACTACCAATGATTAAGAATCCCCCACAACTAGGTTGTAGCCTTATTTGCCTCTCTATGACAACCGGGATGTCAACTGCGTTTCAGCAGATCCTCTGGGCAAAGACGGTAGATTGGCTAAAAATGTCAAAAATATCACAGTCGCTATACTGGTTTGGTTTTCGCCTTGCTGTCAAGGTATGGCTTGGTAAAACAACAAAATCGACAAAGAATGGTATTGATAAATTAAGGTTGTTTAATTACCCACTATCTCAGCTTCAGTTGAGGCCAAAGTTTGATTTTCTCGTCAGTATGTGAGTGAATGAGATACATTTAGTAGAGCCGATAGTTCATGAACCCATTTGTTTTTCACACTCCTACCAGAGTGTATTTCGGAGAAGATTCAGCCAGTTCTTGTGGAGATTTTCTGCGCGAACTAGGTGGCAAAAAAGTACTTATGGTGGCCGACGCTTTTCTCGAGAAGAGTGGGGCACTGATGCCTCTGACCGAAAGCATTCGAGAATCAACTGGTAGCAACCCTATTCTCTTCACCGATGTGCCTTCCGATTCTGATATCGAGTGTGTTAACAATGCCACTGCTATTGCACGCAAACACCAATGCGACGCTCTCGTTGCTGTCGGTGGTGGATCTGTTATCGATACTGCCAAGGTGATTAACATTTGCCTTAGTTTGGGTGGTGAGGTCATGGATTATCAAGGCCTAAATATCATCGAACGAAAGCTCTTTCCTCTTATAGCGTTGCCCACCACTGCAGGCACTGGTGCCGAAGTTTCTTTCGTTGCTATGGTAAAGGACCATGGCGAGGGCAAGAAACTTATGTTTGGCAGCCGATTTTTAGCTCCTGATGTGGCTATTCTCGACCCTCTGATGATTGTCTCGTTGCCAGCTAAGTTAACTGCTGCCACCGGAATCGATGCGGTCACCCACGGTATAGAATGCTACGTCGCCTCCGGGACCTATTCTGTTTTTACTGACGCAATTTGTTTAGAGTCACTGCGGCTCTTGTTTGAGTTCTTGCCCCAGGCAACAGTTGATGGCGGCAATATAAAGGCCAGGGGCGCAACGCTGGTGGCTAGTTGTATGGCTGGGGTGGCTTTTACCAATTCTGGCGTCGGCATCACCCATGCTCTAGCCCACGCTGTGGGGGCAAAGTATGCCACTCATCATGGTATGACCAATGCCGTTTTTCTTCCCCATGGCATGCGCTTTAACCTTGAAACTGTTTATCCACGCTATGCCCGAATTGCCCAGTTCTTAGGTTTTGCCGAGCAAGCAAGTAATGGAGATGAGCGGGCTTTAGCCAATCTTCTTGTGAACAAAGTCGAAGCCTTGCTCGAGAAACTCCGACTTCCCCGTACCCTACGAGAATTGGGTGTGCCAGAGTTCAGCGATGAAAACCTTGTCGAATTGACCGATCTCGCTGCAGCTGATCCTGCGATAATGTTTAATCCGCGAGAGGCTTCTAGCGACGACCTCACCCAACTTTTGAAGAGGGCTTATTAATGGCTGTCTTTACTGACACAGATGAATTGCACAGAGTAATGAACGACCTCTGGAGTGCAATTAAAAATGAAAAAGAAATGGCTGCTCAGCTTTTGTCATCGAGGCTCATAGTGACTTTCCACTATAGAGAGCCCGATGGTCGTCTCACTGTTGATTGCTCTAATGGTCAAGAGATGGTAATCACCGTGGGTGATTGCAACAAAAAGCCAGTCGTGGAAATGTTCATGAAATCAAGCGTTGCCCATGAATTTTGGCTGGGGAAAGTCAATGTTCCCTTAGCGCTTATACAAGGCAAGATAGTTTCAAAAGGTCCAGTCAATAAAGCCTTGGCTTTGCTTCCTGCTATAAAACCAGCTTACGGCCTCTATCCATCAGTGATCGAAAAGAACGGCTTGAAAGTTTCGATAACATAGAAGGGGCTCAAAATAGTGATTGAGCCCTCTGAACTTCCATCTCGTTCGGTGATAACAATCGGCGAATTGGTTGTTGATTGGATTGCTACCAAAAAGAGTGCTGACTGGGACGAACCTGATACATTTTTGCGCAGCGCCGGAGGCAATGCTGCCAATGTCGCTCAGGCCCTAAGCCGCCTTGGCATAAATGTTCGATTGGTGGCCAAGGTCGGCGATGACTTGCATGCCAACTATCTCTTTTATGGCTTAGCAGCTGCTGGCATTGATACCACTTTTGTCTCACGTACTTCTTCTTTTGCAACTGCCCAGTGCTATGTTTTAACTGATGAGTCTGACGAAAATTTATTTTATAATTGGCCCAAACCCAATGCCTGTCATCAGCTTACCATTGATGATTTGAGTGACGAGATGTTTGAAGGGGCAGTGGCTCTTCATGCAACCGGTATTTCTCTGACGATGGAACCGCGCAGCAGCGCTGTCTTAGAAGCAATGAGAAGGGCGCGCAAAGCGAATCTGCTGGTCTCTTTTGATGCCGGTTTTCCTACAGGAGAAGGAGAGAAGGCTCGGGGCAAGGCTCTTGAGGCAATGGGCTTGGCCCATATGATCAAGGTCAATCGGCCTGAGCTTTTCTATTGGCTTGGTGATATTGAACCGTGCAGCGACACTGAGCGGCTAACCCAGTATGCCCAAAAGCTACGAAGTCAGACTGGTGCTCAGGTGGTGTTGCTTACATTAGGAGCTCATGGTTCCATAATCGCTTCCGGCGATAGCTATTTTGCCGCCCCTGTTAAGGTTGATACTTTGGCTGCTGTCGGGGCCGGTGATGCTTATGTTGCTTTTGTCCTCAGTCGCTTGGCCAGTGGAGCTAGTGTTGACCTCAATTGGCAGCAAGCCCTTATTTCTGATTATTTCGATTGGGCCGATATTGCTCGCTCTGCCAACGCTGCTGGGGCGCTTGCTACACGAACAATCAGTGCATCGCTGGGTTTGCCTACGCTTAGTGAAATTGAGCAATTGTTGAAATAGACTGTTTGTCGAGCAAGACTATTCTTGGAGCTAGTTAGCGTAGAAGCACCAATGCAGCCGGGCTTTAGCTCTTTCTCTCTTGATTATTCCTGTTACACTGAAAAACATGGACATAGGTGACATTTTTTCAGCTTTTCATTGGCTCACTGTCATAGCTGTTGTAGCTCTGATTGTTTTTGGAGTAATCGTTGCTGTGGTTCTGGCCCAAGTTTTTAAGCGAGATTTTGATCAAGATTAATCAGGGCGAAATTATACGGTCGGCTGAAAACAAATATTCGCAAATAGCAAACATGTTGGTAACTTGCTCCACAGGTACTTGGCTCTTTAAACCGTAATAGTCTAAACAAAGTCCACAAGCAAGGACTTCTATTCCTTTTTCTTTGAGTTCATTTAGTACCTTTATATATGGTCCATCAGGGTCAATCAGCTTAACACCACTATTGACCATTAATATCGCCCGTGGTTCGTGACCAGACTGCAGTAAAGTTTGCAAAAAGAGGTTGAGCAGATTGGCGCTGAAATCATGATCTTCTTTGGATTTCTCCCAGCCATGAGCTTCACCAAAGGTATCGCGGCTGATGAGAATGATCGTTCCGGTCGCAGTTGCGGCGATAGTATTGCCACCAGCCGCAATGGTTGAACTTACCTTTGTTTTATGAGCAGTAGCTTGATGATGATGTTCAGCTGACTCTTGTTCTTTAGAATTGGTGGTAGAGCGTTGCATTACCACTCTAAAGTGATCGTCCGCGGTTTCGCATGCTACGGAAAGCTTCTGAGAGTTTCCTAGCCTAGTTAAATTCTGAACGTTAACTTCCGAGTCGACCAGAACTTCAATACAAGAAAGAGATTGATCATCGATCAATTTCTTCGTTCTTAGCACTGGCTCGGGACAAGTAAGACCCCTGAGATCAAGAGATTTTTTCATGTTTTACCCTTCTGAGTGTTCTTACTTGGTCTAGCTAATTAAGACATCTATATGACCTGGAATACCTTCTGTGAATTCTCCGATAACGGTAGCTTCGATTCCAGCTTCGCTCATCGCACCAATGAGGTTGGCAGTGTCATTCTCTGCTACAGCTAAGAGAAGTCCGCCTGCCGTTTGTGGGTCGTAGAGTAAGTCGCTTATTTCAAGAGGTAGATCTTTTATATAGGATACGCTTGCTTCAAATGATTTTCGGTTGCCATAAGCACTAGCTGGTACCAGTCCTTGTTTGGCAAATTCTTGGGCCGAAGGGAAAAAGCGCAGGGCCGAAATTACCATGCGAGCTGCAAGTTTGCTAGCTTTTGCCATCTCGTGAATATGCCCTACCAAGCCAAAGCCTGTAACATCTGTGCATGCATGGATATCTACTCGGCGCGCTGCTTCAAGAGCACGATCGTTTAGCGTGGTTAGTGCCGCAAACAACAATGACTGTTCAGCTTTAGAGAGTAGACCGGCCTTGAGCGCTAGTAAGCTGACGCCAGTACCAAGAGCTTTTGTCATAACAATTCGGTCATTAGGGCGGGCACCACTATTGGTGAGTATATCTTTTGGATTAATCAATCCTGTTACTGCTAATCCGTATATAGTTTCGCTGCTCTGAATGCTGTGACCACCAGTCAAAAGCGCCCCAGCTTTAGCGACTTGGTCAGCTCCACCTCGCAATATTTCAGCAGCAATTGATAGGGGGTAGTCGCAGGTAGGAAAGGCAAAAATCGCCTGAGCTATAAGCGGTTTGCCTCCCATCGCATATACGTCAGACAGCGCATTATTAGCCGCTATCTGGCCGTATAGATATGGATCGTCAACTAGAGGTGGAAAGAAATCGACGCTTTCAATAATTGCCATTTCATCGTTCAACTTGTACACTGCGGCATCTTCAAAATTGTCAATACCACTGAGCAGATTGGCATGCTTTATCTTCGGCAATCCAGCCAGTATCTGCTTTAGCTCAAAAGCGCTAATTTTGGCAGAGCAACCTCCAGCTTTGACGTTGTTGGTAAGTTGGTTATTGTCGATCGGTTTTTCAGGATTGGTAGTCATATGGATTTACGAAGTATGTTCTTTCAATATCCGCATGGTATGTGGTTTTTGAAAATGGGTGGTGCCGCCAGTGGTGATTCGTCAAAGACAAGAAAGCTTTTATATTAGTTTGTTTGTTTTCCACTGCTTATGGCTGTTTTTGCTCTTTAAAAACTACAGTGATAAGTGTAAATTGTATTCTGGAAATCGAAGGACACACTTAGCATAATCTGTGAGTTTGCGTCCGTCCAGTTTACTAGCCAGAACTAGTTTACTGGTATTGTGTCGCATCATTTAAAGTGTCGTCGTAAATTTTGGTTTTAATACTTTTTTGGAATTTACAAAAAGGAACGTGCATGCCTAAGAAAGTACTTGTGGCTCTTCCACCAGGTCTACTAGAACAAATCGACTTTGTCGCCCAAGTTGAGCACAGAACCCGCTCAGACTTGATGCGCGAAGCTCTTCGTCGCTACATTGACGCCTTCAAGCGCAATCAAGGTCCACGTATGCAAGTGAGCAGTGTTGGTTCACAAAAGATCGCATTATTGACAGACGTCGAGTAAATACTTAGAGTAATTCTCCCACTCTACCTGTTGACGTCCTGACGTATTAGGCTTACGCTCTTACCTGCAGTAGGTTCGCTCAGACAGTCATTAGGTCAAGCCCATGTATTTTTGGGACATTTGCTTTATTGAAGCCATTTTCGTGGGCATTGTTATGTTCGGCCTTGGCTTTATTAAAGCTCCTCGGTTTTTGATGAAGCGTAAGCTCGTTAATGGTTTCCCTTGGGGGTATTATGCTGATCAGGTACCGCAGGGCGACCCCAATCTCTTCCCTGGTAACAGTCATGACTTCCTCCATGACACAGGAACGAGTTTCGGTGGGCTTGAGGGCTTCGGCGATTACGGCGAATTTAGTGGTTTTGGCCAGCTCGGTGAGTATGGTAGCGCCTTTACTGGTGGAGACGGCGGTGGCGGCGGCGGCGGCGGCGGCGCTGATTGACGTCTTCTAAGTTGCCTGTTGACTTTAGGCTGTTTCGCTCGAAAACCTGTAAAATTTAGAGTCTAAGATCAGGCTTTCGCCTTTTGAGGCTCAAGTGCCCAGCATTTCTAATGTTTCTCTGCAATTGGTCGTTGATTTACTACGAGTGCTCATCGTAATAGTTGGTCTCGGCGTAATTCTCAATAAATCAGCTTTAAGACCGCGCTTAGTGACGACTCTCTTGGTACTTTGCACCTTGCTTGTTGGCGTGGTCTTCTCGAGCAACGCTGCTAGTCGTGTCAAAGACGGCAAGGGTGCTGCCGTTATGGAAGCTGGTCAGTCTGAGTTTATGATGCGTATGGCCGCAGGCTTTAAGGCTTTCTCAAGCGGCCTACCTCTGGCCGGTTCAAAGTCGGCTGATGATTTCTATAAAGCTGCAGCCAAGTCAATGGAAAGTGCCGTCGGTCACGACCCCCAATCTTTGACTTTGCGTTTGAAACAAGTGGTTCTAGCGGCGGAAACAGGAATGGGCTTTGCCGATGAGCTGGCTGCTATGCGGAGATACAAAGACGAGCGGGCAGCGAGATCTTCCGACTTAATTGATGCTCTCTACCTAAAAAAGACTCTCAAAGCTCCGGAGAGCGCCAGTGCTCTAGCCCTCATCGATGAACTGATCACCTCTGGTTTCTACCGAGAAGTGCTCAAGCTTGAAGTCTACAAAGTCAGCGGGCAGCAAAAAGTTTTTGATAAAGCAGCGACTGAATATAACGACAGTAGTCGGCTATTCGCGGCCCGTCTTGCTGGTTTAATGTTGATTTTGGCTGTTTCTTGCTTTGTCGGCATCGTTGTCCTAGCTGTGCAGTTGTTTAAATTGCCACGTAATCTCTCGGACGCAAATACTCTCGGTCAAATTAGAGCTCCAGCTGCCTATGGCTTTACTAAGGTCTATGGCGTGCTCATTGGTTGGCTCGCCCTTGAGTCATTTCTTTCCCCAGTTATTAGCCTCCTTATTCCTTATCTCAAGGGCAGTGCCAAAGACCCGCTAATGTTGGCAGTGCTTACTATGACAATCTATCTCGTAACCAATTTGCCCGCTCTGATTTTGGCCTGGTTCATTGCCATAAAGCCCACTGGTGTGGGTTTCTTTGAAGCGGTTAAATTGCGCTGGCAGACACCTACCCGCGGACCTGTTGGTCTTGTTTTTGCTGGGGTTTTGACCTGGTTTGCCTGTGTGCCTATGGTGCTCATTTCTTCGATTGTGGCGAGGAAGCTTCTCAGTGCCGAGGGCTCGTCAAATCCTATTTTGACGATTATCATGGAAGCAGTGCGCTCGCATAATGCCATGGCTGCGGTTCTCTTTATTGTGGCGGTCGGCGTTTTGCCAGCAATTTGTGAAGAGACGCTCTTCCGCGGCTTTCTCTATACCTCCTTGCGTTGGCGCTTTGGTGCTTTTCAGTCAATGCTACTATCGGCTTTCTTGTTCTCGGCTGTGCACATGGACCCAGGTGCTTTCCTTCCACTTTTTGTTCTTGGTTTTGCCTTTGCCTTTGTCTTTGAGCGCACACGTAGCTTAATTCCATCGATGATTGCCCACTGCATGTGGAATACAGGGACATTCATATTCATGTTTTCTATCTTTGGCTGAGAGCTTTTGGTCTTCAGGCTTATGTTCTTGGGTAAATGGTGATTTGACCTGCTATAACGGGCATATAAGGGCTATCCCGGTACCTATTGCTCGTGTGAACCAATGCTCCTCACCGACCGCTGTGGCATTACGCTTACTTCCTTGCCGCACAAACGGCGACCAGGTCTGTTTCCTCTGTGTACAGCTATTTGTCTTGGTTGGGCCTTCGTGGCCATGTGGTTCACTGTCGCTATTGTCTTACTGTCCGAATGGCCTGCCTGGGGCGTTCTAATCGGTCTTAGCAGCATCACTTTTGGCGCATTGTTGACTTTGTTTGGCTTTGGCCTTATCCGCGATTCGCGGCGTGAGTATTTACTAGAGTTGACTGAGAGCGAGGTTGTCTTGGTCGTAACTGATAGAAAGGCGAAGAAAAAAGGCACCCAGATGTTGCTTCTTGCCGATGTTATCTATGCTGAGTATTACCCTTACAATGACTCTGCTTCGATCATATTTCATACTAATTATGCGCGCATGGAAGTGCCTTTGTGGCCAATGGGTGAGCGAGCACAGGATGTGGTCGATTTTCTTGATGGTCGCGGTGTGAGAGTGATTAATGTGCAGTCAGATGACAGCATGCCTCCTGTCACTTAATAATTGCCACCGTATGTGGTGCAATGGTTGTTCTTCTTTTTGACTCACTCAATTTTCGCTATCTTGGCTTTGAAGTTACTATTGGCATTTAATGCCAGTAGCGCAACAACTTAATACAATTAATAGTGCTAAAATTTCGACCTTAAAACCTGATCTGCCAGGTGAAGAGGAGAACATATGATTGAAGAGAAAGTGCTTGATAATCCACTTCTTGAGGGATTGGCGCTTGATCGGCATGTCGATTCGCTGTCGTTTGTTATTTTTGGCGCTCACGGTGATTTAACCAAGCGCAAGCTAGTGCCAGCTATGTATGCTCTTTTCCTTCAGGGTCTCTTGCCCAGAGGCTTCGTACTGCTTGGCACTTCGCGAACAAAGATGAGTGACGACGAATTTCGCAACGTAATGCGCGATTCTTTGATCAAGTTTGCTCCAGATTTGCCATATGAAGAAGACTCTTGGTCAAGATTTGCTACATCGCTTTACTACCGTGCTACCGATTCTTCCACGGCCGAAGGTTATGAGGTAATCAAGAGCGCGCTTTCTGAATTAGATGCAAAGCATGGTACTAAAGGACGTCATGTCTTTTATCTTTCGACCTCTCCCAGTCTCTATCTACCAATCATTAAGGGTCTAGCAGCTTCAGGTCTAGTGACCAAAGCCAAAGTTAATGAAGCCTGGCCTCGTGTTGTCATCGAAAAACCTTTTGGTCACGACCTGGCATCGTCGATAGCGCTTGACGAAAGTATCCATGAAGTAATGCGTGAGCATCAGGTTTATCGCATCGATCACTATCTGGGCAAAGAAACTGTTCAGAACATCATGGTCTTTCGCTTTGCCAACGGTATTTTTGAGCCACTCTGGAACCGTAATCATATAGATCATATTCAAATCACCAATGCTGAGACAATTGGCGTCGAAGGCCGTGGTGCTTACTATCAAGAAGCTGGAGCTTTGCGCGATATGGTCCAGAACCATTTGATGCAGCTTTTGGCCCTGGTACTGATGGAGCCTCCCATATCTATGGGAGCGGAGGCAACTCGTGATGAAAAAATCAAAGTTTTGCGCTGTCTCAAACCGCTAAATCCTGCCACCATTGATCAATATGCAGTGCGTGGACAGTACGGCGCGGGTTTCATCGTCGGCTCTCATGTGCCTGGCTTTAGAGAAGAAGAGAGTGTCTCTCCTGACGCACCGACTCCCACTTTTGCCGCTCTTAAACTTGAAGTTGATAATTGGCGTTGGGCTGGGGTGCCAATTTATATGCGTTCGGGTAAGCGTCTGGCGAAGTCAATTACTGAGGTCGCTGTGCACTTCAAGAAAGCACCGCACCGTTTGTTTGAAGGTGATCAAGGTGTGGCCGATGCTGATGGTCGTCATGATAACGTTTTGGTTATGCAGATACAGCCGGAAGAGGGCATTTCTCTTAAATTCGCCACCAAACAACCAGGGCCAACTACGATGGTGCGCTGGCTTAATATGGATTTCAAATATGGAACAGCCTTTGGCGCTCGCACCCCTACGGCCTACGAGCGTTTGATTCTTGATTGCTTAATTGGAGATCCCTCCCTCTATGCTCGTACTGATTTCGTTGAGGCCTCTTGGCAGTACATTGAGCCCTTGATAGAGCACTGGGATAAAGATAAGCCTACTGATTTTCCTAATTACAAGGCTGGTTCCTGGGGCCCCAAAGCCGCTGATGACCTAATTGCCTCGACCGGGCATGCCTGGAGAAAACTATGACTGGAGTTCCTACAAGTCGTTTGCAAAATTCGCAGAATTTGCAAACCTCTCAAGACGATGGGCGCACTCTTTCCTTCCTTTCTGGAAATTTGGCTCAGGTAGATGTAGCAAAAATTGAGCGTGAGCTCAGTCGCCTCTGGGATTCTGCTGGTAGAGCGGCTCAGGATAATTCTGCTGAGCCTAGTAGTGAGAGTAAGAATAGCTGGGCCCCTGTGATTCGAGCCTGCGCTCTGAATGTAGTCTTGCTCTGTGATGAGGGCAAAAATGAGCGCGAATTCGAGAACTTATTGGCCGAGATTACAGTGCGCCACCCTTGTCGGGCAATCTTGGCTGTTATTGCTCTGGCTCAAGTTGAGAAAGTAGAAGCATGGGTTACGGCGCATTGCCATTTCTTGCCGGGGCGACTTGATAAGCAAATGTGTTGCGAGCAAATCACTGTAAAGTGGTCTGGTCAATCTTTTAAGTCTGATGGTTTGGCCAGTGTTGTAACTCCACTGGTAATTCCGGAATTGCCTTCATGGTTGTTTGCTGGTAGCAAGCATCTGACTCGCGGTGTTGTTGAGCCGTTCTTAGCGTACTTAGACCACTTACTGATTGATAGTCGCTTTAGTGATGAAGAAAGCAGTGCTGTCTGTGAGGAGCGTCTCAATTCCCTCAAGTCTAAATGGCAGATCGCCATTGACCTGGCTGATAGAGCGGTTGTAGTTGATCTCGCTTGGTTGACTTTATCGGCCTGGCGAAAGGCTATTGCTCTTGCTTTTGATGATACCGATGTTTCAATTAAACCGAGTCGATTGCAAGCTGTAAAGGCAGTAACCATTAGCTACGGTGGTGACGCCAAAGGCTTTAGTCAGGCTCTTTTGTTGGCCAGTTGGTTGACTTCGCGTATAAAACTTGAACCTACTGCAGCCAGTCTGTCGAGCAGCGGCTGGCAGGCTCAGTACAGTAAACCAGGTTCCACAGAGACTATGCAGGTCAATCTATTGGCTGTGGCCGGTTCTTGCACTGGTGTCAACAGTTTCGAAATGACTTTCAATGATGGTAGCGATAAGCTCAATGTCGATTTTGTCAGTGGCGCTTTGAAAGTTAGCAATGCTGGAAATTATGAGTATATGGAGCTGCCCTGGTCTAGCGCTCGTGATAAAGAAGGCTTTGTAGAGCCAGTCTTCAATGAATTAGTTGACTTTGCCTTTGAGCACTATGCTAAAGACAGTGTATTTTTGGCTGCCGCTCAGCACGCTGTTAAGTTGCTTGGAAATTGCCAATGTTGAGTGCGCTTAAGACTATTGTTGTGAATAATCAGACGATCAACGTCGCTGTAGATCAGTCTCATTTATTTGCGGCTTTGGCAGAGCGAATTACAGAACTTGCTCGTCAGTCTATAGCCCAAGATGGTTTGTTTTCAATGGCTCTTTCGGGCGGTAGCACGCCAAAGGGGCTCTATCGTCAAATGGCGTTGCTGTCAGAACAACAGTTTCCCTGGAATATGACCTATCTTTTTCTAGGCGATGAGCGTTGTGTGCCTCATAGTGACAATGACAGCAACTATAAAATGATTAGTGACAACCTGCTTGCCCATATTTCGATTCCGTCCACAAATGTTTTTCCTACAATCAATCAAGATAAAGATCCTGATCAATCGGCAAAAATTTATGAGCAAACTCTGCGGCGCTTTTTTAAACCAAAAGATAAGACCCAACTAGAATTTCCTCATTTCTCTTTGGCTTTGATGGGCTTAGGCGAAGATGGTCATACTGCCTCATTATTTCCTGGTAGTGAGGCTCTTAGCGAAGAGAGCCGTCTTTGTGTCGCCAACAAAGTGAAAACTGAAGCCCTTGATACTACGCGCTTGACCTTAACCAGGCCGGTCTTTGCCCATGCTAAGAAGGTCTTTTTCTTGGCCTCCGGTGAAAGTAAAACCAAAATTTTTAACGATGTTGTATCCCATCCTGAAAAAGGCTATCCCTCACAGCTTGTGATCGGTGATTGTCTGCCAGGAGTCGTGGAATGGTTTGTAGATGAGCCTTGTGCAAGGCTAATGTTAAAGGAGTAGCAATGGCTAGTGATGACAAAAAAGGCGACAGCAGTTTGAGTGCTATCGGTTTAGTAGGCCTCGGTGTCATGGGCGAAAACCTTGCTCTCAATATTGAGAGAAATGGCTTTAAGATTTCAATTTTCAATCGTAGCCATGCCAAGGTAGTTGATTTTGTCGAAGGCCGTGGCAAGGGCAAAAATGTTGTTGGCTGCCCTGATGAGAAGAGTTTTGTCGAGTCAATCGCGAAGCCTAGAAAAATCATTTTATTGGTCAAAGCCGGAGAAGCGGTTGATCAGACAATCGACAAATTGAAGCCTTATTTAGAGAAAGGCGACATCATTATTGATGGCGGTAATTCACACTTTACCGATACCATGAAGAGAGAAAAAGCCCTGGCAGCAGAAGGCTTACAGTTCGTGGGCTCTGGTGTATCTGGAGGTGAGGAAGGCGCTCTTTGGGGACCGTCACTCATGCCTGGTGGAAATCTTGACGCATATAAGCAAGTACAACCAATCTGGGAAGCAATCTCAGCAAAAGTTGACGGAAGCCCATGCGTAAGTTATTTAGGACCAGACGGTGCCGGTCATTTTGTTAAGATGGTGCATAATGGTATCGAATATGGTGACATGCAGCTGATCGCCGAAATATATGATGTCCTGAGGCGGGTGCTGAACATGTCGGCGCAGGACATGGCCGAAGTCTTCACTAACTGGAACAAAGGTCTGCTTGATTCTTTCTTAATCGAGATTACTGCTCAAATTCTATCGGTGGTTGATCCGGAAACCAAAAAACCTCTAGTTGACCTTATTCTCGACAAAGCCGGACAAAAAGGCACTGGGAAATGGACATCAGAAGCCGCGCTTGACCTGGGCGTTCCAGTACCAACTATTGATGCTGCCTTGACTGGACGTGTGCTTTCGTCGATGAAAGAGGAGCGTAAGCTAGCCTCTACAGTGTTTGCATCGGTCACCAGTGAGCTAGCGAAATTGCCACCAGCCGATAAGAGCTTAATTGGTCATTTAGAAAAGGCCCTCTATGCCAGCAAAATTTGTAGCTATGCTCAAGGTATGGCCTTAATCAAAGCCGGGTCTGACAAATACAATTGGGGAGTTAATCTCTCCGAGTGTGCTCGCATCTGGAGAGGTGGCTGTATTATTCGCGCCCAGCTACTTGAGCGAATCCGTACAGCTTTTGATCGGGATAACAGCTTGCCTAACTTGCTAATTGACCCTGATTTTGCGGTATGGATGGCTAATTCCCATGAGTCGTTGCGTGCGGTGGTGCAAGAAGCTGTCAAACGTGGCATTCCGGTTCCGGCTCTAACGGCGAGTTTGTCGTACTTCGATAGCTATCGCAGTGCTCAACTTCCGCAAAATCTTACTCAAGCTCAGCGAGATTTCTTCGGAGCCCATACCTATGAGCGGGTGGATAAACCAGAAGTCGGATTTGTTCACAGCGAATGGATGGAATTGATTAAGCAGCCAATTAACTCTAAATAGTTGGCCACCTTTTCGCTTACTGCTATTAATGTCGGCACCTTCAATCTAGGAGAGGCCGACAAAATCATCACTCTTTTCAGCAGAGAAAAGGGTATGTATAGAGCCGTTGCTAAAGGAGCGCGCAAGCCCGGGGCAAAAATTGCTGGCAAAGCTGAGCTTTTAAATGTCAACAAATTGCTTCTGGCTAAGGGCAAGAATTTAGACATCATCACTCAGAGCGAAAGCATTGAGACTTATCCGAATTTGCGACACGACCTGAAGCGGCTCACCTATGCTTTGTATTACGCTGAGCTGACTCAGGTATTTGGCCAGGAGTTGACGGAGGAATGCTCACGATATTTTGACCGACTTACTCTTTCTATCGGTCTTATGGCTGCTAGTGGGCGAGATCCAGCCTTGCTCTGTCTTGAATTTGAATTTGCCCTACTTGAGATGCTTGGAATTAGGCCTGAGCTTAACCATTGCGTCTCTTGTCGTGACACTCTCAACGAGCGCAATATCAGCGCTTTCAATCATGAGCTCGGGGGCCTGGTCTGCCAAAAATGCTTTTATAAGATTCGTGCCATGGCATCGCACTCTGGTCCAGTGGCCGCAGAGGTTCATGAAGAACCCTCTCTGGCTATGAACCAACGAGCTGAAGCAATTGAGAATCAGCGCAGCAATATTTACGTAACGCCTTTGGTCTGGAAAAGGATGGTTTTAGCTCGCATTGCTTCTGCCAGTATCAATATTGAGGGTAATGAGCCGGACTATGAGCCGAGGGCTAACGACAGTATCAAAATGGCAACAAGTGCCGCTCGACGTGTTTTGCAAAGCTATATTGAGTACAAGTCAGGGAGACGAATGCGTGCTCTTGACCTGCTTGCTGACTTAGTTTAGCTATTTTCAATATGTTTTTGTAATCTTTTTGACCTTTTGAAAAGTGCTTGAAAAGCGGCTAAAATAGCGTGTACAAGACCGTTGGAGAGAAGAATGAGTTTAACTAATAGCCATCTGGCCAATAGCGATCCTGCCCTGTTTGAGATGATCAACAGAGAGCTAATACGCCAGCAAAACAGTATCGAGTTAATTGCTTCTGAAAATTTTGTCAGCGAAGCAGTGCTTGAGGCTCAAGGTTCGGTCTTGACAAATAAATATGCTGAAGGCTTGCCTGGAAAGCGTTATTACGGTGGTTGTGAGAATGTTGATGCAGTTGAGCGCTTAGCCATTGAAAGAGTAAAGCAACTGTTTGGTGCCCCCCATGCTAATGTGCAGCCCCACAGTGGTGCTCAAGCGAACATGGCGGTGTTTTTCGCCATGCTCAAACCTGGTGATTCTATTCTAGGAATGGCTTTAGACCAGGGTGGTCACCTCACCCATGGCTCGCCGGTCAATATCTCAGGCAAGTGGTTCGATGCCCACTTCTATGGTGTTGATCCTCAAACTGGCTTGCTTGACTATGACATGGCCGAAAAGGTTGCCCATGCTGTTAAGCCCAAGATGATCGTCTGCGGTGCCAGCAATTATCCACGTATCATTGATTTTGCCCGGATGCGGCAGATCGCAGATAGCGTTGGCGCCTACTTGATGGCTGATATTGCCCATATAGCTGGGCTTGTGGTGGCTGGCCTCCATCCAAATCCTTTCCCCCATGCCCACTTTGTCACCACTACTACTCACAAAACTCTCCGTGGTCCGCGCGGTGGTGTGGTTATGTCACTAGAAGAATTTGCACCATTGGTTGATAAAGCCGTATTCCCTGGTATTCAGGGTGGACCATTGATGCATGTTATTGCGGCTAAAGCGGCAGCCTTTGGTGAGGCATTACAGCCAGAATTCAAAATATATCAAAAGGCAATTGTGGACAATGCCAAGGCTCTCGCTGCGACCCTGGTAGAAGAGGGTCTAGCGATTGTCTCTGGTGGCACCGATAACCATTTGATGACCGTTGATTTGCGCCCCATCGCTATGACAGGCAAGAAGGCTAGTGCTGTTCTTGAAGAAGTGAATATCACTACCAATAAAAATGCCGTGCCTAATGATCCGGAGAAACCAATGGTGACTAGCGGAATCAGGCTAGGTACTCCGGCGGTGAGCAGCCGTGGTATGGGTGTGAGCGAAATGAAGGCTATCGGCTCAGCCATTGCCTCAACATTGAAGGCACCTGAAGATGAGGCTGTTAAGGCTCAGTCGCGCAAAACTGTCGAGGAGCTTTGCAAGAAGTTTCCGCTCTACGAGAGCAAGCTAGCTGCTGTTAGATGAAAACACTCGAATTGCCAAGTGATGAGTCGAAGAAAAGTGGCCGCTCGCGTGCCTCTAAGCTTTTGATTCACCTTTGTCAGTTTCTGCTGCTGGCAGTTGGTGTCTGGTGGGCTTACGTGCCCGCTGGCAGCGATCTTAGCCAAATGCAAATTCCTGGTTTTTTGATTGCTCTGGCTATTAGCTGGTGGCTTGTACCTGAAATTAGAGCTAGAGCCATGCGTCTAGGTCTGGTTGATAAGCCCGGTGAAGACAGGCGCATTCACAAGGTGGCAGTGCCGCGTTTAGGTGGTGTTGCTATCTATATCAGTGTGTTGGCAACCATTGTTTCGCTGGTTGCCATCGCCGGTCGGCTACCGCAAAATGCCCGCGGCCAAGAGGGAATTTTGGCCATTGCTGTTGGTGGCACCCTGGTTTTTGTTTTAGGCTTGATGGACGATCTTGAGTCTATTAGAGCAAAGTACAAGCTCTTCACTCAGATACTGGCTGGCTGTGCCGCCTATGCTCTAGGTGTACGCATTAAAGCAATTCCTATACCGCAAGATTGGAATTTCGATTTTGCCTTCTTGCATATTCATGGTGGTGTGCCAATTGATCTTGGTATTTTAAGCCTGCCGATTACAGTTTTGTGGCTGGTGGGTGTGGCCAATGCCGTCAACCTAATTGACGGGATGGATGGTCTGGCTGCTGGTGTTTCGGCAATCTCTGCTTTGACTATTTGGGCTGTAGCTCTGGGAGTGGCTAAGCCATTTGCTGCCCTTATGGCTGCTGTTATCGCTGGTGCATTGTTAGGATTCTTGCGTTGGAATTTCAACCCTGCTCGCATTTTCTTGGGTGACTCAGGCGCTTATTTAACTGGTTTTATCCTTGCTGCTGTTTCTATCACCGGCGTAATAAAGGGTGCGGCATCTACGGTGATGGTGCCAACCTCATTGCTAGTGCTCTTTATTTTGGCCTTCCCGCTGCTTGATACTTCCTGGGCAATTGTGCGCCGTCTTGCCAAAGGGGTTTCTATATTCTCCCCAGATCGACTGCATATTCATCACCGCTTGTTAGATACAGGGCTCGATCAAAAGAAAGTCGCTTATATAATCTATGCCGCATCGGCCATTTTTGGCTTTATTGCTGCTTGTTTCGTGCATCAAGAAGAATATTTCTTGAAGCTGTTTGGCTCGGTTCTGCTGTTAGCCTTGTTTTTTGCCGAGGTGCTCAATCGCCACCGGCAACGCGGTAAGTCAACACCAAAAGTAGATGGCGGTACCGATGCTTCTTCTTCTTCTCCTGCTAGCGCCTCGGCTGGCGGAGAGGAAAACTGATTAATTACCATGATCTCAACTTTTGAGTTCTATCCTCAAGTCGATTTCCTAAGTTTCGATGGCGGAGTACTGGCTAGGGGCTCGCTCGCTAAACCATCTCAGAGCGCCTTAAGAGAGCTTTCCGATGTTGAAGAGAAAGTGCTTACCGGTCGTAAGCCACGCATCACCCGCGGTGCCGGTCTATCTTTTTCGGCTAGCTACTTTGGTGATGGCATAGTTACCTTAGACAATTCAAGATTTACTGAAATCATTGAGTACGACCAAGAAACTGGCTTATTGGAAGTGCAAGCTGGTGCCACTTTAGCTCACATTTACAATTATCTTAAAGAGATAGGTCGTTACTTAGTCGTTCAGCCTGATTATCCTGCCATCACACTTGGCGGTTGCATTGCTGTGGATGTCCATGGCCAAAATCAGCCACGAGACGGCAATTTTAGACAGCAAGTTCATTCTCTCAAACTCTTTCATCCCTCTCGTGGCATAGTTTCTGCTAGTCGAGCTGTTAACAACGATATATTTGAACTGACTTGTGGTGGCTATGGTTTGACTGGTCATATTGTCAGTGCTAAGTTGATTACACGAGCTCTGCCCTCACCTTTGATGGCTTTATATCGAGTGCCCATTGATGACATATTGTCGGTACCAGAGCTGCTTGTTAAGGCTACAGAAGAGTGCGAGTTCGCCGCTTCTTGGCACGATTTCAGTGCGCGTGGTGCGGCTTTTGGTCGTGGTTTTTTGCAGATTGGAAAGTTCGTTAGCCCCGATTACAACCTGAACCTGGCTAAGCGCAATGCTAGTCTGCCAACCTATTGGCCTCTTGAAAGTAAGTCTGGCAAGCGCAAAGGTAACATAGATAGCATAGGTGGAGATATCGCCCTGTATAGCTTGCCTTTCAATCGCCTTTTTAATGTGCTCTATGGCGGCTTCAACCGATTTTCTTCTGAGCCAGCATTGCGCAGCATGCAAGAGTGTCTCTTTCCTTCGCCTAAGAAGCGATCACTGTACTATAAGGCTTTTGGTCGGGCAGGCTTTCACGAAAGTGTGCTAATTGTTCCCATTGAGTTGTTTGCGCCCTTTATAAAGTCGCTTGAGAGCTGGCTAGATAAGAACGAACTGGCTGTAACAAAGGCTGAGGCGAAGGCATTTGCAGGTAGTCAGAGTCTTATGCGCTTTGAGGGTAAGGGTATTTGTTTTACCTTGAACTTCCCTCGCTGTGCCGCTGGGGCAAGTTTTATTCAATACCTAGATCGTTTGACCATTGAATTGGGTTTAATTCCGTACATTGTCAAAGATTCGCGTCTGCCACTACTAGTGGTTAAGCATGCTTATAAGCAATATGATCAGTTTAGGGCGCAATTGCGAGGGTATGATCGCGAACGACTTTATCGCTCAGAACTTTCTAATCGGCTTGAGCTCTAGGTGATTTTCATGGCTAAGTCAGTTTCACTGCTGCTCTTCTATCTCGACGAAAATCGTTATGCTATTCCTCTCACCAGCGTGGAGCGTGTCTATCCGGCCGTAGAGATTACTCCTTGTGAAGCCGAACACAAGTCTGAGTTTCTCGGCTTTGTTAATGTCCATGGAGAGCTAATCCCCGTAGTTAATGCCAGGGCTCGTTTTGGCTTGCCTGACAAAGCAGTGACAGTGTCGGATATGATGGTGGTGGCACTTGATGGCGTGCATAAGCTGGCTATGATCGTTGACCGTGTTGCTGACGTGCTGGAATATAGTGCTGAGCAAATGATTATTGCCGAATCACTGCTCTATGCCAAAACCCAGGTCAATGTTATTAACTTAGCCGACGGTATGATTGTTGTTAAAGAGATGCGTGATTATCTGACTGAAACCGGTCGTCAGTGGCTTGAACAGAGAAATTCTTAGCCTATTTCTTGTATTTAGCAACAAGACTCTCTAAAACATCTTGGATTGCCGTCAAGCTGTAGGCTGCCTCTTCGATTTGCTTACTTGATGCTACGTGCTGTTTTGTGGCGTCTTGAATGCCTTGCATTGCTGTGACAACTTGATCAATACCGGTAAGTTGCTCTTGTGAGGCCGCCGCAATCTGTACAGCAGCACTGGCTGCTTCACTGACACTGTTGGCAAGCGATTCAATTGACCTGCCAGCTTCAGTTGACTGCTTTACTGCTGATTCGACTGTGCGAGTGCCTTGCTCGATCGAAACAGCTGCGTGTTGAGCTGCTTGCTGGATATCATTGAGAATCTTCCGTACTTCAGCCGTCGCTTGCTTCGATTGGTTAGACAGGGCCTTTACCTCTTGAGCAACAACGGCAAAGCCTTTACCAAGTTCTCCTGCACGAGCCGCTTCAATCGAAGCGTTGACAGCAAGCAAGTTTGACTGCTGCGAAAGTTCATCTACTGATGCCGTAATTTCTGCAATTGCTTGACCTTTTTCGGTCAGGCCAGCCATGTTTTGGGCAATAGACTTCATCTGCTCTCTAATTTCATTCATCTGCTCAACAGTGTCATCTGCGGCGGCTTTACCAGCCATCGAAATTTGTGCTGCTTGTTGAGCTAGGTCAGCCACGTAGCGACCTTTTTGAGTTGCCACCAGGGTTGTCTGTCTAACTTCTTCGGCTGACACTGTTGTCTGGGTCACGGTTGCTGCTGTATTGGTAGAGCTGACCGAAGATTCACTTGTAGAGACTACGATCTGCTTGACTGAGCTAGCCAAAACATGCACAGCTTCAGCTATGTGCTGGGTATCTGAACGCAGGCTTGATACCATTTTTTCAAAGGTATCTGACAGCGCACCAAGTTCGTCGTTTTGCGAGGCCTTTGGTATTTCGTACTTCAAATCACCTTGACCGATTTTTTGGGCCGCCGCTGTCAGTGCTTTTAGTGGTTGAACAACACTGATATCCATAAAACGTTTGATTTTGAGAGTGGTGGCAGTGGCAATAAGAATAGAAATGGCAAAGGCAAGGCCAAGATACAAATTTGATTGCTTGAGGGCTTGGGCTGTTTCAAAAAACTCTTTGTGATCACCACTGCTCGGGCCTGAGCCGATCAGCATGGTAATGGCTTGCTCTGAGGACCACCACTGCCAGCCTACAAATAAAGTAATTGCGCCAAAGCAAAGTGACGATACTAAAAGCTGGCTTGATAATTGCGATTCGAGGCTATCTTTTGACATTGATTTCTCTTGTCGTAGGTAAATTTACAACTCTGTTTTCCCTGCCAATTTTAATACAAATCTACTGGGATTGCAGGTCCAATATCTGCTGATAAGCACTGAGAAAAAGATGATTGCTCTTTTCTAGAGTTGAATTTGTCTCATGGCATTGATCGCCAATCATTAGTGAGGTTGAGCCATCTTGCTGCAGAGCCAACTTAACTTGCTCGACAAATTTTTTGGCTATGGTTGATTTGAAGACAATACCATCAGCGCCACAGTTGAGAATCTCCGCTGCATCTTTAAGGTGTGCTGGCGTTAGCAAAACAATGGCTTTGATTGCTCTGGTCGAATCCCTCTCTTTTACCTGTCTTACTAGCTCATAACCACTGATACCAGGCATATTAATATCGGTCAAAATAGCGTCCGGGAGCGCGCTCTCAAGCGCCTCCAATGCCTTTTCTCCTGAGCGAGCTAGGGTCACTTTGTAACCGGCTTGGCCTAGAGCATGGCTCATATACATAGATTGAGTCAGTGTATCTTCGACCAAAAGCAACGTCGGCTGCTCCAGCTCCTTAATTTCTTCTGTCTTGCTGGTTTCCATCGTCTCAACTACCTCATTTCCTGCTGAGCAGTAGTGTTGCTATGCTCTCTAAATTTAAGATATGGCAGTGGGCTCCCAGTGCAATAGCGGCTCCTGGCATTCCGTGAATGACAGAGCTTTCCTTGTCTTGGGCAATGGTTGTGGCGCCTCTTTTCTTTAGTTCTAAAAGTTCAGCCGCACAATCTTTTCCCATACCTGTTAATAAGATTGCCAGACAATCGCTGTAGTTTTTAGCAAGTGCCTGAAACAAGAAAGCGACTGCTGGTCTATGCCCACCTAAGGGCTCAGCGCTTGATAGTGCTATTTTGCTCTCTTTGTCCAGACCCATATGCTTTCCTTCAGGGCAAAGATAAACGGTTCCAGGCTTTAGTTGTTCACCATCATGGGCCACTTTTACATGCAGAGCTAGAATATTATTTAGCCACTCGACCATACCACCAAGAAAGCCTGGTGCTATATGTTGCACCATCAGTATTGATGCCGGATAGTCGCTGGGCAGTTTTTTCAGTATTGTTTCAATCGCTTGCGGACCTCCGGTGGAAGCTCCGATAGCAATCACTTTATAGGGCTTGATCTCAGGTATGAGGTTGGGCGCGATTTCGGTAGCTTGACCTTTCTGTTTCCCCTTCTCTTTCTTGGGCCATCGCTTTATCACTTTGACAGCAGCCATATCTTTAACTGTCGGAACTAGCCGCCAGGCTGTAGCTTCAAAATCACCGCTACCAATGGCAATTGGTTTGGCAATAGCTGTCAGTGCGCCCGCTTCAATTAGCTGGAAAGCCCTCTCGATGTCTTCTACCAAGCAACTAGCACTTACCACGACTATGGGAACTGGCTTGGTTTCCATGATTTTACGTGTCACTTCCAGGCCGTCCATCCCGGGCATGTGAATGTCCATAGTAATAAGATCAGGTGAGATATGCTGCAATTGTTCGAGTGCTTCTTCTCCGCTAGATGCTACAGCTACCACCTCGATCTGACTATCGGCGCTCAGTATCTTAACGAGGATTTTCTGGGCAGTTAGTGAGTCTTCTACGACTAATACTTTAATTCGTTTGGTCATAATAGCTCTCGAATTACTGAAAGGAGATTGGCCTGATTGAGGTCTCCTTTGACGAAATAGGCATTGGCACCAGCTTGAATGCCTTCGTTTCGTTTCTTTTCTTCGCTTAGCGAAGTAACAAGCACTATTGGCAGTTGCTGAATGCTTGTGCTGCTTCTAATCGCTTTCACTAGGGCGATGCCGTCAAGAACAGGCATCTCTATGTCTGAAATAACTAAATTAAAGTCCTGTGATTTAGTCAGGGTATCTAGCGCTTCTTTGCCGTTGACGCTTAAGGTCACCTCGTAGCCGGCTGCTTCAAGAATGTTGCGCATGAATATGCGCGAGGTCAAAGAATCTTCGACTACCAATATTGATTTGGTCTTTTTCTTCGCCTTTTCTTGCGCGGGCTCGCTATCTTGACGGTCAAGCATTGCCGCCAAGCCGAGCATGGGTTTTTGATCTTGCATAAAACGAGTTTTGACAATAGTTTCTACCAAGTCGGCTAGGTTCAGAACTAGCGCAACTTTGCTGTCAGAGAGTATGGTGGCACCGGCAAAATTATTGATTTGACCAAGGGGGAAACCAAGTTTTTTTACTAGAAATTCTTGCTCAGTAAGAATTTGATCGACGATAACACCGGCCTTCTTATCGCGGTGGTTGATTACCAGCATTTTAAGGTACTTAAAGCTAGTTGAGGTTGGTGCTTTGTGGCTAGGCAAATTGAGAGCCTTGGCCAAGGAGGCAACAGGCAAAACTTGGCCATCAACCATAAAAGTTTCGCGCTCATCGACGATTTCTAGGGCTAGCGGGTGAACGCGCATAGCTCTGCTCATCCCCGATATTGGGGCCACGAATCTTTGACCGGCAGCCTCTACCAGAATACCCATAAAGGTAGCAAGTGTTGTTGGCACAATAATGCGGAAGGTACTGCCGCTACCCGCTTTACTCGTCAACTCGATGCGACCATTTAACTCTTCAATTTTTTCTTTGACAATGGCTAGGCCGAGACCGCGTCCAGATAGCTCGCTTACTGTTTCCCTTGTTGAAAAATCAGATCTAAAAATTAGAGCATAGACTTCATCTAGGCTAAGACTTGCTGCTTCTTCTTCTCCAAGCAACATCTTTTTTACTGCCGTTGCTCTAACTGCCTGGTCGTCGATGCCTCGACCATTATCCTCAATGGTGATTTCGATGGTTTCGCCGTTGAGCTGGCGAGCGCTTACCACTAGCTGGGCTTGTCCTTTGTTGGCAGCCCTGCGTTCGCTTCTTGACTCAAAGCCGTGATCCATGGCATTGCGAAGAATGTGCACTAGTGGATCTTTTAACCGTTCTAGTACGCGTCTATCTACTTCTAGCTGACCTCCGTTGATAGTCAGATCCACCTCTTTGTCTAACTCTCTACTCAGTTCGCGAATCAGTCGGGGAAAGCCTTCAAAACATGTAGAGACCGGCAGCATTACGAGGGTTTTTGCTGTTTCAAGATAGCGATTGATAAGCAGTGAGACAGTGCTTTGATCTCGAGATGCAACTTTGGTCATATTGCTTACTTTGCTCTGTAATTGCCTAAATTGCTCACTGATTTTCTCTGCTTCAGCTTGAAGCTCGGAGCGCGCTTTTAAGTCGCTACTAATATCATTGATCAATGACTTAAGCTGAAACAGCTCTTGAAAATGTTCTGCTGCCTTGGTCTTGATTGTCAGAAGCTCTTCTGATTCAGAGAGCAGGCGATCTAGCTTTTCTATTGGCACTCTCACTGAGGTGAGATTGTCGATGTTAATCAAAGAAGGTGCTTTAACGTTGCCCCTTAGTTGCGCCTCAGGATCAGCTGACGATTCCTCGCTCTGCTCAGTTGCTTCTGAATTTGGCAATGCTTGTGCTTGTATTACTGATTGAGCTTCTATGTGTGATTGAGTTGCGAAACCAAGTAATTTTCCAATTTCGGTTTTTATTCTATTCTTACCATGTTCGTCAACTTCTTCTAGCCCCAGCAACTCATCTAGAAGTTCAATGCTAAAGCTCAGGGCGTGAATTATTACTCTGTCAAGGCTCTTCTCATCGGTTTTGGCATTGGCCAAGGTCGTCTCTAGCCACTGGCATATGGTAACTGCCTGTAGCTCACTAACAGCTCGCGCAGAGCCTTTAAGGCTATGTAAACGAGCAAGGGCATGATCTATCTGGGGAAGCTGTTCACCAAATGCAGTATCGGAATGATTTTGTTGATTTGAATCTAATTGGCCAAATAGTCTACGAACGTCCGCCAGTATCTCACTGGCCTCTTCCTTAAAAGCTTCGCTCAATCGTTTAGCAAAGTCGTCAGAGTCGGTCAATTACCGCCCTCTATGGTGGCATTACTATTATTGCTACTGGTAGGCAGTGCCGCTAGTATTTCAGAGACTTGCTTGTAGATTGGGGCATAGGCCGATTTTAGTTGCTCGTAAATTTCTTCTGCGGCACTCCACTTGGCGTTTACGCCTTGCTGGGCTAGCTGAGCAGCCAGTGTCGCTAGGTGGGTTAAATTTAGAGAGGCACAAGGCCCTCTTAGGGAATAGGCGAAATGGCTCACCGCCTCTGCATCTTTAGAGGTAACTGCTAACTCTAAGCATTCAACGAATGTGCTAGAAACACCAAGGAAGAGGCGCAAAATCGATTCGGTTTCGTTGCCACCGTAAGTATCTTCTAGGTCGTCGATGTCTACTGTCAAAGATCTAGAAGGGTCTTTGTCTTCATCGAATAAAACTACCCGTGCCCGGCTTGAAGCATCGCTATCTTCTTCGGAGCTGGTTAGGCTCGCTGCATTGATCCATTTTGAAATAGATTGCTGCAGTAGCTTTTCTGGGGAGCCTTTGGTGATGAAATCGTTCATGCCACAGGCCAAGCATTTGTCACGATCACCTTCGCGATCATAAGCTGTCACGGCAATGATTGGTATGTTGCCTTTGTTTTGGCCGAGGGCGCGAATTTGCTCAGTTGCCTCATAGCCGTCAAGTTCCGGCATGTCGCAGTCCATTAAGATTAAATCGAAATGTGATGCTTTGACAGCCTCAACGGCTTCGAGTCCGCTTTTAACTAGGGTTACTGCAAAGCCCAAGCGCTCGAGCTGTAGTTTCAAGAGTTTCTGGTTTACAGCCACGTCGTCTGCTACCAGGACGCTGCCATGTTTTGCCACTAGCCGTGAGGTAGTAGGGCGATTTTGACTTTCTTTGGCTGCCTGGTTGGCTAGCTCCATATCCTGACTTCTTACTTGGCTTAGCTTTCGGCTTAACATTTCTAGCTCTTTACTAGCTAGGGTGAAATTATTGAGTTTTTGCTCTAGCTCGCTGCAAATTGCAGAAAGCTCGTTGACAACCGCTACGTGTTCTGTGATATCGGCGAGGAAGGCAATTGCGCCACCGATTTCACCAGTTTCTGCCCCAGCAAGGGTTGATACTGTAACTCTCAGCCATACGGGCTGGTCTTCCTTGCCTGGCCGTTTGACAATCATTTCGGTGTCTTCTAATTTTCTGGCGTGACCGTTTAAGGCCTCAACCCAAGGCAATTCTTTGCCGTTAAAGTGGGTTGCACCATCGGGTTTGAAAAAACCAAAATCATGGTTCTGGTCATTGAAATCACCCAGGCCTGCCAATAGATGCTGGGCTCGCTCGTTGTACAGCAATTTCTCGCCATCGGGGCCAAATACCATGGCTCCCACTTTTTTGTTTGACAGAATTGACTTGAGAATTTTAGGGAACTCAAGAAGTGGCTCAACCTTAGAATTTTGTGCTCCAAGCAAGCTGGTCAGTTCAATGGTCATACGCTCCAGCTCTGGCCGCAGCTGATTTTTACTTTGATCAATACTCTTGAGGGTAAGCTTTAAATCTTCCAGTTGCTGCGTCAGCCGTTGCACCGGTGCTTCCCATTCGCCAATCATTTGACCACCACTTTCTTAAACTCATTGGCATTTTAACGCTCTACCAGGCTCTATACAATAGAATAATCAGGTTACTTACGGTGCCATAGTGAGCCTATTCGACCAAGAGCTGATTAACAGGCTAAACGCAGTAATCAGCACATCTATTGGTATTCATTATGCCCCTGACCGCCTTTCTGATTTAGAAAAGGCAGTTGAACTTGCCGCCCAAGACCTAAACTTTCCCGATGCTCAGCAATTTGCCCTTAAACTTTTTCAGGCTACACTCAATGCTGAAGAGTTACAGGCTATTGCCCGGCATTTGACGATTGCTGAGACCTATTTCTTTCGTGAGCCACGAGCCTTCGACGAGCTGGAGGTCGTTCTTCCAGCACTAATAGAAATGCGAAGAGGGCAGGGCAAGAAGCTACGCATTTTGAGTGCAGGATGTTGCACCGGCGAAGAAGCATATTCATTAGCCATGCTTTTGACTGGCTTAATACCTGACATTGATGACTGGCAAATAAATATTATTGGTGGCGATATTAACCAAGATTATTTGGCCAAAGCAAAGCTTGGAGTTTATACCTCTTGGGCCTTTAGGGGTGTAATGAGTGAACCAGCCGATCGCTTAAAGGCTCGTTTTTTTCGTGCTTTAGAGAACGGCAATTTTGAGATTGTCGACAGGCTGAAAAAGATGGTGCAATTTGTCTATCTTAATTTGGCCGATGACTTTCAGGCTTACGAACGGCAGCTTGGCAATCAACCTTTCGATTTGATTCTCTGCCGTAATGTTCTTATTTATTTCGACAAGACCACGATTAAATCATCACTTCAGCGCCTTAGTCGCCTGCTAACACCAGGGGGCTGGCTTCTGCTTGCTGCTACTGAAGTACCGAGTGCTGGTGAAAAAGAAATAGCTCAAAATTTAAAGGCTCGTTTGCATAACGATGTCTATCTCTTTCAAAGAGAAGGGGCCAAGAGTGCAGCGGCCATCAATGTGGTGCCAAGTCTAAAAAATGAGCTTGAGTATGGCCGCAAACTGCTTAAACAGGGAGACTATTCCGCTAGTGAGAAGGTCTTGAGTAGTGGCTTGAAGCAGTTAATTCAGCTCGGTCAAGAGCGGAGAAAACTCGACATAAGTCTACAGAAACAATTTCTAGAATTGCTTGTGCGTTCACTCAGTAACCTCGGTCGCTTCGAAGATGCTGCAGCCCAGGCGGCTGCGTTAGTGCAAATAGATGATCGCTATGACTATCTTTATCTTTGTGCCGTAGTTTTAGGTGAATCTGGTCGCAGCGATGAGGCTTGTCTACTGTTGAAAAAAGCCCTAGCGGCAAAGCCCGATTTTGCCGCTGCTAGTTTTATGCTCGCTTCTATTGCTTTGCACCAGGGTGATAATCTAACTGCTAGACATTATTTGCAGATGGTGAGTGAGGTCTTGCAAAAACTGCCACCCGAATCATTGGTTGAATGTACTGATGGCACATCAGTAAAAGAATTGCTCAATATTGTCGAACAGCTAAGCAGTGGTGCCAAATGACAGATGAAAGCGACATCGTTGATAACGCCCTGACCAAGCAAATCTTGCGCAGTCGAGCCCGACTGTTGGCCAGGCCACTGGTAATGGAGCAAGATCGTCAAATTCTCTTTGAGCTTGTGCAGTTTAGGGCCTGCGGCCGGCGACTGGCTGTTGAGACTAAATTTGTTGATGAGGCAATTACCGTTAAAGATATCAGTCGTGTGCCTCAAATCTCCCCACTGGTGAAGGGAATAATGAATGTTAGAGGGCAGATAGTTACTGTTATCGATCTTGCTGTGTTATTTGGTACTCAAGAGTTGGCTGCTGATGCTCCACATCATGGGTCCACCAGCGCATCTGAAGGGCTTATCCTCAGATTTGGCGCTTTGCGTCTTGCTGTTTGCGTTGATGAGGTGCTCGGTGTTCGTCAGCTCGATAGCAGTGAACTCTCGCAAGGTTTTGCTGGTTTGTCTGAGAGGCTCACTGACTTTACTGTGGCGCTGACGGTCGACCTGCTGATAATACTTGATGCCAAGCGCATTTTTACTGATGGCATGATCGGACGATTGGCTGGATAGTTTGCCGGTACTGAGGCTGGAAAAGCTGTTCTGGTTTGGCTTGCCCGGTTTGGCTACCTCCGGATCTTGGCTTTGCCGTTCTCATAAATGCGGTGTTGATAGCACGGTGGTCTGGGTATAAAAAGTGAGTGCATAGCGGTACTGCATTCTCTAGGGACGGTCCTCATGTCTGATAATTGGAATCTTTCTGGTGAGCAAGTAACAGGGCATGTTCTGCGCCTTGATAGCCAGGTGGTGCTTCTCAAGACTGCCATAGAAGAAGTGCGCAGAGCGACGCACTCAGCCTCGGGTTTAGAGCGAGCCACTCGCGCACTACTCACCGATGGTGGTGCCATCGACTTTCCTTCTGTACCGAAAGTTCTAAGTAAGCTTTCGCGCAATAGGCAAATGGGTGCTCTGCTGACAGATGCTGGTGGTGAAATTCTTTTAGCAAACAAGAGTTTTTATGATTTCACGGGTTTTAAACCTGGTGCCGCAGGTGGTGACGAGTTAGAACTTTATCGTGAACAAAGAGGACTGTCGGGTGTTAGAACCGGCATGGTGCGTAACGTCGAGTTGCCCTGGCGCGAAGTCTTGACTTCTGGGCAATTTAAAACCCAAAGGCTGGCCCTCAGTGATGGTATGCGTGGCGAGAGACTGCGTTGGTTGCAATTTTGTTGCCAACCACTACTTTCAGTAAACGGTTCCTTAGAGGGTGTTTTGACTATTGTCGCTGAAGCCAGTGAAGAAATCGAAATCGAAGATAGACTGACTTCTGTAATTGGTTTGCTCACCCAGCAAGTAGATTCAGTAGTACAACCAACAAGAAGACTAAATGCCTTGATGGAGAGAGTCCGTCGTCTAGATGATTTCCTTCCAAGCAGTCAGGTTCTGTCTATTGAGACTGCAGCTTTAGAAGACTCTCTTTCGGAAGACCAGAAGCACTATCGAGAGCTACTTGAACTAGACACTAGTCCTCCAGTCTCCCTCTCTCCTCAAGAGCCTGCTCCGGAACAAGAGACTATTTCCAGCGAGGCTGCCTCTGCCATTCAAGCTTTTGAAGAAAGTTTCAATATCGATTTGGGTGAATCTAATGTTGCAGGAGTTGCAGCGGCTGCAGGCGCTAAGGCACATGAAGCAGCTGTCGTAAGCGAGATTGAGGCAGAGCATCTAGCGACAGCACCAATAGAAATTTTGGCAGAAGCTGAAGAGCTTGTGGAAAGTCAAATGGCTGACGAGCTTGACATAGTTGCTACTTATATTCCAAGCGAAGACTCTGACGCTGAATTGTGGTCCGAGTTTTCTGACTTTGCCATTGAGAAAATGCCCAATGCTGTCAATCAAGCAGAGGAAGAAGCAGAGCAGTTAAATGAGGTTCCGACTCCGACCCCAGCCCTAGAAGACGAGGCGCCAGAGCAAGAGCCAGTAGTTGAAGCGGAACCAGTGATTGAGCAAGAGCTCGAGCCAGAAATTGTTTCAGAAGTAGTTGCAGAAGAAGTCGGTGACATCGCTTCAGAACCAGAAACAGAAACAGAACCCGAAACAGAACCAGAACCAGAGCTAGAGCTAGAGCTTGATATTGCTGAAGAGCCAGAGCTTGAAATCGACTCAGAGGCCGGGCCAGAAGCTGAGCCAGAACAAGAACAAGAACAAGAATTATCCGTTCAACCTGAAGAGCTTAGTGTCACTATGATGGAAGCTCCACTTCCTCATCCAGCCATAACAAGGGCAGCTCAAGGAAAGTGTGCTCTTGTGGTCGATGACATCCCAGTTAATCAGAAGCTGCTTGTACTGCAGTTAAAGCGCCTAGGCTTTGCCACAGATGTCTCCAATAATGGTCAAGAAGCCCTATCACGTCTTGCTAAGCTTGACTATGACGTGGTTTTCATGGACTGTGATATGCCTGTTATGAATGGCTATGACGCTACCATTGCTATTCGCAAGCTTGAAGTTGAGACTGGCCGACACATTCCTATTGTAGCGATGACCTCGTATGACCGAGAGGCGGATAAAGAGAGATGCCTGGCCTCAGGAATGGATGACTATCTCACCAAGGGCGTTAATGCAGCGTCATTGTCTCGTGTGATTGAACGAGTGTGTGATAAGTCAAAACAACAGGGTTCAAGTGACAGTCTTGATGGTTTACAGTCCGAAACTGAACCATTCGATGCTGCCACTATGAAAGCTAATTACACTCAAGAAGAGCTCAATGAAGTGGTGCGCTTGTTTTTGACTGCAATGGAGACTTTCGTCAATTCCATGCAAAAGGCAATAGACTCCAGAGATGGTGCCCTCGTTGCCAGTTTGGCAAGTTCAATTAAGGGGCCGTCAGCTACTTTGGGTCTACCTCTAATCACCAAAGTAAGCAATGATATTCTTTCTTTCTCTGAAGCCGAAGATTGGCCTCAAGTGCGCTTAAAGTATCTCAAACTAAAGACTGTTTATATGCGTTCGCAAGATCAGCTGCGCAAACTTTGTCCTGATGTCTTCGCCGAGGGAGTTCTCTAATTGGATAACTCTGAACTAGCAAATCTTCAAAATCTGGAAGAACAATTCGACGTGGAAATGGCCCGAGAATTAGTAGCTGCCTATCTCGAAGACACTGATAGTGTGCTAGACCAATTGCAGGCTGCCATCGTTGATCGTGATGCTTCTGCCTTAAAATCAGTGGCTCATATGCTCAAAGGTGCCTCTCGTATTATTACAGCCACACAGCTTGAGCATTCAGCTAGCGAGTTAGAAGATTTGAGCAGTGCTCCCAACTGGCTTGTAGCTGAAAGCAAGTATGAGAACCTAAAGCAAGTTTTTGAACAGACAACAGACTACTTGAGGCTCTATCTGAAATGATAAATGGCGACCTACTTGGGATGATAGCCTGTGCTCTTGGCGCGGTGGCTCTCATTGTCGCTATTTGGAGCTATTATAGTTTGCGCCAGAGAATCGATTTCCCCTCTGATCGTGGACGCAATAGCGCTAATAACAATCAATTGAGCGCCGATCTCGCCAACTTGAAACGTGAGTTCGCCATGCTCTCAGAGACGGTGCATCGCTTCCGGGCGCAGAGCTTAGCTGGTATCAGCGAAAACATGGCAGAGAAAGAATTATCTATAATGAGCGCTCTGAGCCAGGAGATGCATAAGGAGCTTGAGGCTGCCACTGATGAATTTGACCGAGCATTGTCTGCCATTGTCAGTAAACTGGATCAAAAACAAGAAGAGTTGGCTAGTCGTATTGATAACTTTAGTACGCCTTTAGTTGCTGAGACTCCAACTCAACCAATTCGTGATTTGCAAGTTGAGGCTAAGATTGCTGGCTTAGTCTCGGCTTCTGTGATTGATCGCTTTTTGGCCTCACTTGATGATGTTGAAGACAGACGTAAGTGTCTTTTGGCATCTCTAGAATCAGTGCCAGATACTGTCACTTTTGGCAAGCTTGCAGTGGCTTATCCTGGCGCAAATTCTTGGTTGATTTTGAAGGAACTTGCCGATCGTGGAGTGGTCAGTGACATTGCTGGTTGGGCTCTTATTGCTGGTGCTGAGCTAACTGCAAGTAAGGGGAATGAGTTTAGCGCTACAGCAGAAGAACTCTATCAAGCCGCTAGGCTTTCGTTCTCTGCGGCTAATGGAAGTAATGCAGGTGTAGCTAATCGCGAAGGCCTCTACGTCATTGCCAGCGGGTTGGCTAGACTGCTTGCTCATGGTGAGCGGGCTGCACTTTCAGATATGTTGAAGCAGGAAGCCGCTTCTCACTTGCGTATTTTGATCGATTCGAAGCCCACAACAATGGCATTACCGGCAGTGCAACTGGCTGAGTTCTATTTAAGTGAAGAACGCTTTGATTGTGCCAGCATCCTCTTTCGTCAGGTGATAGATCTGGCTACACAGGTCTTCCCCGATTCAATATACAAGGGCGATAATGCTGGTCGACTATGGCAAGGTTTGGCCCGTGCTCTCTCTAATTTGGTTGACAGAACGGGCTCGGCTCGAGAGCTTTTCCAATTCTTCGGCAACGACACTATTATCTTCTTAGATAACGCTTTGGCAGCTAAAATGCCTTTACCAGATGCTGACAAACAAGCCTTGCAGCTATGCTTGCTCCGGCTGTGTGAGCGTGACAAAGATGAAGATCGTGCTCTAACTGTCGCCAAGAATCTTCTCGACGATGGCGTGAGGCTGGCTGTCGACAGCGAAAACAAAGAGCGCTTCAATTTTGTTGCCGTTGAGATTCTTGCCACGGTAGACGAATTGCACCTTAGTCGTAAACCTCATGGTATGCCAATGCTCAAGAGGCTAATTGGCATATTCATGGCTGTTAATAACCATAATAAAGCCGCTTCTGCTGGCGCAAAGCTAGTTGATGCTTCCCTCGATATGTACGGCGATGCCTCACTTGAGACTGTCGTGCCAATCAACATACTGGCCGATGTCTACAAAGCAATGGGGCGTTATGACTTAGCTGAAGAGTGTTACCGTCAGATTTTAGAGATTCAGTACAAGGTTTATCCTTCAGAGCATGAAGAGATGGTTGATGTGCTGCTCAATTTGGCTCAAGTTTGCAAACTACAGAAAGACGTTGGTGAGGCTGAGATTTTCCTCGAGAGTGCCGTTGAGATGTGTCTCAGTGTCTTTGACAAGCATGCCGAAGACGGTCATGCCGATGATCATAACAATGAGAGCTCCAATGACGTTGAGGGGCGAAAAAAGGCCTTGATGGCTCGAGCTGAGGCACTTAAGGGCCAGCTATCGCATGCTTAACTAACTATTTGTCTCAGAAGCGGTATGCTACAAGCAGTCGAAATCACATCGCATGCCTCGGCAAATACAGACAAATGAAGAGAAATGAGTTCTACTGATATCAAACGGGCTTTGGTTATTGGAGCTTCCGGACAGGTCGGCGCAGCTTTGTTGGAACGCTTGCAGCAAAGTGGTGTGATTACCTGCGGGACCTATTGCCATAACCCAACGGCGGTTCAAGAAGGCAAGCATGGTTCTTCAAAGCTAGAGCTAGTCAAGCCAGAGCAGCAACCGCTATGGGTTCAATTGGACCTTCTCGAGCGTGAACAGACCGAAAGCGTAATTGCCGATTTCGCTCCTGACTGTATTTACCTAGCTGGGGCCTGCACTGACGTCGATGGCTGTGAGTTGCAGCCAGAGCGCTCTAATGCCATAAACGTCCAGGGCGTGAGAGATGTCATCGCCGCGGCCAGAGACTTATCTTCCTGTCGCCTAGTCTACTTCTCTAGCGATTTTGTCTTCGACGGCCTGCGGGGCCCCTACGACGAAAAGGCCAAGCCATCACCTGCTAGCGTTTATGGCAAACATAAGGTGGAAGCCGAAAGGGTAGTGGCATCAAGCGGTATGAGCAATGTCATCATCCGTACAAGCACTGTTTTTGGTAAAGACCCACAAGATAAGAACTTTGTCGCTCGCCTGCTGCGCACCTTGAGAAAGGCTGAGAACATTGTTGTGCCAGACGATCAGATTGCTAATCCGACTTACAATGAAACTCTCGCTGAGGCGGCCATTGAACTTTGTAATTCTTACAATCAGGGGCTATTTAACATTGCTGGCTCTACACGTGTCAGTCGATATCAGCTAGCCTTAGACGCTGCTGCTATTTTTGCACTGCCAACTAACTTGATTGAAGCGGCTCATACGTCGGCATTGAAGCAAAGCGCTAAAAGGCCACTGGCTGGTGGTTTGGTTATTAACAGAGCAAAATCAGCCCTGAAAACAGAGCTGATTGGGCATGTAGCTGGTTTGCAGCGCCTTAAGGCCCTAGTGGCCCAAGAGTCTGTAGCTGTTTGACTAGTTGTCTGACATAAGGTCAGGAGTTGGCGTAGACGGCACACCGGGGTTAGGACAGGCACTATTGCCGTTGCCATATTGCTTCTCTTCGATAGAGCGGAGGAAGGCGTCTTGCCTTCTTTCAGCCTCTTCAATTTCGCCGCTTTTCTTTTCGAGCATTTTTGCCTGGGCCATTTGGTCCCAACGCTGGCGCTCGTGGGCTTCTGCTTGTCGGCGGCGCTCTATTTCTTCTTTTCTCTTTCTTTCGGCTCGCTCTTGCTCGGCCCGGCGCAGAGCGTCTTCCTCGCGCTGCTTGCGCATTTTATCCTGTGAAGCCATAGTCTTTCTCCTGCCTGAATAAGCGCTCAATATTCTAGATTTACCCTAAATGGACAAAAATAAAAGGCCCTTGGCAGCGATTTGCAGCGTGCATAATAGAGTTAGTTGGGATTGAATCGCGAAAAGAACCGCAGCGACTGGGGTACTGATTTTTGCTGAATATGATTCAGGGCGAAAAGACAATAGGACAGTTCGTTTGCTGGGCTGGCGGAAAGAGCTACATGCAAATTAATTATGTTGCTTCCCTGAGTTAGCGACGCATGAGACTGTCGCGTACAACCCGGGCAAGGGCCAGATAGTAGTCATAAGTAGAAGCAACCTGGGCAAACTTTCCCTGGTCAGATCGTAGATTCTCAAGTAGATGTTTCCGCACCGCCTCGGTGGTGTTGAGCGCACTCATTTCAACGGTGTCTGCGCCTCTTTTGCGCTTTTGGCCCTCCTCCACGATTCCTCCTCTGGATTACTCACCCGAGACTTTGCTGGTTGCTATTTCTTTACACAATGCCTTTATTTAGAAAGCCTTTTGTCCCGGCATTCTAGCCCTATCGAACGACTCTGCTCTCATTCGTAAGCACTATAGACATTCATCCTCTGGAGCGAGATTCTTATGCCATCTTGACTGTAAGCTTACGCAGTAACGTCGGGCAAGGGCAATTTAGTTTGACCGCCCATGTTGAAATTTTTTCTCACCGGAGTAATTAGAGATGACAGTCGCGTCGGAAGATCGAAAAACTACAGAATCTACGGTAGCTCAAATCAATGCCTATGGTGTCGCTCGCTCGACCATTAAGGTAGATGAGCATAATGCCCCTTTGGCAAAAGAAGAGCTTCACAATACAGATGCCTATTGGCGAGCCTGTAATTACCTGGCGGCGGGCATGATTTATCTTACAGAGAATCCACTTCTCAAAGAACCGCTGAAAGTAGAACATATTAAGAACAGATTGCTTGGTCACTGGGGTTCGAGCCCTGGTCTGAGCTTTGTCTATGTGCACTTGAATCGTCTTATCAAGAAGTATGATCTCGACATGATTTACATGGCTGGTCCTGGTCATGGTGCGCCGGGAGTTTTGGCACCGGTTTATCTAGAGGGCACTTATTCAGAAATCTATCCCGATAAAAGTGAAGACGAACGAGGCATGGCAGCCTTCTTCAGACAGTTCTCCTTCCCTGGCGGTATCGGCAGCCATTGCACACCGGAGACACCTGGTTCCATTCATGAAGGTGGTGAACTAGGATATAGCGTCTCCCATGCCTATGGCTCGGTATTTGACAATCCTGACCTGATTACCGCAGTAGTAGTTGGAGACGGCGAAGCAGAAACTGGACCACTAGCCACGTCCTGGCATTCCAACAAATTTATCAATCCAGCTAGAGATGGCGCGGTTTTGCCTATACTGCACCTGAACGGCTACAAGATTAATAACCCAACGGTGCTGGCTAGAATTGACCACGAGGAGTTGGAAGCCCTTTTCCATGGCTACGGCTACACGCCTTATTTCGTGGAAGGCAGCGAAACCGAGAGTATGCACCAAGCGATGGCTGCTACTCTGGAGAAATGCGTCACCGACATTCGCGCTATTCAAAAAGAAGCACGCGAAAATCTCAGCCGCGGTATTGCCATTAAGCGCCCACGCTGGCCCATGATTGTTTTGCGCACGCCCAAGGGCTGGACTGGCCCTAAAGAACTAAACGGCCACAAAATTGAAGGCAGTTGGCGCGCTCACCAGGTTCCGCTCACCGCTGTTAAATCTAATCCGCAGCAACTGGAAATGCTCATCGATTGGATGAAGAGCTATAGACCGGAAGAATTATTCGATGACAAAGGTCGTTTAATTCCAGCATTGAAGAAGCTCGCCCCAGAAGGCAAACGGCGCATGAGCGCCAACCCCCATGCTAATGGTGGACTCCTGCAAAAGTCTCTGCTTATGCCGGCCTTTAAGAACTACGCTGTGCCGGTGCCCAATCCCGGTGCCTGCGAAGCAGAAAACACCAGGCCTACTGGCGCTTTACTGCGCGATATTATGAAAACAAACCCTGATAATTTCAGGTTATTTGGTCCGGATGAAACTACATCTAATAAGCTGGATGATGTCTACGAAGTGTCGAAAAAATTCTGGCTGGCTAACTACTTCCCTGAAGATGCTGATGGTGGCGAACTGGCCAGCGATGGTCGTGTGATGGAGATACTGAGCGAACATACTCTGGAAGGTTGGTTGGAAGGCTACTTGCTCACCGGACGCCACGGATTTTTCGCTACTTATGAAGCCTTTGTTCATGTCATAGACTCGATGTTCAACCAACACGCTAAATGGCTAGACATCTGCAATCATCTGGGTTGGCGCGCTAGTGTTGCCTCTCTCAACTTGCTCATTACCTCTACGGTGTGGCGGCAAGATCACAACGGTTTCACCCACCAAGATCCAGGTTTCCTCGACTTGGTAGTGAACAAAGGGCAGAATGTGGTGCGCATTTACATGCCACCAGATGCCAACTCGCTGCTATCTTGTGTTGATCACTGTCTGCGTAGCGTTGATTACATTAATGTGATTGTCTGCGACAAGCAAAAGCACTTGCAGTATATGGACATGGATTATGCCGTTAAGCATTGCACCATGGGCATCGGCATCTGGGAATGGGCCAGCAATGACAAAGGTGTGGAACCAGATGTGGTGGTAGCCTCTGCCGGAGACATAGCCACTCAGGAAGCCCTTGCTGCTACAGCACTTTTGAGAGAAGAGTTCCCAGATTTGAAAGTGCGCTTTGTCAACGTTGTCGACTTGCTCATGCTCCAACCAGAGAGCGAGCACCCGCACGGTCTGTCGGACAAAGACTTTGACAGTCTTTTCACTATCGACAAACCTGTCATTTTTAACTTCCATGGCTACCCTTGGCTCATTCACCGCCTGGCTTACCGACGCACTAATCACAACAACATGCATGTACGTGGCTATAAAGAAAAAGGCAATATCAATACACCACTTGAGCTGGCCATCAACAACCAAACTGATAGATTCAGCTTGGCCATAGATGTCATCGATAGAGTGGAGAAATTGAAAGTAGCCGGTGCCCACGCCAAGTCTAAGTTCCGAAAAATGCAAATTGAGTGTCGTGAATATGCTCACGAGTATGGTGTGGACAAACCCGAAATGGCAAACTGGAAGTGGCCTTATTGAATGAGGTGAAAGTGAAAGCAAAAATTGGCTGACCAAGCCTTGATATACGAGGCCCATCGAGGACAGAGTTATCCTCTGGGGGCCAGCTTATCGGCAACGGGCGTAAATTTCGTAAATTATTCAAAGAGAGCTTCCTATCTGGAACTGTTGCTCTTTGGTAGAGAAGAAAGCCCGTTGCCTTTTGCCACATACAAACTCGGACCCAGAATCGCTCAGCCAATTACTGGCATATCTTTTTGCAAGGTGCCAGTGCCAACTTGGTCTATGCTTATGGCAATATCGAGGCGGAAAACCAACAGCTCTACGACCACGAAAGAGCGCTTCTAGAACCCTACAGTAGGGCAGTTGTCGGCTGGAAGAATTATTGTCGCAAAGCTGCTTCGGTGCCCGGCGAATTATTCGGGCTGCAGTGCGATCGGTTTCTTCGCTACCCATCCTTGTTTTAGTCATGCCAGAACTGCACAAGGCATCATTGATGATTTTCGCTTTGATCTAGCCTTTATAGTTTCTCGCGATATATTTGGTACCCCCTAGAGAGACCGCCTCTGCTTTGGTCCATCGAGTCAGATCCCGTGCTTGCTTCTTCCTTACTGATTGCGGAAGCGTGGAACCCGGACGGACTCTATCAGGTGGGCTGGTTTGTGGCAAAGGGCTCTCGTTTTTCCGAATGGAGCGGTCCTTTTCGCGACGATGTAAGACGTTTCGTCAAAGCGACTTTCTCTCTTTCGGGCACACCAATGCTCTCATTGGGTGATGAGAAGAGACGCACAATGGCCAGCAACAGTAATGCCTATTGCCAGAACAGTGAAAGCAATTATTTCGACTGGAGTCTCTTTTCAAGAATCAGAGGCATCTACAATTTCACTAAAGATCTGTTCAAACTGACTAGACATTTCAATCAGTTCAGGCCGCATAGAGCCCAGAAATCTTGCCTACAGTGGCCGGAAAAAGTCTGACAATACCAGAGTGATCTATTGCCGTCTTTATGAGTTAAGCCAGCCTAGTGACCCCGCATTTGCTGAAAGCTAGGCGCACCGCCGCCCCCAGTAAAAGTATTACCTAGTGCGGCATGAAGCGAGTACTGCAGCTTTCCGATTTTGAGTAATTCAGAACTTACTGGCTAATATCTTCCAGTTTGCTCTTTCTTGCCACACCTGACTTGATTGCCACTTGGGCAACTGCCTCGGCTACTCTCTGGCCAACTAGCGGGTTGAAGACCCCAGGAATAATGTAGTCTTCGTTTAATTCACTGTCTGAAATTACATTGGCGATGGCATAGGCCGCGGCCAATTTCATTTCTTCTGTGATGTCTGTAGCTTGGCAGTCCAGGGCACCGCGGAAGATACCAGGGAAGCACAAGACATTGTTGATTTGGTTAGGATAGTCTGAGCGGCCTGTGGCCATGATGCGCACATATGGCGCAGCTTCTTCAGGCATTACTTCTGGCACTGGGTTAGCCATAGCAAAGACGATTGGGTCTTTGGCCATTCTCTTCAGTGACTTAGCTTCAATTGTGCCTGGTCCAGACAAACCAAGGTAGAGATCCGCACCTTCAAGAGCATCTTCGATAGTGCCCTTGAAAGTAGTTGGGTTGGTGTGCTCAGCAAACCAATCTTTCATGTAGTTCATGTGCTCGCCGCGGCCTTTGTAGATAGCGCCCAGGCGGTCGAAACCAATGATGTTCACGACGCCAGCATTCATCAGCATTTTAGAGCAAGCAACACCGGCTGCTCCTACTCCACTGACAATTACTTTCAGTTTGCTGATATCTTTTTTGACGATTTTAACAGCGTTGAGAAGTGCTGCTAGAACAACCACGGCTGTGCCGTGTTGATCGTCGTGGAAGACTGGAATATCGAGTTCAGCTTTTAGTCTCTCTTCAATTTCAAAACAGCGCGGAGCTGAAATGTCTTCTAAATTGATGCCACCAAATACAGGGGCAATGTTTTTGCAGGCCTTGATGATTTCTTCTACGTCTTGAGTAGCAAGTGCAATTGGGAAAGCATCGACTTTGCCAAATTCTTTGAAGAGCATGCACTTGCCTTCCATGACAGGAAGAGAAGCTTCAGGGCCAATATTGCCAAGACCGAGGACGGCTGAGCCATCAGTGATCACTGCCACGGTATTACGTTTAATAGTCAGTTTGTAGACGTTTTCAGGCTCATTGTGAATGGCCATGCAGACACGGGCTACCCCAGGTGTGTAAGCCATGGAGAGGTCATCTCTGGTGGTTAGAGGCACTTTGTTGGTGACGCGGATTTTGCCGCCCAGGTGCATCAAGAAGGTGCGGTCGGAGACGTTAACTACTTCAATCCCTTCCATCTCTTTGACCTTAGCAACTAGCTTCTCGCCGTGCTCTTGGTCTCTAACTTTCACTGTCAGGTCGCGGATGATTGCGTCTTGCTCGAAGCCGTGTATGTCAATGGCGCCAATATCACCGCCGACTTCACCAATTAATGAAGTCACTTTCCCTAGCATACCTGGTTGGTTGGTGATCTTGAGCCTTAGGGTCAAGCTGTAGCTTGCACTGGGCTTGGCGGCGCCAGCCAAAATATCTAAAGATTTGTCAGGCTTACTGGTTGATTCGGTTTTTGTCGTCATAGTGTTCACGCTTTGAGTGGTACTTGGAAACGCCGACTGATCAGAATTAGGATAAAGTGCCTCATAATTTGCATCAGTGGGAGTATGTTAAGCTGCACCGAGGCCAAAAGGGAAAGCTTCTTCCTTTTTTTTAATAGCTTGGCAATTAAAACTTTGGCAAGTATTTTGGGCAAAAGCATGCCAGTTGGAAAATAATGTCTGTATTGAAGCCTAAACTATAGAAGCCTTAAATATCGACCGCATTAATTCGAATGCTGTACTGAGGAGAAAAGAATGTCATCGAACGAAAAAGAACTGGTTGGCAATTTCGAGCTAACAAAGCAAGGAGTGATCACCAGACGCGAAGTATTAATGATGGGAGCTGTGGCTGCCACATCGGTCGCTTCAGTAAACGCTGCTGTGGCTGCTACTTCGGCTGCTGCTAGCTCTAGCGTTGCTGCTGCTCCTGCCACTGCAGGTAAAGACCCATATACTGCCAAAGACTTCAGCGCTTTGGTTTCTAAAAATATGGAAGGGCTGTCGCCTAGCCAAATCGAGCAGCACTTGAAGTTGTACAAAGGCTACGTCACTAAGTCTAACGAAATTTATAATCAGCTAAAGACTGCTGATTTGAGCAATCCTAATGCTACTTATTCTCCATTGAGAGAGTTATTGGTTGAGCAAAGCTTTGCCGTCAATGGCATGGTCTATCATGAATTCTACTTTGGTAACCTTGGTGGCACCGGTGGTGACCCTACAGGTGATGTTAAGGCTGCACTTGAAGAGCGTTACGGCTCTACTGGTAAGTTTATGGACTTCCTTAAAGCTTCAGGTAAGTGTATGCGTGGTTGGGTGGTTGTTGGTTACAACACCCGTGGCAATCATATCGATACATTTGGTCTCGATATGCACAATATGTGGAGCCCGCAAAACTTAGTGCCACTATTGGTGCTTGATGTTTATGAACACGCTTATATGGTCGACTACGGCATTGACAGAGCTAAGTATCTCGATGCTTTTGCTAAGAACCTTGATTGGCAAGTTGTGGCAAAGCGCCTAGCTGCTACCAAGAAGCTTGTAACTGGAGCTGATACAACAGTTTAAAGCTGTTCTCAAGGCATCTGGCCATTTAGCAGTCTCACTGACAAAAGAGGAAAGACACCTTAAGTGCTTTCCTCTTTTGCTTTTCAGTCTATAACCTAAGTTACAGTTGAAGGTTCTCGGTTTTTCATCAATGTGCTTACGGTTAGGTGTGTCTCGTGTTGTGCCGGTAGCAATGTCTCTACCACTACACCGCGAACAAAGTCGCAAACAATTGATTGCTGTGCTTCGTATTGCACCAGCCGCTCGGCTTCTGCTAGTTCCATAAGGGCAATGGCATCTTGCTCTGTTGAGGCGCTGCCTTGAGTCATTTTCTCAAATCCGCCCCAGATACCAGCAGACTTAGAGGGTTCGCCATTGAGATTGCGCACTTCTGCCGTCAGCTTCGCTACGCGGTCAGCGTGAGACATTTGACATTTAAGCATTGCCTGTCGAACGTCGGCATCTTTGATTTTTTCGAGGGCTAGTTCGTAGGTTTCTACCGACGAAGTCTCCCCGCTTAAGAATGCATTCAATTCTTCAATGTATTCAGAACTCATGAGCATTGCTCCTTAATTGATTGTATTTGACTTCTTCAGGTTAGTAGCAGACTAGATCGCCTTGCGGTTGAAGCCACGGGATAGTAGCGACAAAATAAAGACAAACACTGCCGATCCTAGAATTGCTGGAAGTAGTGAAATGCCAGCGAGGTCTGGTCCGATATGGCCAATTAAGCTGCCACCAATCCAGGCTCCGATGATGCCGACGATTGCTGAAGTGAAGAAGCCGCCGGGAACTGAGCCAGGCACTAGTCTTTCGGCGATGTAGGCACAACAGGCAGCTACGATTAGAAAGAGAATGAAACTTAAAATAGACATTGAATACCTCTCAATGAAGGAATATTTTTAAGAGGCTAACTTTCGTCTAACCCTTTTTCGTTGCTTCCTTCGCAGCTATAGACTGAGCAGCGGGGGTAAAGTTCCATTTTTAAAGCAAAATGGCAGCATTGCTGCTGCCATTTTGCTTCCTATTCTTTCTTGCCTAATTGCTACTTTTCTATTTGGCTATTTTTCTATTTGGAAAGATAGCTCTACCTTATTAGGCGCGGATTTAGCATTGGCAGATATTTCATTGGCCAGTTGTTTTATTTGTGACTGTCCCTTTGGCGTAATTTTGACTTCGCGAGAGAAGTACGCCTTCGACTCGTTCACAAGTTTGCGGTACTGCTCCATGGTGATATCAGCGGAGCGAAATGGGCTGTCTGCTGCGCGACTCATGGCTATCGAAATAGGCGCTTCGTTATTAGGATAGGCGAAGACAAAGATGTGTTCTTCGATTTTTGATTCGCCTGGTAGTGTTGAAACTTGATATTCAAATTCACTCTTTTCACCGCCAATGGTGACAGTCTCACCAGCTCTTACAGCGCTGCTTTGCTGAAATTCGTTGGGGAAGATTTGGGTCAATTTGCCTTTGCCATCATAGTCAAAGATAGACAGGTTGCAGTCTTGACTAGCTGTGACATTGACTTCCATTTTCTCGCCGTCGCGGTACTTCGGTAAGCTACCGGGTTTGTTTAACCAGGCTTTGATTATGGGGGCAGCGCTCTCGAGTGAGACGTTTTTAAATCCTTGGCTTTTATCGTTGGCCACAACAGTGATGTGGCTACTAGATTTGCCTGTTTGAGACTTGGCCTCATGCGCTTTTGCCTCAGCACTTTTGGCCACAGCATGCTTGGGTAAGCTTGATTTAGTATGTGGTGCTTTCTTTGCCGGAACTAGATCAGCTTTGAACTTAGTTTTTGCTGCCGATTTAATTGCCCCAGCTTTAGGCGACACTTTGATTCCAGTGGCGCCGGCAGGCTCGGTCTTTGTCGCCTCTCTAGATGGTTCTTTACTTGCGGACTTGGTTGTCTTTGTGGCAGCATCTTTGTGATACAAAGACGGCTCAATAAAGAGACCGCGATCCTTCCCTTTTTTCATCTCATCGAAAACTGGTTCTGCCTTAGCGCTGTCAGCGGCAAAGGCTGGCTGCCAGAGCAGTGGTAGCGCGAGGGTAAGCGAAAAGACTGTAGTAATTGCTGTGCGCTTTTTGGTAATCATTGCTATGTCCTCGAACAAGATGCTGCTCTAATTCATTGATACCTGTTAACTGCCTACTTCTGTACTACTGGCACTTCACTAATTTTAGGCTCGGAAACCGGACCATCCATAATGATGTGCATTACTCCTTCAGGATACTTCTCTTCCAGCGCAAGGGCTGCCTGCAGGGTTTTGCTATCATCTAAGATTTTTGATTTCTTTGGATTGTCGCGGTTTATTTCGTAGGCGTCAGCTAGTTCTAACTTGGGAACCGATAAATTTAGGGCGAATATATGTAATTTATCTGGTCGCTCGCTCACTAAGATTGGATAAGGACCAACTGAGTCAATTGTGCGGATTTGTCCTGGGGTGAGTAAAGACTGCTCTTTGAAGTCTTCGGGGGGATATATTCGGTAGACTCTTAAATCGTCGGGCTTTTTCAGTTGTTCAGCCGGTACTTCACCAAAGATGTAGACATTACAACTGGAACGCGAAGTCAATAAAATTTTGGCTTCTTCTCCATACTTGTAGCCATTCTTAGGCCGGTTAAACTGCAAATTGAGAGGCTCTACCTGGGCTTTTTCGACCTTATGGCTGTCTATATCTTTAGATGCTAAGAACCAACCCATGCCTGCCAGTGAAACAATAAACATGGCAATGAAAGCAGCGATTAGTGGAGCTGGAGACGGAGTGTTACTCGGTTCTTCGACTATTGCATTAGTTTCAACTCCCAATTCTTTGAGGGCGTCAATCCAGAGAGCCAGGCGAATTGAAGTGGTAGGCAAGTTCAAGCCAGGCAGAGAGGCGGTATCGCCGCAGTGCAAAGCCACTACTGTGTAATCATCAAAAATCGCCGAGCCCGAATCTCCCGGTGAGAGGGCTAGGTCGTGCAATAAGTGATAGTTGTCTTCTTTGCGCAAGCGACCAAGTAGTCTGCCCATTTGCGCGAGGGGGTTTAGAGCCGAGCTAAATTGCCCAAGGTGGGTGGGGAAGCGCACCGCAGTAAGGGCAAGCTGGTTCGGCAGATTGCGATCGTAGGCAATGGGCAGAGGGCGGGCCTCTGACTCTGGATAGCTGAGATCTACTACCAATAAGGCGACATCGAACTTAACCAGCTGATTAAGCTGGGGATCGCGCATGAAGTTCGGGTGTAACTTGATTTCGCTGATGGGATAGCGGTTGCCCGATTGGGGGAACCGCACGACCAGCGTTTCTAGCTCGTTAAGGTAAGCGTCAACCACATGGCCGCATGTAATAAGTTTGTGAAAACCGCAAAGCCAAGCCTGGCCAAGGACTTGCTCTTGGTTACCGTCTTCGCTGCTGACTACGCGAATGACATGGGCTAGAGCGTCGCCGTAGGCCTCGGTGTTCAGTGGAATTAGAGGTTGGCTTGCGTTTTGGCCGGTTGCCACTTGATATACCTGGGAATCTACTATTACTAAGAACGTCTGCTACTAAGAACGTTGGCCTGCTGAGAATGACCATCTAATCTTATACAATATTGAAATGAGCGATTCTGATTCGTCCGCTATCTCTAATAAACAACCTGTTGAAAACCTGCCTTCTTCAAGCAGCTCAGCAGTAAGCCTTACAGTTGGTCCAACAACTGTAAAGACTAGCATAGCTAGGCGCTTGCGGTCTTATTGGTGGATACCGGTTTCATATTGCTTGCCCTATTTGGTCACTCAAGCAGTGCCTGCCAATACGGCAGAGCAGACAATGCTACGGTGCTACCACATGGGTTTGATGGGCCTAGCTGTTGCTACCCTAATTTATCTTCTCTGGCGCGCTGACTGTAGCTTTGGTGCTAAGCAACTTTTGCATTTGTCTAATGACATTCAGGCCAAAGCTCTTGTTCATATTTTGGGAATAGCCCTGTGGGTATGCTGGGTCGGCATTGGTGTCGTATTCTGTATGGCCCATGATCAAGTTTATGAGTTGGTTCCCAACTTGCCTGGCTTGCAATCGCCGATGTGATGAAAGCGAACGAGTAAATTTCCCAGTTAAGAACTCATCGAAAGCCTCAGGAATTCATTGATAAGCAGCTGTACTGAATTACAAGAAATTTTATCCCTCGCTCCTGATTGGCAGCCAGTGCTTGATAGCGTCGTCAGCAAGGCTGTTGGCGATGGCAAAGACGTCAGCGTATTTCAGCTATTTGAGCGTCTTGGCGCTAAGGCAATATATATGAAGGCTGCCAGCCTCGGTGGTCAACGTCAGATCTTGAATAAGCTTTTGCGCGATCATTACTACCAGCCCATGATTGCCAAGATGTTTGGCAATAATCAAAATTTGAAGCGCTTTTGGGCTCAGCGCAAGCACCCTTTTGACTGGCAAAAAGGCCAGGCAATTTCTATGGCTGTTGAGCTGTCTACCAAAATGGAAGGGGTGCTTGAACGTCACCTCACTAATAAGAGCGCCGATGGTTTCAAGGTACTTTTGCCAGCCTACGTTCAGCGCTCAGTGCAGAACGCCGTAGTTGACTACATAAAAGATGAATGGCAGTGGGAGCGAGAAACCCTGCAAGATATGAATCTTGACCCTGAGCAAGAAGACCCACGCTCGGCGGCGGCAGATGACGTCAAATATGCGCCCGAGAGCAAAGCTATGTCTGGCGAGCAGGTGTCACAGCTTAATCAGCTTCGAGTTGAACTTAAAGAGATGCTAGCTGATCCTAAACAAGTGCGTGAGCCTCTGGTAGTGGTTGATTGCATGTTTGGTTTAGGACTCACTGATAAATCAAAGGCTGGTGTTGAGCTAACCATGCGTGAAGTCTGTGATCTGCTGCAGATTGCCGGTGAAACTCAGGCGCGAAAGATAGCACGCTGTCAGGTTTTGCTTGACAAGGGCCTAGATATGATTCGCTCTCAGGTGCGCAAGAAACTTCCTGGGGTGGCTGATTGCTGGCAAGCTGACATTAACGTCAATACGGCTTCAAGGCGAGAACTGTCACACCAACTTAGTTTGACTGAAGGTGAAGTAGAGAGACTCTTAGCCAATCGGCAATATTATGCTCTCAGTGAGCTGGTTGATGCCGGGGTGGTCAAGGCCAATCGCCTTGAAGATATTGCTAAGTGTGGCGCTGTGGCTGCCTTTGTGCCCCTAGAAGTAAATTCTTGCACTACCCGCGATTTGATTGACATACTGGGGCTGCCTAAAGAGATGGCTCAGAAATTTGCGGCCAAAAGACCATTTGCCAGCTTTGACGAGGCCATTCGTGCTCAAGTTCTTACCCAGGCGGTATTAACCGATGCAATCAGACGGGGGGCAGCCCTAAAGCCACCGTCAACTGGTGAGAGACGCCTTGATCTTAATAGTACTGAAAGTGAAAACCTAACAACTCTTGGATTGGCCAAGCAGATGGTTGAGCGCATTATGCGCGGGAGACCTTTTTCAACTTGGGCTGAGCTTGAAGACTACCTCGCTCCTGACAACCGCGAGTGGCTAATTCTCAGGCAGAAAACCTGTTTAGGTATTTCCGACTAATTTTTTCCAGGCTGTAGTTGATGGCTATGTGAGAACTCAATTTTGTTGTCGTACTGGGAGAAATCCAATGTCTAGCCATAATGCAAACAATCAGATGCAAATAGAATTGAGCCCCGAAGTGGTAAGAATGGCGCAAATTCGTGCCAGCCGCCATGGTCTTCAATTTCGCCAAGAGTTGGCTAGGTTGGTGGCAGAAGAAGCTGTAATTGACCTTGATTGCGAACTTGGTTTGCTGCTCGAAAACGAATTGTCCATGAACCAGTCAGATGTATTGGCCGCTAGCCTTGGGGTTAGCGACATTGTGGTTAATGGTCATCGCCTTGATGTTCGGGCAATTGACGAGGACGGTGAAGTTGTTATCACTCGTGCGCTTGTGGGCTCGCCTTATTTGAGTATGGGCAGCCTATTGGTTAAGCTCGAGGGAGTGCATGGTGGCACCGTGGTCGGTCACCTTAGTTCTGGTGCTTGGCTCAAGGCCGAAGACGGTTTGAGAGACGCAGATCCCATTCGTGTGCCAGTTGCTCTTGGCGATTTTAATTTCGCTGAGTTCATGGTTGAGCTGACCAATAAGGCTATTCTCAATCTTCCAGGGGCAAGCAAGTTAGTTAATTTTAAAACTGATGTAAATGAGCTTATCAACGACAGGGGTCGCTTGATTGTTGCTCGACAGAAGCAGATTTTCTCGTACCTGTGTTCCCACTGGTCGGAAGAGACAATGGCTGCTGTGGAGGCTATTGGTTATAAGCTGCCTGCTGCCAGAGTGACCAAAGTTTTGCTTGCAGCCGGTCGCTGGAATGCCGTTGTGGAGAAAACTAGCGACAAGTTGGCTGACCGTTTCACTAAGCTCTCCAAAGATGAGATCCGCCGTCAAGTTATGGCTGTGGGCGAGCGCTTCGGTGGCGAGATTAAGGGGCCAGCTTTTAGAAGCGAACTTTTGCAGCAATTGGCCGCTTCCGAGTTGGCTCGCTCTTCAACAGTTCCGGTCAATGTCGCTCAGTCTGTTTTGGCCAAGGTGTTGGCCGGTGTCAGTGCGGCCGATGCTGTCAAAGAGTTGGTCAAGAATGCAGTTGCGGTTGATTTAGCCCTATCTATTAAGAGTAAACGGCAGGCAGCTGTGGGCTTTATGGCCGCCACCGCTGATGAGATTGGAATGGCTTTCCAACAATTGGCCTTGCAGCCAGCTTACGCAACCCACAGCGCGGCTGATTCTGGGATAGATTCGATAAATGAGGCGCTGGCCTTGCTATCAGCCACAGACATGGCCGACACTATCAAAGCCTGCGACCGCGAAATAGCAGAATTTTAGGTAAGAATGGGAAATTGGTAAAGCCATAAAGACCCTTCCAATTTTGTGTTTGGCCCTAAGTTCGGTACAATCGGCAAATGCAAGCGAGCCCGAGTTTAGTTGACTGTCAAAGTTGTGGAGAGCAAAACGGCTCTGATATGTCTTTTTGCCTGAAATGTGGCAAGGTCTTGTCGTCAAGTGTTCAGGCCCAACGCGATATTCAAGGCGTCAAGAAGAGACAGTGCAAGAGTTGTGGCCGGGCCGATGAACTCAATAATCGTTATTGCATTTTCTGCGGCGCTGACATCAAGACCTTTGTGGCTAAGGCTGCTAATCCTGAAGCGTTGGCGCGTTTTACTAGTGAGCTGTCTCAGTTTGAGGCTGGGCCTGCCGAAGCGTTGCTGCCAGGGGAGTCGGTTGAGCGTCCGGTGCAAAACGTTAGTTCCTCAGCCAGCCAGTCTAGCCCAACTGTTTATAAGACCAAGTCAGCCAACAAACCAAGCCATGATCCGCTTGCGGTGGTTAGCTTCCTCTTGCTTGGTTTACTTTCTGGTTCTTTGTTAGCCTACTTGTTCAACGGCCCCACCCTCGCCGAGGCCTATAACCTACTCAATGTCACTTCGCAGAAAGAAGGCTTGCTTATTTTCACCAAGCAGCCGACGGTGCGAGTGGTGGTGGAATCGAAGGATAGAACCCACTATACGGTTGGCCAAACCAATAAAGGCTCTCTGGTGATACCAGATATCGAATCTGGTTTCCACCGCATTATATTGACTGTTCCTGGCAGCGACTCAATTGTAGAAACTGTTGACTTGATAAAATCAAAATTGAATGTCTTAGGCTATGAGAAGAAAGTAGATGCCACCGGTAAATTAGGGAAATAAGATGACCGCCGCTGAGATCAACTGCCCAACATGCTCCCGTGCTCTTCCTGCCACGTCAAAGTTTTGTGGCTTTGATGGCACCGATTTATCGCTGGCAAAAGAAGGCCAGGCCTCGCGTAAGGTTTGTTCTGTTTGCGGCCGTTTCTACCCTGGCTATGCTAGTTTTTGTGCCTTCGATCGCAGCTCTCTGCAAGTGATGAAGACTCAAAGAGAACTTAATCAGACTAGTTCTGGAGAGTTTGATGGTACTCAATCGGTCGAGACACAAATTGTTCCAGTTTTGCCACCAGCTACAAGCACTGCTCAAATTGCTGCTGATGATCGGCTTCTTGGTGCTGATAGCGAAGCACCCTATTCTGACTTAATCGGCAGGACTATCGACAAAAAATATCTAATTCAATCTGTGCTCGGTGAAGGAGGGATGGCTGTTGTCTATCGCGCCCACCACGTGCAGATGGAGCGCACTGTTGTAATTAAGGTGATGCAGGGCTGGCTACTTTCGAATCGCAACTCAGTGGAGCGCTTCGAAAGAGAGTGCAAGCTAACAGCAAAGCTCAATCATCCTAATATTGTCTCTGTCTATGATGTTGGCTTGATAAACGGTAAAGAGCCATATTTGGTGATGGAATACATTAAGGGTGAGTCTTTGGCAGACAAGATTCACAACTCTGGTGCATTGCCCTATGCCACTACTGCTAACATCATCATTCAGATTTGTCGTGGCCTCCAAGAAGCTCACACATCTGGAATTATTCACCGAGATCTCAAGCCCGATAACGTTCTGCTCCAACATAAATCAGACCGCCCAGACTGGGTAAAGATCGTAGACTTTGGTATTTCAAACTTTGTCCATGGCAGTAAGAAGCTTACTAAGACCGGCCGAATGGTGGGTACTCCAGAGTATATTGCTCCGGAACAGCTGAAAGATCGACCGATTGATATGCGCACCGATCTCTATGGCATCGGCATCATGATGTTTGAGATGCTAACGGGCCGCGTGCCATTTGATGGCGAAAGTGCTGAGTCCATTTTAATGAAGCACCTCCTTGAAGATGCGCCAACTATGGCTGAGGTGCGCCCTGAACTGGCTGAAAACAATCTATTCCAGCCTATTGTTGACAAACTGCTGAAGAAGAACCCGGATGACCGCTATCAAACCGCTACCGAACTTCGGCTTGATGTAGAGCACGCCTTGAATGCTGTGCTTCTGAAGAAAGGCGCCTCTTCCTAATTTGATGTTGGCTGGTAGTTAGACATTCATGAATACTTTAACGAAACTAGCTCTAGCTAATCTTGTCGCCGCCAGCGCCTCAATGTTTGCTGGTCTAGCTTCTGCCCAACCCAGCTCATTTTCTTTACCGGGCGGGCCTAGTCCAATGCCGCAGGTGATACCAGTCTATAGTCCAACTTACAATCAGCCTGTCACTCCTGCTTTTCCTGTGCTTCCCGTTCGCGCTGGTCGAGAGACTGTCCCTCTGATTCCCACTGACTACACCAACTTCAGTATGGGAATGTTCAATAGCACCCTAAGCATGCCTAATCTAAATCCGGGCACAGCAGTGCAGAAGCTTTCTGGTGTTTTTCCCAGTCTTGATCAACTGAAACAAGATGAAGAAGGAGTATTGGTAAGAAGTCTTGAGAATGCTCGTTTTACAAGGCCTACCCTGGCAGCGGTCAAGTTAGATAGTGGTTCGATTTTAGTATCTGTGCGCCGGCCATCTCGTCTTGGTGTTATTAGCACACCCCAGGGTGATGTCTCCGTTTCTGCCGACGCCGATGTTATTGTCACCTATAACGATGGTCTCTTGCGGGTGCTCAACTTGACTGGTCATGGTGAGGCCGTAAAAATCAAAATACATGCATCCAATATCAGTGCCAAGATTATTAGCTCCAATTCTGCACCCGACCAAGAACAAGCTAAAGAGCCTAGTCACGAACCAATTGTTAGTCAGCCCGTGGCTATCGCTGTAAAAGTTGGCCATGAGATAGTTTCCAGTGACCATGCTTTAACTAGAGGCGACTTGCATCCACATGATAGCATTGCTCGTAGACGTTTTGGTTTTGTTGAGTCAAATGTCTTGGCTGTTAGTGAGTTCTCTCTTGAATCAGTTTTGAATAGCTCTGATTTGCTGGTTGATTTGTGTCAGAAAACCAGTGGCTTGAAAGAGCGAAGAATCATGGGTGACCTTTCAAAAATGGCTGCAGTGCTAAACTACATGAACGGTCAGCAAGGTTTTGTCACTAACAATAGTAATAACAACGAAAACAAATAGGGCAAAGCTTTGAAATTGCAAGGTCTATTATCGGTTTCTCTAGCCTTCTCGCTTGTTCTGGCTGAGTGTTCTTGTCTTACTGTGCAAAGCAAGACCACTGTCATTCCGAAAAATTCACAGACTGAGAGCTCTTCTAAGCCCTCGGATGATTCAGATGGCAGTGCCCTGTTTAACTCGCCCAACGATGATCAGAGTACTTCCGGCAATGGCACTAAAAACGAGAATATTGAGGACCTAGAAGCCCAACTAGCGAAAGCCCGTTCGGGAAAGCCAGAAGCCCAGGCGCGTGCACTATTTAACTTGGCCAAAGCTTATGGTGAAGCGCGAAAATTTGATCAGGCAGAGCAGTACTACAGAGAAGCTCTAGTAATTGATCGCAAATTGGGTAAACCCTCTGATATTTTCGAAGACATTGTCAGCATTGCTCTGGTACAGAGTTTTGCGAAGAAGTTTGACCTGGCTGAAGCTACCTATTTAGAGGCTCTTGCTGATGCTAAGGCTAATAACAACGAGCAGTGGATAATTAGATTGTCAAATGACCTAGGCGCTCTGTGTATCTTCAACAAACAGTTGGACAAAGCCGAGCAATACTATGTGCAGGCGCGAGACACCGCTAAGAAGAGTTCTGATTTTGTCGGTGAAGCCCAGGCCAGACTAAATCTTGGCCTGGTTTATCAGCGAGCTGGTCAGCTCGAGAAAGGCATCGCCGAAGCAGAAGCGGCTCAGAACTTGCTGGGGAAAGATCCAGAAAACCAAATGCAAGCCGGTCAGATTGCTCTAAATTTAGCTAGCCTAAAAGAGCAGACTGGCAATCTTGATGGTGCCTTAGCTGACTACAAACGTGCGGCACAGCTCTTTGAAGGCGCTGGTGAAGGAGAGCGCCAGGGCTCTGCCTTGATAGCTGTTGGCAATCAGTATTTAATGCGCGGTCAAGCCAAAGAAGCAATAGCTGTGCTTGAGGGAGCAGTAAATGTTTTTCGCACTGACGAAAATCTCCCTAAATTAGCCCAAGCGCTTTTGCGCTTAGGCTCTGCCCAGGCTGATAGTGGTAATTTCACTGAAGCACAGCGCTTGCATACCGAGGCTGCCAATACTGCTTATAAAGTGAAGAACGTTGATGATTATTTAGCCGCACTCTATGAGTTTGCCTATGACCAATATCTAGCTGGTAATACTGATAAAGCTCTGAATAAGTTTGTCGAAGTGGCAGCAAAACTCAAAGGCACAAAACTGCAAGACAAAGACTTACTGGCCGATTGCAATAACTCTATTGCTCTTTGTTATCGCGCCCAGGGGCAAGCTGAAGCGGCAGTGCAGTTCTATCAGAAAGCCGCTGAGAATTACCGTGCTAGTGGTAATAAGGTTGGCGAGGCTTCAGCCGAGAATAGTATTGCTTGTGTTTATCTTGATCAGCAAATCAAGGGATCTGACTATTTAACTCAATACAAAAAAGTAGTGAGTTTGCTTGAAGCGACAAGCGCAAAAGAAAGAGCCACTGGCGCCTACAGACGTCTAATTGGCTTTGTTGACTATAACTACGCCCAGTATTTAGTGATGCAAGATAAATATGATCTTGCCCTTACAAGCTATCAGAAGGCCCTAGCTGACTTCACCGCTAGTGGTGACCGCAAAGGTCAGGTGCGTACATATATTGGCCTTGGTCTATGCAAGTTAGTACAGGGCACCAAGTCGAACAATAAGGCTGATTTGGAGCAGGCTATTGTCTACTATCAGAAGGCCGAACCTTTGGCCACAGCAGTATCGCTGTTAGAAGGTGAGTGGGATTGCGCCATTGGTCAGGGCTCAGCACTGCGCTTACTTGGTCAAAGTGCTAAAGCTGAAAGTAAACTGCGCCAGGCCATTACCCTCTTTGAAAAAGAGAAGAGCCAATATTCTCGTGATGACTCGAAGACGTTCACTCTTGATTTGCGCGGTAGTTCGTTCGAACAATTGGTCGCTCTCTTATTTGATCAGAAGCGCTTTGACGAAGCCCTTGAGATTGCCGAGAGAGGCAGAGCCAGAGCGTTTCTCGATTTGCTTGAAGGGCGCCGACAAAATGTCTTTGCTGGTGAGACCGTTTCGCCTGGTGCAACTCCTACCAAAGCTGGTCAGACGAATAACCAAACTTCAGTAGCTTCTTCTTCTTCTTCTCCAGAATCTTCGATGCGTGGTGTGCAGGTAGTGCCACGGGAGTTTACTGCTATTGATTCGGCTCATGGTTTATCCCTTGAAACTGCCCTGTCCCCAGTGAACGCTAAGGCGCCGGATCTGAAAGAGCTAAAGGAATTGGTTAAGGCCTCCAAGGGATACGTTCTTGAGTATTTCGCTGCCGGCGACAAGCTCTATATCTGGCTCGTCAACCCCCAGGGTGAAGTCGACATTGCTACTGTGTCTGCCGTAAGCCATAAGGAGCTAGTGCAGAAGGTCACAGCTGCTTATCAGGCCATTATTACGCCACCTAAGTCGATTACTGATTTGCTTGCTTCTAATCGGCGCAGACAACAGTACTTGATTGATCTCTATAAGATTCTGATTGAGCCTGTGAAGGCTAAGTTGCCTAAAAACGCTGAAGATGTCATCACTGTGATACCACAGGCTGAGCTCTTTAAGGTCCCTTTTGCTGCTCTAACAGACCCCTCAGGGCGCTTGTTGATTGAAGATCATACTCTGGCTGTAGTACCGGCCATTGGTGTGTTTAGAGCGACGCAAAAGTTAGCCGCTGATCTGCCGGCTGGTAACGATAGCCTTTTTGCCTTTGGTAATCCAAAGATCAATATCGTTTCAGGTCTTGGCGCTTTGCCCTATGCCGAGCGCGAAGTGAAGAAGATCTCTGAGCTTTTCGGCGCCGATAAGTCGTTTGTCAAGATTGGCATTGAGGCAACAAAGAGCACACTGCGCCAGAACGCTGCTAAGAGTAGTGTGATCCATTTAGCCACTCACGGTTTAATTGATGAAGAGCGGCCGATGGATTCTGCTGTCTTGCTTGCCACCACTGGTGATGATGATGGTATTCTTTCTGTTAAAGATATTTTGCAGCTGCCGCCTTTGAAGGCAAAACTAGTGACGCTATCAGCCTGTCAGACTGGTCGCGGTAAAATCACAGGAGATGGCGTTGCTGGGCTTTCTCGCGCGTTTATTATTGCCGGTACGCCGTCTGTGCTGGTAACCCTATGGAACGTCGATGACGTTATGACCGAATATCAAATGGAAGCTTTCTATCGCGAGTATCTTAAAGGCGAGCACAAAGCCCGAGCCCTTAGAGACGCTCAACTCAAAACAATTGCTTTTATGGAGAAGGGTCTGATTGTTTCAGGGCCCGCCGGTGCTGTCAAAATTCGTGCCAATCCTCGCTATTGGGCTGCTTTTCAGTTGATTGGCGATAGTCAGTAACAATCTAGTTAATTTCTTTTGGCGTGACTACCTGACGAATGCGTAGTTTCCCCACTGGATTGCCACTTTTCCGCCACAGCGCTCTCATAAGCTCAGTTCACGAGGTCGCAGTGACTGAGTTAATCAATTTTCTATCTACCTTGAGGAGTATCGACTATGCCCGCAGAGAACTTTGAAAGAGAAGCAAGAACTCAAACGGCTGATGATAGTCAAAATCTGTTTTCAGATTTTTGGACCAGCTTTAAAAAGGGTGGAGTTGATGAAATTGAGTACAATAAAAGCCATTCGGAAGCTGCCATGATGCGAGCTGGTATGGCCGCTGGTGTTGGCTATATCACTGCTGGCAAAGAGAGAACGAGTAGCAGTGCCACCAAATTTGCTGCGCTCTGTGGAATGACCATTAGTGCCGGGCACTTTGTTGCTCCTGACCATTTAGAAGATATGGCAGCGAAGAACAATACTGATAGCCGGTTCGGTTATCTCTCTGGTCGCTTTGTTGCTGATGCTGTTCCCACAATTGCTCTCACTACTGTGGCAAACAAAGCGAGTTGGAACATCAAAGGTGAACGTGAAATAGCAGCCATAATTGATCGTACTGAATTTAAGTGGGGCGTTCACAAAATTACGCATACAGAATCTGCCGTTAGCCCAGTGTTTAAACAAGAGCGTGCCGAATCACTATTTAAATTTTTGGAAAAGCGCGGACAACCAGAGAAGTTTGAGGGAGCCGTGGCTAAGTTGGCGCAACGTCAAGAGCCATTGAATGTCTCTGTAATCGCTCGAGAACAAGCTGGTAGTGTTAGCGTTTACAATAGACCATTCCTGTCGGGTTCTCCTGTAACTAGAGAAGTGCCAGTCTTTAATCCCGATGAACTAGTCTTGAAAGCAAAGGCTCAAGTGGCCTTAAGAGATCTCAAAGGCTACAACGTATTTTCTGAGCATTGGTGAGCAGTTGATTGACCACTATGGTTTTACATTAGGCACCGGTAACATCAACTAAATGGAAGGAGCAGAAATGGCAGAGTTAGGTAATAGAGTCTCAGTTGAAGCTGCTGTCAAACATGGTAGTGACCTTGAGCACCCGCAGGCAGCCTTCAAGAATTTAAATAGTGACCTGACTCAGGCTGAAAATTCGATGCCCAGGCAGGAGTATGTAAATTACCTGGAGCAGGTAAGGATTGGTTTGGCCCAGTCTGGTGCTCTGCCGGATCTTGCCATTACCTGGGCTGAGGAGAAAGTGAAGAACAGCGGAGCATTGACTAGAGAACAATTGCTGGCAGAAGCCTCTGATAAATCTTCTGGCAGCGCTACCAAAGACAGCCAAGGATTGAACCCTACTTTTGCCAAGGAAGTCGTACAGAATTTCGATACTTTCAAAAATGCCAATTTTGATCGAGACACCTATGGACAGGAAAAAGATTTTATAACTGGCGCGGACGTTGAACAGGTCAGACGGCATCAGAATTTCTATCGTGAGAAAGAAGCCGACCTTAACGCTTATGTTGCTCTTGCTTATGATCACCGCGATGACCACGAGAAACGATTGCTCGATCGCATCGATAGAGATTCACATACCACTCTTCTGCCTGGAGAAGGCCTCTGGGACCTGGCCTCGCGTGTTCTGAAGCAAGGTGGATATGCCTCAGATAATGAGCATGTCGCTAGATATGCTGACGATCTAGCCCGCTGGAACGCCGGGAAGAAAATGGTACCGGGTACTGATATTTTGTTGACGCATTTCGACATTCAAAAGACACTTTACGACATTGGAATGAAGGGCTATTTTGCCCAAGAGGATGCTCGTCTTTATGATCACAGAAAGGCTTACGTACTCCGTAGTGAAATTATTGGTTTTGATGTTAGGCGCCCTGAACCTCAGACATCTTCTTGGGGAGCTGAATAGTCATGGCCATTATGGAAGCATTGTCATGAACAAGTTATGCGCAGTAAGCAAATGCTGTGCAGTGTGTCCTCAGCTCTGAGGCGTATTCCCTCTAACTCTTCGACTTTTCATCAGACACATCCTGGCTCGGAACATCGCAATTTTCAATAGTTTCGCTGCCCCAAATAGAAAGCTTCTGTGTTCTCGAACTAGTCTTTGCTGCCGTAGAGTTTGTCCCAGGCTTCGTAGTAAGCGCGTTTCCCACGAAAGACACTCATAGGAACATTTTTACCCAGTCGGGCAAATTGCACTTTGGCTTTTTCTTTTTCTCCGAGAATGAGATAGATCATGGCCAGCTCGGCCGTCGGGCTAAGGTCACCAGGATAGCGCTTGGATAGCTCTTTGAGGCCACGTTCCAACCTTACCCTATCAATGGTGACATCTTTGATTTCATTGTTGTAGGTTTTGTTTATGTACCACACGATCCGAGCATAAAGTACATCTCCGTCTGTGCCGCCAACTTTATCTGCACTTTCTCGGGCAAAGCGCTCCCATTCACCTCTATCGCCACACCAGCGAGGGAGAAGAGTGTGGGCCTGCTTGAAGTAGTGCCGCACTTGATGCGGATAGGCTTTTGCAGCTCTGGCACAAAGGTCGTAAAGTTCTTCTTTGCTTAAGCTTGAGCTACGACCAATATCCTGCATAGACAAATACCAGTGGAAGGGTCTTGCATTAGCTGGCGATTGATTTAGAGCCTGTTCGGCCAGCTCTAATCTTTGCTCTTTTAGTTTCTCGCCTTCATCCGTAACAGTACTTGCCCACCCTGAGCCACGCGCATCCCAGGCCCAATTTCTTAGGACGAGACTTTTTAGCACAAAAGGGTACGCTGATTTGGAGCAAACCTTTTGCCACTGGTCAATCTTCTTGAGTTGTTCTTCGTAGTTGTTATTAACTAAGGCTTCTTCTAGGCCGTTATATATGGCGTCGACAATGGTGCTACCGGTGATACCAAGATCTCCTTCCGATGCTTTATCTCTTGCTTTCTCAGCCTCAGCCAAATATTTGTCCAGCTCCAGCCACTGCTCATGAAAGAAGAGAGTTTGTGCTTTGGCGTAGGCTTCCTGGTAAGCGGAAAATTTCAATTCTCTAGTTAAATTTAGGTCTAAAGTTGCTGGCTTCTCTAATTTCTGTTTTTGCTCTGTCTTTTGTTCTGGTGCTTCGGCCATGGCTGTAAAAGCATGGCACAGACAAAGGAAGAGAAGAGAAAATTGTAATTGCAGTTTCATTGGCTTTATGTTCTGTTTGAGGAGTGGTAGTACAAGATGCTAGCTAGTCCCAAAAAGCAGTCTGGCTGCGCCAGGTGGTGCTGTAAAAATTAAGAGGTTTGTCTAGTTTGGCATTGTAATAGTTGGCACGTTCAGCGAAATTGTGCAGCTTTAGAGCCTTGGTGTATTCCTGGAGAGCCTCTTCCTGGAAGCCTTCTCCAGGTTTCCAGGTCTTATCAATGAAATTCATAGTGGTAGCAAAATCTTTTTCTGATTCAGCCAGCTGGTTCTCGGCTAATTCGATTTCAGCCTTGAGCAGGAGTACTTTGAAGTGAGAATGTGACTTCTCTGTTTTATCGAGGGAATTGGCTTTTTGGGCTTTCGTAAGCGCAGATTTTGCCTCCTCAATTCTGTTGGCATCTAGATACGCTTCGGCCAGGTTTGTATAGAGATAAGAGTCCCACTGTGCGCACTTAGGATCTTTTTTGATTGTTTCTACTGCATTTAAAGCAAAGGGCAGAGCTTCTTTGCCGCGACCAAGTTTATGTAGGGCCTTAGCTTTTTGAGCGAGCAAATTGGCTGTTTCGCCGATTTTTCCGCTGGCCTGGCAACTGGCTATGCCCTCATCAATTATCGGCAAATTTCGCTCGTAATAGCCTGCCTCATCAAGCCAGGAGCTTATGGCGTAGAAGGTGTTGGCTTTGTCTGTGGGATCAATTTTTTTGTCTCTCGCCTTTTCAAGCACTTCGGTCATTCTTTGAAAACCTGATGCGCGATTTGTTTTTACTATTTTTATGGCATCTACGGCCTCTGTATAACAGTTCCGGCCGCCAAAGAAATAGTAGCTAAGTGCGCCGATAAACCCGATGACTAGCATTAGGCCTAGGCTGACGAAAGTAAAAATGGCGAGCTTGAAGCCCTTGCTCACAGATTGGGGTTGTTGCTGGTAATGAGGCATATTCTAAATATTGTAGGCAAGTAGTTAGGTGTAAAAAATGAGCGGGGCAAAAATGGACTAGTCTATCTTACTTTTCTCGTACGCATCTTAGTATCTGATTTGAGGCAGAAATTTCTCAACTTTTGGGAAAAGCCGACTTAAGCGCCCGATATCCTGACTCCATTTATCTTGCTAGTCAATATTGGCGCCCTGCAAAGTGCGATCGATAATGCCGTTGTCGTAGGAGTCAGGGACTGCCACATTCTGGTCACAGAATTGATTTATATTCTAAGAAAGTTCTCTTTGACTACTTCCCTTGTTTAGGTTGTCCTATTCAGATGGTTACGGACAATACAGCTGTAATTCCTCAGCCAGCCAGGCTCAAACAGCGTTTTCTCGCTGCATGTATTGATGAAATACTTTTGGGCATAGTCATGCTGGTCTTATTCTTGCCAAGCTTTCTATTAATTGGGCAGTATTTCCTCTCTGGAGGAGATGGTTACGGAGTAAGTCCTGAGAATATTCCTTCTTGGCTTTGGGCGGCCTTTACTGTTTTCACACTTTCGTTTCCTTTTCCATACTTCTACTCAGCCTTGTTCGAAGCCAGTAGGCTTTCTGCCACACCAGGCAAATTGCTCCTCGGCTTAAAAGTAGTGTCTGAAAGAAATGAACGAATTACCGTTAGTGATGGACTGACTAAAGCATTGGCACAGGCTATGGTCTACATCCCGACTGTGGTCTTTTGTTTCGTATTGATTGTGCTTTTCATAAATATAGTGGGATTTGCAATAGATAAGAAAGTCGCTGCCATCATTGGACTATTCCTCGATATTATTTTCCCTTTTTTTGCTACAGCCGCTCTAAGCTATCCTTGCTTCAGGAACGGCAGTCAGAGTTTTGTCGATTTAATAAGCCATCGATTTGTCGTCGAACGAAATGCTCCGCAAGAGTACAAGCCTCAACCGTTGGAAAAATTTGAATCAGCTATTCATCTGTTCTACGTTATTCCATCTGCAATCTTCTGGGTGTTGGCGATATTTGTTGTATTGTCAATTCCTCTATTGCTCTACACAACATTTTGCATGGGGCTCAGTAATGAACTCGGACTTCTCGGTTTTTGCCTTCTAATTTTTTCCTGGCCCACAGGCCTGTGGCTGATATGGAAATATAGAAAAAGTTCGGGTACTTTTGTTGCGAATGCTGCAGCAGTTCTTCTAACTAACTGTCTAATTGCCAACGTGATAATTTATCTGCCTGAATTCGTATGCAAGGTCTCAAATACACCGATTACCATTGCCTTTGTTGACAAAGCTATTGTTGCTAGCAAATCGGGCGACAAGAAAAACTATGAGAGTCTTCGATTGCAGGCTAAGTCGCAGCGATCTTTTGCACTCAGTTACTACGCGTTGAGGTACCATATTTCTGGGGAAGTTTTGGGCTTGAGAGATCAGGCTACAAGCTATTGTGCACCAAGAATCTGGGCAATCACGAGTGGGCCAGGAGTGCCGCTCAAGGAGGCGCATTAGTGTCCAAAGAAGTGAGGCTGCGAGGAAATTGGAGTAGACCGAGAATGCTGTTAATCTAGTGAATACCGCTCTCTGCTTCTTCAGTAATAGATTCGACTATGAGGTTCTTGTCATGATTCGAGTGCTTCGGCGTGTTGCCATTCTTTTTTCTCCGCTTTTATTGCTCTGCTCATGCAGTGTTCCTGACTTCGGCAAGATTGACAAAGAGGGAAAGGCTTTCGCGACTGAATTGTTTGAACAACAAAAACCGACCTGGGATGCAGCGAAAGTAAAGTCCAAGCTTACTTCAGTCAACCCAAAGGACATTGCCAGCATTTTTCAAATATACAATGAATATTTAGGACCGGTTGAAGCTGTGGAACCTGTCCAGACCATAAAAGCCGAGATGGCTGCTGGTATTAACGTTCCCGACTTTGTCGGTATTTACAAGATACCTCTTAAGTGCCAGAAAGCTAAGGCCGTAGCGCAAATTACAGTCAACCATCGTGACGGCAAATGGTCTGCTGTGAATTTTATTGTTAACTCAGACGCCTTGAAGAATCTTAATCGTGAAGAGCGTGCAGAAGCGCAGCATTTTGTAGACTCTATTGTTCCAAAACTCTGTAAGGGATGGAAATACGGCAACCTTCTAGATACGGCTGATACTCAGCTTAAGAAGCAGCTGGAAAGAGATAAGATGGCAGAAAAAGCACTATTTTTACTTTCGAGAAATTATTGGGGGCATTCAAAAATTATTCTGCTTCTGCCTTTGTTAGCGAGACTACCTCTGAAGGCTCGCATTTGTTTAGTTTTCGTGGCGAAGGTGAATTCGAGCGGGCCGATGCCACTATTGACACTAGCGTTGTAAAACAGAACGGCCACTGGAAAGTGAGAGCTTTCAATATTCGCAGTCATTGACCATAAGGCTATCCAAGTAAGTTAGAGCGAAGTATTTTCCTTGCTCTGTCGATACTATTGGTGGTGTCGTTCAATTTAGGGTATACATAACAGATTGATGCCGATGATTCTAGCAATCTAGAACTCAAGGGAAAGTATGCAATCGGCTTCAAATTCTTCCGGGGGCAAGGTTAGTATGGATTTTAAAAGATTTAGAACAGCTAACAAGTACAAGTTCAAAGTGTCCGAGCCGGAAACTGAACCTAGTCAGAAAGTCAGACCTCCGAATATTGTTCAGCAGCAGTCAATAGTATGTGAGCAGCCCGCATATGCAGGCTTTTGGATGCGTTTGCTAAGTCTAGTACTGGATGAATTGATTGTTTTTATTGTGTTGGTACTACCTATATTTAGTGCCGTCATTTTATACCTTTGTCTGCTGGCCCTATTCTATAAAGCCTTTGCTAGTATCGTTCTCATGACGGTTATGGTTGGTTGCGCAGTTTGTTTCGCTCTCCTTTATCCGTTCCTTCGCCTGTGGCTTTATCCGGTTCTCTTTGAGCGGTCACGATTTCTGGGAACACCAGGCAAGGTTGTGCTGGGGTTGACGGTGTCAGGAACAGACGGGAAAAGGATTGGTTTCTGGCAGGCTTCGGCTCGAATGGTAGTCCAGTCTCTTTTTGCTTGTTCTCTGTCATTACTAACTCTTTTCGCATTTAATTCGAGCGGGTTATTTCATTTGACGTCCGATCAACCGTCTAATGGATGGCTTCAAGAGCTAGTTTCAGGACTTGTGTTTGTTTCATGCTACTGTTACTGCTTTTTCAACAAAAGACGACAAACTGTATTTGATTGGATCGGTCGTCGACTAGTTTTGCAGACGCATAAATTAGGTCTTCATGAATGCAGAGAACGATTTTTTAGCTTGTTTCCCCAGTGGCTTTTGCATACCTACCTAGCTTTGATACTGTTGCCTACCATTACTTTTGGAGTTTTGCTTAGCCTGGTGGCAACTGCCTATCCTCATGTACAATCTGCCCATGTCGCTCTGCTAAAGCACAATGAATTGCTAAGAGTTAAAGAGGCCAAAGCAGCTCTAGCCTGCTTCCCGTCCTCACCGGGGCTGCTGTCGGCCCTTGTTGATCTTGCTCCAAATAGCTCACTGCGCCTCTCTGTGTTGGAAAAACTAGTAGCGCTAGAACCTAATTTCGAAAACTGTGAGACCCTAATTACAACCGAGTTGAAAGAGGGTAATGTTGTCGAGGCGCACCGATGGCTGAGTCACTTGTCAAAATTATCATCACCAAGAGACAAGGCGAAGTGGCAGTCTCTAGTATCACGCATAGAGGCAGAGAACGGAAACCGCTCAAAGAAAAAGCTTAGGTAGAGACGAGCTGTACAGGCGGAAGATCGAGAATGATAGATGTACAAATGTAGCTTCCCCCAGTCTTGTAGCCTGGTTGGAGTAGCTGGAGGGGGCTGTATGGATCTATATTTGTTTGAACGCTTATTTGGGGTAGTCTGGTCTGTTTTTGTCGTTGTCGGATGCTTCTGCCTTCATTGGTTCATGCCTGAAGTCAGTGGTTGGAGGCAATTGGAGTCAAAATATCCAGTCAAAATTGCATATAAAGGAGCCTGGATGACTTTTGAATCCGGCCTGATTGGCAATTTCCCCTTCAAATCATGTTTGAACATTGGCACAAATACAGAGCATTTGTATCTATCGTCTATCTTTATCTTCCGCTGGTGCACTGGTAAAACACTACAGATACCGTGGTCTGCCGTATCTAAAACTTGTTCTGATGGCCGATGGTTGGTGTTCTGTATCGATGGCGCTCCTGGCGACATCGTTTTGCCTGCTAGGTCAATTCCGGCTGACATAGCGCTTAGGCTTGGTGTCTGCATTAAAGGCTAATAAATTCTGAGGCGCATCTGACTCTGGCAATTCCACTAACTTTGCACCGTTTTACCTGACAATGTTAGTTTAGCGCCAGGAATATAGGACTTTCTTCGACCACCTGCCAGTAACTGACATTTTCCGGAATTGTCTCTAGCCCTCATCGAGGTATCAGCCCAATCTGTTTGAAGCTAGCCAATCCCTTGCTCAGCTGGAGAGCTAAGAATGTCAGTCTTTAGAAAAGTGCTCAGTCAGGATAGAAATCTGCTTGCCTCTTTCAATAATTGTGGCTTTCTGCAGCGATTCACGCACCTGCTGTCTCCAAGCCATGGCTTTGTAGTGAACACCAAGCTGCATTTGTTTTGAGATCAAACCTACAGGTGTATTCCAATACAACACAGAAGTAGAGTCAGAATGGCAGCTCTCCAGATAGTAGCTTTGGAGCAGTCTCCTCTGCAACCTTCATCCAGTGTGTCTCCGACGACGGCATGATCGGCAAATCGCCCGCTGAAATCGCCCACAATCTAAGTTCTGACTTTCGGTCCACAATTGAATACTCAGTGGCTCTTGATGCCCTCGGTTTTACCGGTGTCGGCTTCGCCAAAATGGTTGACAGAGCTTGGGCACCGCAGCAGACTCTTGCAACAAATACAGAAGAGCAACAGGCGGAATTGGAAGGTAGGCACATCCAGGACAATACCAGCGTCTTTTAATCAGGCGTAGCGAAAGTTAGGGCCGCCTCTACGGCTTCTGTCCGTATTTGAATTAGTGACACAACTTTGCCATAAGTAAAAGATAGTCTAGTTCAAACAACCGCCTGCACCGTTCAGTCACTAAATTTTTCAAGGAGCTGCTCAATTGGCAAATCAAGTAGAGTCAATAGCAGAGAATGCTAATGGTCACAAGGGCGAGATTCTAGATGCAGCTGACAATTGATTACCGCTCAAGAAGTTCTAGGTTTTGCCAGGTTCCAAATCATGATTGGGAAGACCCTGCATGTGGAACTATTGAAACAGGTCCATTGTGCAGAGATAGGAGCCTATGGCTGAAGAACAAGAACAGCTCATCAAAGAAAACCTCAAGTTCAAGGTAGAACCAAGTGCTCAAGAGCTTCAAGAGCTTCAAGAGCTTCAAGAGCCGGTGCAATTAGTTGAAGAAGAAGAAGAAGAAGAAGAAAACAGTCCAAGGTCAAATTCTTCCAGCGACAGTAAGCCTGAGCCAGAGCCAGCGAAACCCGCAGCCGGCAAGAATCACTGGTTGATTCCCTGGCTGCGCCTCGGGGCCCTGCTTGCAGACCAGGCAATCATCTGGGGAACCATCCTGCTCACAGTCTGCATCTTGGGTTCCACTATGCTCCTGCATGGTTGCGGCTTCTTCTTTGAGCTCAACGAGCTTATGGCCAGAGTCTCATTGGTTGTCTTTCTCCTGCTGTTCCTTTTCGGCTTTCTGACACAGTATTTCCTTTATGCCGCCATATTTGAAAGTTCTCAGCAGCAAGCGACGCCTGGTATGCGCGTATTCGGTCTTGTTTCGAGCAGCCCGGCGGGCACCCCCCTCACCTTCAACCAGGTGCTGCGGCGACAGGCTGCTCAACATGGCATTCTGCTCTTTAGCGGCGCCCTCAGTTGTGTTCTTTACCTCCTGTAGGCGGCGCTGTAAAAGCGCGGAAATCCGGCGAGATCGCGGCTTGAATCATCATTCACCTTTAGCCGGCAGCCGGTGGCTACCTGACCCAGCCCTTTAGGGCCGGCGGAGAGCTGCATTACAG
>JBIPOV010000104.1:0-20301 GCA_044378815.1 Obscuribacteraceae bacterium (SeqCode) | reverse complement strand
GGGGTCCCGCAGCCAAGCCGGAACAGCGAAGCGTGGCTTGGCGGTGGGCTGCAAGCAGTACAATAACTGCCTACCAGGGGAAGGGTCTGAGCACCAGGCTCGCTGAACCGCCCCCATACCATTTTTGGATAATGATAATTGACCGGTCTACTAATTATTCTCTTTTTTTGTAGGGGTTAAGGCCAGACCTCTAACTGTGGCATTGAAGGCTTACCTCAAAAAGACAATATTCATCCCAATGTTCACGATGTTCTAGACATAGAAGCGTCACAAAATAGCCTCTATTGTTTGTGCAGTTAGATACGAATTTTAAATTCAACTATCTTTAGATGAAGGAGCGGAAAATGCCACAATTAGAAGGTTCGGAGCATCACACTGGTAAAGGAAAAGATGTGCCCGGTGCTCATAACAGATTGCTAGATGATAGCTTGAATCTAATCAAAGAACACCCGGCTGAAGTTGCAGCAGGAGTGGCATTAGCTATTGGTTCGATTGCTCTTCTCAAAGCGAAAGCTCTTCCAACCGCAGGAAAAGAGCTTGGTGCAGTTGCTAAGGCCGCTGAAGAGGGCCTTCTACCAAAAGCGGCTCAGCATGCAGATGGTTTAACCCCATTACTTGACGACATCCGTTCTGCTGCATCGGCAGGACGCACAGGGCCTGTAATGAATGACGCTGCTAATGCCCAGTTACTTGCCGACATCCGTTCCGCTGCGTCGGTAGGACGCACGGGGCCTGTAATGAATGACGCTGCTAATGCCCAGTTACTTGCAGACATTCGTTCGGCTTCATCGGTAGGACGCACAGGGCCTGTTGTAGTGAATGACGCTGCTAAGGCCCCGGTCCTGGGAGCCGCGCGAGAGAGCTTCGATGCTAGCGTCCCAAAGAACGTTGCATCTGCCGCAGATATATTCGCCGGGTTGACACAACAAGGATATAGGCATCTGCCTTACAGAATCCCAGCTGCGAATATTCGTATGCAGCAGGGTGCAAGTCTAATGCCTGATGCGGTACCAAACCCATTTACACGAGAAGCAGATGGAGTCATCCACGGTCTGTCGCCCAAGGCAGATGTATTCTCTACCTTTGATCAATCAGCTTATCGACACGTGCCATACAGAGACATGGCTGCGAATATCCGCTTGGCACAGGGCCCGGCGTTGAGGCATACCGACGGACCTTCTCGTATAGTTTTTGGAGAAGACAACTCTGTTCAGCATATATTTTTAAACAGATCGTTAACTGACGCACAGAAGGCAGAACAAGTGATGACAGCAGGCTACGCCGAATTGATCAAAAGTGATGTCTTGGCTGCTAAGGCAGCGGGCAAAGTTACTGGTAGATCTATCGGATTTTTCCCGCAGCCAATTGAGCGCATGGCCACTCCAGCGCAGATGCAAGAAAATGCAGTAAATGGCGCTAGAGCCTATTTGCGCATGGACGAATCGGGCGCCAATGGGTTCACTAAATATTTGACAGAACTGTATGGCCCCATGACCAAAGAATCACAGGACTTGGGCAGGCACATTATGACAAACCCAGGGTCTGTTGAATCTGGTTGGAATGCTCTTTCTCGCCCGGCAACAGAAATTCTCAGAGAAGCTGGTTTGTCCATAAACCCACTGAATAGAGCTCTTGCCGCCCACCCAAACATTATGCTGTCTCCACCTGGGGAGCGTGCTGCGACTATTAGAGGTGGTGCACAATACTTAGAGTCAAGACTTAGCGCAGAACTACCGGAAGGGTTGGAAGGTATTGCGAGGCATGCTTGGGATGGCAGCAATGCAGCGGCTTTAAAGCCGGAGGTGGTCCGTACCATTAGTGCAGTCACACAAGCCTTGGGGAAAGATGCTAGCCGAGATTTTAAAGCCATCGAGCAAGTGGCGGAAATGGTTGGCGCTCATGGCAAACCCTCAGATTATGTTTTGGCATTTCAAAACCTCAAAGGTAGCGAAAAAGCAGTCGCTAAACTTATGACAAACCCGGGGTCTGTTGAATCTGGCTTGAAGGCTCTTTCTCGCCCAGCAACAGAAATCCTTTCAGAAGCTGGTTTGACCAAAACTCCTCAGCATATAGCTCTTGCCGCCAACCCAAGCATTATGGAGCTTCCAGCGTGGCAAGCTAAGTCGACAATCAAAGGTGGTGTTAATTACTTAGAATCAAGAGCCAACGCAGCTGTGCCAGCGGAATTGGATGGTATGGCTAGGCAAGCTTGGTTCCATAAAAATGCAGTGGCCTTAAACCCGGCGCAGGTGAATACCATTAGTGAAATCACTCGAGGAATCGGCCCGGAAGCTTGCAGAGACGTTAAAGCCATTGATCAAGTGGCGAAAACGGTTGGCGCTCATGGCAAAACCTCAGATTATGTTGCAGCATTTCAAAAATTCAAGGCTGGCTAACAACCTCTGATTATAAGGACTCTAACACGAGGTGTCGATGAACGTATTACTGACGGCCCGTGGATGAAGCTTTCATGAGCCTACTGCCAACATGCTCAAAAGCTTATGGAAACAAAGACCGTAAGGTATCAAGGTAATTCCAATCAGATTGCTTTTGCCAAAGGGCTAAACGTGAAAGGTTTTGACTTTTTTCAGATAGTAAACATATGGAGCAGTGCTACTGCATTGGCCTTGTTTCTTACCTGCATGTTTGTCTTTCTTCTGCGCTGGAAGCCGCTGCGCGACTTTCTTGGCTTTGAAGATAACGAAGACGATGACAACGATGATGATCACGGTGGTGGCATGCTGCAATCACTTGATTTAGTTTGCGGGCTCAAGTGAAAACTTTTGAGAATTGGTGTTGCGCAGCCTTGACTTTGAAGAGGGCAGATAGCGAAATCAGATGATCTCGCCATCTGCCAATGGCAATGAATTCAGTTCACGAGTCAAATCAATTCTGCCGTGCACTAGCAAAACTTTCTCTCAGCCATTCACTGATAATGGCCGGGTTCTCTGTTTTGAATTCAGAGACTTCTTTGGCAATTCCAATTGTGACGACAGCTCCACCGCGCCAGTGAAATGCCATTTTGCCGTAACCGCCTTGGGCGCTTGGAACATGGCGCTTGTTGTAATGAATTTGAGCTGTCAAAAGATAGACCGGCTCTTTGCCATCCAGCTGCTTACTGGCGCCAAGTGCAATTCTAGCCGCGCCCGATTTGAGCGTTCCCAGTTTGCCATCAGAATTGATTCGTCCTTCAGGAAAAATTGCCAGTGCTCTTTCTTGTACCAGAGCTGCAATAGCAGCAGGCATGACGTCAGCACCCCTAGAGCGGTCTACGGCGAAGGCGCCACAGGCAGCCATGACCAAAGCACGAATGCCGCCAAGGCCAGAAAACTGGTCGTGAGAGGCCATATATCGAGCAGGGTAAGGCACTATATCAATGAGAATCAAGGCATCGAAGTATGAACTGTGGTTGGCGCACAGCACAACTTTACCAGGCACGAGCAGCCGTTCTTTGCCAACCACTTCGATGCGGCCCACTTGAATGTAAACCCAGGTGTGGGCGATGAGCCTGAGAAAACCGCGCAGAAAAGGCATTTGGGGTGGCATCACCCCAGGGGTAGAGCACTGTGCGACGAGGTTACGGTATCCAGCCGTAAGCTTATGGAGAGGTCCGCCAAGGGCGGGCCAAGCTAATCTTTTCATTGTTCTTGTTTTGATGTTTTGGTTCAGCTTGCGCAGCGTCGCAACACAAGGCTGAGACGTTGCGAATTAAGCGGAGAAAGAGAGGCGTTGGCCATGCAAAAATAGCCGCACGTTTAAGTGCAGCGATAATTCTAAAAGGCTAAATTTGGGGGTGTTTTGACTAGGTTAGAGATTCAGTGTTGAATTATGATTGGTAAGCTTTTCACTAACACAACCGACGTGACGCGCACCACTAAATGCCTGCTCTTTGCAGCAGCTGAATCGCTATCATGATTACTTGAGCTCAATCTAGGCTACCTGAAAAGCTTCAATCTGGGTCTGCGACGCTTTCATTGGAAACTGGTTTTCTTTGTGTCAGATAACCCTTAACTTTTTTCGCTAGTTCTATTTGTTCAGGGCTCTGCATTTTTTGATCTAGCTCTGCCAGAACCTTTGGGGTTACATTCTCTTGTATGTATGCAGCGCGCTTGGCATAGAAATTATGTAAGGGGCTGCGCTTATGGGCTGGCACTTGAGCTAAAGTCTCTGTCAGGGATCTCCCGAGTACTGCACTTCTCATTGGCGCAGTTCTAACCATTTCAACGAATTGGGCACCAGAAGGTGTAAGAACGCCCTCAGCTAAGTAAATCGCCCAATGCTCGTCAAGATTGCTCAAGGGAGAGTGACGCTTTAAATAGTTTTTGTCTTCTAGACCTACAGCAGCGTCAAAAGCATTACTACCAGTTTTATTTCGCCACTTGCTCAGGTGCGACCACTCGTGGTTCATCACGAGATTCAGGTGTTTAGCAACTGCAGCTGTTGCTGCTAACTTGTGTGTGGCGATGAAACCACCTGGACGAGAGCTGGCTGGAGTAGCCTCGAGCGCTTTTCCTGATTTGCTGTAAAAGGCTGCAAGAGGCCATTCCCAGTCGCTTACTAGAAGTCTACGTGTGTATGATGCATTAGGCTGGCGTTCGAGAAGCTCTATCAAATCTTCTGGTAAAGCTCGGTAACCATGTGGATGCTGGTCTAATTTGAGGAGCGCTTCTTGAGATTCTTTCCCCCTTGAGAAAAACCCACGCAGACCGCTTGGGCCTTCTGCTTTTAGTCTCAAAGCTCTTACTTGATCGAGAGATTGAGCGTATTCTTCTGGCACACCGATTTTTGTTTCTAAGCCCTTAACCGTGTATTCTCTCATCGGGGCGGTTATCTCTGTGAGAGCACGCTTTTTATAATCGGTGAAATCGGCAAATGGCCCCAGCTCATTTTCGTTACGAATGACAAATACTTCTTCTCTTGTCTTGTAGCCGGTTAGTCGGTTTTGCATCGAGCGCAATGTTGCTGGCTCTTTAAATGCGTACTGCGGATGCGCTAAGTCTAGGGTAACGGCATCGCCTGAAAGCCCAAGCTTCCTTGTGTATGATAGGTATTCTCTGGTTCTAAATGTAGCACTGCTGAGCTTGCTGGTGGTCAGTCCACCAGCGGTCATTAGTGCACTTTCAAAAGCAAAGCGACCAAGGCTATTTTGAACTACTGAAACATTTTGCTGCCAATTTTGATCTGAATGCCAAGTGTCTTTTAGTGCCCCGGCGATTTGGCTACCGTTGACTGCTGTTTCTGCTAGGCCAGCAATAGTCATGCTGGCAAGACCTGTTCTAGTTAGTGCACCAACGGCACCTTTCATTGGTGCGTAGCGAGCCATAACTAAACCCAGGCCAGCCGAAAGAGCGACTGTACCTAATGTTGCTGGTAGATTCTCTGGTTTTGTTGCATCTCTTGCTGCGTTGATAAAGCCTGGGCCAACTGATTTTAGGAGCTCAACTTCTCGAGACAGTTTCTCGGTCCAAGGCTCACTGGTTTTTGCCGATGTATTGGCTTCAGTGTGGCCGTCTCTAATCATATGGTCAACCCTAGCATTAAAACACCTTCGTAATTACATTCTCCGACTTCTAGATACAGTCTCGTTGTCAGTTTCTCAGATCAGCAGAGAAGTCTTCGTAAGAGAAACAGAGGTCTTTGTATTCTTCCAACCGCGCTGCGCGAAAAATAAAGCCAGGCTGTACTTGATAGTGAAAAGGATAAATAGCTGCATGAGAGCGTTCGTTCGAACCAGCAAATTTGACAGCAATGTTTACAACTGTTTCCTCGCCTCTAAAATGTACGATGCCATACTCCCAGCAAGAGTCACCAAGGCTGTTGAAGAAAATTACTCGACCATTGAAAGCTACAAGATTGTCGCTGCTGTACCATTCAGTGATACTGCTTGTGGTGTCGCTGCTAGTTAGTGGCACGCAGTCATCAACAAAGGCTGAGTGAAACTGACAGCAAGCTTGATTCATTGATCCATTCCTCATAGAGATTTGTTGATGATTTGATAGAGTCCATGATGCCGTTCTTTTTGTGTCAATTCCATATCGACGTCATATACTTTTTTTTGACGTTAGCAAGAAATGTTGCAGGGTGAAGCTTAGTCTGTCAGCGGGTCTGTCTAAATGCTAACGCCTTCCACGAGCTGAATAATATTCGCGCTCTTCATAGTCACGCGAAAGCGGCGGCAGGCTAAATTTCAGTTCTTCGTTCTGGCGCGTTTCAGGGCCCTTGCGATTTCGGTATCGAGTATCGTTCAATCGCTCGGTCGGAATAATTGCGACAGAAGCGGATGAGTGCTTATTGTATAAGAGCACAACAATCGAAAAGCCAAGCATTATTGTGCATGTGACGAAAATATCGAAAGATTGATCCATAGACGAACCCTCCACCTTTGCTGCAGTCAAAGTGTTTAATGTGATGCCTTAATTGCTATCGAAAGAAGTCGCCTGGCTTAGTTCGCTGTTCAGAACGTCTAAAAGTGATCGTCTGTTTCAGTGGACACCGGTCTTAGGCGAATGGGATCTTGATAGTTATTATTTTGTTCTGCCACCACGCAATCACCACAGCTTTCGTTGAAGATGCGTATCGCTATTGAAACAAAGTCTTTGGGGCAATGCACGTTGAGATAGCACTGAACTTTGAAGATAGATTTATCTGAATATGGTTTTGGATAAGTGCGGAGAAGCTTAACTGCTGCGTTAGCTGTCTCAATAGCATAGTTAATTGCGGCGCTGCTGTTGCTTGCAGGAGACGCAGCATCTGGTCTGTCTGTTCCATTATTGATGTTATTGGCGGCAATGAGACCTTCAAATTTATTTGCGAGCATTACGTGACTCCAGAATGTGTGATGATTCAACGCCTATTTTTCAGAACATTTACAAGTGATAGCTTCCCCAATAGTCACTTTTGACAAATTTCCTTCTGCTGCAAAATCCACGTATGACTTGATGTACAGGTATTGCGAGCAAGATGATGAAACTGAGTATAGCTATTGAGAGGAAGATGATGTCTAAAGATTCATCCATCGGTGTGGTCCTTTTTAAAAGCTTTCTAGTCTGAGATAGAGAGCAAAAGCCTGATTAATTGATTGATTCTGTTTCCTTTATTACATTCAGTTTGGCAATGATTTTGTGACGGATCCATTGCTACTGCAAAAGACTTTTCAAAGGTGAGAGATAGGCCCAGAGCTGGTTGCGGAGAGAGGCCTAGCTGGAATCACACATTGGACAGTTCGGCACCATAGGTGGCGCTGCCTCAATTTACCAAGTAACTTTTCAGCGGCGCCACGACTTCTGTCGCCCTAAAGGAACTGCACACAAATTAAAGAAAGAAAAAGCGACCCACTGGGTCGCTTCCCCTACTTATCCCCCCGGATAACCTTTGAATCGGTTGTTTGATTGCTAAGCCAGTTAGCAACATCAACCTTTAACTCCTTTAGTTTAGACAAGCAATTGTGACGGTTCTATGACTAAAGGACAAAGTTTCATTTAGTTTCCACTGTCTCTAACAATCGCTATTGACAATCATTTACGAAAACGATTCAGCGGATTCAATGTAGAGCTTTTGCAGTCCTGCAAGTGGCTCCCCCTTACCTTTAGAGGTCGATTCACCTATTGCATTTTCATAAGACTGCGAGAGCCATACATGATTCTCTTTCACCCACTGGACGACGTTTTGCAGATCCTCGATTTCAAAATCGTTCATGGTTGCTCCTTATGTAATAGTGAAAGATGAGTCCTCATATGAATAATTTCCGGTGCCTATTGTCGGTGCAATTTCTTTGCGAGCCGATTAGAGACGTTGAAAAACAATGAGTGGTGGCGCCGGCACTAAGATTTCGAATTTATCTATCATTCTTGCTCAAATTAAAGACAGGAAAAGCGACCCAATGGATCGCCTCCCCAACTTATCCCCCCGGATAACCTTTGAATTGGTTGTTTTATTGCTTTAAGCCAAGCGTTAACAGCCAGCAACTTCAACCTTTAACTCCTTTAGCTTAGACAAGCAATTGTGACGGTTCTATGACTAAAGGACAAAGGTTTACTTAGTTGGCATTTTGCGCCGGAATACACAAGTATATCTATTTTTCATTGCAAGAATATTTGGTTTTTCCATTTCCCAATTGGTGTCTGGCGGCGAATATGTCGTAACTGAAAATTAGGTTGACTTCCTTTTCAACCGCAACATCCACATAATAGTCGCGGCCGTCTGGGCCGGAAGTGACCGAGACACCGAATATAGTATTTTTCAGTGTCGAATTAGCTTGTTTAGTTGCTTGATCTAGCACTTTAAATTTTGCTCTATATTCATATTCTGCAATTCGTTGCGGAGTTTGCAGTTTTGACCTTTTAGCAAGTGTTGTGCGACTTTGTCAACAACTTAGCTGCCTCGATCTTCCATCATTAGCACTCCGATAAAATTACTCTGCTAACAATAATAGGCTTCATATTTGTGACGATTCCAGATCCACTCTGCTAAATAGATTCAGGTGGTGAATGCCTAGAGTAAATGCCTAGACTGAAGATCAATGTCAACAGTCCGCAGGGCCAGCACAAGAAGAAATCAATTGCAGACAATGCATCAACAAGGAAAAGACATGGTGATGTCTGCCAAATTAGTTTCGAAGATGTTCTAATGCCGGATGTGCTAAGCTCGACCTTATTAGATTCCAAGCATTCTGTCCACCAGGGTAAGATAGATTCGGCACGAAGCCGAGATCGAGATAGAGCTTGATGGCAGGTATTCGAACAGTCTCTGTATAAAGTAAAGCCCTAGAAAAACCTAGCTCACGGGACAGATTTAATACTGCTGAAAGCAGTGGCCTGGCAAGTCCGCGTCCTTGGAATTCGGGAGAGATGGCAATCCAATGTAATCTTGCCCACATACCGTTAGCGTCTTCTTCGTACCAAGATGTAGCAGTTCCTATCTCTTTTCCAAGCTGATCAATGAGAAAGAGACAGCGGCGTTCCATTGACTGCAGATCTTCACCGAACTCATTTCTGAAACGCTCGACGTCGTAGACCTCGTAATTGTCTGCCTTTGACCAAATGTTCGACCATGATAATTCGTCGCCGGGGCTGTAAAAACGAAGCGTGTAACCTTCTGGCAGCGCATGCTGTGGAATATCTTCAAGATTACTGCGTTGCATCTGAACGCGAATGTAGTCCAAGTTAGTATGCCTCCTCACTAAAAACTTCCGAACTAGTTGGCTGTGAACTATAGTGTAATCTGTTCTGCGTTGTTTGGCGTAAGACAATAGACATGGAAGCGTCACAAAAGTCGCGCTATCTTGGCATTACGAAGAACGCCCCTCCTGATTTAGATTCGATTTCGAAGAGTACATCTTTTGTATTCTTCCTTGTCTTTGGATGTTTTTTCGACATTTTCTTGGACTTCCTAAATGCCACTCGAAAGCTCTCAATCTATACAAGCAGCGAAATCGTCTCTTGAGAGTGCGGCGACAAATTCACATGAGTCAAGCTCTTTAGCTTCAGCCAGCCATGCGGCCTCACAAAAGCTTGGCCAGGAGGCACTTGGTGATTCATCCAAAAGCAACAGTCGCTTAGATCTAGCTGATAAACAAAAATCAATTAGTGCTGTTCCAGGCAAAGAATCTCCATCACAATCTGACCTGTTAAAGCAACCAAAACTATTAGGCGAAGGTATTCTCTCTGGATTAGCTCTCAACCCAATTAACGGCGTTACTCAATTTAGTAACAAATCTTTCGGTACGAATTTCAAAGCCATTCACTTGGGCGCTCAAAGTGAAATTGATTCTTCCATCGCTGGCAATGTCGGCAAAATGATCGGCACAACTGCTACATTTATTGCCCTCGCCTGGGCGACCAAGAGGTTTACACCTCTCGGCTCGAAAATGCTTGGTTCGGCAGCGCTTTCTGAGTCTGTTGCTTTTGGCACCGTTGGAGCTTTTCAGGGCGGGCTTTTAACACCAACGCAGAAAGACCTAAGCGGTTCTTCTTTCTTGCTCGCGGTGGTGAAGCATTTTTGGGTGGCATTTCTGCTGGAATTGGTGCGCAAGGCACAAGGGTGGCAAAACTGTTTGAAGCTTCAGCACCATCGCTTGGTGTGACTGGCTCAAGGCTGCTTTCTGTAGGTGCCGAAGGCGTATTCAACGCAGGCCTGGGTGCTGGCACTGCCCATGCTTACTCTTACATGCAGACTGGGAAATGGGCTTCTAACCAAGAAGTGGCAAACTCTGCCATTCTTTCTGCTGGTATCGGCCTTGGTGCTACAGCTCTAAGTCTTCGCAAAGGTGCTAGCCATAGTGACAGTGCATTGTTGTCGCCAGACCCACCTGGCGAAAGTTCTTTATCAAATGTCAATTCTGAAACCTTGGAAGCTGCCCCGAAAAAGAAAATAGAGGCTTTGCCTAAGCCAGAAACAATAACACGTCCGCTTGAAGACGGATACAAAGGTTTTGCACTGACCGATGACGCTCGGCGATTCATTCCCAAAATTGAAAGCAAATTCAACGTCAAGGCAATTGAAGAAGCTCAGCTTATGTCACTTCTAGAAGAATTGCCGCAGGGCCAACGCGATCTGGCGGTCAAGATATTAGAAGACGGACTACCTAATTCATCTGAAGTTTTGTTTGTAGAGCGATTGAAATCGCTCAGGCACCACCTTGAAACAGATATGCTGGAGAAAGGCATCAACCAGAAGAGCTTCTCCTTTAGCATTGAAGACCGGAGCGGTTGGGGCAACGCACTGCACTATCTGTTCAGAAAACTTGCGCCTTCCGATGGTCGCCTATCAGAAGTCAAGTCAGGGATCAAGTCGGGGGACAATTCATCTGTCACTTCAGAAGCCAAATTAGATAAAGCTGTCTCCCCAAAGGCTATCGTTCTGCTTGAAGAACCCGGGAGAGTAGCCTTCAGCCAAGACCATCTGCAAAGACTCAAAAGTACTAATCAATTGTATGTTCTTGATTTAGCAGGATTTGAAAAAGGTTTGAACTTCTTTGACTTCGCCATGGGGCCACAGTCGGTAAAAGGCAAATTGCAGAAGCTGGTATCGGCAGTAGAGCAAAGACGCGCAACTCGTCCGCAAGCTTCGGACCAGGAGCTTATAGATGAGGTGATTAGAGGCAAGTCTGCTGATGCGGCTGCCAAGCTCAACGAAAACACTGTTATAGTGCGGGCCCAAGACGCTGTTTATGAAATTGCACCACAACCAGATGACGCCCCATGGCAGCAGAGGGCGCAAAGAGTAACATCCATAATCAACGCACCAAAAGCTTCGACTGAAAAAAATAGAACAGTTTCTCGGCCGCTACGCTCCAGAAAATCAAGCTCCGCTAGCATATCTGATTGCTGAAGGTAGCGAAAATATTACTTACAAAGACATGTTCGCTTCTATTGATGATCTACACACTAAGCTGGCATCAGGTGCGGAGAGCCACGGTCTTTCCGTTGATGACTTGCTCTTCCATGATCCAGTGGCTTCAGACTCGGTAGACTTAGTCAATTATATGTTTAGACTGCGCAAGGGTATTCCTGCTGAAAGATTTGTCAGTAAAACAGAACTAGCTGAGCGATCGCTTTCTGGAAAACTAAAAGAACATGGTATCGTTCTTCTCGACGATGCTAGTTACACTGGCGACAAAATCGGCAAGCGGTTCGACAGGATTAGAGAATTCGCTGAAGAGAGCAAGGCCGTATTTTTCGCTATCATGCGCCAGGATAAGGGTCCTATTTTTGGTTACAACGGCTCTCCAACTGTGCCAATGCAGACCTTGTCTAGCAAGAGCATAACCGGCTTCGTGCCAGAAGCATGGCAAGGAGCGTCAAAAGACCAGCTCGCGATAGCCGAGCGGTTGGCTACTGATACTGGCTTCAAGACTGGCGTGAACGGCGATCCGAGAACAGACTTTCTGGGACAGAGTATAGAGTCGCATTCTACAATCATCTGGCCGTTCTCTGTGCCCGACAACGATATTGCTCCAGTAAGAAAGTTTGCCAAGAATGTGCTTGGTGTCAGCAATATCATTGACCACGATGCTCTCCCGCTTGAGCCCTTACTGCGAGATCACAAACCCTTGCCACTGTCACAAGTTGATAACAAACTAAACCACCTTAAAGAGAGTAACCTGCGCCTGACTGATCCCGATAGTGGTTCAAATATCGCAGGCACTATAGAAGCCCAGGACGGAACAATCGAAGTCATAGCCATTCCTGCTAGCGGTTACTGGGCGCCTAGAAGAGACCTCGTAAGAGATAGAGGGGAGGCGGAGCGAGCGAGTAGAAGCCTCGGCCTTACTCCCTACCATCCGCCGACACTTAAACGAAAAGTTGGGATTGACAAGGTAACGAGGCTTAATAACCCTGAATCTGAATACATAATTTCAGAAAGTAGAGGCGAAGAACTGAGCAAGGGCCTGGGGGCTCTTTCAGAGCCGTCAAGTGATGAGCGCGCTATACCCTCTATTTTGAAGAGCGACCCTGAAGTTCGTCAGACGGTAGAGCGGGCGGCCCTAGAGCAAATGCTTCTTCATTCGAAGAGCTCCAGAGGCCTGTCTTATCAGTCAGACTCAAAGGAAATGATGAGATTGGCGCAAAATTCTGATGGTAAGCTTTATGCTTTCAATATGCCAACTACACTTATCGATGGCAGCGAGAAGCCCACTTTCGGCAGCATTCGCGGTCCAATCGTGAAGGAGTTCGAGCAAAAGCAAATTTCTTATGATACATACAATCGGTTAAGATCAGCCTACGACAGAATGCCCGCCGAGTTCGGTGACGACTGGGGGCAATTGAGCCAATTGGTGAACTTAAAAAAACGAATGGAGTGGTTCTTAGAACATCGCCGTTTTCCTGATGTCAGTGAAAACCGCTCAGATTAAGGCTAACCTGACAGCAGTAACGTGGAGTTCAGCACCATCTGGTAAAGGATAACGCGCCTGTCCAATGCCCTTACCATAGGTAGTTTCCCCAACGATCTTGGCTCTGTTATTATCGCTTAGTGCACCAATAAACATTTCAGAAGCTGATGCACTTCCCCCGTCTGCTAAAACTACAATCGCTTTACCTTCCGCCAGATATGGTTTTCTCGGCTTGATTTCGGTCACACCTGGAGTTACTGAAATTCTCGGTTGAGGTTACAAAATAATCCCAAGTGCTTTTGCCAAATTAAAAACAGAAAAAGCGACCCGCTGGATCGCTTCTCCTACTTATCCCCCCGGATAACTTTCGAATTAGGTGTTTAGTTGATGTAAGCCCGCCAGCGACATCGACCTTTAACTCCTTCAGTCTAAACAATCGATTGTGACGGTTCTATGACTAAACAACAAAACTTCAATTACTTGCCATAGCTTCCCCAGTAATCGCTGTGGAGAAATTTCTTTCTGCTGGTATACGAACACAACAACCTATGTATCTTCATAACAAGCACGATGACAAAAGTAAAAATGACTATCGAGATGAAGGCAATGTCTAAGTAATCTTCCATAGTTGTAGCTAAGACCTCGTTACACTCTCAGTTTTGAGCAGAGAGTAAAGCTTTATTGATTTTGTTTCCTTTATTTCTCTCAGTCTGCCAATGATTTTGTGACGGTTCCATTGCTAGCGCTATGTCTTGTTTCAGTGGTGCTAGACAGACCCACATCGGGCAATATCAAGAGGCCTAGTCGCATCAGGATATAAGGGAAAAGGTCGTGCGAGATACTAAAAGTTAGCTTATTCAAAATCACAGTTCGCCTTTGTCTGTGCCCCGAAAACAAAACGATTATTAGCTCTTGCCTGAGTAAGCAGTGGCGAAATAGAGATTTTCAAATGCGATCTTAAAAGATTTCCGCTTTGCAACCCGGAGCCTGCAAGTGTGAGGATTAAGTGTTCATCTCTTCTCTTTAAAAACCAAGGTACATTCCACACAAACAATCTAGTTTTCCTCCATCTGGATTTTTTAGTGCATCAGTTTGATGCAACGAAACAAACCCAACTGAAACCGAAACATGAAAAACCGCACTATCACATCTCTGAGTGCAGCTCTGAGCGCCGCCCTGATGCTGGCCATGACTGGCTGCGCTGCATCTAGCACTAATACAGGCGTTAACGGAGCCATTCCTCAAGACAACGATCAAGCTGACGTTGTTCTTTGCGCTGGCTCTGAGCACAGATCTCTCGAACCAATTTTGCAACAAGGTGCTGGCAACGCTGGCGCTACGCTTAAGGTTGAATACATGGGTTCAGTCGACATTATGCTCGAACTGAAAAACGGAAAGTCATCAAAGTGTGATGCTGTGATGCCGGCCGACAGCTTGTGGATTAGCCTCGGTGATCAGCACAAAGTCGTGAAGAACGGCGAAAGTATCTACCGCACGCCGGTGGTGCTTGGTGTGAAGAGATCAGTGGCCGAGCGCCTTGGTTGGACCAAGGGCAACGTCACGGTCAACGACATCCTCAAAGCTTCTCAGTCTGGCAACCTGCGCTTCATGATGACCTCGGCCACCCAGAGCAACTCTGGCGCGGCGAGCTATTTCGGCTTTCTCTATGCCTTTGCTGGCAACCCCGATATGCTCTCTGAAGCTGACCTGGCCAAACCTGCCGTAGTGACCAAAGTGAAGAGCATCCTCAAGGGTGTGAACCGCACCGCTGGCAGCTCCGGTTGGCTCAAGGACCTCTTCGTCGATAAATACGATTACTTCGACGCCATGTTCAACTATGAGTCGATGCTGATCGAAGCCAACCAGAAGCTAGTGCAGCAGGGCAAAGAGCCCCTCTTCGCTGTCTACCCAGTTGATGGTCTGGCCATCGCTGACGCCCCCCTGGCTTACGTCAACAAAGGCGACAGCGCTAAAGAAGCCATTTTCCTCAAGATTCAGGCCTTCATGACTTCGGCTGATGTGCAAAAGCAGTTGATTGCCTCGGGTCGTCGCGCTGGCCTCGGCATCAACCTCGACCCGAAGGCTGCGCCTGCCTTCAACCCTGCTCTCGGCTTCGACGTTGGCCGTGTGCTCAGCCCCATCAACATGCCTTCGGCAGAGGTGATTCAGAAGGCTCTCACCCTCTACCAAACAACACTGCGCAAGCCGAGCTTGACTGTCTATGTGCTCGACTATTCGGGTTCAATGGACGGCAAGCCGCTGGAAGATCTGAAGAGTAGCATGCGCGTGATGCTCGACCAGTCGCTGTCCGAAAAATACATGCTGCAGTCGTCGCCGGATGACATCACCATCGTCATTCCTTTCGATGGCAATATGCGCGGCATCAAGACCGTAAAAGGTAACAATCCCACCGCACTGAACGACCTCTGGTCGTGGGTTAACTCACAAGACGCCGGCGGCGGAACAGACTTCTACACGCCTGCCTCTGCCGCCCTGCAAGAAATCCGCAAGTACGACCACGAGAAGTATTCGACTGCCATTATCTTGATGACCGACGGTCAGTCGGACGGCAGCTTCGATGCCTATGAGCAGAACGCCATCACCGCGAGGCTCACCGGCGTGCCGGTCTACTCGATTATGTTCGGCGACGCTGACCCCAGTCAGTTGAACAACATGGCGCTGTTCAGCTCGGGCAAGGTCTTTGATGGTAAGAACGACCTGATCAAAGCCTTCCGCCAAGCCAAAGGCTACAACTGAGCTACCAGACTCTACTTTTTCACAAATCTCTATCGGAGAGACAAATGTCCAAACTTAATAACAACGGAGATGTGGTAGCTGGTCTCACCGCTGGTGGTGTAGCCGTAACAAGCATCTCGGCTTGTGTTTTCATCCTGCAAATGCCGATTGCCGTTAGCCTTTTGCCAGCCGTCTTGCTGGGCGCTGGGGTAATGCTGCTCTTTCCGGGCACAAGCCTGGCTGAGCGCACCACACCCAATGAAAAAGAAGAGGCAGCAATTGCTGCTGCTCGCCTCAAAATCAGATCGCTGCAAGGCTATGCAGCAAAGATTCCCGCCCAGCGCACAGTTGCTATCGATCTGGTGCGTGAAATCGCAGCTGAAGCCTCTCGCATTCTTATTGCCATCGAAAGTGACAGCAATAAGTTCCAGGCTGCCGAACCTTTTTTGAATCAATACCTTGTGCCCATCGACAGCTGGTTGTCGCGTTACGTGCTGTTGGTTGATCGTGATATCGAATCAGCCAAAGATTTCATTGCCTCGGCTGAGCGCAATGCACTTCCAGATATCAAAAGCCAACTGACCAATCTTTACGAGAATCTGCACGTCAACGACGTCGCTCAGTTTCTTGCTGGCAGTATGGGTGGCATGAGCTTCCCTAACATCGAACTCAAAAGCGAGCAATGATCATGAAAGACAAAATGCGCTACATGGTAGCCGCTGGCCTGCTTACAATCGGTCTAACCTCAGTGGCGGCCATCAAGAATTTTTCTGGCGATAGTGGCAGTGGTAACAGTGCCGGTAACGGTGCTCTTGTTTCTGTGGCTCAAGTCGAGGTCAAAGGCTATTACGGCGGCGAGAAAGAAGAGTTCCTGAACAATCCTGCAGTTCAGAAGATTCTCAGAGAGAAGTACAAGCTCACTGTCAACGGCAAGAAGGCCGGTTCAGTAAGCATGGTGCGCGACACTCAGCTCAACGCCGACGATGACTTTCTCTGGCCTTCTAGCCAGCTCTCACTGGCCATTTACAATGAGGGTCACGGTCAGGTCGTAGCTTCAGACAACATCTTCAACTCGCCCTTGGTTATTTATACCTGGAGCGAAGTTGCCGACTTCTTGCAGACCGCCAAGGTCGTGCAAAAGCGGGGTGAGGTCTATTACATTACCGATATGCCGAAGCTGGTCAAGATGATCGCTGACGGCACTAAGTGGAAAGACCTTGGCTTTGACAAGCTCGGGGGCAGTGCCCGCATTGCTATCCGCACCTCAGATCCGCGCATCAGCAACTCCGGCTTCATCTTAGCTGGGCTTTTGGCCAGCACGCTTAACGGCGGAGATATTCCTGATGACACCACAGTCGCGGCCGTGGTACCCAAAATGTCATCGGTCTTCAACCGTCTTGGATTTATGGAGCAGAGTTCGAAAGACCTCTTCCAGGGCTACCTAACTCGCGGCATGGGAGCCTATCCCATGATCGCCAGCTATGAGTCGCAGCTTCTGGAATACATGCTGCAAAATCCGGCCAGCAAAGCCGAGATTCTTCGCACTCGGCGGGTGCTTTATTCTGAGCCGACGGTGTGGAGTAATCACCCCCTCATCGCCCGCACGGCCAAGGGTAAGCGTTTGCTTGAAGCCCTGAAAGATCCAGCGATTCAAGAAATTGCCTGGAAACAGCATGGCTTCCGCTCTGGTCTAGCCAATGTCGTCAATGACATTAAGGCCCTCGGTATCAGTGGTATGCCCAAGACAATCGACAATGTCGTTGAGATGCCGAGCTCAAGTGTGATGGACAGAATCCTCAACGGTCTTGGGCCAAAGCCTCAAAGTCCCTAAAAGACACTGAAGCCCCAAAAGTCTCGATTTCATTAAATTCCCGGTATAAGCCGGCCAACTCGTAATGTCTGAAACACCTACGATCAAAACAACAGCGATCGAAACACCGGACGAAACGCGACTGGAGCAATTGGTTAACATTCGAACGCGACTGCTCAATGCACTAGCGCGAATACCAGATGCTCCTGGTCTTAACGTTGAGGGTTCAGCGCTCTGCCAGGCTATGGCACAAGAGTGCTTGGTAGAAATTCTCACTGGGGCTGCTACTTTAGCCAATGAGCACTGTGCCTTTCTCTCTTCAGGTGGAGAGATTACCTTCCGCTTTAAGGACGATCTTTGCTTAGAGAATGCTGCCCTCTTTTGCGATGTAGCGAAGCAAGCAAGTGAATGCCTGAAGAAAGACTATGGTTACGATGTTTCTTGGAGATATCTGAGATACGCCGACGAGATTGAGTTCGTTTTGAGAACTACGATTCGCTCTGGTTTTCTCAATTGGCGGCCCTTCTATCGTCCTGAACCGCCACTGCGAGTGGTGAAATTTCCCAATCAGAAAAAGAGCAGACGGACCCGACCGGGTCCAGATTTCCTCTAAACTTGAACTTCATTGCAAGCCCTTGATGCTAATTACAAGAATCATGAACTTGTGGGCATCAGAGAATTTGCTGGTTCAGCCAAGTAATTCATGTAAATCAAAAAGATCCACGAGGTTCAAGATGAATTTCACAAATGATCAAGACCTGGCATCAGTAATGGCGCCGGTGCGCTCTGAGCTTGGGGCTGAAAAAATAGCAGAATGGATTGTCCGCAGAGACAAAGCCTTCAACGAACTGTTGCCCGCAGTTGCTCAATATGTGCGCGCACTAGACGAGCATTACTTCAAGCAAGATGGTATGCGTAAACCATTTGCTAAACTGCGTCAAGAACTGGCTCAAAGTGCTCTAATTCAAGAGTTTGAGCAAGTGCGAAAAGGGGCAACAGCCCTCGCCTTTGAAGCTGCTATTGCTGATATCAATGGCGATGAAAACTTTCAAAGTCGTTTTCGCCAGGCCGCCAGTGAGCAAGCAGAGAAAATGCTCTTGTCAGATCTCTGTGTGCCACGTTATGTCAGTGATCCAGTATTTCACTGGCTGCCATACGTCAGCCAAGACCCCTTTCTGCATGAGTTCATTGGTGCTATCTGGGATCTGGGCAGCCGTAACATGTTTCGCCCCAATGGCTATGACACTACCTACACCGTCGGTAGTGGCATGGCTGTAACTGGGGCACGATACATCTCTAAGCTTGATCTAGACTTCAAGCCCAAGCGTATCTTAGACATGGGCTGCTCGGCTGGTGGCTCGACAATCTCAATGGCTGAAGAATATCCAGATGCCGAGATTTGGGGCATCGATGTCTCAAGCTCTATGGTGACGGCGGCCCACGCTCGCGCTGTGCTGCTAGGCGTAAAGGCAAACTTCGCCCAGCAAAACGCCGAGTCTACCTCGTTTGAACCTGGCAGCTTTGACCTGATTGTCAGTGAAATAGTCTTTCACGAACTGCCAAATCAGGCCCGACGAAAAATCATTGCTGAGTCAAGCCGTCTGCTTGCCCCCGGTGGCTACATGGCCCACGTTGAAGGGGCAACTTATATGGACCCCTCTGACGCCTTTGCTCACTACTGGCGCGAGAGTGCCGTGCGCTCTAACAACGAATGGTATGCAGCAGCAGCAAGGGTCTCGCTTCTTGAGAGCTATATCAAAGAGTCTAGGCTGCCATACGATCAAAAGCTCCTAAGCAAAATTGGCCCCCCAAGTGCAATCTTTGGCAATCTAGCGGGCAGCATTCAGCTCATTGGTGCACACAAACCTTTAGGGAAAGAAAATCATGTCTAATTCAAACCTCCTGTGTAACTCACCTTCAGAGAGTCCAGTTCTAATTCTCGGCTCTGGCAAAGTCGGTGCCGCACTGCTGGAACTCCTTCCCACAGCACTGGCAACAACCACAAATCAAGCCAAAGCCGCAGCAAACAGCCGCTTGGTTCTGCTCGATGCCCTTGATGCCGAAGCAGTAAAGCAAACTATAGCTACTCTCAAACCAAAGGCTGTCGTGATGGCGATGGCTCCAGGGGGACGGATGACAGCGGCTGCTTACCAAAGCTTCTTTCTCACTGTTACAGACAACCTGATTGCCGCTCTTAGTGGTGCGGAGCATCTTGTCTATCTAGGCAGTGGTGCTCTCTATGGCAACCACAAGGGTGCTGTGGTAAATGAAGACGCGCCAGCGCTAGCAACATTCAATCGCGGCGTAACTCAGGCGCTGGCACAGACCAAGGCAATGAGCTACAAGAAAACTACCCTGCTGCGTCTTGGTGGACTCTACGACCCTGAAAACAGTGCCCTGGGATTTGCCGGTTACTCTGGCCCCTTTGGCGGAGAAGCCGGGCGAATGGTCAACTTCACTCACATCGAAGATGCAGCCCGGGCTGTGGTCTTTGCCATTGAGCAAGAAGAACGCGCAGAGGAAATGTTGGGGGTCTACAATCTCGCCAACCTCAGTATCAAGGCCGAAGCTCTGATGCCTCTTGTTTCTCAATGGACAGGTGAAATATCAGATTGGACCGAGTCAAATTTCGTTCTTTCTTGCCAGCGTATCTTGGCCAAGGGATTCAGCCTCAAGCATACCGAGTTGTGCTAGAGCAGGATTCTATACCCAGCTATTGATGCTCACACTCAAAAAGGGCTCCTAGCTCTTTTTTCTTTTCTAAATGATAGTAGACCGGTCGGTTAATTTATTCGTATCCTGCCTATCACCTTAGTTCAGCTAAAGTGACAGTTTTTGCAAAAGAACAAGCACGGATGAGGCTTTGCCAAATTCGTGCTTGTCCGAATCTTCGGTTGGCTCGAAATGAGAACTCGTCAAGGTA
>JBIPOV010000151.1:0-6067 GCA_044378815.1 Obscuribacteraceae bacterium (SeqCode) | reverse complement strand
CAAAGAGGACGCTGAGAAATATTTGGGTGAGAAAGTAACAAGCGCTGTTATCACCGTGCCCGCTTACTTTAATGATTCACAGCGTCAATCGACCAAGAACGCTGGCGCTATCGCTGGTCTTGAAGTTTTGCGCATTATAAACGAGCCCACAGCGGCAGCTTTGGCTTATGGCATTGATAAGAAGACTGACGAGATGGTGATGGTCTTTGACCTTGGTGGTGGAACCTTCGACGTATCAATATTAGAAGTTGGCGATGGTGTTTTCGAAGTCAAAGCGACTGCTGGCGATACCCATCTTGGTGGCGATGATTTTGATCACAGCTTGGTCAACTATCTTGCTGATGAATTTGAGAAGCAAGAAGGGGTTGACTTGCGCAAAGATCCCCAAGCTCTGCAGCGTCTTTCTGAGGCGGCTGAGCGGGCTAAAATTGAGCTGTCTTCTTTGGCTGAAGCAACCATATCTCTGCCGTTTGTCACTGCTACGGCGGCTGGACCGAAGCATTTAGAGATGAAAGTGAGTCGGGCTAAATTCAATGAATTGACTCGTGATCTAGTAGAGCGCTGCCGCAAGCCTGTTGAGCAAGCCCTAGCTGATGCTGGCTTGAGCCCGGGGCAAGTTGACGAAGTTGTGCTGGTGGGCGGCTCATCGCGCATTCCTGCGGTGCAGGCTTTGGTCAAGGTGATGACTGACAATAAGCAGCCTAATCAAAGTGTTAATCCTGATGAAGTTGTGGCCATTGGTGCTGCTATTCAAGCTGGAATTATCAGTGGTGAAGTTTCTGATATTGTCCTTCTTGATGTTACACCCCTATCATTGGGCATTGAAACCATGGGTGGTGTCTTCACTAAATTGGTGGAGCGCAATACAACCATTCCCACTCATAAATCACAGATGTTCTCTACGGCAGAAGACAATCAGCCTGGAGTTGACATTTATGTCTTCCAGGGAGAGCGTCCTATGGCTCGCGATAACAAGACTCTAGGTAATTTCAAGCTTGATGGCATAAAGGCAGCTCCCCGTGGCATGAATGCTATTGAAGTTTCTTTTGACATCGACTCAAATGGCATCGTTAACGTGGCAGCAAAAGAGCAAGCGACAGGTAAAGAGCAGAAAATTACAATTACTGCTAGCACTAATTTGACCAAAGAAGACATCGAGCGAGTATTAAAAGAGGCTACAGCTAATGCTGCTGCTGACAGTAAGGTAAAGGACGAAGCTAATGTTCGTAACGAAGCTGACCAAGCTTGTTGTGCCGTTGAGCACTTGCTTAGAGAAGGTGGCGAGAAGATACGAGACACTAATCGTTCCCGCTCGCAACTATTGATTACCGAATTGCGCCAAAAGCTAGAAAAGCATGAAAGCATTGCTGATATCAAAAAGATGACTGCCGATGTGCAAGCTCTAATGGCAATGTTACAGCAAGATATTTCTGCTGCTGCGTCTACTAATGGCTCTGGTACTAATGGCTCTGGCTCAACGGCCAAGCCCAAAGAAGAAGAGGATATTGTCGACGCCGAAGTTAGCCCAGTCTAGAGGCGCCGTATAGGTTGAGCAAAAGGAAAAGCCGCTGTGTATCGACAGCGGCTTTTCCTTTTGTTCTGATTTTGCTGTTTTAAGCGCTAGCTTCTACAAGTTTGCTATGCACCGCTGACGACTCGGCCTTGTTGTTGTCGAGAATTCCTTTGACGTGTTCAACTTCTGCTCTGGTTCCGTGAGCAATAACTAGATATTTACTTGCTTTCAGGGCTGTTTCATATTTGAGCACGCTGTCCTTGGGAATGCCAGCACCAATAAGTGCCCCACCCAAAGCACTAACTCCACCGACAACTACGGCTGTTTCAAGTGCTCCAACTAGCCAACTGACGATGGGGCCGCCGATCATTATCGGGCCAATTCCGGGAATGAAAACAAAGGCCGAACCGAATAGCAAGCCCCAAATCCAGCCCCAGAAAGCGCCGGTCTTGCCCCAGGTCGCTACTTGGTCGCCTAAATTGTAGTAGCCAACCACATGTTCTTCTGTGTGATAGTCTTTGCCGACAATACTCAGCTGTTTCATATCAAAGCCTGATTTTTGTAGCTCTTTAATGGCCTCTTCTGCTTCTAAATGGTCTTTAAAAACTGCTATTACTGAGTCATTTGCTGTTGCGTGCATTTTTAGTCCTTTATTTCTGAATTTAGTAAGTCAATCTGTAATTGTCGTTTCTACTCCTCTTTTGGGTTGCTTAACTAGGCAATTTCTTGAGCTGATTCATTACCATCAATATCGCTCTCAATATCTTCAACCAGAATGTTTCGTTCTCTTGTCCCGAACCTTGGTGTATACAGGGCGGCAAAGAGAACTTTTCCATCGGGCTTGGTCGATGGCAAAAGTTGAATTCGCTCTCTGATGTTGTCTGCTTGAGCCACGTGAATTAGTTCGTATTGTTCGTCTCTGAAATTGAGAACAACGTATAGCCCTTCTCTTTCTTCTAGAGAGTCAACGTCATTAAATGGTCCATCAAATTCGTGTTTGCCAATGAGAATAGACATAAAATCCCTTATGATACGGAGCTTTTAGGCTTTGACTTGGTTGCTGGGTAAAAGTGCCTGGGATAGTTCTGTCGACAAGTCACTTTGCAGTTCAGTGCTGGCATTGTATTCACCAGAGCGGGCAATCTTATTGCAATGGGCGCGATGAAGCAGGGCTTTTTGCGCGGCTTCGATATTTTTGCTTTCTCCGTGCCAGATTTCGAGAGCCGGTTGCTGAATAGCTCGGGCAAAAGAAAAGGCGAGTGGCCAGGGTAATTTTAAATTGAATTTGCTATTTATGGCATTTAAGCGGGCTGACGCTAGCTCGGCTGATTGGCCGCCTGAGAGGAAGGCAATTCCTGCAACCGCTCCAGGAACAGCTCGCAGTAAGCAATTGATTGTGGCTTCAGCAACTTCTTCAAGGGCGTTTTGTTTGTTGCAGGTCAACCCTGGCAGCACCATATTTGGTTTGAGAATTAGTCCTTCGAGCATTACACCCTGAGTGTAGAGCTGACTGAAAACGGCACGAAGCAATTCTTCTGTTACCTCGTGGCACTGCTCCATAGTGTGATCGCCTTCCATTAGCACTTCTGGCTCAACGATTGGCACTACCGAGGCTTCCTGGCAGTATGCTGCGTACCGTGCCAGGCTATGGGCATTGGCTTCAATACAAGCTCTGCTGGGTAGGCCAGCACCAATAGATATGACTGCGCGCCACTTAGCAAAGCGCGCTCCGAGAGTGCGATACTCGGCCAGACGGTCGGGCAAGCCGTCGAGACCGGCTGTGATTTTTTCACCAGAGTGGCCTGGCATATTTTTTGTGCCAGTGTCGACCTTGATACCAGGAATTATTCCTTGGTCTATGAGTACTTTGATGAAAGCAGTTCCGTCTTCTTTTCTTTGGCGAATTGTCTCGTCATAGAGAATAGCGCCGCTTATATAGCTGGAGAGCCCAGGAGTTGTAATAAGCAACTCTCGATAGGCACGCCGGTTTTCTTCAGTGGGTCTGATGCCCGAATGATCAAAACGTTTGTTGCAGGTGACATTACTCTCGTCCATGGCTAAGAGACCCTTGTTTCCTGCCATTAGCGCTTTGGCTGTGTTGATTAAGTCTTCAGCGTTCACTTACTGCTGCTCCTTTTTTAGATCACAATTGGTGCTGTGAAATGGCACCGTGGGTTCGTTGGCGTCGACCGGAGCGCTAGAACAAGGCTGTACCTCTGCCTGTGCATCAGCCTGCACATTGACATCGGAGAGGAAACCTTGTTTGTCGACGTGCATGCTGCGATCGCTAAATTTCAATTCGGTAGCAAGAATACTTTCGTCGGTTTTACTTGGTACAACTGCTTTGTATACGCGCACAGCGTAGGCCTTAAGAGCGCTAAGCATGCTTGCGTCTGTGGCTATCTGTCTGTCTAATTTGCTCATTTTGTTTCTTCTTGATGCTAGCGGTTAGGTGAAGCTTAGAAGTTTTAATTTCTTTTCTAGATCAGCTGACATTTGAGCCATTTCCTCTGAGGCAACTTTATTGAAGAAATTTGGCTCGAACTCCTCTTTCAGATAGCTCATGTGCTTAATCACTGCTCTGTGCACTCTGCCTATCTCGGTAAGAAATTCTGGCTCATCAACATGGAGCATCAGAATATTTTCCAGATTGGCTCTAAACTCGCCTCTGATGCGCAAGAATTTTTTCAAGGGCGCTTGCATTTCAGCTGACGGTCTAATGTGTCTTAGCAAGAAGTCTTCTAGGGCAAATCGTCTATAGAAGGCGTCAAACATTTCACTGCTTCGGTCCATCACTTTTTCGGAAGGCCATTGGGTTATGTTTGCTTCTAACTCGCTGACAAGGCCATCAATAAAATTGAGGTCGTCTTCCATATAAGCCTTTATGTCCATCGTTTACTTCTTTGATCAATTGATCTTTCTGAATGTTGCTTCCCATACAGATGACTGCACTTAGTTGGAAATGAGCCAAGAATTTTGCAAGAATGTATAGATTGCTGGAAATGCTTGCTACTGAAGTGTTTTCGCCTGTGGGCACGGCCAGAAAAAGGGCTGTTGCTCTAAATATTTGGCCTAGCGTGGGAAAAACCACAGTTTCAAGTCTCAAGCTTTGAGTTAATCTGCTATGGTGAATAAAGATAGACTGTAGAGGGTTCGTTTTAATCTCTCAACTTAAGAGCTGCAGAGGCATAAGCGAACAAATCAGTCACTAGTTGACTGAGAGGGGGCATTGATGAAACCGTCAATCTTGCAACGGTCATTCTGGCAAGAATTGTGGGACACCGTGAGCTCGTGGCTGCTTGGGCCTGAAGCTAGACCAGTGGTGATTCCAATCAAAGTTAATGAGCACGATAGTCATGCTCGCCGCAATAGGCGCTAACAACAGGCCTTATGCAGCTCTATTTGGCTGACAGCTTGTGGCTGCGCAGGAAACGTGCTGCTCCATCTGAGAGCAAATCTCGATGCATGCGCCAGCTGTCGTTAAAGAACGATTGGGCTATTTTTTTGTCGAGCATATGGGTGTGCAGCAGATTTAGGGCGTCACTTTCCTCGCTTGGACCTTCGCTGAAGACGATTTTGTCTCCCTCACGTTTTACCCCCAAGACTTTGCAGAAATATTGAAAGGAAGCATTCTGCTCTCTGGGCATATGACCGCCTACAATCACTACCTTGAGATTGTTCCAGGCTGGGCCTAAGTCAACTTTCCACTGTGCTACTTTTTCGTCTTGTTTTGCTAGCTGGGCACTGACTGCTTCGTAGGCGTTTTCGAGAATTTCGGGGCGCAGGGCTTCTACAAAGTTATTTAGACTTTTGCTTGAGACTTGGCCAGCTGCCAAAGTTGAGTCCACGAATTCCATACTCTTATCAATGATGACGTTCTGGCGCGCCATAGTGGCTGATGGATAGTGCTGACTGGGCAGTTCCGGCCGGGCTTTGGCGGTCAGTTCTTTAAGTTCAGCCATGTCGGCTTTGACTTTGGCGCTCAAGGGCTTATCGGTATTGTCTTGCAGCAAGCTAAAGATGGCTAGGGGAATATGGTCAATCACTTTTAAGGCCGTATATGAGGCGGGAATGAAGGCAATCTGGTCCCGCTTGTCGCCGAAGATTAGCTGCATATGGTCGCCGTAGCAGATTATTACGGGAGTGCTCTGCGTGCTCAGTACTTTTGCTTTGGCTTCACCGTAAAGTAGGCGAAACTTTTCGTTGAGCTTGGTTAGCGCCGTCATCTCTGGGGCCTGGGCCGGTTCTTTTGCCGCTGCGGCTTCTTTGGCCGCCAAGGGCTGGGCCCAGAGCAAAATAAGTGCAGTCAGGCCGCTGGCCAATGTCGATTGGAAATGAGTCAAAGTATCCTCCGCCCGTGGTAAGTCGGCGCTAGCCTTTCATTAGCAGTCAATATTGTCTCATTTTTGGGGGGACTTGACGATACTAGACGACTGGTCTATTATTGCCGTATAGTTCTGCCTATCACCTTAGCTAAGCCGAAGTTTGGATTTTATATTAATGGGGTAGGTTAACTATAGAATACAGTGTCTTGATGAAAAAGCTTAGGAGGTA
>JBIPOV010000103.1:0-20505 GCA_044378815.1 Obscuribacteraceae bacterium (SeqCode) | reverse complement strand
ACTCTTACCAGAACCTCAATACGGCGAACTTGAACAGTCAGATCGTCACCCTGAACGACAACTTGACCACGTGGATTACCGCCAATAACCCCGATGCCACGCTGAAAGACTTGATAGGCGGCAAAGACATCGTTCCGGTCACTGGTGTGGTGCGCAACACATCGCTGCCCTACCAAGATGCAAGCGTCACCCCCACCGAGTGGACAGCCATCCCGAACGCCTACAAGACCACCTTGCAGGTGCAGTTCGATACCATCAACCAGACCTTCTACTCAGAAGACATCTCAAGCAAGAACCTGACCTTGTTCTTCAACGGCTCGCTTCAAGCTGAGCTGCGGCTCGATGGCACGCTACTGGCTACCAGCACGGCTCAAGGTGTGGGCACGTGGAACTCGGCTCTGCTCACTGTTCATCACCCGTATGCGGTAACCTGGGCCAACCAGAGCTTCTGGCAGCGCGTTTGGGCAGGCGATTACTACTTAATCGCTCATGCTTGGGGCAACTCGACGCCAGATATGGCGTACATGCACCAAAAGCTGCTCAACGACAACCGCCTGGCCGGGATGACTGATAGTGACCCCGGTGTGATTGGTGAGTCGCTGGCTGTGCTCTGGCACAACTGGAGCGCTCAGAAGTCGATCATGTGCAGCATGATCGGTCAGCTCAATGGCTGCGTTAGTGTCCTGCATCACCAGCTGGGAATGGTTGGTCACGGCGAAGCGCCTTTCACCGACCTTGGTGGCATTGTCTGGTCGACTTCGGCCCTCGACAATGACTACAACAAGGTAGCCGCAGCAGATACTGTCATTGCCATGCGCGGCATTGGCTTTGAATCTGGCACGCTCAATCAGGTGCCAGGCACAAGTGCTGTTAGCTCTAACAACGTCATCAGTCAGGCCAATGCTGCTGGTCAGAAGCTCTTCATCGCCAAAAGTGCCAACTGGGCGACTGTGCGGCCGCAGCTTGTCAACTACGACACTGCTGACCTCGACAACTTGACGGCCTGGTACATCAACAACGGCTGGTCGCTGCTCATTCACGAGGATGGGCACACTGTCCAGAACTCTTATGAGGGCTATGGTATTTATGCCATTCCCCCTGGTGGCGGTTGCGTTGGCCTAATTAACGGCATGTTGCTTGGTGGTGGTGGTGATACCGTGATGTCGGTATCTGCAAACAACACCAATTCCGCCTACAACCAAGCGCCTATGGACAACCTTGACCGGGTAGAAGTAGGTACGAAAGTTGAGCAGAGGCTTGACTTTGTCACTGACAAGTTGACCGGTAAATTGCGTTATCGCCACGCTGACATTTCTATCGGCAACGGTGTTGGTGCGCTTGAGTTTGTGCGCTCGTATAGCACTGGAGATGCTGGCACAGTGAGCGAAGTTGGGCGGGGCTGGCGGCACAACTACATGATTTCTGTTGAGGTTCAGAATCAGAGCTATGCTTCGCTGATGGACTGGAACAACCCTGTTCCGCCGCTTGGTCAGCATGCTGGTCTTTCTGCTTCTGGACCAGTGGTTCATGCATATATTCAACTTCTGTTGGCGCCGAGTGCCGCTAACCCTGGTGGCTTTGCAATTAGTGCGATTACGACCACAGAAGCGAGCAAGCTATTGACCAGCAACATCGCCATTGTGCGCGATGGTGACAAGAGCTACACCTTTACCAAGCTGCTCAACGGTAGCTACATTCCGCCCAAGGGTGTCTCGATGATGCTGACGAAGAATGTCGATCACTTTGTCATGCAGAGCTTTGAAGGTGTGCGCTATACCTTCACCAACTGGGCGTTGAACAAGACCCGCATTTCAAAGATTGAGTGGCCTGCCTATGGTCCGACTGCGCGCGGACTGAACTTCACCTATGGTGGCGGTGGCCCTGAGTTCTACCTGACGCAGGTGAGCAGCAATGGCGGTCGCTTCATCAATTTCACTTACGATCTAATTGGTGGGTTGGTGCCTTATTTGAAGACGGCAACAAGTTCCAGTGGGCTTGTTTGCAACTATGTGATTGATACGGCGACCACGGGCTTGATGACTTCTGCCAGTGATTCGAGCGGGTTTTCAACAACCTACGAATACGACAGCAAGAGGCGCATGTTCCGCTACACGCGGCCAGATTACCAATGTTCGGTGCAGTACGACGACCAAGATCGTGTTTCATCGCAGACTAACCCTGGTTACACTCTGCAGTTCTCCTATGGCGATACCGTGACCATGAGCGGTGGTCCAGAAGGCAGCGTGTCCACGAAATTCAACGCCGATGGTCAGCCAGTTGAGATGACCACTCAGGCTGGTACCACGAAGTTTCGCTACGATGGACTTGGGCGGCTCAGCTGGAAGCAGATGCCAGGCCTCGACACCATTGATTACCAGTACGATTTGAACAATCGTGTGGTGCAAGAGATTCATAGCCCAGGCCCAGGTGGTGGCTTAACGCAGACTCAGACCTACGGCTATGTCAGTTCGGGGCTGTTCAGTAGCTGGACCAGCCGGACTGATGAGCGCGGCCAGAACTGGAGTCGCACGATTGATGCCAACGGCCGCATTCTCACCCAGACCGGTCCGACTGGCACGAAGACTATGACCTATACGGCTCATGGTGATTTGGCTACTTCGACGGATGAAACAGGTATCGTCACGACCTATACCTACTCAGGATTGCCTGGAGACCTGAGCTCAATGGTCGTTGACTCTGGCGTTGGCAGGCTCAATCTGACAAGTAGCTTCAGTTATGATTCAACGGGCAACAGGACAGGCTCGACGAATGCGCGTGGTTTCTCGAAAACCATGACCTATGACAATTCTCGTCGGGTGCTCAGCATCACCGAGAACGGCTTGAGCGGCTATGTCACCAATTTCGGTTACGATGTCTACGGCAACGTGATTTCGACTTCTAAGCAGTTGGCACCGCTTCAGTGGCAGACGACAACGGCCACTTATTCTGGCATTGGCGATTTGCTGACCACGACAGACCCCATGGGCTTTGTCACCACTCATGTTTACAACGCGCTTGGACAGCGCATTTCGACAACCGACCCTGAGTTGCGGCAGCGGCAATTCCAATATGACAGTGCAGGCCGATTGCTTGTGCTGATCGACGCCAATGGAGTGGCCGAAGAGACCAGAACGTACAATGCGGCTGGTTATTTGGACACAATCAAAGATGCTCGCAACAACTTGACGAGCATTACCCGAGATGGATTTGGTCGAGCGCTTCAGGTCACCTACCCTGGTGGCAGCTTTGAAAGCTACACCTTTGATGTCAGCGGCAACCCGCTCACACACCGCATGCGCAACGGCAACGTGATCACAAACACGTTCGATGTGCTGGGAAGAATCGCCACCAAGTCGCCGCAAGGTCAAGCTGTAGTAACTTTCAGCTACGACAATGCCAGCCGTCTCTTGTCGGTGAGCACCCCAGTGGTGGCAAACAACCCGGCCAGTGGTGTCTTTTCTCACGGATATGACACCGCAGGCAGGCTCATTTCTGAGACAAACCCACAGGCTCAAGTGATGGGTTACACCCTCGACGCCAATGGCAATACCACGCGCATCACCCACCCGGGCGGGTATTTCGTCGATCGAGTGTATGACCAACTGGATCGCCTGACCAACATCAAGCTAAATGGTTCTGCCAACAGCTCAGTTGTTTTCGGCTACGACCAACTCTCGCGGAGGACAAGCAAGAACTACCTGAATGGGGCCAACACGACCTATTCTTACGACCTCGGCAACAACCTGTTGACGATGAATATTGCCTTCGTGGGCAGTGCCTGCAACTGGACCTACACTTACAACAAAGTGCACCAGATGCTGTCTCAGAACTGCTCTGACACTAGCTATTACTGGAGGGCAACGGCAGGCACCGTCAACTATGCGGCAGCCAACAACTTGAACCAGTACCCTCAGGTTGGTGCTCTGGCAGCCACGTACAACACGCTTGGGGCCTTAGCCACGTACAACACCTGGACTTATTCTTATAACACGGAGCAGATGCTCACTGCGGCCACTAAGGCTGGCACCAGCGCATCTTTCGTTTATGATCCCAAACTGCGGCAGATTCAGAAGACGGTCGGCAGTACCAAGACCAAGTACATCTACTCTGGCTCGCACATGATGGAGGAGCGCAACGGCGCAACCAACGCCCTCACCCGCCGCTATGTCTACGCTGACGCTGATGAGCCCGTCTTGCAGATGACCTCTGCTGGCGTAGTTACTTACATTCACCACGATCACCATGGCTCGGTGATTGCGCAGTCAAATGCCACGACTGGTGCGGTTGGCAACAAGTACAAGTATGGCCCCTTCGGAGAGAGCGCAGCGACGCTCACCGGTACCACGATTGGCTACACTGGCCAACGTTATGACACCGAGCTTGGGCTGTATTACTACAGGGCCAGATACTTCCATCAAGGGTTGGGCCGTTTCTTGCAGCCGGACCCTGTTGGTTACCAGGCCGGGATGAATCTGTACGCGTATTGCCAAAACGATGGTTTGAATCGTACTGATCCCACCGGACTGACATCTAGAGAAGATGCACTTAAAGCTGTGATTGAAGGTGTTTGGAAAGCTATGCAGGCAGCTCCTAATGTTGAACACGGTGGAGCCGTCGGACACTATTATAACGACTTTCACGCGAGTCGAATCGTTGATGGCGCTGGCGCTGCTGGGCTAGTTGACTTAGGTAAGACCATAGACTACAAGGGTACCTACACGCCTCATACCGATGACTTGGTGCATAGCCACACCAAAACCACTTCTGCCGGTGGGCTCGGTCAGCTCGATAAGGCTTCAGTTGAGGATCGAGCTTCTCTGGGTGCATTCCCAGGAGATAATCCAGTAGGCCACATAGTAACCCCGGACGGTCAAGTGAGGAAATTTACAAAAGATTCTAAAACCTCCTTGGAATCTTACCGGGAGCCAAACGGATTTCAGGCTCACAATCCCGACGGATCATTAGCCAAATATCCTTACACAGATACCACTATAGAAGGATTCATCAAAAACGGCATATACGTACCCCTCCCATAGTTTCGAACGTCTGGTGATCCGCCAGCGATCAACTACTCTATGATCCTAATGTAAGATATATCGAGGTCAAATATGAGACTTATAATTCTGCTACTTGTTTCGCTTCAATTGGCTCTAGTTCCAACAGCTGTTTTTTCGGCTCAGACAACAGTTGATGACGATTCTATTCGCAAACCTGTACCTATTAAAACTTCTTTGCTGCGGCTTTTAGCCTGCCCCAAAGAGTTCAACGGAAAAGTAGTTTTCGTTAGTGGCTACTTTATCGATTTGCCTGATCACCGAGCAATCTACCCAAACAAGAGCTTCGTTGAATACAAACCCTATCCAAACGGTTTATGGGTTCACATAAACAGCGATAAAGTTCGGTTTGAACCTCAAGGCTACGAGGAGAACTTTCCCAATCTTGATAAAAAGTATGTAGAATTGGTCGGTAAGTTTTCCATGAAAAGTCATGGAACCTTAGGTCTCTGGACATCGGGAGCCATTGAAGACGTAGATTTTATTCGAATAGTTGAAAAATATCCAACTGTTCAGTGATTTACTCACTTCGTTATTAGACTTGGTGTACGGTAATTATAGGGAGGGTGAGATACAACTCACCCTCCCTTTTTGTGTGCCGAACGATATCAACAGCCGTTGTCTGGCGTCAAGTCGTTTTCCTGCAGTACTGATTGTCAGATCAGCCGTGTCATGGTTTCTGAAAACATTGTTCCAGGCTCGGATTAGACAAATTGTTTCCGATTCATAATTGAAATGAGTTTGTTGAGATTCCCAACTCTCTGTTACGAGAGTTAGGATTTTTTTACTGAGTGTCACCGTAATTAGTGGCACTCTTTTTTTTTCTCTTGAGAAGCTTCTACTATAGAATGTTTTAGATTCCGCAATAGCCGAAAATGAACGTTTTAGGCCATTTCCCTGATGATTGCCACACAACCATGTGGTTTGTCTCGCTTCGGACGTGGAGTGCCAATTTCTCATTTCGGCCATAACAGAGTTCTGTGCACTAGCCCATTCCTTTTTTTTCGGCCTAGCCATATACTGATGACATGATGTAATTTGTGGCTGCTGAATAGTCCAGGTATCCCTTCTAACCAATGATACTTGGAGGTGACAATGCGTCAGCTTTTAATTCTTGGTGGCGCAGTTTGCGCTATTTCAGTCAGCAGTGTGATTTTTGAAAGCCCATTATTAGCCCAATCAATGACGGCTGATCAGCAGTCGGTTGCTGCCTACAAGGGCATTGAAGCACTAAAGAGCGGCAAAAGTGGTTTAGCTCTCTCCGAATTTACGAAGTTGATTAATGCCAACCCAAGCAACAGCGAGTACCGCACACTGAGAGCATCAGCCTACTCTGATATCGGCGACCATCAAAAGGCGGCAGCCGACTTTGAGGCGGCGATTAGAAACGGCGATAAACGACCAATGGTGAAAGACAGCTTGAATAATGCGATAGCTTCCTCGATTGGCGCTAATGTGGCCACAGATGGAAAGAGTATCAAAGATACAATAGCCGCTGGCCAGGCTGCATTGGACCAGAAGGACTTCAAGACCGCTCTTGGATATTTTAATGTTTTGGCTGGCCAATCAAAGCCGGAAGTCCACCAGCTTGGGCTCCTTGGCCGGGGAGGGGTTTTCTTGATGATGGGACGAAAGGCAAACGCCAAAATTGATGCTGAAGCTCTCATTAGAGAAGGCGCAGATACTCCCGATATTCGCAGGCTTTTGAGTGAAGCGTCTAGTTCAACGGTTACGGCCACGTCTCTGGTAAAGACTTTAAAACAAGTTGACCCAGCTAAGATCTCCAAACCTAAAGACATCCAGGACTATATCCACAAGCGCTTCTGATGAATACGAGTGGTTTAGAATCAAGGGTGCCCATATTTCTTCGGCCATAATTGGAAGTAGAAGCTTAGTGACTAAGCGGCTAATGTGGTAACTAAATGGTTATACATTACTAGGCGGAATACCCGCAGGTGGAGCCTTTTTTGTTAGACCCAGGCCAAGCTCGCTGGCAAAGTCTTGCATCAACAGCATGTATTTCTCTCGCACTAAAGAAGGTGTTTCACACTCACTATCCTTTGCAAATAGCTCGTTCCAGTCACTATCCCATTGTGGGAAAAACTCTTTGTGCCGATTCATCGGTGAACGAATTTTTGCATCGACTCCCCAACCTTGATAGGTGAGAAAGCAGGCATGATTGAATTCAAAGTAGCATGCCAAAAACTCTGGAGAAAACAGGGGTGCGACAGTATGCATCTTCTTATCCAGAGTACGCTTGAGGTCGATCACCTGTAAGGGACTAAGAGTTTTCCAGTTTCCAACAAAGGTGAAATAGCACAGTAGATCATTTAACAGAGGTGCAACCTCATCATAGACCTTTATGCGCCATTCAACGATTGTGCGACTGCTCCAGTACTGCTCCTCTAACCGTTTACTCAGGCTGGTAGCCTGCCATGCCAGATAAGCTACTAATCCAGGTGTTATCAATGAAACACCTAACTTTATTCCTTCAAGAAGCCAATCAGTTGCCAATACGCTTTCTCCAGTTGTCGTCAATTGAGCTTTGCAAAGCTAGTGTAATTCAGTATTTTAGGCTCAGTATAGCCTTGTGGCTGTCAGCTGGATCTACAGCCAGGTACTCCTGTAACTGCCCAAGGTTGCTGTGGCCAGAGATTTCTTGAATAGTGCGAAGGGGAATGCCTGCCCTGGACATAGCCGTCAAACAAGTCCTTCTCATAGAATGGGTGGATGCTTCTTCGATGCCGACGTTCTGGAAGGCCTCTGTGAGGATGTTGTGGGCGCGAATGCGGCCAATGTGCTTGTCTGGGTCATCGGACGACGGGAAAAGCCAAGGAGAGGGCTCTGGCATCTTGTCTAGGATTTTCTTGTAGCTGGCTAGTTGTTCACGCAGCTTGGGGTGAATTGGTATGTTGCTGTAGACGGTATTTTTCTTTTTTAGCCTGGTGATCTTGAGAATGTTGCGTATGCCACCGCTGGTGGTGAACACATCGTTTTGTCCTATTGCTATAATCTCGGAGATTCTCAGGCCGGTGTACAGGCCGGTGGCAAAAAGTGCTCGGTCTCGAGCATTTTTGAGTACTTTGAGGACTGTTTGGATTTCTTTAGGGCTTAGGACTTTGGCTTTGCCTGGCATATGAACAAAACTTCTCTATAGGGCTATTTTGTTTATTATACAGGCCTCACTTTTTGTTGCAAGGCTGGAGACCCTACACTGGTGGGAAAGTAGTAATAAACAAAACAAACCTTTTGTTTATCTGGTCGGTCGGAACGAAAAGATGTCAAATAGCTTGGTGCCCTTTTCCGATCTATTACTATTTTGATCCCTCTAAAGGCTTTGGCCGTGACTAAGAATTATGAGCTTTAACCAGGTTCAAGCACGTCTAACAATTTATAAATATAGGCATTGGTTCTCGGAGAAAACTTATGCTTATTGACCCACTGTTTATATGTTTGCTGTGCTGCCTTCAGATGTTGCAGAAATCGAGTTTGCAGGGCACAATCGTTATCACAATTGGAAGGAGTGACACTTTAAAGAAACAGGATTTGAGCCATGAGTGAGATAGGTACCAATGATCAAGAGCATAGCAGTGCGTTGGCACTTCAAAAGTATTTTGAGTCACTAGACCCAGTAATGCAGTTGGACGCTTTAATTGAACAAATTAAAATACCGCTTGAATCTTTCGGTTTGCCTACAGATAAACCTATAAGGCTGATCTCGCAAAAGATGTCTCCGGAAACTGAAGCCTATTATAGAGCTCGCGGCTGGCAAGGCATTAACCACAATCTTGGAGATGATAAAAACTGGCCTGCTGAAATAATACTTGCTGCTCGAATTCTTTTTCGAGCGACAGAAGTTAAGGGCTACTTGGAAAAAAAAGACTGACAGGCCATGGCCTTTAATTTGCTCATATTGATGAAGGCTGTTGATGCATACAAGTTGCTTGGGGTAGAACCGTGGATAAAACGGGGTTATCGACATCAAGAAGCCTCTGAAGCTGGAGGAAAAGCAAGTGGCTTAAATCGATCTGAGCAAGCCAAGCAGACAACAGATAAGGTCTTGCAAGTATTTGAAGAGCTAGTATTGGATGGTCATCTACGCCAGACTATTGCACAGAAGATTGCGAAGAGGCTCGGAATTACAGCCGGGCATGTCAGGAAAATACTGAAAGCCAGTAATAAAACTAAACCATAGTTTCTCCTTCAAAGCAGCTTTTTCAATCAGTAATTGAGCATTTCATTGAGCCCTATTATCTTTAGCCATCTCTATACTTGGAACTAAGCATCTTGGAAAATCAGTTAAATACAGAGTCTTCACCAAAAACTGCAGCTCAATCAGCATCTAATCCTATGTTGGACCTTGTTGGCATAAGTGCTCAGCCTTCCGTGGAAAGCAAGCCTACCTGGATGGCCGATTTCTTTGACCCATGGGTCGCTTTGTGTCTTTTCCTGTGGTCCGCAGCCTTTCTCTGCATTGTGCTGAGCATAAAAACGCTTGTTTCGATATTCAGAAGCCTGAGATAGTGCCACCCAGCGATAAAGCAACGTAGCTCTCATCGATTGTAATTTACAAAAGATAATCAGCCAACGAGCAAGATCTTCTAAGTGTTTCTGTCTTAGGGGCCGAGTAGTAATGGAACGGTTGTGGAGCACATTGCAAATAGCTCCATTACTACTCGGGCTCTAGAAAGCAGCAACTTCGTTTCAGGACTTGAAGACTGTTGTGTCGAGGAATTATTTTGTCTCTAAATTTCTCATGATATGCTTTCTTGACTCATCCCCTCTGCATATCATCAAGCTGAGTAACATGAAAATAAATCGCTCGATCACAGAACCAATTATCAAGATCAACACCCATTGGGACGAACGTTGGAACGATATTGATAGAGGATTGATATTAGCTTGGGAAGTTGGTCGCCAATTGAGTGCTCGTGATTTAGAACTCGCAGCAAGGGCCTCTGCCGGTCAGTTAGTCGGCCTCCCTTGGAAAGGTGGCGTTGATAAGGAACTCAAGAAAAAGAAAAAATACGGAACGCTTTTATATTTGGCTGCGTGGCAAGGGTTGCGTGGCGAAGATTTGGATATTGATACTGATCAAGAACCAGAATTAGCCTGCACCGCAACTGGTATGAGCGTCACCTACACAGCTGATTCAAAAAAATATGCTGATCCAATGTACACAGAGCCGCTCTTCATGGGAGTTGATTTCGACGAATCCGAAAGCATGGTTAAAACTAGTGGCGCTAACTTTGTAGCTATTGATATCGAAACGGCCAACGCTGATATGGGTTCGATTTGTCAGATTGGCCTTGCTATTTTCAATGAGGGAGAGCTTGTTAAAGAGTGGTCTTCTTATGTCGATCCAGAAGATTATTTCGATAGCATGAATATTTCAATTCACGGTATTGGGCCAGATGCCGTTATAGGAAAACCAAGACTGCCAGAGTTAGCCGATGAATTGCGCATGTATATGGAGAACAATGTAATTGTTTGCCACACTCATTTTGATAGGCTTTCCCTGGCAAGAGCATTCTCTAAATATCAGCTCCAACCCATTTCAGCATCATGGCTGGATTCGGCACGGGTAGTGCGTCGTACTTGGAAAGAGCTTGCGATGTCAGGATACGGATTAAAGAAGGTCTGTAAAAAAATTGGCTATGAGTTTAAGCACCATGACGCTCTTGAGGATGCAAAAGCTGCTGGTCATGTTTTACTAGCTGCGATGAAGGAATCTAAGGTTGATCTTGATGCCTGGCGCAAACTAGTTAAGCAACCAATTGGTTTAGCCTCTGTTAATGGGGTTCTTCGCGAAGCGAATCCTGAAGGCGATTTGTTTGGTGAAGTTCTTGTATTTACTGGAGCACTAGACTTGCCGCGACGTGAGGCCGCTGAATTGGCTGCCAGCATTGGATGCCAGGTCGCTGACAACGTGACAAAAAAAACAACAATCTTGGTTGTTGGAGACCAGGATATATTAAGACTTGCAGGGCACGAAAAGAGTAATAAGCATCGGAAAGCTGAAGAACTGGCTGCCGAAGGTTATCCTATACGCATCGTCAGAGAGAGCGATTTCAAAGCACTTGTTAGCACTCGATCGAGCTAGTGAGATTTTGGTTACTTTTATGTTTGTCAGCAGATTTGACGGGCACTTGCTATTGGTTGACGACTAAGTGTCATTTCTAGCTGTAGAGTGGCCACTTTAGTCTGGAACTTGCATCCGGCCAACCAGGTAAGAATAAAGCGGTAGGATCAAATCTCGCTTTTCGTTTGCTTCTTGTCTAGAAATTTTTCAATCGCTAGGGCGTCTAAAAGCTCAACTACTAACAGATAGGCGCGCTGTTTCATCAACTCACGCTCCTCTTGTTCTTCAATACCTAGAAAGCTAACATAGTCTATTGGGCCTTTGTGCTCAATTGATTCAAAGCAGTTTCTGATTTTGCCCAATCCCTCTTTCACCAAATTATTGGCTAAGTCAGGTCTGAAGAGATTGATAATAGCCTCAACGCCGCCTGCGTAATTTTCAATGACATATACAATGTCATATGCATCCTTCATCTTGTTACGCCCTGCCAGAGCCATTCCCTTCATAACTAGAAAAGGAACTACGCCAGCAAATCTGATACTCACTGTATCCCTCGCGCCAGACGCTGAAATACCTTCTAGAGCTACTATTTCAAAACGTTCCAGTTCGTCAAAGATTAGGTCACTGCCGCGTGCTTTTCTTGCTTTCACATCTTGTACATCTTGGTTGTTATGGCGCTTTCCATTGCCACCATATTCGCCAGCTAGTAAGTCAACTTCAACTGTAATAGGGGCTTCGCTATCAACGGTGATATCTCGATACCACTGAAACACACTGCGCTTCTCATCTTGATAATATTGATTCTCAAGCAAAATTGTCTCTAACGTCTTGTAGGTGTCGGAACCAATCTGCTCGAAATCGAAGCAAAGATCTACGTCCAGAGTGCCTATGTGAGCTTGCTTTTCTTGCGCGATTAAAAAATATGGCACCCAGCCGCCAACAAGAACCATATGCTCCTTGAATTCATCAAAAATAGTCATGAGTTCCATAAGAACTCGTCTACATGCTTCAACTTCTCTTTCAGAGAAGTCATGTCGGTTGGTTGTTCTTACCATTTTGTTCTAATTCTTTGCTCCAATAGAAATTCAGCATTTTCTTCACCGCGGCCTGGCTGGGCCGACAGGTCTAGATATAGCTGAATGTCACTCACTACATTCCCAGTACTTGTGCTTTGGGTGCCAAAAAGAACATCGTTGTCTTTTGGCACTATGAATCTAATATTGCCGCCACTTGAAACAAGCTTCAAATCCAGTTGCTTCGCCAGCTCCAGGGGATCATATTCAGTAATATAGGCATAGGTTTTTTGAATTCCTCGCACGAATGGAGCAACCCTGCGAGCGCCAGAAAAGCTTGTGAAGGCATAGTTTATCGATAGTAGCTTACAGAGGGTAGCAAATTTGATTTCAAAGTCTTCCATTTGATCTTTGCTAAAGAACTCGTATTGCTCATGTTCAGCTACTTTGTAGTTAGAAACCCATTCAGTCAAAAGTTTTTCGGGATTTCGCAAAATAATTGCTTCGCCAGACCTTCCCACTATCTCTTCGCCGAGCAATTTCTCTTTTAAGAGAGAGACTGTGGCGGCGCTAACTTTAGCGGAATCAGCTAACGCTTGAACCTTCCACTCCACACCAGGAGCATCAAGTAGCCTGCGCATTACACGGCATGCCTTTGAAGAAAAGAGTGATTTTAATTGCTTACGTTCTGGCTTCTTTGAGTAAATGGTTTCTCTTTCCAGGAATACTGTGTCGAAGGCCAGATGGTAGTTGCCGCTGAAGTCCAGGTAGCCGATTCCCTGGTCCTTGCAAAGTTTTTTGATTTCTGGCGACAAAAACTGAGTGCAGAAAACAGCATAGTAAGGAGAGTGAAGAGCTAGCCCTGTTCTCCTCAAATACTCAATGGTTATACGGGCATCGCGCAGTTGTGCATTGTTTTTGACAAACACGAATAGCCAAATTGTTTTATTGCCGCTGTGGACTTGTAAAAAGCCATCCATTGGAAACATCTCGCCCTCGCCACGGGTGGCAGGAAGCGGACGACGAACAGTAAGAGAAGGAATGGCCGACAAAAGATTGTGCAGCTGATTTATAGCTGCTACTTCCGTTTCTGTTGGTTGTTTCTTTTGGTTCATAGTTCGTAGACCTTATTTGCTACTATTTTACCATCCAGTAAAAACTGCCGCATTATCCGAATACTACTAAAGCCTGTCATAAAGCAATGCGTATTAAAGGCCAATATTGCCTAATTTAAAGAAAATCGATTACAATGTAATACGGTGATGTTATAACATATTGCATTTATGGAATGGTTTACATATGTCTGGTAAAAACGAAATAGTTCAATTCCGGGTGGATAAAGCCCTCCATTCACAGCTAGCTGCTGCAGCTGAGTTAAAAGAGCAATCTGTAAGTTCGCTTGCGAGAGCATGGATAGTTGAGAAGCTGCGTTCAGAGTTTTTAGCTGGGAGGGAGAAATGGCAGAAGCAGCGCTTCTCTGATATCGACCAAATACTCCAGTCTTCGGATTTTGCTGATGGGCCAGTAGTTGTTATTCACGCATTCCCGACAACGCTGCATAAGCAAATAGAAGCATCGCGATTGGCCATTGCTGGCCCAGTTTTGCGAATGAAAAACATGTTGCCTATTGAATCTCGCATCAATCGCCTTGGCTATGAATCACTCAGGAGGCATCACGATGAACTTGTAGGTTTCTCGCAGAGCTTTAAAACAGGCCAAATAGAAATTGTGAGTCTCTTAGATTTTAAAGGTCAGGAGATTTTAGGCCTTATGCTGGAAAACGAAATCGTTTTATCAATCTTGGCTGCTGCTGGGCATTTAGCAGGACTTCAAATTCCACTGCCTTACATATTTAGTATCTCAATACTACGGGCAAAGGGCTATTGGCTTGTCACTCGACCAACAGAGTTTGCTATCCCTCATGTTGCTATTCAGGAGGATATTTTTACTCTTCCAGATGTTGAAATAAAGGAATTCGACACTGTCAAATCAGCAGAGGAGCTAGCTTTAACTTTGAAAGATACCTTTGATGAAATCTGGAATGCTTCTGGCATTCCCCGGTCTCTCGGTTTTGATAAAAGTGGAAATTGGCATGGGCCGTGGTAATGACAGCAGGTGACTGGAAGCTCTAATTTTAGCTCTGGAATTTTAAGCAGGTAGAAAGTGCTGCTACTGCTGCCGCTATAGATGCAATCATGGTCCATTTAATCAGTTGTTTGTTTTGTTCAATTATTTTGTCTGTGTCTTTGCTCTAAATTTAAAAGGAAGTCAAAAGTGGCTCTATTCCTGTCCTCTCAGTTCATGTTTGTCATCAGAATCGGTAAAAACTGCTCAGGATGCTCATCAAAATATCTTCGTATTTGATCGTGGGATATTGTTGAAATATCACTTGCGATCATGGCCTTTTAGTTGAACATAGTGAACTGCATCAAGCCAAGGGCGGTGGCAAAAACAAATTAGTGTTTCTTGTCAGTCTGGCTACGACCAAAAAACCTTGACCACCAAGACCGCTCAAGTTCTTCCACTCTAGATGCCATGGCATCGGTTTTCTCTCGACTAGCGATTTCTAGCGCTTCAGCTTGAGCCTTTAAGGCTTCCATTTCGCGATTGAGCATCTCTTTTGCAATGCTGGCTTCAGTAGCAACCCGGAGAGCCGACTCCTTTTCTTGCTGCACTACCAGTAGTTGTTTCTTTGCAGCCTCTAGCTCAAAGGCCTTTGCTTCAAGGGCTTGTTGTGCGTTCTCCGCTTGCTCTTTAATTCTCGGCATATCTTTAAGTTGTTTCTCTCTATCTTCTAGAAGTAACAACTGGCTTGAATTTGCTTCAAGCTTCGATTTAAGACGCCCGATCTCCTCACTTTGGACCGTGAGTCGCTCAATAAATTTGGTTTCTATCTCTTTCCAAACACTTTCGGCTAGTGTTTTTGTGTGTTCGCTTCTTGGTTCTTCCGAGCTTCTCCCTGATTGTTGCTCAGGCTGAGATTCTGCCGACTTTTGCGAGTTGTCAGTGGATTGAGGCTGAGCATATGCTTGATTTGAGTTTTGAGGCGATTCCTGTTCACTTATCTCCTCGACATCAACCATATAAGCTTGAGTGCTTTCCGCCTGAGGCATGTGTTGCAAAATTTCTTTGGTTAGATGGACTCGCCAGACTTGCTTTCCCTTATCCAGCGCTTGGCTTCCGGTCAGACGACCTTCGTTTAGCATTCGTCTAACTGTTCTATCTGTTGTCCCAAGTATTCGGGCCGCTTCATCTACGGTAAGGTGACGAACCAATACAGAAACCTCCACATGCTATTAATGCAACAGCTTTGATTATAAGTATCATCCGCGGTGCGCACAATACGCACCGCTGTATATGCGTCCGGACGAAGCGACTCGCTGAAATTGAAGCTAGATGCTCTTCGGCGCACTCGGGGGCGCGTGGTTTTGTCTTGTCCGGACTGCTTTATCGGACTAAAGTTTCCGAAATCGATTGAGAAATCACATCAACAAAATGGTAGCCCTCCCATAAGGGCTCTTAAATTTTTCAACTGATTTTTTTAAGCCAAACTAAATTGAAATGGTTATGCTTCGGACGGAATGATTAGCTAAAAGCTTATTTCCACTAGCTAGACCATCGCGTAATTGACTGCGTCCGGACCTTCGGATTGCATCACGGATCGGGCGGATCTCAGTCTTTTCATCGTCCGGACTGCGTCCGGACGATCCGGTGACTGTCCGGACGCTTCATGCTTAGGCAAGAATGCGCAAGTGATTGGTAGATACGCTTTCAATGATTGCTTTACTTGTGCTGATCCCGGTAAGCCCTGCCAGCTGCTTAATTGAGCCCTCGTCCGGAGATTTGCAAACCTGTCCGGACTGAAGGAGCGACATGAGCGACTTGATTGAGTAGGCTATTTGTTGAATCGATTAGAGTAATTCTTTGCGTCCGGACACTGTCCTCTCTCAATGTAGAACGGTTTCCGAAAAGTTGATGATTCTAAATAGAACCTGCTGCCACAGTCGATGTTGTCTCATTTGGTGACATTGTCCGGATGTCCGGACAGTCCGGAACCCACGCAAATGCAATTGCCAAGACTTGATCGACTTTAAGTCACCCTATATAGTGGCAATAAGTGGTGGCACTTGGCAGGGTTGCCTGTGTGACATGCGAAAGATATACAGGGCTTTGGCCCCTAGAAAGAGAAAAACTATGCAAACAAAAAAACATCGCTAAGTGCGATGTCCTTTGTCGAGACCGCTCAGTTGGACTTGCGGCTTCTGATTGTATTTCAAGCGTTTGTAGTGATTCGCTGAAGTAAAAACAGCATAAGCCATTGATCCAAGTAGGTCAACTCGTCTTCTTTTAAGTTAAAAGAGGTGTTGCTACGACTGGCTTTGCATTGTCGGCATCTGGTGGACAGACGCCGGTTAGATTTTGTCGTGATAAATTTTTCCCTAAGAGCCAGTCAGAGGCTATGGGGAAGTTTCTCGCCCTCTTTTATAAGTATGGATGGATATATAAGCCGCTCGGTGGTGGTGGTTGGATATCGGCCAATGAGAAGTGGGCGCTCACCGATAGCGAGATCTTGAAGGCTGTGGCCTGCGTGCACCCTAAGCATTTCCTTGGAGCTCGGGCTGGTAAAGCAACCAGATTTGGTGTCTTAGATATAGATGCCGGTAGCAAGTACCACAACGTCAAACAGTTAGGGCGAATTCTTGAGGCTCTGGCCAAGGCAGGGATTAACGAGACTTCCATATATAGGTCTAGTGATTCTGGTGGCTGGCATATCTATTTATTTTTTGATGAGCCGATTAGCTCAAGAGACCTGAGAGCACAACTGGTCCAGCTTTTGCGGCTCAGTGGCTTTGATATTGCGAAGGGAACGCTTGAAGTATTTCCTGCCCCTGGTGATGGTAGGGGCAATAGTTCAATTGGCAATGGCTTGCGGCTGCCGCTACAGCCAGGCTTCGCTTGGCTCAATCAAGACGGTTTGGTGATTGAGGAGCGAGATTCAATTAGTCCGGTGGAAGCACTCGATCGCTTTATTCGAGATATGGAGTGCGGCAACAGTCGGCACGACTTCCACCAGATGAAGGGATATGTGAGCCGCTTGATTGAAAGTCAGGAGCAGATAACAACTCAAGTTAGCCAAATCAGTCAGATAAGTAAGGCAAAAGGGGTTGTCGTCCCTTTCAGGAAGCCTGATGGAGTTGAGCTTAGTGAATATGCATTGTGTACTGTTTTGGAGGTCTTCCAGGGCCTTCCACCAGGAATAAATGCCGAGACTTGGATCAAAGGCCGTGAGTTTGCTCAAGTGGGTCTGACCGGCAAGTCCCAGCGGGCCGAGGCTATTTATTGCTTGTCGCACTACCTTTTCTATGGCGATCCAGAACGGCGCTTGCCAGCGCTAGGGTACGGATATGAGAAAGAGCGCCAATGGGCTATCGAAAAGATATTGTCTAGCCTTCACAATGGATGCAGTGAAGATATAAACAAGGGCCGTGGTGATGCACTTACTCAAATTGAGCGTGCTGCTAGTTGGTTGCCCAAAGAAAGAAGAGGCAAAGAGAATAACGTGGTGCCTTTCGTTAAAAAGGTGCCGATTGCCTGGCAGCGCAATAGTGCCAATTTAAAATCCGAGGCAATTAAGAAGATTCAAGCAGCGGTAGCAGATTTTGAAGAGGCCAATATGCCATTCAGCGTCAGAGATCTCCAACTTAAGACTGGCTGTAGTAATATGACGCTGTATAAGCACCGTGGACTGTGGAAGCTAGCACAGGAACGGTTGCAGAATAGGTTCTTGGCAGGTGTTACACCTGAATATAACGCTGTGGTGGGAGCTGCTTCATCAGAAAGCTTGCTCCCTTCCACAGTTGCTAAAAAAATTGCGCCTCCCGGCCTCTTGGCCGCTCGCAGGGTAGCCTATGAGATATCCATGAGGCGTCAAAGAGAGGAGCGGGAAAAGAAAACTAAGCGCAGGGATGGTTTTATTCAGTTAGATAATTCGTGGCGGATAGAGATTGAGAAGATCGTGCCTGCTGCATTAGGGTCATGCGAGACCAAGAAACTAAGGGCTTTGTTGGCTGTTTATTTGTCAGCAATTTCAAAGTCACCGGATGATGAATCAGAGTTATGGATTCGTGGTTTAATTACAGAAGTCCGAGCTGAGCTTGACCGTCGACCGAAGCAGCTTGAGCTAGTTTTTTCAGAAGTAAAAGTAGTTAGTTTAGTTGAGTCTGATCTTATTCGGCTAGAGAATGAGAGAGGGTGAGTTTCTCCTTAGTCTTGGTTGGAATATAAACACGTTACTTTTCTGCGCAGTGGTTGTTTAAAGGAATATAAACGCGTGAGTCTTCTGTTTATATGTGCCGTAAGTGCCACTTGGTGGAGTATAATCGTGTTTATATTCTGTTGCTGAGGCGTATGTATGACTAAATCAGACCACATCGAACGTTATTTAAAGGCTTTGTCTGACTCAGGTTCTAGCGTCCTTACTATAAAGAACTATCGTAGTGACCTTCTAGCATTTGAGCATTGGACTACCGACAATCATGCTAAGTCCAAACTAGAGAATCTCAACCTGTCTAAGATTATACAGGACTATGCTGATGAACTAGTCGATGAGGAATATAGCCCATCTACTATTGAGCGCAAGCTTTGCTCTATCAAACGATTCCTTGAGTTTCAGAATGTTGATGTCAGATCTATCACTCATCTGGTCCAGCGCTACAAGCCTCAGGTAGAACAAGAGCCAGTATGGCTAACAAATAGACAGCTCAGTAAGTATCTCGCAGAGCTTGAGATGAATGGTTTTGAAGAGCATGTAGCAATAGTTCTCTTTATCCTGAACACCGGAGTGACAGCCAGTGAGCTTTGTCGGTTGACTTGGGAGGATTTGTCATTTGTAGAAACTCCTGGTGGGCGCAAACGCAGGTTTACTATTTCAGTTGGACAGGGCAAAAGAGCCCGGCAAATACCATTGACTGAGGCAGCAGCCGAGCCGCTCTTTGCTTTTGGTTTAGATGGAGTTACTGCTAATTTTAAGAAGAAGTTGAAGAAACCTATCTTTGAAATGCACAGCAAGGCATTCACACCAAAAATGGTGCATTATCTTGTTGATAAACATGCGTATTTCTTCGATTTTTCAGTCACACCCCAGATCTTACGCAACACATTCTGTAAGAGGATGGCTGATGCCGATGTGCCACTACAGCATTTGGCCAAGATGATCGGAGTCAAACCTGAGGCTGCTAGAGTCTATTACGCGCAACCAGTGGCAGGCCTAGAGCAGCTTCTGGCTGCCGCTGAGAAAGTAGCGATTTAGACTTCTTTTGATGTCATCCTCCTGCAAGTTCGGCAAGTTGCTGCTCTTTTGTCATCCCAATTTATATCTACGATTCAATATCTGCAATTGTGCCACCAGCCTCAAGAAGTGCAAGAACGGCTGCTGGGTTGCTTGCGGCTGTGAGCTTGGTTGTGATTGGAAACAGAACAATGCGCTGGCAGCCGCCGGGATAGTAGTAAGAGACCGCGTCGTATGCTACAGCAAAGCCTAGTTTGCGACCTATTTCTCGCAGCTTAATTATAGTTTTGGCCCGAACTTTATACGGCTCTGAGACAAAACATGACGGTATTCCGCACCATTCAGTAGTACCACAATGGTCGAGCATTAGCGGGCCAAACCAGGCGTCTAGAGTTCTTGATTGCCCTTCAAGACTCTTGCCCATTTGACTTGTTGCTTGTTCTTTGAGGATATTGCTCAGCCATTTAGGCAGCCCGGACTCTACTTTGGAGACATGTAGTACAGAGCGGACGGCTTCGCAGCCTGGATAAGATGCTACTTGCAATTTAGGTTACTCCGCTGATCTCTATTTGGTTGTTTCGCGTAAAAGGAAGTTCAGGCCTAGCTCAGCGTCTCTCAGATCATAAGGGGCGCTGTTTGTATTGACACTAGTACACATTTTTTCAATCAAGACGAGGTTGGAATTGCTTAACTGATCTATTAATTTGCGGCATTGAATGAGAAAGAGAGTGACATCAAAGTGCTCTTCCACCGTTCTTACTTCACTCTTCCATTGCTCACCTTGCTCAAGGTAGCTCTGCGCAATATCAAGTTGTTCAAGGTTTAGGTGCTTGACCATGTTGACTGATGGAGCGTCGTATTTATCTGGGTGTTTGCTCAGATTGATGAGGACCTGCTCGTGCGCTTTGGCTTCTTTTATGGCTTCGTCAACTGTTGTTGTTAGTTCTTGAAGACGGCTTATTGGCTCCCAATCGAGATTGTTTTGTTTGATGTGTTTCTTGACTGGGCGCTTTTTCTTTCTCATTGAACAGACCTACTTTGTTGACAGCTGCCATTTTATCAGTGACT
>JBIPOV010000033.1:0-69970 GCA_044378815.1 Obscuribacteraceae bacterium (SeqCode) | reverse complement strand
ATTCTTTCTCGTTTTCCTGTTGATACCAGATACTGAGCAAATAGCAGTTAACTACATTCGCTCGTTTGTAGAAACATCTCTTTGGGGCTTCACCTGGATAGTGATGTTGCGCATTCTTGCCATCACAATTAGTACCGATATGAACGGCTGGATTAAGTTTGCCATTGCTATTGGTATTCTGGAACTAATGGTTAGAGTGCCAGAATTTCTGGCTCATGCCAGAATATCGCCAAGTTCGCACATCCTAGATGGTGCCAAGGTAGCCAACGGTTTGCAAATGTCGGCACAGCAATTCTCCAATCTTGCCATTGGTCTTGTGCGCGGGGGTTAAGCATGGGGCAATCAATTCGCTAATGTTGGATTTGGTCCAGGCGCGCATGGTCAACCTAAAGCCGCTAAAGTGTCTGGCAATGATGATAACAGGCCATTTCAAGGCCTTGATAGTGACGGCAAAAATCCAAAAAATCCTGGCGGCCCGAACGGCGGCGCTGGTGGTGGCAGTGGTATCAATCCATCCCCCAATGGGGGCATGCCCATGAAGCCCGCTGGACTGACACCGCCAGGCTCAGCTAGCCCTAATGGCAAAAACGGAGGCTTAAGTTACCCATGGAGCATAATACCAAAGAATAACCTACCAGAATTCAAACCAGGCATGGCTGGTCTGGCTAAGAGCACACTAGGTATGAACGGTGCAGGCGGAAGCAGTGCGACCGATGCTAGTTCTGCGCTAATGGCTAGTATGGGCTTATTGAGCACTGCCAAAGGCGACCAAGCGAATCTTGGTGGCCTCAATACAAAAACAGCCATCGGCGACGATAAAAATGTGAATGGAGATGTTGTCAAGCCATCCTCCAATGGGGGCACTCCTATAACGACCGGTGGACTGACACCGCCAGGCTCGGCTACCCCTAATGGCAAAAACGGAGGCTTAAGTTCCCCATGGAGCATGATACCAAAGAATAACCTACCAGAATTCAAACCAGGCATGGCTGGTCTGGCCAAGAACAAACTAGGTATGAACGGTGCAGGCGGAAACAGTGCGACCGATGCTAGTTCCTCGCTAATGACTAATATGGGCTTATCGGCCACTGCCAAAGGCGACCAAGCGAATCTTGGTGGCCTCAATACAGACACCGCCGTCGGCGGCGATAAAAATGTGAATGGAGATGGTATCAATCCATCCTCCAATGAGGTGGTTTCCATGAAGCCAGGTGGACTGACACCGCCAGGCTCGGCTACCCCTAATGGCAAAAACGGAGCCTCAAGTTCTCCATGGAGCATGATACCAAAGAATAACCTACCAGAATTCAAACCAGGCATGGCTGGTCTGGCTAAGAACAAACTAGGTATGAACGGTGCAGGCGGAAACAGTGCGACCGATGCTAGTTCCTCGCTAATGACTAATATGGGCTTATCGGGCACTGCCAAAGGCGACCAAGCGAATCTTAGTGGCCTCAATACAAACACAGCCACCGGCGGCGAATCAAGTGTGGAACCAGTTGGTGGCACCGATAAAGATACCGTCAAGCCTGCTTCTGGCTCAAGTAACGGCGCCACAACAACAACGACGACTGGTGGCAATCTCCATGGCATCGCTGGAATTCCTGGTTTACCTAGTCGCAATAGTAAAACTCAAACTGCTGGTTTGGGTCTTCCAGGCTCAATGATTCAAGCCAATGCCAGTAAGAAAACCAATACAGCCGCTGTTGCTGGACTAGGACTTGGACTTGGCATGGTCGCTGCTGGTCTTAAAAAACCTGAACCCGGTCCTCTCAATAATCTCGGATCCTTGGCCTCGGGCAATGGAGATCATACCAACATCTCGGAAGCGGCTTCCGGCAAAGACTCAACTGGTGAAGTAGACTTCCAGCCGCCGGCCAACTCTAAAAATGACGATGAAATCACCCAAGGCGCGATAGATACTGTCGGCAACGCTGCAAGCAAATCGCCTTGGGCGGCCGCATCTCAAACAAAGCTTACTGACGCTGCTAGACCAAACAATGGCATAGGTATCACGCCACCAGGTCAGGCATTAACAAACGCACCTCTGGCCAATTCAAACCTAGCTGGAGCGAGAGCGCAGATGGTACAAACTGGCACAACCGATCCAACTACAGTCAAAAGTATGTCGAGTGAAGCGTCGTTTAGTCCTTCAGACTCACCCGAACCGATTGGCCACTCAAACCACAGCGACACATTCAAAACCGTTTCACAGCTTCAACAAGTTGGTCCCGGCAACAGCATCGGTCAATCAAGTATCGGCTTTAACTTCGGTACTAGCAACAGCAATGGCAGTAATACCGGCAGCGTCTTCGGCCGGTTGATTACTGGCGGTAATTCCAGTCAATCTAGTGGAACCGGCAATGTCGTTGGTAACATCGGCAGTGGAACGACCAGCAGTGGAACAACCATCAGTGGAACAACCAGCAGTGGAACGACCAGCAGTGGAACGACCAGCAGTGGAACGACCAGCAGTGGAACGAACTTCGTAACTGGCAATAGCGGTGGAACTAGCGCAGCGCCAAGCAACAGCAATGGAGCAGATATACTTGTAGAATTACCTTCTAGCAGCAGCGTAAGTTTCAATACTGTTGGCAGCAGTGTAGCCGGCGGTGGTGGAAACTTCGGCGGCGGTGGAAACTTCAGCGGCGGTGGCTCTGGTGGTTCCGGCAGCGGTGGTGTAAACTTCAGCGGAAGTGGCTCTGGTGGTTCCGGCGGCGGCGGTGGAAACTTCAGCGGCGGTGGCTCCGGTGGTTCCGGCGGTGGTGGCTCCGGTGGTTCCGGCGGCGGTGGTGGAAACTTCGGCGGCGGTGGCTCTGGTGGCTCCGGTGGTTCCGTCGGTGGTGGATCATCATCAAATTCAGATAGCCATAAAGCTGGCAAATTCTGGTACCCATTCCAACCTGCCTTCCGAAACTTTGCTGCTTCCGGTAGAGCTGCTGACAAAGTCAAGTTCGTCAGCTCACAAGGCCAACCAGCATTCACGCAGTTTGACACCAAAGATGGAACAGTCGTACTCGGCTACAGCGATAATATGAACGCTCATGAGACCGCTGCACAGATTGCAACAGCAGCGGCCACCAAACTCTTGTTTATGGATGCCGGTGGCTATGACGCTGCTCGTCAGGCCGCAGTAAGCAATGGGGCTCTTAACCCTGTCGGCTTCAAAGAAAAAATGGCAGCGATGTTCTTAGCTACTCGCGGTCAATCTTTTGCAGAAACTAACATCGCCAAGCACCGCATGAATCAACAAGTGGTTACCGCAGCCCACGAAGGTGCTAAAGCTTGGTACGCAGGCGAAGATGGCAACGCGTACACAGATTATCTCTCTACTCGTTACAAACCAGTCACCCCAGAAATTCGCGACGAGCTAGCGGGCTATGTCAGCGATGACGCAAGAGCTGATTCGCCATTCAACCACTCGTACAGCAAAAACAATACAGATGTATTCGCAAGCGGTACCACATTCGATGGATTCGCCACAAAACGAGAGCTCGGTCAAACTCCTTACCTCGTTGGCATGCACCCTGCTCGCAAACGGGTTGCCTTTGAGACCAACGCCGCTTACCTCCTGGCCAAAGCAGAATCGGTCGGAGTACCGATGGATCAAAGAGACACGTACGCAAGTTCGCAGGTGTCTTCCGTTCCAACTTCTGTACTGAGAACAAACAACGCAGTTGGAGCCGAGCTAGGTTATGAGAGCTGCCAGAACTGGCAAGTGATAGACACCGTAGCCGCGATGTCCAAACCAGAATGGAAAGATGATGACTACGCTAACAACTATCAGGCAATCGCACATGGCGCAGAGCAAGTTAGACAGCTGTATTCACAGGGCGGCTACAACCAAGGTTCGAACTTTGTCAACGCGGTCAATTCATCTTCACCCGAAGCTGTATCGGGCATGGTGATTGGCAACCTGATAGACAACTACAGAGTCCACCCAAGCCAGTTTAGAGAACCGCAATTCTTGCAAACAGCCATGGAGTGTTACGCTGAGGACAAAGACTCTCTGCCTTATGTTGCCAACGCAGCATCGGTAATGGGAGCCAGTAACGTCACGAAAGAAGACGTCTTCACTATGCAAGAGTTAGTTGACACTGATCCACGCTGGGAAAGAAATATGTCAGCCTCTGACATATATACAGCTCAAGCCGTGAAAGAAAGCTACCAAGAAGCAGAGCGTGAGAATCCTGGCCAGTACCCAAGGCCTAATCTAACTCGCAGATATGTCCAAGATGTGAGAAGTGATGAAAGATTCATCCCAAGACCACCAGCTCGCAATGGCGGCAGTGGCCCGAATGGAGGCAATGTAAGGGCCAATACTTCAGTACCGAGAGATCTACTCACACCTCCGCCACCAAAGGCAGCAACATCACCTAGACCATAGAAAAAGGAAAACGGCAAGTGAATGTAAGTCCGTTGGCGTACCTGAATAATGAAGTGGTGTCATACCATCGGGGCGGTCTACTTCGTTGACCTTGATGCCGTCAATCAATGCTTGTTTGGCACACCCTATGTTACCGGCGCCGAAGCGTAACTAATTTTGACCTTTTCAGATTAACAAGCGACTCCTACTTAATAAGGGCAGGGGCGCGCTCAGTCATTTGCAAACGAATACCGCGGCCGTCCATTTCGGCCAAGAAAAGCTTGGTAGGCACGGTGGTTTCTTGCCGCAGAACACCGCGCTCCGTGATGTCGCCCCGAGCAATCATCTGAGCCACAATAGAAGCAGGGAAAGCAGTCATACGCATCATGGCAGTAAGTCCAGCAGCTTGATCGGCATAATCAATACAATCCCAGACAATTTGCACAGGCTTCTTATCTTTCAAGCCCGAAACCATAACCCTTACCAAAACCACATCTGGCTCGTCTTTGGGCAGCTTATCGCTTAGAAGTTTGAACAACAAATCACGAGGCACAACTGGTCCAGAGGCAGTTTCAACTGCTTCTTTGGACATCATGCCCAATTCTTTAAGCATATGGATGGCATCACAGTGGCCAGGATAGCGAATAGTTTTATAGTCGAGGTGCTGCACTCGACCCAAATAGCTTTGGGGCAAAGTGGAAATTCCACCAGAGGTATTGAAAGCTTCCATGGTGCCAAATGGTCGCGGAAATTCGATTGATTCGTTATCGGAAAGCGATGGCACTGAGAAAATTTTGCCATCTCTCAATACGGTGCAGTCTTCGTTATACTCATTGATCAGGCCGTCAATTGAGAAAACCTGGCAATAATCCATGAAGCAATCATCAGGATTGGCTGGTAGGCCACCAACACGCAAGCGGATATCGTAAATTTCATCGAAGCTCTCGGCAGCGCTAACAGCCAAAAGTGATACCAATCCTGGTGCCAAGCCCAGATCGGGAATAATAGTTACGCCTTGTTCTTTAGCCAATTCGTCGAGCATAAATTCTTTGGCAACGATTTCTTCATTACCACCAAGATCGACAAAGTGAGTTTTAGTAGCAAGAGCAATCTTGGCCAGTTCATAGTTATGCTTGTAAGTAATGCAGCTAACAGCTACATCAATTTCACCCATTAGCTGGGCCAATTCTTCTTCATTGGTGACGTCTAGCTCGACAGGAATTATCTTCTCGTCAGGCAAGCGCTTGACTAGCTCTCTGAGGTTTTCAGTGCTGCTATCAGCAACCACTACTTTTTCTACTTTAGAGCCGCGAATTAAGTCATAAGCTACGGCATAGCCCATCTTTCCGGCACCGAGAACGAGAAATTTCACAATATACCTCTATCTACCTGCATATCCAACAACCATAAATAATACTACCTAATATGTAGAGCGACGCTTACCGCCATCCACACAAAGTGTCGAACCTGTTATGTACGCGGCTTGAACCGAAGCAAGGAAAGCCACCACAGAGGCGAATTCTTCAGGAGTGCCAAGCCGACCAGCGGGAATACTGGACAAATACTCACGGTTATAATCTTCTTCACTCTGGCCACTTTTTGCCATTCGGGCAGCCATCAAATCAGTTAGCCTATCCGTGGCAATGGCGCCCGGCGCCACACAGTTAACTGTAATATTGTGCGCCGCCACCTCGCTGGCCAACCCTTTAAGCATAGCTGTCACAGCGGCTCTGAGCGAATTTGAAATTGCCAGTCCGTGAATAGGTTCCATCACAGACAGAGAGGTAACACAAAGAACTCTGCCAAAATTACGCTCTTTCATACCAGGCAAAAAAGCACAATTAAGTTCAGCCACCGACTGAAACAGCTGTTCAAATCCAGCCTGCCAATCAGCGGCTGAAGTCTGTGCAGTATCGGTAGGCTTTGGACCGCCAACATTGTGCACAAGAATATCGAGACCAGAGTCTTTAAAAGTCTTCTCGACAAAACCAATTAGTTCTTTGCGGCTACTGCCCTGGCTAAGGTCAGCACTAAAGATATGAAGCGGTGCATTTTTACGCCACAGTCCAGCTGCTAAGGCCTCCAGGTTCGCTTGATCACGGGATGCCGCTATCACTTCAACACCCTCGGCACTAAGGGCCTGGACAATGGCCCGCCCAATGCCCTTAGAAGCTCCTGTAACGAGAGCCTTTTTACCGCGAATACCTAAATCCATATTCCTCTGTCCTTTTAAATTCGGTAATTCTACATTCTGTATTTGTACGAAATAGTCTTAGCTTCGGAGAAGAACTCTAGGCTATAACGTCCGCCTTCCCGACCCATGCCTGAAGACTTTTGGCCGCCAAAAGGTGTTCTCAAATCGCGAGCGAACCAGGTATTGATCCAAATCAGACCAGCTCTAATTTGAGTACTGGCTCGATGTAAGCGATCGATGTCTTGGCTCCACACTGAGGCAGAAAGGCCATAGGGAGTGGAATTAGCTAGGGCGATTGCTTCTTCTTCACTGTCAAAAGGCAAAATCGGCAAGGCTGGACCGAATATTTCTTCTTGCAAGAAACGAGACTCTATTTCTAAACCGGTAAATACAGCTGGACTCAAGAAATTGCCATCACCAAGAGCGGTGAGGCGCTCTCCACCGCAAAGTAGGTGACCCTCTTTTTTACCAATAGCTAAATAAGACTGCACTTTTTCCATGTGTTCACGGGCAATTAGCGCTCCCATCTCGGTTTCTTTATCGAGGGGATCGCCAACTCTTATTTTGTGCACACGTTCAACAATCTTCTCAACTACTTCTTCGTAGACTTTACGCTCAACAAATAATCTTGAGCCAGCTAAACAAATTTGTCCCTGATTGCGGAAAGCGGCCCTTACAGCAGTTGGAATCGCTTCATTTAGGTCAGCATCAGCAAAAATGATGTTGGCGCCTTTGCCGCCCAGTTCAAAGGAGAGCTTCTTCATAGTGGCACTAGCAGCCTGCATGATCGCTCGGCCAGTAGAAGTTTCGCCAGTAAAAGAAATTGACCGCACATCAGGATGGCGAGTGAGAGCTTCACCAGCACCGCCAGCACCAAAGCCCTGGACGATATTCAAAACGCCATCTGGTAGCCCTGCAAGCACAGCCACCTGGGCTAATAAATAAGCTGTATAGGGAGTCCACTCAGCTGGCTTCAGCACAATGGTATTACCCATAGCTAGAGCTGGTGCAATTTTCCAGGTAGCGAGATAAAGAGGAAGATTCCACGGAGTAATTAAACCGCAGACTCCAAGAGGCTCACGCACGGCAATGTGTCTTTCATTTTCAGAAGTAGAAAAAGCTTCTTCGACATAACTAGGTGCAAAATCAGCAAAGAACTGAAAATTGAAAGCCGAACGAGGAATATCGCCATCAAAACTCTCACTGATAGGTTTGCCACTATCGATACTCTCGGCTATGGCAAATTCTTCGCGCCTGGCTAAAATCAAATCAGCAATCTTGCGCAGGATATTGCAGCGCTCACGCACCGACATCCGCGGCCAAGGGCCTTTCTCAAAGGCGTGACGGGCGGCTTTTACAGCAGCATCGATATCATCAGCGGTACCAAGTGCAACGGTGGCATGGGCCTTACCAGTGGCTGGGTTAATCGATTCGAAAGTCTCCTTGCCAGAACCAGCCTTAAATTTCCCTCCGATGAAATGCTCGATCTTCTTCAGATCGAGATTGAGAGAGCTGGCTACAGTAGCTTTAGACATTTTCTACTCCTTACCCCTTTATTAATCGGCAAAAGCCGCTATTGCTTTGATTTCAATGTAGTTGCGCCCAGGCAGCTTAGCCACCTGCACAGTGGTTCGTGCAGGTGGATTTTCCATAGAGAAATAACGACTGTAGACACCATTGTATTTTTGGAAGTCATTCATGTCGGCAAGAAAGACAGTTATGTCGACAACATTTTCGAAGCCGAGATTAGCGGCAGTTAAAACAGCTCTAAGGTTTTCAAGAACACCTTTTGTTTGCTCTTCAATATCGTAAGCAACCACCGCCCCGTTGGCATCAAAAGTAAGCCCAGCTTCAATGCCGCTTTTAGGATCACGACAGCCCTGACCAGAAATGAAGAGCAAATTGCCAACCTTTAGTGCATGAGAGTAGGAGCCCAAAGGACTTGGCGAGGCCTGACCTGGATTAATTGCCGTTTTAAACGAAACTGCCATTTTATTCCCTATGCTAAACCACATGCTAAGGCATTGGTTTTACACCATGAAATAGAAGTCGAAGCCGCTTTGAGCGAATTTATTAAGGTAAGAGTTTGTCCCTAGAAGAATAAGCAAGATACTGAGAAGATTACTAGACAAATTTATTGGCTGATAAAAGTTACTAACAAAAATGCAGACAAACTACGTACCATCCCAGTTGACAACACCGAGCGACAGCATCCTTCCCTGGCAGCCGCTTTTCACCATCGAGCGTAGCGGCAGAAAAGAAGTAACGGTCTACGGCATTATCAGCCTGGTCGAAGGCGTTCAATCTAGTAACGATCAGTCTAGTAGCGATCAGTCTAGCAGCGAGCAATTACAGTCGATTGCTACTGTCAAACCGCTAGTGCAATTGGGTGATATCAACTATCAATTGTGGAGTCGCTCACTACTGAAGCCATGGCAACTGATACAGCATTTGCCGATCTTAAAGAGACACTTTCCTCAACTAAAACCTGAGCATCTTGCTTTATTCATGGCCTCCCATAGCGCCGAACCCAGACACCTTGAATTGCTTGAAGAAATTATCGCCATCACCGGCGCCAGTGAAGATGGGCTAAAGTGTCCACCAGCTGTTCCGATTTCAAGCGAGACAAAAGATCAGATTGGTCAAGGCGAAGAAAAAGCCAGAAGACGTTTCCACAATTGCAGTGGCAAACATATCGGCTATCTCTCTGCCATTAAAGCTTCCGCTGGAGATCCAGAAAAATATTTACTGGCCGACCAACCACACCATGTGCGCCTGAGGAAAGTTTTGTCAGCACTCATAAAGCGCAGTGAAGAGTCATTATTGAGCACCACAGATGGTTGCCAACTGCCAAACTATGCTCTTTCCGCCTATGAGATGTCTTACCTCTACCACAGCCTATTGAGCAATACAGCAGTGGCATTCGAAGATGATCAAATTGCCCAATGTGCACCCTATTATCATGAGCTAGGCCAATTGATGCTAGCTCACCCGCGAGCCATATCAGGGGCAGGTCGGGTTGATTTTAGACTGATCACCCAAGACCTTTTTGGTGTCTGTGAAGCGCCAATCATAGCCAAAGAAGGGGCCGATGGCTTGCTCGGAGTGGGCATCGGTAGTTGCGCTAGATATCCCCAGGGTCTAGGCCTATGCATCAAGCTCTCAAGCGGTTTTGACAATCGCCACATGGAGCTTATTCTCAAAGAAGTGCTGAAAAAACTAAATTTGATCGGACCACGCCCAGAAAAACGCAAAACTCCAAGAGACATAAAAACAGATCACATCAAAACTTATTTCCATTTTGACATTGCTGGCAATATCTAATTTATGAACTTCTCCTTCGAAAAAATCATCGATATCTCCCAACCTGTAGACGAGAAATCTGCCTGTTTCCCAGGCGATACGCCGTTTTCGCGAAAAGTTACTCTCAGCTTTGAAAGTAGCAAAATTATCAATTTAACGGCACTGACGATGAGTCCGCATGTAGGCACCCATGCCGATGCACCGGTGCATATAAAGGGTTCACTAAGCCCAGGCAACACTGATGTCATTAATAGTAGTAGTAACGACACTACCGCCGGTGCTATGAGCTTAACGCCTTTTATTGGCCCGGTTGCCATAATTGACTTAGCCCCTAGCAAAGCTGGCATCGCGGCTTCGATGGTAAAAGAGAAGCTCAACGCGGTCAGTAAAAGGGTCAAGCGCGTATTGTTTAAGACCGCAGACAGCATCAATTTTGAAGTTTTCGAAGAAGATTATAGCTATATCGAAAGCGATACAGCAGAACTCTTGGGCCAACTTGGCTTTGTCTTAGTTGGCCTCGACACACCATCAGTTGACCACATCAGATCAAAAGAATTGCCAACCCACAACATCTTAGATCACCACGGTCTAGTATGGCTAGAAAATCTTGATCTGCGAGAAGTTGAAGAAGGCGAATATTTCTTGGTGGCACTGCCACTTAAATTTATGGATTTAGAAGCTAGTCCAGTGCGCGCAGTACTGCTTAAATAGGAGCATCAAATGTTTAGCAAAAACTGCTCAATAATAGGAGCTGTCCATATTCACGCTCTTCCAGGAGCAGCTGGCTACAAGGGCAACATGGAAGAGATTATTGCCCGCGCATTGAGCGACGCCGCAACCTACCAAAAAGCTGGCGTAGACGCACTCGTTATTGAAAATATGCATGATGTGCCCTATTTGAAAGGCTATGTTGAAGCCGAGACTATCGCCGCTATGGCTGTAGTAGCTAGTGCCATCAAGCGCGAGTGCCACATGCCCATTGGTGTACAGATCTTGGCCGGAGCCAATATAGAAGCACTGGCAGTAGCCCACACTAGTGACCTTGATTTTATACGTGTAGAAGGATTTGTCTTTGCCCACATAGGTGATGAAGGTATTCACGAAGCCAGTGCTGCTCAAATAGTGAGAAAGCGAGCAGCAATTAAGGCCGAAAAAGTGAAGATATTTGCCGACATCAAAAAAAAGCATTCATCCCACGCCATTACCGAAGACATCAGCCTGATAGAAACAGCAACAACAGCTGAATTTTTCAAAGCCGATGGCGTTATTGTCACCGGTATGCGAACCGGTGATGCGCCGCCACCAAGCGCTGTAGGCGAAGTAAAGGCAGCGGTGAAAATTCCGGTACTAGTAGGCTCAGGAGTTACACCAGACAACATCGCCGCCTTCGCCAAATATGCTGATGCCGTTATTTTCGGAACCTATGCAAAGTTTGATGGAAACTGGATCAACGATGTTGATAGCGAACGAGTAAAAAGACTAGTAGCGGCCGCTCAAAGTCACTAGAAAACAAGCTAGAAGCTCTTGCTCTTTGCCAAATCTTTGAAGGGATCAAAAGCCGGGCCCTTAGCTGGCTTTGCCACACGGGGAGCAGGCGCGGCTGCGCTCTCAACTCGAGGCTTGCGCACCTTCTTCACTTTCGGCAGACTAACCGTCTTAGGGCGTTCAAGTGATTCTGGCTGTACATCGGCAGTCTGACGCTTACTTACACTAGCTGTAGCAGCACTACTAGTGGTGCCAGTTTCAGTACTACTAGTTCCTGTATTATTAGTTCCATTACTGCTATTGCTGCCAGGTAGAACACTCGGAGAAGAGGCAGTCGAACTAGCGCTATTAGTGCCTTTAGACGTATTGTCTGGAGCAGGGTTAACCACAGCAGGTGCAACTACTTTAACAGGAGCAACAATTGCTTGGGGAGTGGATTTCTTAGAACCATCCAACACCATTTTGATGCCAATACCAACGGTGATTAACATGGCCGAGGCTATAGCCACCCAGTGAAAAGGAGTGAGCCTGGCAAAAGGTGAAGACTTCTTACCATCATCGCTCTGCGGCATTGTGGGGAAGTCGGTACGCAGTACCTGACTCTTTCCTGCCCGAGGAATAGCTGTCTCTAGATCGCGTGTAAGCTCGGCCATGCTTTGATGCCTATCGGCGCGATCTTTGGCCAGGGCTTTAAAGACCACAGCCTCTAGGCGTTCTGGAATATATAGGTCGGGCCGCACTTCAGTAAAGCGTGGTGGTAGCTCGGTTATATGCTTACTCATGGTCTCGACCATGGTCTTCCCTAAGATTGGCAAGCGACCGGTGAGAGTCTCGTAAATTACAATTCCCATAGAGTAAATATCAGAGCGACTATCAAGCTCAAGACCCTGACACTGCTCGGGACTCATATAAACAGGACTACCGCAGACCTCACCCATCTGAGTCAAACGTTGCTGTTCGCCACCAGCGCTAATCAGCTTTGCCACACCGAAGTCGACCACTTTGACGTAATCTTTCTCGTCTTCATAGTCAATCAACATGATGTTTGAAGGTTTCAAATCTCTGTGAATTACACCCATCCGGTGAGCATGATCAAGAGCATCAGTAGATTGAGCCAAAATTTTCAAGCTACGCTCAACGCCAAGCTGTCCTTCGTCTTTAATAATCTGAGAAAGGTCAGTGCCTAACAAATAGTCCATGACTATAAAAGGCTGACCAGAGTTGGGAGTGACACCGAAGTCGTAGACTGTAATAACGTGAGGGTGATTCATTTTTGAAGCGGCTTTGCCTTCTTGGTGGAAGCGCTTCACACTCATCGAATCAGCAATGTGTTGTGACTGCAGCATTTTGATGGCGACAGTTCTATCCATCAAGACCTGACGGCCCTTATAGACCACGCCCATGCCGCCATGACCGATCACATCGATAATGTCGTATTTGCCCATCAAGCACGTTCCAACCATAGGATCTCGGGCCAGTGGGACGAGGTTGGCGCCATCGTGAGGACAGGCCGCAACGATACCTGTGAACTGCCTGTTGCATTCAAGGCAAACTTTGCGGTCTATGTCATGTAAATGCTCGGCGAACACGCGGTGAACCTAACTCTAATTCGGTAGTTTTCTTAACCAATGTTAATGTACCCTAACATGGTGTCATTTAACCACCTTGATAGCTCAAAGTTTATCTCCTGACTGAAGTTTGACCTAGTCTGATAAAATCTCGCCCGCCTTGATAGTGACTATTTTGGCCCCATCCAGCCATTCTGAGCGAAAACCATCAAGATGAGTGGTGGTAATTAATGTTTGCATCTCACTATTGACCAATTGCATCAGCATACCTTGACGACCGAGATCTAGCTCTGCCAGAACGTCGTCAAGCAAGAGCAAAGGTGGCTCCTCTATGCGTGCAGTGACTAGCTTTAACTCAGCCAGCTTGAGAGCCAAGACCAGACTACGCTGCTGCCCCTGAGAAGCGTAAGCTGTGGCGGCGAAATCGTTTAGAGCAAAGCTAACATCATCTCGATGAGGACCGCAAACAGTCTGTTTCCTGGCAATTTCTTCAGAACGTCGCTTCTTAAGCTGATTGAGAATTATTTGCTCCAATGCTCGCTCAGCCATTTCGCTCAACTGCTCAATGCCTATAACCGTCGCCTCTCCATCGGCTTCGGCTTCCATTTCGTCGGTCTTAAAGATGTATTGGGCACCAAGGCTCTCTCTGCGGCCGGATATCTCCGATTGATGCGCCTCAGCTAGAGGCAACAGCTGAGCCAGCACATGCACTCTCTGCTTGATGATTTGACTACCATATTGAGCCAGTTGTTTATCCCAAACCTTAAGCTCGTCGATATCTGAACCTGTCAGCCGGCCTTGCTTTTCAAAGAACGACTTAAGCAGGCGATTGCGCTGCTGAATGATCTTCTCATATCGTGAAGTCAGTTCAAAATGGCTCGACTTGAGCTTGCAAACAAGCTGATCAAGCCAATCACGACGATGTTTCGGCCCACCACGTAAAAGGTCAAGGTCAGAAACCTTAAAGCTGACCGTGACGAGACGAGCAAATCGTCGGCTTCCTGACTGAATTACACCATTGATCTTAGCTTTGCGAGAGGTACGCTCAGCGGCAGTGAGCAACAAGCAAGCAGTTTCACTATATCCTGCGGAATGATAACTAACCTCGATTAAGGCCTGGTTTTCACCGCGATATATAAGTTCCCTATCACTGTTAGAGCGATCTGAGCGACCACTAGCAATTAACTCTATCGCCTCCAACAAATTAGTCTTGCCTTGGGCATTCTCTCCAATTAGAACGTTTCTGCCATCATGCAAATCAAGGGCAGCGCTCTTGTAGTTACGAAAATTTCTGACAGTAACTCTACTGACTCGCAAGATGCCTCAAATTAACTTAGTTCAACATGCCAAATAGCAACGAGCAACCTGACAATCAGTAGCAATCTGGTTTTTGAGCGCATCTAAATCAGCAAATTTTTTCTCGTCACGCAAACTCTTAAGTAGAGAAACCTCCACTGTTTGACCATAAAGGTCACCGTCAAAATCAAGTAAATGAGCTTCGATAGTGAGCTTAGATTGAGCTTCCCCATCAGCACTACCGCCTCTAAAAGTAGGGCGAAAGCCGATATTAACGACGCTTTGATGACGGCTGCCATCGTTCAATCTTACGGAGCCAACATAAACTCCCACTGGGGGAACCAATTGATTAAAGGCAACATCAACATTAGCGGTAGGGAAACCAAGTTGCCGTCCCCGCCTTTCTCCACCAACAACGACTCCGCGCAGACTATAGGGGCGGCTAAGCAATACGCTGGCCAATTCCATATCGCGGGAGAGTATCAAATCGCGAATTCTGCTACTTGAGACTTCCTGGTTTTCCACCAGAACCATATCGGCCACGTGGACAACGAAATCGCGCTCAACGCCAAGATCACGCAATAGGTCAGCGTCTCCCTCTCGGTCTCGACCAAAATGATGGTTGTGACCAACCGAAATCGACTTAGCGCCCATGCTAGCGGCCAAGACATTCTGCACATACTCTCTGGGTGAAAGCTTGCATAGCTCTTCCGAAAATGTCAGTACGAGAGCCAGCTCAACCCCATTCTGTGCAAACAATTCGAGTCTTTGCTCAATAGTAGTGAGCAACAGAGGAGCTTGCCCCCTGGTCAGGCCTCGCGGATGGTCTGCAAAAGTAACAACTCCCGCCCTGGCATCAAGCCGTTTGGCCTCTTCCACGGCCTTGCCAATGACAACCTGATGGCCAGGATGTACACCATCGAAAAAACCAAGAGCAATGGCTGAACGCTCTACAAGGCCCGGTTTTGGCTCAAAATAAATTTCCAAAGCTAGATTCCAGAGTTCCTAAGGGATGGCCACTAACAAGTATAAACTTCACAAGCTTCTAACTGTTACATACGAATTTATATCTAGCGCAAGGCTTGCTACTCCAAAGGCAGCGAGACCGGCTTCTGTGCTAAAATTTGACCTGTACGAAGGGCAATGAAGCAAAGTGATTCTTCCACGAGAGAAACGACCTTTCGGCCGGTAGATATCCGATTTGCCCCCTAGAGCATAGCGCTCGACTCTCTTGTCTTGCAAAAGACTTGGGGAACAAATCCGAAAATTGCAAAGAAACTAACTAAACCGTTTGGGATCTTGAATACACATGGCAAACAAAGAACAAGGGACAGTGGCAGCGTTGACTGAAGACGACTCCGAAAACAAACTTGAAGTAACTGATACTGCTAACGCAAGTAGCGAAGGCGAAGCTAAAGCTAGCGAAGCTTCTGAATCTATGGCTCCAGTGCCAATATCAGCTGAATACAATGCCTCGGCAATTGATGTTTTAGAAGGTCTAGAAGCTGTACGACTAAGACCAGGTATGTACATCGGTACCACCGGTCCTAGAGGTCTGCACCACCTGGTATGGGAAATCGTTGACAACGCAGTTGATGAAGCTTTGGCTGGTCATTGTAATAGAATCGACATCACCATCAACGAAGATGAGTCATGTACAGTTCAAGATAACGGCCGCGGCATTCCCACCGACATTGTCGAAAAAACCGGTAAAAGTGCTGTTGAAACAGTCTTCACCGTTCTCCACGCTGGTGGCAAATTTGGTGGCGGTGGATACAAAGTATCAGGCGGTCTCCACGGTGTTGGCGCTTCAGTCGTAAACGCTCTATCTGAACGCCTTGAGGTAGAAGTTTATCGGCTTGGCCGCATTCATCGACAAGTTTATTTGCGCGGAGACGCTGACGGCTTACTGCAAGTTTTGGGAGAAACCGATTTGCAGGGCACCAAGGTCACATTCTGGCCAGACGAGCTGATCTTCCACGACATTAACGAAGACAATGAACGTCTCAAGATCTTCTTTGAATGGGATGTACTTGCCACTAGACTTAGAGAAATGGCCTTTCTCAACAAGGGTCTCTGTATTGTTCTAACCGATAACCGCAGCACCAAAGGTGCTGGCAAATCTGAGACTTATCACTACGCTGGAGGTATCTCCAGCTATGTTGAATACCTCAATGAAACCCGTGATGTCTTGCACAAACCGCCAATATACTTTGAGCAGAGAACCAACGACATTACCGCAGAATGTTCGCTCCAGTGGACAACTCTATATTCAGAGTCGGTTTATAGCTTCGTCAACAACATTAATACTCATGATGGTGGCACCCACTTAACTGGTTTCAGAAATGCTCTAACTCGGGTAGTCAATGAATACGCCAAGAAAACAAACATCCTGAAAGAATCGGATGATCGTTTTACCGGCGAAGACATTCGCGAAGGCATGACTGCAATTATTTCAGTCAAGGTGCCAGACCCACAGTTTGAAGGACAAACCAAAGAGCGCTTGGGCAACCGCGAAGTACAAGGGGTGGTTCAGGGTATCGCTGCCGAACGTTTAGCTGACTGGTTAGAGCTTAATCCTAAGCCAGCCAAAGACATCTTGATGAAAGTCTTGCAATCGAAGCAAGCTCGTGAAGCAGCACAGAAAGCCAAACAAACCGTACGTCGCCAATCGGCTCTCTCTGGTGGCGGGCTGCCAGGAAAACTAGCAGACTGCTCAGACAAAGACCCCGAAAAATGCGAAGTCTTCCTGGTAGAAGGTGACTCCGCCGGTGGTTCGGCCAAACAAGGACGCGACCGCAGCTTCCAGGCAATCTTGCCTTTACGGGGCAAAATTCTAAACGTTGAAAGAGTGCAACCAAGCCGCATCTACGACAACAACGAAGTGCAGGCCATGATTCAGGCCCTTGGCCTAGTGGTAACAGAACAAGATGAAGACGGTGGCAAGAGCACGGGCATGCTCAGACCTAACGCCCTCAACCTTGACTTGAGCAAGTTGCGCTATCACAAAGTAATCATCATGACCGACGCCGACGTTGACGGCAGCCACATTCGCACCCTACTGTTGACCTTCCTTTTCCGTTATGCCCGCCCAGTAGTCGACAACGGCTACGTCTACATCGCCCAACCGCCATTGTTCAAAGTCTCAAAAGGCAAGCGAGTAGAGTACTGCTACAACGAACACAAACTCGAAGCAGTACTGGCCGAAATGGGAGATAAAGGCGTTGATATTCAACGCTATAAAGGTCTCGGTGAAATGATGGCAGAGCAGCTCTGGGAAACAACCATGAATCCAGCCACTCGCACCCTTAAGCAAGTAACTATTGAAGACGCCTCCGAAGCCGATCACATTTTCGATTTGCTTATGGGTGAATCAGTAGCACCGCGTAAGGAATTCATTGAAAAGAACTCACACCTGGTAGCGCACTTAGACGTCTAATTAATGAATGTCCCAAACCTAATTACGGTATCGAGAGTGGTGCTTGCCCTTGCCACTCTCGCTCTACTTTATTTACCGGCGAAAGAGAATCAGCAAACACTTCTCTGGATAGCTTTTGCCTTGACCGTGCTGGTGATTTGGGCGGATGGACTAGATGGCTACTTTGCCCGGAAACTCAACCAAGCAACCAAGCTTGGTGCCATCCTCGATATTGCCGGAGACCGTGCAGTAGAAATGGCTTACTGGATAGTCTTCTCATCCCTAGGCTGGATACCGGTTTGGGTACCATTGCTCTTTCTCGTCCGCGGTACCTTTGTCGACGCCATGCGCAGCCAGGCAAGCAGCGAGGGCTACACTGCTTTCGGCGCTAAAACCATGATGCAATCAGGCCTAGGCAAGTTCCTGGTAGCATCGAACTTTAGTCGATTCACTTACGCAGTGGTAAAGGCTCTGGCTTTCTGCCTTGTTATTGCAGCGCAAACAGCCGTGCTAAAAGACAGTTGGGCTCAACCCACAGCTATCGTGCTGGTCTATCTCTCCGCTGCTTTCTGCCTGGTCAGAGGCCTTCCAGTTTTGCTCGAAAGCAAGGGTCTTTTTGAGAAACCTAGAGCCTCATAAGTTTATTCCTAGGGGTTCTGGCCTGGTGGCACATACTCGCCATTCGGTGCCAATCCATTAGTATTGTTTGTTGCACTGCGGTTGGTCGGCCTGTTATCAATAGCGCTCTGACTAATATTCAATTCTCTCTCTAAAGTCGACATTGTGTATTTGCAATTCGCTTCACTAATGTCAATCTGCGCCCGGGTGCCCTTCAGAGAAGTGAGACAGCGATTGTCTTTACCAACTGTTCTCTCGGCAAAAACCATAATTCGCTCGAACCAGCGCGCATCTTCCCGAATCATTTTCAAATTAGCCGCCATGGCGTCATAGGCATATCTTCTTTTATCAGCGTAGCCCGCAGACCCTGGGCCCGGCATAGCACCGAAGCCCTGGTTGGCATAAGCAACACCCTTGGGATTGAGCTTGGTATCACTGATAAACATTGCCAGGTGACTGATTAAGTCGCAAACATGCTGTTCGGTGCCGATACTTAAACCCTTAGCCTTCTCTATAGGTACAATCTGCTCCGCCATTCTCAAAGAAGTAAGCCAATATTGCCTGGCTTTCTCCAATTCATTTTTACTGTAGTAGTACATGCCGCCGTGGTCATACTGCACCCACAGTGGCAAACCACTGCGAGAAGCAGCCTCGCCACTGCCGGGCGCAACCGCTGGAGCGGCATTGGTGGCTCTAGCTTTGCGTTTTTTAGCGGCCGATTCGGCAGCAGGAACAGAAGCGAAAGCTGTCGCAGCAAAAATCGAGAGCAATACTAGGCTTTTAAATTTGACTGACATTCAGTGCTCCCGTTTGAGGACCTCGATACATATTTAAGCACTTCTCAAAAATTTGGTCAGGAGAAAGCTCGGTTAGACATTCTCTATTATGGCAAACCTTGTGATAATTGCACGGCCGACAGGGCAAAGCACTAGCGAAAACAGCAGCATTCCTTTCACCATAGGGTCGCCAACGCACAGGATCAGTAGGTCCAAAAATAGCAATAGTAGGCACCTGGGCCGCGGCACAGAGATGAGCCGGGCCAGAATCAACACATACGGCCAGGCTCATCTGACTATAAAGAGCCATACTCTCACGCAAGCTAAGGCGTCCAGCAAAGTTGAGAGCAACCGACTGAAGACCACTTAGAGCAGCTAGCTCCTGATAAAGTGCAACATCTTGCTGATCACCAGAAAACACCGGAACAAGCCCAAGCTCTTGATAGAGCCGCTTGATTAGAGCAGCCCAACTAGCTAGTGGATAGAGCTTGTCAGGATGAGCAGCGGCAGCATGAATTAGAACCATCTTCTTACCAGCAGCCTGAAGCGGCGCCAGCAAACCCAATTCGTTAACTTTAGCCAGCTCGGCTGCGCTCACCCAAGATTCAAGGGCGCGCTGCTCAGGCGGAACAACAATATCAACGGCCTCTAGCACTGAAATGAGAGAATCAACTTCGTGGATATCCTCACGCCAGGGCACTTTATCAGTGAGAAGCAAGTTACGCACTATTTGGCCAGAACCTTTCATGGCGTAGCCTACCCGCCGCCTTGCCCCGGTAAGGAAAGCCAGTAAAGAACTTGAAAAAGAACGCTTGAGTACAAAAACCAGATCGTACTTAGGCTTACGTAACTGCCAAACATAAGAGGCAAACGAACGTGTCTTTCCCGCACCACTATCATATTTATGAAAGCGCGTTGTGTCGTAGACAATCTGCGAGTCAATGTAGGGACAGCCATCAAGCACTTCACCACTCTTGGGGCCAGTGAGCACGTCAATGCGAGCACTAGGATAAGCGGCTCGCAGGTTACGCAAAAATGGCACGGTCAAAATGGTGTCGCCAATAAAGCGATAACGAATCACTAATATAGTCTTAGCTGTTGGCTTCTTCTCAATCATACTTGCTAGCCTTGGCTTTCAACACTGGGTCTAACAAGAAGGTCGGTGCAGCTGACAACCACAGGCATTTGAGCACCACAGCCCAAGTTTTTGCAGCCATAGCTGGTGACAGTGTCATACGCACCAAGTCTTTTTCGGTAGTTACTAAAAGATCAGCGCCACTGGCAATGAAGTCAGCTTCTAGTTCACTCATTTGCGCAGGGCTAAACCAATGATGATCGCTAAACTGGCGCTGGCGCACCGGCACTACGCCTAACTCTGCCAGTACCTTAGCAAAACCCTCAGGACGAGCTATGGCACATAAAGAATAGACCTTTTTACCAGCCAATTCACTCAGCTTTAGAGGCTGGGCCAGCTGACCGGCCCGAGCATAACCAGTAAGGTAAGCTGGCGCAAAGCGACAATTATAGATATTAGCTTTCGGAGCCAACTGTGAAAGTTGAGCACTGAGTCTATCTACTTCGATTTGTTCTTCGCCTTCTGGCACCTTAGTAATGACAATATCACTGGCTCGGTTAAGCCCACTAAGAGGCTCGCGTAAGCGCCCGGAGGGCACAAGCATAGCTTTGTCTGGTTTATCGTTGTAGTCCCATAAAACGACGTCAAAGTCGCGCCTGAGCTTGATGTGTTGAAAACCATCATCAAGAATAATTACTTGAACGCCGAATTGCCTCACAGCCAGCTGGGCTGATTCTAGGCGAGAGCTACAAACAATAACGACCGCCTCAGGCACCGCTTGGGCAATCAAATAAGGCTCATCACCAGCCTCTTCCACCGAAAGAAGAGGAGAACCACTGCCATCGGCTACCACCTGCAAACCTTTTGACTTGCGACCATAGCCCCGAGACAAAATCGCCACCTTCAATCCGGCAGACGAAAGCCGCTCTGCCAGGTCAATAGTCAGCGGGGTTTTGCCAGTGCCACCAACAGTGATATTACCAATACTGACCACGGGCACAGCAGCAGATCGACGACTAGCAAGTCCAGCTGAATAAGTGATGAGGCGGGCATAGGCTCCGAGACCATAGCAGTAAGAAATTGGCCTGAGCACATCAGCTAATAGTCTATTGTTGTTTGCTTTCACTGCTCTAACCTTTACTTAGCTTTGTCGGCACTGGTGCAGGAACAGTAGTTTCTTTAAGATTATCGGCTAGCATATCCATCGCCTTGTTAAGAGCCCCCTGGCTGGCATTGAGCAACTCTCTTCCAGCGGCACCAGCACGAAGGCGGGCATTGCTATCGGCAAAAAGCCGCAAGAGATTATCGACCACTTCCTCACTACTAGCACATAGTGAAAGAGCATGGCATGCCACCAGTGCCTTAGCCACGTCTTTGGTCTTCTCCACTCGCGGACCCACCACCACTGGAACACCATAGGCATAGGGTTCCATAATGTTATGGCCACCGACAGGCGCAATTGTGCCACCAACAAAAGCAATATTTGCCATACTGTAAAAGTCAAAAAGCTTGCCAATCACATCAAGCAAATAAACCTCTCTACCACTATCAGTGAAACACTCAGAACGCGAGTGCCGCCGCACGGTGTAACCGGCCTGGTCAACCATGGCAGCCACGTGATCGAAGCGCTCTGGATGACGAGGCACCAAAACTAAGCGCACCCTGTCGGCAAATTCACCACCATTGGTATCAAGCATGCGACCGTAGGCTTTGAGCATGGCGGTCTCTTCCCCTTCATGGGTAGAGCCTGCCACAAGAACAAAGCGATCTAAGGGTAAATTGACCTGCTGCCTCAACTGAGTAATTTGTTCGGATGGAATTGGCTTGAGACCATCAAATTTTAGATTACCCAGCACTCTAATATTTACTTTGGCACCACCCACTTCACTATAGCGCTGGGCCTCTTCAGGAGACTGTACCCCAATTTCAGTAAAAGCCTGAAGTACTGGGGCGAAAATTCGTCGATGGCGCCGATAAGACTGAAAGGAACGAGGCGACATGCGACCGTTCACGACCACGAGCTTTACCCCAAGCCTTTTGCACTGATAGCTAAAGCCTGGCCAAATCTCGGTCTCGGCAATAACCACAAGCCTTGGTTTTAGCAGCTCTAAATAGGTGCAGGCAGCGCTGGGAAGGTCAAAAGGGAAATAAAATACAGAAGCAATCTTTTCCAAGCTTTCTTTGCCTACTTTTTCTTGGGCAAGCTGCTGGCCGGTGTAAGTAGTGGTTGAGACCACAATTGGCAGATGGGGATACTTAGCTTGAAAAGTCTTTATCAGCGGCAGTACAGCATTAAATTCGCCCACAGACACCGCGTGAAACCAGACACAACCGCAAAGTTTAGCCTGATTCGCTCGTAATTCCTTGCTGACAAAACCGAGTTTCTGCCACAAACCAGCCCTGGCCTTCTTCTTGAAGAGAAGAAATGGACCAGCAACAAAGAGAACAAGGCTAAAGCAGAGATAGTAGAGAAATATCATTTGTGAAAAAAACGGGAAAGCACAAAATTAGCAAGATTGCCATGAGCCAAAATGGTATCTAATACCAACCAGAGAAGAAAGAGAACTAGTTTAATTTAGTCATTAGACCAACAATGGCTTAAATCATGTCGAGAGCATCTACATCCACAGCCACTGATACTTGCGGACCAAAGCGTCGCCCACGCATATAGTCGGTGATCATCTGTTGAACAGCCGGCCCTCCTTTGTTCTTGATGATTAAGTGATAGCGAAAGCGCCCTTTAATTCGCTCAATAACGCATGGCACAGGACCAAGCAACTTAACATCACTCTCCGGCACATCATCTTCAAGTAGTCGGCTAATCTCTTCTGCAAGTAAGTCGCTAACTGACTCTACCAACAATTGATCCTCGCCGCTGACAACAATTCGAATGAGCTGACTAAATGGCGGATATTCAAAATCTCTACGATTCTCTAGCTCTGGGCCAAAAAAGCTGTGGTAGTCATGCTTGCTGGCCAAGCGCAGGGCCTCCAGCTCAGGGGCATATGTTTGTAAAATAACCTCACCCACTCGCTCCCCTCTTCCAGCCCGTCCAGCCACCTGGGTCAGAAGCTGGAAACCTCGCTCAGTTGAGCGATAATCAGGCAGGTTGAAGGCGGCGTCGGCAGTGAGAACTCCCACTAGAGTAACGCGCTCAATATCAAGCCCTTTTGCCACCATCTGGGTGCCAATCAAAATATCGGCCTCACCTTGAGAAAATTGATTCAAGACTTTCTCATAGGCACCCTTTTTCGAGGCCACGTCAGAATCTAGACGAACGACACGAGCATCAGGATGGCGCTTGTGCACCTCCTGTTCAACTTTCTGCGTACCAAGCCCAGACTCTTTTAGAAAGGGGCTGCTACAGCTCGGACATTCTTCTTTTAGAGACGATCTAAAACCGCAATGATGGCAAGCCAGGTGCCCCTGAAGAGGTTGACTATCAAGCCTCTCGCTCTCGCTACTTTCACCATTTAGTAAGCGCAGCCGCCGGTGCAGAGTCAAAGTGACACTGCAATTTTTGCACTTAACCACATGTCCACAAAGCTGACAAAAAACATGATTAGCAAAACCGCGACGATTGATCAACAAAATGACTTGTTCTTGCTGGGCGAGACGCTGATCAATAGCCCGACTTAGCTGCGGCGAGAAAATCGCCTTCTTACCATCGGCAAATTCTTTGCGCATATCAACAAGAGTAACTTTGGGCATAGCCTGGAGAAACACGCGATTAGGCATAGCTAAAATGCGATTACTCTGCTTGGCCCGCTGATAAGAAACAATGTCTGGAGTGGCACTGCCAAATAGCACAAGGGCACCAGTGCGCCGAGCTTTTTCAATAGCTACATCACGGGCATTATAACGAGGACTTGGCGAAGACTGCTTATAAGAACCGTCGTGTTCTTCGTCTAAGATAATTACACCAAGATCGGGAAGATGGGCAAGAATAGCTGATCTAGCACCTAAGAGTACTCGCACTTCTCCGCTACGCAAGCGCCGCCAAGTATCATAGCGTTCACCGGCACTGATGGCGCTGTGCCAGACCGCCACAAGATCACCAAAGCGAGACTTTAAGCGGCCGGAGAGCTGCGGAGTAAGGCTAATCTCGGGCACAAGAAAGAGCGCCGAGCGACCAAGCTTGAGGGCTTCAGTAATCAATCGCAAGTAGACTTCAGTCTTGCCAGAACCTGTGACACCGTGCAAAAGCCAGGGCTCGACAGCTTGATTGAGAGAGGCTTGCGGGCTCAAACTTAACCTCTGCGACAGGTCATTTTTAAGTACCTGAAAAACCTGCGACTGCTCAGCAGTAAGCGGCAAACTATTATCTTTTGCCGCTCGATCAATGAAAGCCTGCGGTAAGCTCGCCAGTGAGTCACGCTGCACTTCTTCGCTCTGGGCAACAATTAGACCGGCGCCTATTAATTTATCGACTGTCGCCCGACTAACCTTAGCCTCCTCAGCTAAGAGAGTTATAGAAACCGCCTTCCCTTCTGCCTCTAGGGCAAGGACGGCGGCAATTACAGCTTTCTGTTTGACAGTTTTAGCAAGTTCGATGGCACCATCTACTGATTTGAGAAAAGTGGCAGTTTTGGCGGTTGTAGAGCCCTCTTCTTCAACCTCAGTATACAAGCACTGGGCTTTGACCAGCTCGCGCAGGGCCCGCTGAAATTGCACGACATCAAGCTTAGGACGCGCTTTTCGACCAATCTGCTCAAAGCGTTGACGCAAAATATTTAAGTTCAGCGCCCCTTTTGCTGAATCTCTCAAGATGGTGATAATCAGCTTGGCAGCATCATCTAACTGTCCTTCTGCAGGGTTAGAAGTGAGCCTAACAATTCTCTTTAGTTTGGTCGTTAGGCAAGCCGGAATAGCTGCAGCAATCACTTCTTGCAGTGAGGCACAATACTGTTTACCAATATAGCCAAGAAAATCTATATACTCTTGGTCGAATAAAGGCTCAGGCTCTAGAACTTCTTGAATTTCCTTTATGGCATAGTCGGCTTCAAAATGAGCGAGCAAATCGATGACATAACCAGGAACCAGCTGCCTTGGACCAAAAGGAACAATCACCTGGGCTCCGACAAAAACGCTACCAAGCAACGCTTCCGGCACCTTATAGGTGAATAGCCTATCCTTCAAGCCTTGAATCTGAACGTCGAGGATGACACTAACAAAAAGTGCCTTCTCGGAAGATGTTGAAATTTCAGACTGAACAGTCATGGCACCGATCTTACAAGCATTCAGCAAAATGCATTGCTTGCGTCAAAAGTAACGCGATAGCCAAAGCATAAGCAAAGCGGCACTTTAGCATAGACAGCAATTGGAATAGTCGGAAAGCACTATTTTGCCGCAAAACCTGAGACTAGGCTCCGATTACATACTTCTTCCAATTATATTCTGAAGCACCAGCATGCTTTGAAATCTCGAAAACCACGTGCGACATTGGCCGGCGCGGGGTGGTATTTAGTGGCATCCCGGCCTCTTTAGGTGTGCGGTCGCCTTTTTTGACATTACAACGCAGACAGGCTGCAGCAACGTTGTCCCAGCTATCCAAGCCCCCCCGCGAGCGCGGAATAATATGATCGATAGTGAGATCATGCCTCTTATCGCCACAATATTGGCAAATGTAATTGTCACGGTGGAGTATATTGCGGCGCGACAAGCTGATTTCTTTGTAGGGAATCTTGACGTACGAACGCAGGCGAATGACAGTAGGCAAGGGCAAATCGGTATAGATTTCTTTGCCATTGTTCTCGATTTGTTCTGCTTTACCCTTCATCAACAAGACAACAGCGCGGCGCCAGGTGCAGATATTGAGCGGTTCGTAGGATGCATTTAGCACTAATACTTTCGACACTTTACCCTCACTCAGCTACTTAAATTTTGCTAGCAGCAGGTTAGCAAAAGTTTACGTTGTATTATTATAACTAGTTATTAGTAAAGAGTCCACAAATAGGTATATATGGGCCTTTCTTCGGCCGGAACGGCAGCGCCAGGGAGCATAGCGGGACCAGCTAGAAATGCCGTAGAACGAGACTGTGATTAACTTTCCGCCTTACACACCAAGAGGAAGTTGGTCTAGGGGGCAATTCTTAAGCAAACCGTTAAGGTTCTCTAGAGATTCGAGCCAGTGCATGTCTAAGGGTGATACCTTGGAGTTCTGATAGAGCGGGCGGTCCTACGGAAGGCCGTCGCCAATTTCGCTTGGTGTTTGCCACAGCAGAACCTCTAACAGGTTTTCAGTTCCGCCATACCTTCTGGCCTACCCATTAACTAAGGAGCAATTACCCTTGCCAGTAGCATCGATGAGACAACTTTTGGAAGCAGGCGTTCACTTCGGCCACCAGACCCGCCGCTGGAATCCCAAGATGAGACCTTACATCTATGGTGAAAGAAACGGCATCTACATTATCGACCTTGAGCAAACCACTCGCGCTCTCGATAAAGCCTGTGAATACATCAGAAAATGCGCTTCCGAAAAGAAAAACATTATTTTCGTCGGCACCAAAAAACAAGCTTCTGAAATCGTTGAAGAAGAAGCAAAACGTTGCGGCGCGCACTACGTCAACCGTCGTTGGCTAGGCGGCATGCTCACCAACTTCGAAACAATTAGACTGCGTATTAACCGTCTAAAAGAGTTGGAAGAAATGCGCGATAACGGCGATCTCTTCCGTCGCGGTAAGAAAGAACAATCAGTTCTTAACCGTGAACTGCTGAAACTGGAAAAATCACTTGGTGGTATCAAAACCATGCGTGGTAAGCCAGATGTACTCTTCATTATCGACCAGAAACGTGAATTCATTGCGGTTAACGAAGCCAAGAAAATCGGCATCGCCACAGTAGGAATTATCGATACCAACTGCGATCCAGATGGCATCGACTATGTAATTCCAGGCAATGATGACTCCATTCGCTCAATCAAGCTCATTGTCGGCAAAATTGCTGACTCTATTCTTGATGGCAAGCAAGGCGCCGGCGTTCAAGTTGAACTTCCAGCCGAAAAGACTGACTGGAAAGAACATGGCGCTCCTGAAGCTGAACCTCAAATGGCTGTTGTTGGTGCCGGCGAAGAGCCAGCTCCAGCTGAAGCTGCGAGCGAAGGCTAGTTTTAGAGCGATTTGAATTCACGATTTCCACTTTCATATGAGGATAGGAGATGAGTACAGTGGTTGAAGTATCCGCGTCCATGGTCAAAGACTTGCGCGAGAAATCTGGCGCAGCAATGATGGATTGCAAAAAAGCCCTAGTAGAAGCTCTTGGCGATTTCGACAAAGCCTTTGAACTTCTCAGACAAAAAGGTGCCGCCTCCGCTAGCAAAAAAGCCAGCCGGGCTACATCTGAAGGTCTCGTAGTTGGTCAAGTCAGTGCCGATGGCAAAGTAGCCTCACTGGTTGAAATCAATTGCGAAACAGACTTCGTTGCCAGAAATGACCAATTCGTTGCTCTTGGCAAACAAATTGCCGAATTAGCTGGCAGCAAAAAGCCTGCAGATGTTGAAGCCCTCATGGCTTTGACTCTAGACGGAAAAACCGTTCAAGAAGCAGTGACTGAGACAATCGCTAAAATTGGCGAAAACATTTCAGTTAAGCGCCTAGCAGTCTTCGATTTGTCTAAGCCTCAAGGCACAACCGGTCTTTACATCCATACATTGGGTGGCAAGATGGGTGCAATCGTTGAAATTGAAACCGATAAAGCAGTGGCTAACCAAGCCGACTTGCAAGCCGTCGCTCGCGAATTGGCTATGCATGTTGTTTCAGCTAAGCCTACATTCTTGACCCGCGACGATATTTCAGCAGAAGTAATCGAAAACGAACGCAGAATTGAATTGGGCAAAGCCGATCTTGCTGACAAGAAGCCTGAGATGAAAGAAAAAATCGTCACTGGCCGTGTTGACAAGCTCTTGGCAGAGCGTGTTCTCAGTGAACAACCCTTCGTCAAAGACCCCCAGCAGTCAGTTGCCAAATACCTGGCAGCTAAAGGCAAAGAAATGGGTGTTGAGGCTAAAGTTGTGCGCTATGCCTTGTTCATCTTAGGTGACAATGGCGATGCTACCGAAGAGACTGAAGCTTCCGCTTAAACCAATGCCATGTAGATAGATAGACAGCCGTGATCGCGTTATGATCTGGCTGTCTTCTCTTTTGAAGACTATATGTCTTCTTAATAGAACGCTTTTGCAAAGGAATCACCAAATGGCCATTCACTATAAAAGGATTCTACTCAAGCTAAGCGGCGAGGCTCTCATGGGCACTCAAGGCTTTGGCATCGATCAAGCGGAAATTAACCGCATAGCCAACGAGATACAGATCGCATATAACCTCGGCGTACAAATTGCAGTGGTTGTTGGCGGCGGCAATATTTTCAGAGGAGTTCAAGGGGCTGGGTGGGGAATGGATAAAGCGGCTGCCGACCACGTTGGCATGCTGGCAACGATCATGAACTGCCTAATTCTTGGTGAGGTTCTCAACAAAAAAGGTATCGACATTCGCGTGCAAACGGCAATTGCCATGCCTACAGTAGCCGAACCATTCATTCGTCTGCGGGCAATCCGCCACCTGCAAAAAAATCGCATCGTCATTCTTGGCGGTGGCACAGGTAATCCTCACGTCACCACCGATACAGCAGCGGCCCTGAGAGCCGCTGAACTGAAAGCCGATGCAGTTTTGATGGCCAAGAATGGGGTCGACGGTGTCTACGACGATGACCCAAGAACCAATCCTAAAGCAAAAAAACTAGACCACATATCTTTTGACGAGATGCTCAGACAAGGTCTTAAAGTAATGGATCCCGCGGCAGTATCACTCTGTCAGCAAAACAATATTCCAATCTTAGTTTTCGATTTTGCTAAAGATGGCAGCATTGAACGCATTGTCAAAGGCCAAGAAGTTGGAACTATCGTAGGTAACGCAGTTCGAGTTTAAGCATAGGGTTTAAGGTAAGGATAGATAGATTCATGAGCACAACCACAGAAGTCTTACAGAACGCAGAAGAGCGCATGAAAAAAGCGCTAGTTAGCTTGCACAAAGAATTGCAGACAGTGAGAACAGGCCGCGCCAATCCTCAAATGCTCGACCGTATCGAAGCTGACTACTACGGCACCATGACTCCTCTCAAAGGTCTTGCCAATATCTCCACCAGCGATGGTCGGTCGCTCACCATTCAGCCTTATGACAAAGGCAGTTTGAAAGCAATCGAACAAGCCATTCACAAATCAGATCTTGGTCTTACTCCAAACTCTGATGGCAATGTCATTCGCATTGGCATTCCTCAAATGACTGAAGACCGCCGCAAAGAAATGAGCAAAATGGTCAAAAAAATCGGCGAAGAATCAAGAGTAGCAGTACGCAATATTCGTCGCGACAGTGACCAAGATTTAAAGAAAATGAAGGGCGCTCAAATTTCTGAAGACGAAATCAAAGGCAAAGAAGCTGACCTGCAAAAGCTTACTGATAAATACGTCAAAGATATCGACAAGTACATCCACGACAAAGAAGCGGAGTTGATGGAAGTCTAAAGCGGACTGTCAAAAGCAAGCTTAACTGTGATTGGATTTGGAGGAAGTAAAAATGTGCGGAATCGTTGGCTATCTTGGCCCTTTACATGCAGCACCGGTTTTGCTCAACGAGCTAAAATGCCTTGAATACAGAGGTTACGACTCTGCCGGAGTGGCCGTTATTGAAAACGGTCGCCTTTGTGTGCTCAAAGCAGCTGGCAAACTCTCCAACTTAGAGGCGCTGCTAGAAAGCAAACGCCCGTCGGCCACCGTTGGCATTGGTCATACTCGCTGGGCCACCCATGGCATACCAAACGACCAAAATGCTCACCCACATACCGATGCGACCGGCACCATTGCTGTTGTGCACAATGGCATCATCGAGAACTATGAGGAATTGCAAAACGAACTCAAAGGGCTTGGTTATCATTTCAACTCCGATACCGATACAGAAGTGGTAGCACACCTGGTATCACACGAATACGCCAAAGACAAAGATCTACTGAAAGCCATTACCCGCTCAGTTAAACGCCTGGTCGGTATTTTCGCTCTCGGCGTAGTCAGCCAAGAACATCCGGATCGCATCTACGCTATCAATCACCACTACTCCCTTTCGGTTGGCCTAGGCAATGACGAGAATTTCCTCGCTTCAGATTCAATGGCAGTGCGCCAGTACACCAATCGTGTAATTAAACTAGAACAAAGCGAAATTGCAGAAATCACAGCAGCAAAAGTACGCCTCTTCACTTTTGATGGCGTTGAAGTAAAACGCAGCCCGATTGCCCTTGATACAAGCCCTTATGTCATCGACAAGTGCGGGTATAAGCATTTCTTGCTCAAAGAGATACACGAGCAGCCGTTAGTGCTGCGCCAAACCCTATCAAAATATCTTCGTCATCCTAATCACCCTATCGACCTCAACATCGACCACCTGACACCATCGGGCAGTGCCTCTGCCAACTATGGTGTGCACCTCACCGACGAAGAAATAAAGGGTCTTACTCGCATCAATATTTTTGCTTGCGGTACTGCCTTCCACGCTTCGATGGTCGGTAAATTATTGATTGAAGAACTAGTAGGCATTCCTGTTGATGTTGATATTGCTTCTGAAGTTCGTGGTCGCAAGTTACTCTGTAACGAATCAACTCTCGCCATTGCTGTAAGCCAATCAGGCGAAACAGCCGATACCCTGGCAGCTCTTTCTGCTGCTAAACAAAAGGGAGCTTACACACTCGGTATAACCAATCGTGCCGATTCGCACTTGGCCCAGCTGACCCAAAACCTAATTGTCACCGAATGTGGCATTGAAGTATCAGTAGCAGCCACCAAGACATATTTGGCTCAACTGGCGTGCTTCTACTTGCTGGCCATCTATTTAGGTGAGCGCCGAGGTACTCTCAGCCCTGAAAGAGCTAAAGACCTCAAGATCAAGCTAAACTTGGTGCCGGCTATGATCGAACAAATTCTCGCTCGTGAAGCAGAGATTCGAGAGACTTCAGTCAAATACGCCGAGGCCCACGACGTTGTTTTCATTGGCCGCGGACTGAACTATCCAACAGCATTAGAAGGTGCACTCAAACTAAAAGAATTGAGCTACATTCACGCTTCCGGTTACGCTGCTGGCGAACTAAAACACGGGCCAATTGCTGTACTAGATCAAAACGTGCCGGTGATCACAGTATTAGTGCCTGGTCTAGTCTATGAAAAGACATTGTCTAACGCTCAAGAAGCAAGAGCACGCAAAGCCAAGATGATTGCCGTAGCTGTGGATGGCGATGAGCAAGCACAAAAGACCTTCGACTCAGTCTTGACGGTTCCACCAGTCGATGAGCTATTCTCACCAATGACCACTGTTGTACCATTGCAGTTACTCTCTTACTTTATTTCCGACTACCTTGGCAAAGACGTGGATCAGCCTCGCAATTTGGCGAAGTCAGTCACTGTGGAATAGAGAAGACCACAAGAGCAAACATTGCCAACCATCAAGATAACAATCATAGGCGGCGGCTTCAGCGGCGCCATGACGGCATATCACCTGCTCCGGCAAGAAAAAGTTGCCTGCGCTATTACTATTGTCGAGCCCTCTCTTAGCAATAATGGTGCAGGTCTAGGGCTAGCCTACAGCACTACATGCGGCGAGCACCTCCTCAACGTTAGTGCCGCTGGTATGAGCGCCTTGGCAGATCAACCGGACCACTTTCTCAACTATGCCAGAGCGAAAGACCCAGCCGTTAAGGCTGAAGAATTTCTACCGCGCATGTTTTTTGGTCAGTATGTCCAAGAGCTGCTCAACACGGCTATCGCTGACAACTCTTCCAAAGGCAGCAAAGAGAATTGCCAATTCACATTAGTAAATCAGCGGGCAGTAGATATTGAGCAGACTGAAAACCCCAAGCATAAGCCAACTTACAAAGTAATCCTGGACAATCAGCAGTCGCTTGAATCTGACATTGTGGTGCTAGCTCTCGGCAATCTGGCCGGTAAGCAACCGGCCTGGTTAGACAGATTAGCCATCAACAGTACTCACTATATTCATAATCCGTGGAATACGAGGGCTCTTGCAGCCATAGGAAAGACAGAATCAATTCTGCTAGTTGGCACCGGTCTTACGGCGGTAGACAAAATAATTGAACTGAAAGCCAGAGGACATAAGGGGAAAATCACGGCAGTTTCCCGTCACGGTCTTCTTCCCCGGCACCACTTGGACGTGCCCGAATTGCACCCAGCCCAATTAGCTTGGCAAGAAATAGAGCAAGTAGCACACTCAGCTCTGAACACACTGAAGCTAGTGAGGAAGAAAGCGGCTCAGGCAGTGAACTGGCAAGCTGGCATAGATGGTTTCAGATCAGTTACTCAAAGATGGTGGGGTGCTCTCGCCCCAGGAGAGAAGCGCAATTTCATGCGTCATCTACAGACCTACTGGGATATTCATCGCCACCGCATGGCACCTTCTATTGCTGCAAAAATAGACTCATATCAGAAGAGTGGAGAACTAGTTATTCTCTCTGGTGGCATAAAAGCTATGCAAGAAGCCGAAGCAGATAAGAGCAGTGCAAAAGTCGAAGTAGAGATTCAAGAACGTTATTCAGAGCCGCAAACACTTCTATTTGACAAAGTAATAAATTGCACCGGCCCGCAATTGAAACTCAAAGCAATCGATAGCCCTCTCATGGCCAATCTACACCGCCGCGGGCTAATCGCACCAGATCAAACTGGTGCAGGAATCAACTGCCAGCCGTGTGGAAAAGTTATTGATAGCAGTGGACAGAGCAATAACCAGCTTTACGCCATCGGTCCATTGCTCAAAGCCGTGCTGCTTGAAAGTGTGGCAGTACCAGAATTAAAAGGGCAGGCTGAAGAGCTCGCCCATTTGATTTGTACCGAGCAGCAAGCAATAGTCTAATTTTCCCCAAGAATGGCAGCTAACAATCTAAAACGGCACTTGATTAATGTGGCCGACATAGTTTCACCATGTTTGAAAACCAGAATGAAACAAGCAGACCGCTAGATCGCACATTCTTTGCAATTCGATCTCCACTCAATTCATTGTCTAGGGAGTTAACAGTCATGGCACAATATTTGAAAGATGCATGGCAACCACTCATTGCCGCTGGCGAGACTGCTCTTTTGGAACAACGGCACGACGATGCTAAGTTCAATTTTCAGATGGCTCTGCTTGACGCTGAGATGCGCCAGAGATCTGATCGGTGTATTACCACTAGTCTCGATCTCCTGGCCGATACCTACCAACTGTTGAGTCAACTAGAAGAGGCCGAAGAAATCTGTCTGCGCAGCCTTAGAATCAAACAAAAATCGGAAGAGTTCTGCCAATTTGATATCCTTAGAACCATGTTCAAACTCTCAAAGCTCTATTACAGCCAATCTAAGCTGGGTGCAGCGGCCTACACAACCAAAAAGCTTTTAGATTTAAGTGAGCAGGCCTTCGCTCCTAGCCATCCTTTGATTGCCTTGGTGGCACGTCAACTAGCAGACTTATATAACCAGCTCGGTTCTTGTAGAGAAGCCGAACAGCTCTACCAACGTGCCCATGATGTGCAAAAGAATCAGAGTGACCATGGCTGGGCCATACCAGTAGCAACCCCAGTATGCACTTATCTTTGAAGATGCACTTATCTTTGAAGGGCATTAATATTTGACGAAGCAAAATCTTGATGCCGGCCAGTACGGAGGCAGACTGCTGGTCTGCTAATATCTTTGTTGAAGATAATTCCTTACTGACAAGAGCAAAAGGAAGGGAAGAACTGGCCCTCAAGATATCTCAAAAAGTCCTGATTCTAGTAACAGTGCCAGTACTCTTTGAGATTGGCCTGGTTACCTATGTGACCAATCTCTTCAATCAAATTGAAACCTCAAGGCTAAAGGCGATTCACTCCAGAGAACTTACTGGCCTCATAAATTCAATAATCAATTCTCATGTGCAGAGAGTTTCAATACTCATTCTTCGTAAGATGAATGGGAAACTTGGTGAAAGTGAAGCTGAAGCGGCCATAAGGAAAAAGATAAGAAGAGAAATTACCGAACTTAGCACCATAAGCGCCTCGAGCCCCACGGAACAAATAAAGTGGAGACAATTGGGCAAACTATTTGAGGAGATCGACAAAGCATTTGACGAAGCATCGCTTGCCTATATTAAGGGCAATCAGCTAGAAGCAACGATGCGATGGGCCAGGGCCCAAAGTAAACTCGATCGATTTATCAACATTTCTGATCAACTCACGTTAGACCAACAAAGAGATCAGGCAAAGAGTGAGCAAGACTATCAAACTTATGATCGAAGGCTGAGGTTGGCTCTGAAGCTCTCTCTTGTACTCAGCGGTGCCATAGCCTTTGGACTGGCGCTCTTTTTCAACCAGAGCACCACAAGAAGACTAAACAAGTTGATGCAAAATACCAAACTTCTGGCGGTGGGAAGAGCACCAGGTAAATTTATTGGCGGAGATGATGAACTAGCCAAAATCGATAGCATTCATCACCAAATGCACGACATTTTGATGCAGCTGAGGCAGAAAGAAAGAGCTATTCTAGACAATGCAGCAGAGGCTATATGCGCAGTAGACGGCGATCTCAAACTGATTGAATTTAATAACGCAGCCAAAAGACTTTGGCAGAGAAGTGCAGCTGACTTGAATCACGCTCGTCTAATCGAGCTTATCAGTGATGATGACAGAGAGAAAGTAGTGGCAAAACTGGAAGAAGCTGAGACTAGTGCTTCTGAAGTCAGATTTGAGGCAAAGATCCGCAGCGGCAAAGGTAGTTCTACAAATTGGCTCGACACAGCCTGGTCTGTCACCTGGTCACAGTCAAACACTTCATTATACTGTGTTATAAGCGACATCTCGGCGCGAAAGAAACTTGAACAATTCAAGCGCGACTTCGTTGCCATGCTCAGCCACGATCTACGCACACCACTAAGCTCAGTACAGGCTTCTCTTGAGCTAGTCTCCTCAGAGCACTTTCAATTACCAGACAACGCCCTGAAATACATAAATCGAGCCGAGCGGGGCCTGCAGTTATCACTAGCTTTGATCAACCAACTTCTAGAAATAGAAAAAATGGAGTCAGGCGTAATTTCACTTAGCCTTGATGCTTTGAGCACTCAAGAACTATTCAACAAAGCTAGCTATTCTGTGGCTTCCCTGGCTGAAAGCAGAAGAGTCAAAATTAGTTATGAAGGCCCCTCTATTGAATTTGTTGGAGACACAGAACGGCTTGTCCAGGTCCTCATCAATCTCTTAGGCAATGCCATAAAGTTTAGTCCTGACGACTCAAGGGTCACCGTAACAGCAGAACTGCAGCATGTTTCAGATAACTGCGCTATCACAAAAATCAATGTCACAGATCAAGGTCCGGGCATTCCAACTGAAAACTTAGAACAAATATTCGAACGCTTTCAACAGGTAAATCCGCTCAACGACAAAGAAAAATCAGGCACGGGACTGGGCCTAGCAATTTGCAAAGCAATTGTAGAAGCGCACGGCGGCAGAATCGGGGTCAATTCACAAATTGGCCGAGGCAGCACGTTTTGGTTCGAAATTCCGCTATCTTGACCCAGAGCTGATCAAGAATAATAACTACTCTTTTCTCAGCCTGTAGCCAATTTTATTGACTGTTTCAATTAACGACTCTTGCTCAGGCTGATCTATCACCCGTCGAATACGCTTAACTGAAGATCTAACAGCCTCAACGGTTGGACATTTGTCTGTCGCCCAAACTCTAGTAATCAGGGCGTCGGTGCTGAAGGTTTCCCCGGCATGGTGCAAAAGAAATTCAAGCAAGGCATAGTCGGTGGGAAGAAGAGCAATTGGATTGCCGTTGAGGAATATTGTGCGAGCATTTAAATCTAGCGCGAGATTGCCAACAACAACTTTGCCTCGATAGGTATCAGGACGTCTTAGCAATGCCCGTATGCGAAAACCCAATTCGCGAACACTAAATGGCTTGGTGAGATAGTCATCGGCACCGCAATTGAAACCAGTTTCCTTGTCCTTAATGTGTCCCTGCCCAGTCAACATAATGATTGGGGTAGTTCCACCTGAATCGCGAAAGCGGCGACAAATTTCAAAGCCATCTACACCTGGTAGATTTACGTCACAGACAATGACATCGAAAGCACCGCCCAAAACCAGATCTAAGCCACTAGGGCCGGTTCGAGCAATTTCAACGGCATGATGCTCCAAGCTCAGCCACTTCGCCACGGTAGCCGACATCTCATCATCATCTTCAATTAGCAATATTTTTGCCATCACCACAATATTAGCACTGTCGCCGACGAGAATATTACTAGCCTCATATTACTAGGCCACTATTCCGGGCGGTGGATTGCGTCTCAACTCTTCCTCATTGACAGTGCTATAAAAAAGCGGTTGCCAGCGGTCAGAAAGTCGTAACCAATTGCTCGTGCCTATACCGTCAGAATTTTCAAGACCAACAGCAGTGCCGTCTGGCTTAGCATACCAGTCAGCCCCTTGATCAATAACCAAATTAGAGTCTGGTCTATCCGAGCGCACCATACCAGAGACATAAATGCCATCAATATTCTGATTATCGAACCCACCCCGTCCATTAATCCACGGTTGGAAGTTAAAACCTGGTGGTGGAGCCTTAAACGACGCTACTCCACTTTCGCTATTGCTGATTGGTGAATCGTAAACAGCATACATATCGGCAAAATCGGCGTCAGAGAGGCCACCACCTATTCCAGAATTATTCTGGTTAAGAACCTCTAGCCAATTTCCATCTTTTGTATGCACATAAGTGCGGAAATTCTGCATTTCTACCCTGGCATCAGGATTAGCCTGTTTACCTTTCTCTGGATAAACCATATTCCAGGCCATTAAGTAATTGAAGCGCGAATCTGGCGTCGTCGGTCTATCTATACCAGCGAGCGAACGCCCGCCATACCAACCAAATCGATCAGTATTCTCCCCTGGAAAAACAGAGTTTTGACTGCGGTCATTCTGAGCCAATACTTCATCCACGCTTCCTGTCACCGGCTTGCTGCTATCAGCCAAGGAGTTAGAAGCATCACTCTCTAGTGGCGGCTCCGTAGCATCAGAATGCAAGTCAGCTTGGATGCCTGAATCTGCCGCTGCAGAAGGGCTAGGTTGACAGTCTTCACAGGTTTCGCTAACAGTTTCGCTACCAGCATCAGCAGCAGAGGCGGCCGAACTTGGCTCTAAGAACTCGCCAAGCTCTTGCAAATCGGCTGCGGCTTCATGCATCCATTCTCGAGCCATTCGGGCACTCCCTCTATCGCTTGCCCTGATGGCGCGCTCTATATCAAGCAAGACCTCTTCAAATTTGTCCAAAAGACTATTCTTAGCTGGTTCACTAGATTGACTGTGTCCGTATATATTTTCACAATCGGCAAAATCAATCGAACCATTACTGTGGCCAAAATTTCGCCCCCCCTGACTAGTTGAGCAATCATTTCGCTGGCCAGGAAACGACATAACGCTGCGATGCAGCTCCTCCATAACCTCGCTTAGAGCCGGACTGAGGAAGTTATCTTTATATATCTTGCCGACAGAATCAAGAGAGCAATCTTTTCCCATTGACGGTGCCTCACTATTTATCAAGATGGTAGTAAAAGTACGCTGCAGTCACAATCAAGCGCAAGGTGACCATAAGGCGATACTAGACATAGGTCATGGCGAAGCCATGGCAGGGCCATTAAACTTTCCTAGTTACTGGCCCGTTGTTGGCTGGCCTGATTGAGAGTGTTTGTCATGTCAGCGTAGCCCTTCCAGCCTGTGACAACACCAGATTCGGCCTGACTAGCAGTTTGTGCGGCCTGTGCCCTGGCTTGAGTAAGGTTATATTCGGCGGTCTGCTCACCAGGAATTTTCGCCAGTAATTCATGGGCTTCATCAATGCCCTGAGCAGCAGCCCGACGCAGCCAGAACAGAGCCTTGGCAATCTCTGGCTGCATCGCTCGCTCTTCAGCTCTTACAACCCGCTCACCACCAAGATACAGCTTACCGAGATCGAGCTGAGCCTGGCCATAGTTTTGCGCTGCGGCTTTCTCAAACCAATAGGCGGCTTTATCAAAATTTTGCCTAGCACCAATACCAGTGGCATACATATGACCGAGCATTGTCTGGGAATAAGGACAACCTTGCTTCGCCTTACTTCTCAAAATGGCAAAGGCACGGTTGAAATGGTGAGTCTTTAAAGCGGCGTGTGCCCTATCTAAGTGGGCATACGAAGAAGGTGAACTAGACGTTTGCCCCGCCGCCACTTCATTGCTAGATAGTAAAATTAAAAGCGAAACAGAAGCTACTAGAGCGTACCTGAATACCATTTCAAACTACCATTGCTACATTGAAACAGAACCGCGTCTATCGGCAAGAGACGAACTAGGTTCTTCTTCTACAATTTTCGGAGTAATTAGCAACATCAACTCAGTGCGGTTGCGACCTTTGAGAGTATTTCTAAAGAGAGCACCAAGCACTGGGGCTTCTGCTAAATATGGGGTTTTCGACAACTGTGCCGCTTCGGTCTCAGAGAACAAACCACCGAGAACAAGAGTCTGACCGTCTTTGATGCGCACTTCTTGAGCCATAATATCGCGGTAATTTAGCAAGGTGACAACAACTGTTGGTTGGTTCACTGGTCCAAAAGTCTGAGGTGGTCCTAGAGGCGTAGAAACTTGCGGCCGCAACCGCATGGTAATAAAACCATCTTGGCTCACTCTGGGCAGTACGTTTAAGAAAATTCCAGCCTTGGTCAACTCGACGTTAGTTGTGACAACGCCTAAACTGACTGTAGATGTCACTTTGTGAATAACTTCAGAAGCAATAGTGATCAGTGCCTCTGAATTGTCGACAACCACAACAGAAGGATTAGCAATAAGCTTGGCCTTGTTTGTCTGCAACAATAAATTGACTGAAAGGTTGATGGCGTGAGGAACAGTAGCGATGTTCGCTCTGCCGCCAGCACGACCATCAGCAGCAATAAAATTGAAAGCACTTTGAGCGGTAGTTACAGCATTAACACCAGCTATGGTGGGCGCAATAATTGGCACAAGGGAGCCAATCAAGCCACTGTAAGCAGTACCAGGAGTACCAGCTCCGTTAGCAGCACCGTTGGTAACGTTAGAACCAGTAAATGGAATAGCCGGAATATTGGGATTGGCCACCGAGCTAGCAGGCGAACCTAAGCCGGGCAAGAACGATTTCAATGGCGCTTGTGAATTGCCCATGATTGAACTAGATAAACCTTCACCCTGCAAGTTGAGGGTGGCGCCCAGTTGTCGGATACCCTGGTTGCTCAGCTCAATCAATGAAGCTTGAATATGCACTTGCTTAGGCCGACGGTCAATCAGGCGAATAGCGTCTTCTGCAATGTTAACATCATCGGCAGTGCCAACAACAATAACTTGTCGTCCTTTTACATCAGGTATGACGATAGCGCCACCACCATTAGGGTCAACGCTAAAATCAGCGGCAATTTCTAGATTAGCTCTAATCTGCTGCGTACCAGGATCGGTTGCGGCATTGTTGAAGCCCACGCCTTCTTGGGTCTGAGCACGGCTAGTGCCTCGCAGAGTGCGCGGTTGTGTCTCTAATGAATAACTCTGAGTGCTATCGGTATCACTCTTGCTTCCTTCACGATCACTGGTTTTCTCACCAGTATTTTCCACTGAAGGTCCATTTAAATCTCCACCTTGACCAGAGCCTTTCTTCTCGCTTGCTGTTTCATCGGTAGATTCATTTGCCAACTGGCGCTTTGTAGTGGTCTTAAAATCTGGCAGGTAGCCCTTATTAAAAATCGACGCTGAAAGCAACGCAGCGACATCATATGGGTGTGAATAACTGAGCTTAAATGCTCGCGCCATTGGTCTGTTAAGACCCAGCTGCACCATCGCCTGAGTCGAGCCTACCACAATGGTTTTGTTGTCGAGCATGCGACTCTGCAAACCAGCAGCGGCTAAGACATTATCCATCGCCTCATTAAGATTGACGTCGCGCAGATCACCAGTAATTTTCCCGCTGCATGACTTGTCGATGATGATATTGACATTGCCACGGCGAGCAATTTCCGTAATGACGTCTTTTACTGGAGTGTCACGGAAACTCAAATGATGAATTAACTGACGACCTTCTTCTGTCTGAGCAAAAAGCTGGAAAGGACGACGAATTTTTACAGTTCCCGTCACCCCAGGAAGCGAGTTGCGCGTGACTGAGCGCATTGAACCTTGAGCGATCTTACGACCGTCGCTGTCAGAATCGCCTGAACCAGACTTAGAACCAGAGCCGAAATCAGAATCAGAAAGATTAGCTGGACCGCTAGCTGGGCCACTGCTAACTGGTGAGTAAGAAAGCCCACTCGGCTTAGAATTACTGCCAGAACTAGAGCTAGAACTGTCACCAACAGGATTATGGTCACCATCTTCAGCCAAAGCCGGCATAGGTGAAGATGTAAAAGCACAAGCACACAATAGCGATAGTGATACCGTCTGCGATATCAACAAGTTAAGTGCGGGCTTTTGGCCTTTGAATTGCACTAAGGGTGCCTCCGATGACTGCTTTTCCAAGCAGCGCCATTCTAACTTGAATACCTCAGTATTTCCTTAAACTTATGGTCGCTTATTGCCAGTTAAGCCATATATGGCGATTTCAAGATTATTTCTTGCTTCTCCAAGATGTGGATTGAGGCGCAGGGCCAAACGCAATTCAGAAACGGCTGATGAGACATCCCCTCGGCCATACAAAGCATATCCCAGATCATTTCGGGCCTGGGCATTGAGGGGGTCAAGGCGCACCGCCTGGCGAAATTCCTCTACAGCACCGTTCTTATCTTTGTTGGCATAAAGTGCCCGCCCCAGGGCCAGATGACTCTCGGCCGAAGCAGGCTCGAGCAAACTTGCCTGCCTGGCAGTGCGCAGAGCGGGGTGATAATCGCCGGAGGTCAACAATGCCTTGGTCAATACCACATGAGCCCGGGCCGAGCTGGGCTCAACAGACACAGCCTGGCGAGCAGCTTTGATCGCGCCGCTAATATCGTGGGTCGCCAAAAGCGCTTCAGACAAGCCAGAAAAGCTACTGGCGCTTGGTTTGAGCTGAGTGGCCAGGCGATACTCGCTTACAGCCTGAGAAACTTCAGCCCTGGTAAAAAGGCTATCAGCATAATATTCGTGGCTTTCAGCTGAACCGGGCTTAAGCTGCATTGCCCGCTTAAATTCCAACTCAGCGTTGGCTTCATCGCCGCTGTGGTCAAGAATTTTAGCCAGGACCATGTGGGCGAAATAATCTTCGGGAGCAATCGCCACAGCCCGTTTCATCTCAGAAGCTGAGCCTTCTAAGTCGCCAGCGAGATAAAGATAACTGGCCAGCCTTAATCTTAAATTTTCATCATAGGGATCATCGGTAATCTTGCGCCGCAATTGAATCATTAAATCGCCCATCGAACGCAAATCGACACTAGCCGGCTTGCTACTCATGAGCTTCAATAGGGCCGATTGGGCCACGGTCAAGCTAGGGGTATCTGAGCTAGGAGTATCTGAGCTCGCACCATCAGATTTAGGGCTTGCCGCTTGAGCAATTGGCGGCAAAAAGGAAAAACTAACAGCCAAGGCTAAGCAGAAAGTGATAGCTGCTGCACGGCCCTTACACAACTTGAAATTTCGCTTAATAACTAGGTTTCTCGCTACAATCATTGCCAATACTGCCCACATTGCCAATGATACCAACAGAAACCCATAAAGAACGTGAAGACAAAGCCATGTCCGCAAAGCGCCTATATACACATTCCATTTTGCACCCACAAGTGCGAATTTTGCGATTTTGCCGCCTTTGCTGGCCTAATAGAGTTAGAAGATGAATATTGCCAGATTCTAGCCGGTGAAATTGAATCGAGGTTAGGCCAGCGCCAAGAGCCGCTCGGCCTCAAAACCATTTTTTATGGCGGTGGCACCCCAGGGCTAATTAAGCCCAGCAACATAGCCATGATTCACAAGCAGCTATTAAAATTTGCACCGCTAAAAACGGGTCTTCAGCCAGGCGAACTGGAAATTGCGCTAGAAACCACCCCTCACGCCATTACCGCTGAAAAGGCACAAGAATGGCTACAAATCGGGATCAACCGTCTTTCAATTGGCATTGAATCACTATCTGATGCCGAGCTAAGTGCAATCGGCCGCGATCACAGCGTGACGGAGGCCGTTGCTGGAGTAGCAATCGCCCATAAAGCCGGCTTTGAGAGTATCAGTATCGATTTTATGTATGGCTTACCCACCCAAACTCTTGCTAGTTGGCAAGCGACTTTAGATAACGCGATCGAGTTGACAGAGCAATATCCCTCGATTCAACACATCTCTGCCTATGGTCTAGAAATCGCTAAAAATTCCCCTTTACTCAGTCGTTTCCCACGCGACTCAGCGAGCTATCCATCGGACGACCTCTGTGTTGAAATGTATGAGGCGCTAGTAAGAACACTTGAGTCTCACAATTATCAGCAGTACGAAGTCTCAAACTTTGCCAAACCGGGCCAGCAGTCTCAGCACAACCTTACCTATTGGCGCAACGCCCCCTACTTTGCCTTCGGCGTCGGCGCCCACCGCTATGTTGACGGTGTACGTAGCGCCAACTTGCGCTCCTTGAAAAAATACATGCGCAGCCCACTGACCGATGAAGTGAGCGAAGTAATCGACGCCCAAACCTGTATCAAAGAAGGCATAATGCTTGGCCTGCGATTGGTTCAAGGAATTGACCTGAAACAATTTGAACAAGACTATGAGGTCGATTTACTGGCCACCCAAGGAAGAGAAATCGACTACTTATGTGAGCAAAAGTTGCTTGAATTATCAGACGGCAAGCTGAAGATTACACGGCAGGGCATACCTATAAGTAACTCAATAATTGGCCGTCTAATTTGAGGATATTCATTGCTTTTAGGGGAATACCAAAATATAGGCGGTTGTTTTTTTGTTGTTACTAATGGCTTGGAGTTTAGGCTGTGAAGTCCTGTCCTGAGTGCTACTCAGAATACGAAGATGGTCTTGAAAGATGTCCTGCTGATTCCAGTCTGCTGAAATCAGGAGATCGTGACCCGCTTGTTGGCACGAGACTAGGCGACCGATATGAAATAGTGTCGGTAATTGGTCGTGGCGGCATGGGAGTTGTCTATAAAGCCCGGCAGGAGCAAATGGATAAGCTCATGGCCATTAAGATGCTGCACTCGCATATGGTGTCAGACTCAGAAGCAGTGAAGCGTTTTTATCGCGAAGCAAAAACTGTCTCACAGGTAAAGCACCACCATATCGTCACCCTCTACGACTTTGGCATGAGCTCTCAAGGCCAACCTTTTTTGGTGATGGACTACCTCCAGGGAGTGAGTCTCAAAGACGAACTAAAGAACAACGGACCACTTTCTTTTGAAAGGGCCGATCGAATTTTTGCGCAGATCGTAGATGGACTTGCTGCCGCCCATTCTCTTAACGTTGTTCACCGCGACCTTAAACCGGAAAATATTGTGCTTTCATCCAATGCTCCCACGGGAGACTGGGTGACGCTGGTTGATTTCGGCCTTTCTAAACTAAAAGAACCGAAAACTCAAGACGCCTATACCATCACAAAAACTGGCGACGTCTGCGGCAGCCCACCCTATATGAGCCCAGAGCAGTGCTTAGCAGCTTCGGCTGTCGACCCGCGCTCCGATGTCTATTCGCTGGCAATTGTCGCTTATGAATCACTCTCAGGCTTCCTGCCCTACAAAGCCAAATCAGCAATCGAAATGATGGACTGCCATTTATACGGCACGCCGACACCATTTTCACAAGCATCAACCGATTTCAAAGTCTGTACCGAAGTCACAAATGTCTTAAATAAGGCACTGGCGAAAGAACCAGAACAAAGACAGCAAGATATTCAGGAATTTGGCAAAGAGCTTCACGAGGCTCTTGCACGGGATGGCATTAAGCTCAAGTCGTATAAGCATCGCATGGAAATTGCAGACTTCAAAGATATGGAGAGCGAAGCCGAGGCACTGATGACCGGCTCCTACCCCACCCTAGGATTGGCTGCAGAAGGGCACTTAAATGCCATCAACAATCAAACAGCCATGGAAATTGCCACTAATACCCAGGTAGATTCAAACTACAGCAAGGCCAGCATCCAGACTGGTGGCCACGAAGTAGTTAATTTCTCCAATAACAACGCTACTGTTAATAACAACAACAATAACAACAATGGCGAAGCTTCCGCTGAAGAGGCTCAACGCAGCTGGATTTCACGAGTGATGAGTGCGGTGTTCAGACCTCGTCCCCAGGCAGTGGTCGAACAAGAAGAAGAAATTGAATCAAATTTACCTTACGCCAACTGCCCCTACTGTCAGGCACCAGTGCGCTCGATGATCCGCTTTTGCATTTCCTGTCAGCGCCAACTACCTTCAGCTGCAGAGTATGCTCGCATGCGCATCAGCGCTGGCAGCAAACTTGTACCAGCAAAATCACAAACCAATACCGGTAGACACGCTAAGCCTGGCTTCAGCAACCGTGCCAAAGAGTCAATGAACCGACAAGCCTATCCAGGCATAACCAAATTTCTCATGATTGGCCTTGTTGGTGCCTGCATTTACGCCGGCTCAGTTGCTCTCAAGAATCCGGAATTCGTTAAGACCATGAAGAGAACAGTGGCTGCATTTCAAAAATAGCTTGATCTAAAATGGCAAAAAAAAGCAAAGAGAAAACAGCTAGCGTTCTCTACAACGATATTCGTAAGCAAGGAGAGCGAGCGTACCGTGCGCGAAATTATAGCCTAGCGCGTAGACAATATATTAACGGAGCGCAGCGGCTTGCGAAAAGTTATGCCGACGGCGACAATCGCCTTTGCTTTCTTTACTCATGTGCTGGCAATGCGGCTCGCTGCCAGGGTCAGACAAAATTTTCCCTGGTATTGAAAGACTTCAACAATGCCATCACTCACTTAGATATAAGACAAGTCGGTTCTAGAGAACTGCTCAAGTATATTATCGAGGCATTAATTGATACAGCAGTATGGATCCAGACTAACACTCAAAGATCGCTGCTCAAATTGATGACCAAAAGAATGCAACTTCGCTTCACTGCAGCCCTTAAACAACCAGCTCCACAAGGTAAAACAAAGAGCTATCTGTTGAGCGGAAAACGCATTAAAGATCCATTCGCAAGCCTGGAAGAAACAAGTGAAGCGACAAAAGATTGGCTAGAAAAGCAAGCACTACTAAGTCGGTTGAGACTTCTAGCAATGATTGCCAACTATAAAAGGCCCAAAGAATTCTATCAGGCAGCTTTTGCTCAATTACACAGTGTTCCGTTTAGAGCTGGCCCGTTCTATTTTTATGTCAGTACAGACAAATCGGGCTTCACAAACATCAAAAGGGCTCTGGCAATTAGCGGCAACGGCTCTCTAGCTGGCCCCATAAGTAAACGAGCCAAGATTATTTTCAAAGCTGAGAAACTGGGAGATTCGAGCTCCTGGCTGACTGGCTATAGAGTTAACAGCAGCGGCGATCTGCTGGCCTATGGCCTAGCAAAAAACGGTTCCGATTTTGAGACTTGGAGAGTGAGAGATCTTAAAAATGGAAAAGATCTGCCCGACATAATAGAAGAAGTGCCGTCTGGTTCAATTAGTTTTCACCCAAGAAAACGTGGTTTATTCTACCGCCGCTCTATCCCTATCACGACCAATAATAACGCGGAGCCAAACTATACAAAAGGCGCGGCCATCTATTTTCATCGCCTCGGTGACGAACAGAAGAAAGACAAAATTGTTCATAACCCAGGAAAAGTTGAATGGGTAGATCTCTATGCTTTGAAGCAAAGCCAACACGCGCTTATCTCGGAATGGCCAGCCGGTAAGCTACATAATCGTCTTGTCATCAAGTCTCTCAGCAGCGGCAAAATCTGCCCACTCTTTCCCCGTAAAGTTGGCTATTACTCTTTATTGGGCGAAGCCAACGGCAAGATCTATATCAAAACCGATCACGGAGCGACAAGAGGAAGAGTCTTAGCACTAGAGTTCGACTATGGTCACCTAAGAGTGAAAAACACTCAAGAAGTAATCAAAGAAAGTCAATACGCCATGCAAGATGTGCGCCTGTTGCATGACCGAATAATAAGCTCTAGCATTGATCACGAGGGCCGGGCGAGACTCTTACAATTTGACCTCGCTGGAAAACAACTAAGTGAGATAGAACTACCATTTGAAGGAACATTGAGTTCACTATCAACTAGCTTCAGCGACTCAAACATCTTTTTCAGCCTCGAAAACTTTGCAATACCTAAGACAATCTACCGCCATGATTTAAAAAGCGGCAGCACCATGGTATTGCATGAGCCTAATTATTCGATGGCCAAAAGAGTAGTGCAAAGAATGGTACAGGTAGAAAGTAAAGATGGAGTTATGGTGCCTATGAATATTGCTTATCTAAAGGGCACCAAATTCAATGGCAAGAACCCCACCATTCTCTCTGTCTACGGCGGTTTTAGCATTGCCAACCTACCGCATTTTTCTTACCAAACAGCAACCTGGCTGGCTATGGGCGGCATCTGGGCACAGCCCTACCTCAGAGGTGGAGATGAACTCGGCGCCAAATGGCATTCAAGCGCAACAAAAGAGCTGAAGCAGCGCACCTATGATGACACCATTACTAGTGCCGAATGGCTCAGCAGCAACCAATTGGCTCAAGGGAAGAAAATTGCGATTTGCGGCGCCAGCAATGGCGGTCTGACGGTCGGCGCGGTAATTTGCCAAAGACCAGATCTATTTGGAGCAGCGATTGCCGACAACGGCCTCTTCGATATGCTCAAGTTTTCCTTCCATGGTCTTGGCTGGGCCTGGCAAAGTGAATATGGATCGGTCGAAGTAGAGAGCGAATTTGCGGCTCTGCGAGCTTACTCTCCTTACCATCAAGTAGCCAAACTGAAAGTCAAGACGTCAGACTTCCCCCATCTTTTAATAAATGCCTCAGCCGGTGACAACCGGGTAGTTCCCTGGCATTCCTATAAATTTGCCGCAGCTTGCCAACAGCAAGGATTTGACGCCCTCCTCAATGTTAAATGGCAAGAAGGACACGGCTGGGGTCGTCCAGACTGGTCGGTGCGTGACAATTTAGCTTACTTACAGTGGGCCTTAAAAATGAGCTGAGTCAACCACTAAACCAACCACTTGGAATCCTAAACTAATTTGTGCTTTTCAACTTATATAGGGCATCTGACCGTGTAACATAGCTGCAGTCGATGATAAATAGAGCTAACCAAAGCAACAGCGATAAACCAGGCATCCCGTTCTATATTTCCATTCTGTATTTCCTTTCCTTTCTACACTAGGCAGGATTCAATGTTAGACATTTTCAAAAAGCAATTTATCGAAGTTATTGAATGGACAGAAGAAAGTGACGGCGTGCTTGCCTATCGCTTTCCTACTCTCGACAAAGAAATTCAAAGCGGCGCCCAACTAACGGTTCGCGATTCGCAAATGGCACTATTTGTCAACGAAGGAAACGTGGCAGACCACTTTGGTCCCGGCCGTTATACTCTCAACACCCAAAATTTGCCCATTCTCACTACTCTTATGAACTGGGACAAAGGCTTTAAATCGCCTTTCAAATCAGAAGTGTACTTCTTCTCTACTCGCGAACAGATTGACCAGCGTTGGGGCACCCAAACTCCCATCGCTATTCGCGACAAAGAGTTCGGTGTAATTCGACTGCGGGCCTTTGGTACTTTTTCTTATCAGATCGAAGAGCCAAATACATTCCACCAAAAAATCAGTGGTACTCGCCAGGTTTATACAACCAGCGAATTAGATGGCCAATTGCGCTCAATGATTTTGACTCACATAGCGACCAAATTGGGCCAAGCTGACACGGCTTTCCTCGACATGGCTGCCAATCAACACAAGTTTTCAGAACAGCTCAAGTCAGAACTAGATTTGCCCTTCTTGCAATATGGCCTTAAGCTCAATACCTTCTTGGTACAGAGTGTCACCCTGCCAGATGAGTTACAAGAATATCTCGATAAGCAATCACAAATGAATCTTGTCGGCGACTTGAAAAAGTATGCCAATTTCCAAGCTGCTGACAGCATTTCAGCTGCAGCCAATAACCCTGGCGGTTTAGCTGGCGCAGGAGTGGGCCTGGGAATGGGAGCAGTGATTGGTCAGACCATGGGCCAAGCTCTTGGCGGCCTAGGACAAGGCCTAGCAGGTGGCGGAAGCTCGGAAGAAGACGTCTATGCCAAGCTTGAAAAGCTGCATGGTCTAGTGACAAAAGGCGTTTTGACCCAAGAAGAATTTGACGCTAAGAAGGCAGAGCTACTCAAGAGTATTTCCTAAATGCTTACACTGAGTTGTCCTTCCTGTGGGGCAAACGTAAACTTTCAGTCAAAAGTCTCGGTTTTTGCAGTCTGTTCTTTCTGTAAGGCCAGCCTTGTGCGCCAGGGTATGGATCTGGAGAAGATTGGCCAAGTGGCTGAGCTTCAAGATGATCTAACGCCTATTCAGATTGGCACCACTGGCATGTACAAAGGCCAAAAGTTCGAAGTAGTTGGGCGCATGAAAGTGGGCTATGAAGACGGCTTTTGGAATGAATGGTTTACCTACTTTGATGATGAAAAAATGGGCTGGCTAGCGGAAGCGCAGGGTTTTTACGCCGTGTGCTTCCCCTTCTTCGATAGTGTGCCGCTCATCGGCTCACTTCATCCAGGCAAAGCAGTAGATTTTGGCAAGTATGGCATTTACGAAGTAGAAGACATTCGTAAAGTGAAATGTCTGTATAGCGAAGGGGAACTGCCCTTTAATGCGCTGCAGGGCCGCAAGTCAGAAAGCATTGACCTAACAGGCTTTGAAGACGAAATGGCAACCATAGAAATTGCCGAAAAAGAAAATCGAGTTTTTCTGGGCTCATACGTCGACTTCGACGATCTGAAATTCAAAAATTTGAGGCGCATCGATGGCTGGTAAAGACAATGCTGGTAAAGATGATGCTGGTAAAGATAATCGGCATATAAAGGAGACAGCGCCGCCAAAGCCAACGGCCAAGATGTTTGCCTGCACGGCCTGCGGGGCATCGATAACGGTAAAATACCCAGGCGCCACCATGTCGGTGGTCTGCAATAGCTGCAATTCGACAATTGACGTCACCAGTGAATCCTATCGCATTCTCTCCACCTATGTAGGCAAGACCTCCCTCTTCAAACCATGTATTCCACTAGGGGCAAGGGGCAAGCTCAAAGGCAAGACCTGGGAAATGATCGGATTTCTGGTGCGCGAAGAGACATCTAGCCGCTACTTTTGGTCTGAATATCTATTGTTCAATCCTTACTATGGCTACCGCTGGTTAGTAGAAGACAGAGGCCACTGGAACTTTGTCCGCACCATCAAGCGTAAGCCAGACGTAAAAAGCATTACGAAGTATCCGTTGACAGGTGAAAAAGCCAAACTAGACGGCAAGAGCTATCAAATCTACAACTACGGCACCGCCGCAGTTAAGTATGTTTTGGGCGAGTTTTATTGGCGCGTTACCGTCGGCACTTCTAATCTAACAGCCGATTACATTGCTCCACCGGAAATGCTTTCAGCGGAAAAAGACGGCAATGAAATCGTCTGGAGCTTGGCTGAATATATGGATGCCGAAGAGATCCGAAAAGCTTTTGCCGTCACAGATAAATTCCCCTATCAAAGCGGCGTGCCCGCCACAAAGCCACCAACTGAGATGCAAGCCTGCACTCAGATAGGTACACTCTGTGCCATATTCGTCGTTTTCATTACCTGCGCTCAGTTCTACTTTACTGCCAAAGCGCCACAGCAAACCGTGCTTCAGTACGATGGTGTATTTACACCCAATCGCAAAAAAGCAGACATAACTACTCCGGTATTCCCCATGGGTGATGAGCAAACCAACGCTGTAATACGTCTCAGCGCGCCGGTGAGCAACAGCTGGTTCTACGTGGCAGGCGAGTTAGTGAACGATACTGATGGCACGACATTCCCATTTGAAAAATCAGTAGAATTCTATTCAGGCACAGACAGCGACGGTTACTGGTCAGAAGGAAGTAATACAGCTCAACTTGGGGTCTCCGCTGTTCCGCCCGGCAAGTACTATCTTAATATTGATACCGAAAGTGGTGACTTTGTCCAAACAAGAGATCAACAATTTTCGATTACGGTTGGACGCGGCTATCCAGTTTACGACAATTATTGGTGGACCCTGCTTGGGCTCTGTGTGGTGCCAATTTATGCCTTTATGGCAAAGAGCAGTGTAGAGTCAGCACGCTGGTCCAATAGTGACTTTAGCCCCTACCCTACCCCTAGCCCTTATAACGAGAGCTATTAATGATTCATTTTCAACAAATTAAAAGATCAATTGCGAGGCTTTGAAGAAAAGTATGGTGCGCTTCTATTTGGTAACCGGCGTTCTTCTCTGCGCATTATTTGTCTATGCCGGCATGAAAAGCTGGAAAGTTATCGATCCTTGGGCTATTAACGGTGCCAGACCAACCGGCCCCGGCAGTCATTATCACAAGTAAATTCGGCACAAAGAAAAGAGGAGTAGTAAGTGGAACAAGTTTTAACAGCCAAATACGTACTGGCAGCAGTGGTCTATTCAGGCCTTGGCATTATCATTCTCTGTTTATCAACCAAAGTATTTGACATGCTCACCCCCGGCGATATGTGGAAAGACATTGTCGTCGAAAAAAATCTACCATTAGCAATCACTCTCGCGGCTATGATGATCGCAGTTGGCAATATAATTGCCGCAGCGATTCACGGGTAGTTAACTTGACATACGCTCTGCTAATAACCGTCTTTGTCATCTCGACCTGCGGTTTAGTCTATGAACTGATTGCCGGAACAATAGCGAGCTACCTGCTAGGCGACTCAATCACCCAATTCTCAACAGTAATTGGTGTCTATCTATTCTCAATGGGTGTCGGGTCCTTTCTCTCTAAATACATTGAGAAAAATATTGCTCTGACCTTTGTGCAAGTAGAGCTGCTGATTGGCCTAATCGGGGGCGCCTCAGCCACATTGCTCTTTCTTATGTTCAACCACATCGATAATTTTCGCATTTTGCTTTACAGCCTTGTTGCCATTATCGGTATTTTGGTCGGTCTTGAAATACCTCTATTAATGCGTATTCTGCAGCAGAGGCTCGACTTTAAAGATCTGGTATCGCAGATATTTACCTTTGACTATGTCGGCGCCTTGCTAGCTTCCCTGCTCTTTCCTCTGCTGCTAGTGCCCTACCTCGGCTTGATGCGCACCTCTTTTCTCTTTGGCCTATTCAATTTAGGTGTAGCGCTCTGGACCATTCACCTATTCAAAGAAGAGCTACCCTGGCGCAATTCGCTAAAATCAACTGCCTTCATTCTCATTGTGGTGCTAGTATCTGGCTTTGCTTTTTCAGACAAGTTGATGGGCATTGCCGAAGCAGCCACCTATCAAGATCCTGTAATTTACTCGACCACTACGCCCTACCAACGAATTGTTCTCACAGGCAATAGCAAAGATTTGCGCTTGTTTCTCAACGGCAATTTACAGTTTAGCTCGCGCGACGAGTACCGCTACCATGAAGCTTTGATTCACCCAGCCATGGCCAGCTTAAATCAACCGCAAGATGTGCTGGTACTCGGTGGTGGCGACGGCTTAGCCGTGCGCGAAATTCTCAAATATCCATCAGTTCGCTCGATTACCTTGGTTGACTTAGATAAGGCTATGACAGACCTGTTTAAGAGCCAAGCAGTTTTGACCAGGTTGAATCAAAACTCACTCAATAACAACAAAGTGAAAGTCATAATTGACGACGCCTTTGTTTGGCTAAGAAGCACGCAGCAAAGATTCGACATGGCGGTAATTGACTTTCCCGATCCTAGTAACTACTCGCTAGGCAAACTATACAGCGATACCTTTTACCGTGCCCTAAAGAAAGTAATGAAGCCTGGGGGCATGGTGGTGGTGCAAAGCACCTCGCCCTTTTTAGCAAAAAACTCTTTTTGGTGCGTCGATAAAACCCTCGCCTCAGTTGGCTTCAACACCACTCCATACCATGCCTACGTGCCAGCATTTGGCGATTGGGGTTATGTTATTGGTTCACTAACACCGTTTAAGGCCGCTGCACAAGCGAGCTATCCCGCTGGTTTACGGTACGTCAATAGCGACACCGTTAAGCAAATGCTCTGCTTTGCTCCAGATATGCTGCCGACAGTGACTTCAGTCAACAAACTCAACAACCAATCACTAGTTCACTTATTTGAATCAGAGTGGAGTGAATATGTCGACGCCCATTAGTCGATCAAGATTCCTCAAGACCCTGGCCGCCCTTGGCCTGTCTGCCGTCGCTGCAAAACTTTTAGCGCAGTTGAAGCTGTCCTCAAATGCCATTGATATATTTCGCCAAGCAAACTATTTTGCTCCTAAGTTTCCTTGTCGCCTACTGGGACCATCGCAAAAAGTTGGCCACATGCTGCGAGGCGATCTCCCAACTGGTCCAGTCAAAGAAACGAAAAGGACTACAGTCACTATCATTGGTGGCGGTATAGCAGGCCTATCGGCAGCCTGGTGGCTAAAAGAGGAAGGCCAGTGCGATTTCGTCATACTTGATCTAGAGCCAGAGGTAGGCGGTAATTCACGCTCAGGAAAGAATCAAATTAGTGCCTATCCTTGGGGGGCGCACTATGTTCCAATTGCAAACAAAGAATCGCTTTACGTAAGACAGCTCTTCGAAGAGCTAAAAATTATTAAGGGCTATACCGCAGGCGGTGAAGCCATATACGACGAACTGATGCTCTGCCATCAACCACAAGACCGTTTATTCAAAGACGGTGCCTTTCATGACGGACTAGTACCAAAGCGCGGGCTACAAAAGCAAGAAGAGGATGACATCAGTCGCTTCTTCGAGAAAATGATTTCTTTTCGTCAGGCCCAAGGCAGCGACGGGCAGCCAGCTTTTGCTATCCCGATTGCCTTAAGCTCACGCGATAAGCAATTCACTGAACTCGACAAAATTTCAATGGCGCAGTGGTTAAAGAACAACAACTTCGCGACAAGACCACTGCTCTGGTATGTCGACTATTGCTGCCGAGACGACTACGGCTCAACTGCTGCATTTGTCTCCGCTTGGGCTGGTATTCACTATTTCGCTGGACGCCGGGGCACAGCTGCCAATTCGGAGCCAAATGCAGTGCTTACCTGGCCACAAGGCAACGGCTTTCTTGTGGAGCAATTGAAGGCGCCTTTGAGCAAGAACATTCAACTAAATGCCCTTGTCACCAATATAAAAGAAGTAGACGGGAAGCTCGTTACCACCTATCTCAACCATGAGAACAATCAGTTTGCGGCAACGACATCTGACTTTGTCATTCTTGCAGCTCCGCGCTTCATTGCCAATAAACTATTAGCAGAAATAACCGGACCAGCCGCCCACCAAAACAGTTTTGCGCCTTCAGCTGCGCCCTCATATGCGCCCTCATATGCTCCTTGGATGGTAGCAAACATCAGCTTAAAGAATCTTCCCGATGGTCAGGGCGTGTTGCCAGCCTGGGACAATGTCAGCTATTACAGCCCGTCGCTTGGCTATGTCGTAGCCAATCATCAAGAAATTACCACCCGGCACAAACCAACAGTAATCACTTATTATTTCCCCTTGTCACAGCAAGAGCCAAAGGCCTCCAGGAAAGCGCTCTACGAGGCCACCCCTGAGCAATGGTCAAAAACGATTGTAGAAGACCTAGAGAAGATGCACCCCGGCATCGCCCAAGAAATTATTTCAATCGATCTCTGGCCCTGGGGACACGGCATGGTCAGACCATCTGTGGGAGAAATGTGGGGCGAATCGCGGCAAAAAATGAAAGAACCACGGGGCAATGTATTCTTTGCCCATTCAGATATGTCTGGCATTTCCAACTTTGAAGAAGCTCAGTACCATGGAGTTGAAGCTGCCAAAATGATTCTGGCGAAACTAACATGAACCAGAACCAGAATATAGGCATAGACACAAATATGAACCAGAACATAAACCTCGAGCAGAAGGAGAAGGGCAAACAGGCGTGGCTTTCCTCGCCAGGCTGGGACTGTCTATGGATACTTTCCCCAGCTTTCGTCTCCACAGCTTTTGTCATTCTAGCTCAGCAGCAAATGGCTGCCAGTCAAAACATTCCACTCTGGGTCTGGGTCTGCTTTGTGCTCTTGGTTGATGTTGCCCACGTTTACGCCTCGCTTTTTCGCACCTATTTATCTCCACAGGCCTTTGCAAAAAACCGCACACTTTTGCTGGCCCTGCCTGCTATTGCCTGGATTGCTGGCAGCCTGCTCTACTCTCTTGATGGTATTTATTTCTGGCGGGCACTTGCCTATCTAGCTGTCTTTCATTTTATTCGCCAACAATTTGGATTCGTGGTTCTCTACTCGCGTAATGACCCTGAGCCAATGAAGAAATTCAAATGGCTTGATAGCTGTGCTGTCTATATAGCCACTCTCTATCCAATTATTTATTGGCACACAAATATGCCGCGCAATTTTAGTTGGTTTGTGGCTGGCGATTTTGTCGAAAGCCTGCCGCAATCCTTGAACAATATATCCTTCGCCAAAATTTTCTTTGCCGTCTATGTACTAGTGATGGCAAGCTACATTGTCAAAGAGATTGTTCTACTTAAAAAAACTGGCTTTTTCAATCTTCCCCGCAATCTCTTAATCGTAGGCACGGCTCTAAGCTGGTGGACTGGTATCATCACCTTCAATTCAGACATGGCTTTTACCATAACCAATGTGGTCAGCCATGGAATTCCTTATATGGCACTGGTATGGCTTTATCACCACGAACCCAAAAGTGAGAATTACAGAGAAAATGACAATTACAGAGGCAGTGAAGACATAGTCGCCAAAAATTCCACAGCTCCAAAGCAAATCAGTACGAAAAGCTGGTCGAAGGTCCTGCATGCTCTCCTCAGTCATGCCATCTTATATTTTGCCTTCCTCGCCCTGCTAGCATACCTAGAAGAAGGCCTCTGGGACGGTCTAATCTGGCGCGAACATCTCAATATATTCGCCTGGTTTTCAGCCTTGCCCACTATCCATGACACGGCAATACTGGCACTGCTCGTTCCTTTTCTGGCACTACCGCAGTCAACCCATTACTTACTTGATGGTTACATCTGGCGAGTGAAAGACAGGAAGAGCATTTGGTCAGCTTAGCGGCTTAGCTTAGGTTTAGTTAGGCTTAAAATTGCCTCTAAGGTTCTGTCCAATCCGGAAGCCTTGAATCAGGTTATGTCTGGTCAACTGGAAAATTTCGTGCAGAGCAGCTGCGTCGGTAATGCCATGCTTATCAGAGATAGCATTAACCTGCTCCATTGCTATAGCGGAGAAATATACATCAACGTCATCATGAACATGACCACGACCTTGATTGGGAAGTTTCAAGATTGCTTTACCAAAGTCGTTGGTAACAGCATCTGCAATTTGAGCGGTAAGAAGATCAGCGTAGAATGAATCGGCCTTTACTGCCATATCTGAGCCCCCATGATTCCTGAGAATCTAAGTTTACGCACCAATCAAAATAAGCAAACTAAAAATCAAGTAAACAAAACCTACACAGATAGAATCAATTCAAAAGATCTAGTTGCCTACGAACTTCTTGAATGTCTTTCCACATCAGCCACTTCGGTGAGCCCACTTCTTTTGAATCATTGCGCAACAAATAAGTAGGGTGAAAGACAGGCATAACTTTAGCACCGAACTGCCAATCAAACCATGTACCGCGAATACGGCTTATAGGATCCTTAACATGCAAAACTGCTTCAACCGCCGTCGCTCCGGCTAGCAAAATCAAAGCGGGGCGAACAAGCTCTAGCTGGGCATTGAGGTACTTTTGACAGGCTTGAATTTCTTCTTTTAGCGGTAGTCGATTGTTAGGTGGACGACACTTTACGACATTGCAAAGGTATATCTCCTTTTCGCGATCAATTCGACCAGCTTCAAGAATTTTATCGAATAATTTCCCCGACCTTCCGACGAACGGAACCCCCAACTCATCCTCGTTTCGCCCCGGTGCCTCAGCAATAATCATGAGCTTAGCCTGAGGATTTCCGCTAGAAAAGACAACATTTTTGCGTGTTTGACAAAGCCCACACTGAAGGCACGCTCTAGCCGCAGACTCAACCTCAGCAAGGCTTTGCCAGATCGGTGGCGGTGCCAAGTGAAGCTGCTCAGACATTATTGGCCTCTAAAAACTTATTAAGCAAAAGAGCCAGAAGTAGCGACATCAATAGATACATTGGAGGCTGGGAAGTTTTGCTGCGGAGCCGCTTCTAACTCGGCAATATCGAGCTGCTGAACACTGCCAATTTCTGCACCCAAACAAAGAGCAGCTGCCAGAGCAAAGTCAGAGGTATTGCCAGTGGTGAAGAAGCGAAATGCCTCTGTACAATAGTTATTGCTTGACTCACTAGTCGATACCACCAGTGGTGCGGCATCATGACCCAACAACTGATAAGCCAGAGCATGAGCTGGATCAATCAGCTTTAGCCCGTTTGGGAATAGTTCTTTTAGTTCAAGAGAAACAAGACTTTGAATGCGATCGGCAACAAAAGGATAGTGCGTACAACCAAGTACCAAGGCATCAACCCCGGCTAGTACTTGCAAATACTCAGTCAAAGCCAGAGAAAGGGCAGCCTCACAATCGGCTTCACCCAAACGTCCACTTTCAATTAACGGCACGAGTTTAGGACAGCCAAGCTCCTGCACCGAGCCCTGGTAGCCCCGGCTTACTAGAGCCTTAGAGAAAGCCTGACTATTGGCAGTATTAATAGTAGACATCACCCCAATTGCCTTAGGCGGATTGGCCACCAGCCATTCAGCAGTAGGCTCGATCAGATCGTAGACTTTCAGTCCAGGCCGGCGCGAGGCCGCCTGGACAGCCGCATCCTTGGCCACAGCGGCGCTGGTATTGCAGGCCATAACAATTGAATCGAGCTGGAATGAAGTTAACCAGCTAACGATTTCATCGACAAAAGTAGCAATCTCACCTTTAGCTCGATTGCCGTACGGACAACGAGCAGCATCCCCTAGATAGACAAACTCAAGACCTTCGCCCTGGGTGACAGAAACTAAATGGCGCAAGACGGAAAGACCACCAACTCCAGAATCAAAAAGCCCGACTCGCTTAGTTGTGCGCTTGTATAAATGGTCTTCAGTAACTTTTTTAGTCAATTTGGCTATCAACTTCTCTATGGTAATTGTCGTCTATTTAGTTGGCTTCCAACTACCCGTTGCTAATTTGGAAGGCTTTTGACCGTCACTAGAAGAGCTTACGGAACCGGAGGAATTATTAGCGAAGCTATTCTGCGGTTTTACATCTTGTAAGTAGAGCATAACACCCCGAGCCAGTGCGCTAGCAACCTTCTGCTGGTAATCAGAGGAGATTAACCTGTCTCTCTCGGCTTTATTTGTAATGTAGCCGACTTCTGCCAGTATTGCCGGAATTGGGGTGTGGTTAATGACGTAAAAGCGAGCTTTTCTTACCGAGCGGTCCGGAGCCCCAAGACCGCTTACCAGAGAGGAATGAACTCTATCTGCTAGCGGTCGACTTTGGTCGGTTTGAAAATACGTTTCTATGCCATATATGTTCGAAGTACTTTCAAGCGAATTAATATGTACAGACAGAAACAAATTCGGTGACACTGTATTAGTAATTTTCACACGATCTTCAAGCGAAACAAAGGTGTCGTCAGAGCGCGTAAGGACAATACGGGCACCCTTGCTTTCAAGAACTTTCTTGAGCTTAGCGATGATTTGCAGAGTTACTTCTTTCTCCTGCACATCGCCACGAACTGCACCGGGATCATTCCCCCCGTGCCCAGCATCCAAGACCACGACTGTCTCAGTTGGGGCTCGCGGCACCAGTATCGGACCGTTAGTTGCAGCAAGGGGAGAAGCTAGGTTACCGCTGCGGGCAATGCCAGCGTTACCAGTCAACCCCTTGGCCAGGGTTACAGTCATATAGCTCGAGCCGGCATTGAAAGACTCATCAATTGAGACGGTATCATCAGTTAGTTGCAGCACCAACCGCCCAGCTCCTTCTGATTCGCCAGGCAAGCCTACTCGCATAGATGAAACCAGCGGTGAATTAGAAACATCAGGCAAAACCGAATTAGCTAACTCACGATACTCAGGCATATCGACAACATAGCGCTCTGGATTATGCAGGCGGAAAGATTTGAAATTGAGCTGTTTACCGTCAGGCCGCTCCACTCTGAAAATTTCGAGTTTAGCGCCAGACCCCTGAGGGTCAGCAGTTTCTAGAGTAATTAGGGGTGGTGGGCCAAGGGATACTTCTGGCTTTTCTACAGCGCTCTCTTCGGAAGCGCGATCGCCAGTGACGCCGATACTGGTAGCGGCATTACTTGTAGTGGCATTACTTGTATCGGCACCATCAGCGGTGCTCCTCTCACTATCCCTAGAACCTGACTGTCTATAACCAGAATCTCGAGAACCAGAATCTCGAGAACCAGAATCTCGAGAGGCAGAATCTAGAGAGGCAGATTCACGATAACCAGATTCTTTAAGCGGGTTTGCCTTTATCGAGGGGAAGGCGCTAGTAATCGGTTCTCTAGTACCTAAGGTTGGAGCCAAAGCGGGCATGCGAGCGATTTTAGCAGCAGCAGGCGAAGTCTGAGCGATAGAAGGAGCTAGCGGTGCGCTAACCGACTGATCCGCATCTCGGTGCTTGGTCTGCTGCTTGGCTGACTGTTTAGCTGATAGCGCAGTGGTCGGCTTAGGCGACTGAGTGCTTTCTGCTTCTGCCAACTGCTCAGGCGAGGCACTGAAGTAGTCTTTAGTTTTCGCCCTCAAGCGCGCGAACCAACCGCCCTTAACGTCCCTAGATGGTTCGGTAACAGGTTCTTTAGCTGCAACTTCTCTAGTTGCGTCCTGGGCTTTAGTCGAAGCCAGAGGTGGCATCTGCGAGGCCGAAGCCAAACGCCATGAATGAGCCTTACTCGGTCCTATCGAATTCTTCTTACTGGCAGCAGTAGCGCTGGCGGCAGCAGTTCGACTTGATGGGCCCGCGGCACCGCTAGCGGCTGCGTTAGTTATAACTCTTGCCCCTGCGCTGGTCCCGGTGCTGGCCACAGCCCATGGGCCAGTCCACGACAGCTTCAAAACCCCTGGCGCGGCGCCAATTGCTACCTTCTTGAGTACTGCTGGGTCGCGAGCAACAAATGAAACTCTCAAAACACTAGGGCTTGCTTGAAACTGGGCAATACGAATCTCTTTAATACCGGTGAAGGAAGAATTACTTAGACCCTTCTCAGGTGAATTCAGTCTAATCACTTTGGCCGGTGCATTCCAACTCAAGCCTTCAAAATCTGCAGTCAAAACAGTTTCGCCATTGCTACCAGGCAAATACCTGAACTGTGGCCTTCCTGCCACTACCGAGGATGCGATCCTAAGGGTGACTTCGCCACCGGCAGTTGTCAGCGAACTCTCAGAAGCCTGGGTAACGGCAGCACCTGGACCACGGTCGGCATAGCTCTGAGCCAAAGCACTTATAGGGTAGGCAAAGCCAGAAAGTACAACAGTCGACGCTAATAAAGCATAGGCTGAAGCAAAAAATGCATTTTGGAAAGGCCTAGGGCTCATTAATTCCTTGATTTCTCGGGCCTTTGCCGACCCTGGCCACAAATTTCAAAAATTGCAGCAGTAAAAGCCTTGATGCAAGATCTCGCGAGATTTGGCAGTTATAAAGAGATCACCTGGAAATTCTAACACAGAGAGCGAAATGACCTACTTACAGCCGTATATATCCAATTGGCAACCAAGGTAATTGTTCAGTAAATTAAATAGTATTTGGGGTAGGGACTACGCCCTTCCTGCTACTCTAAGCAGTCGTGGAGAACGGGAATATTTCTGCCCCAGGCGATTATTGCCGACAAATCTATCGCATCTTCATCGATCGAGATGGGTGCGCGATTGCGAATGAACTTTCGTTTCGTAGCAAAACTCGGATTGGAATGGAAGGTCGTTGCTGGTAATTCATTGCTGAATTCGCCAAATCTAACTGACATTCAAACAGCGTAACTAGGGAGTAAAAAATGGGTGATCTGCCTCTACAAGTTGCCGTCGGATGCGGCTTACTTGCAGTTCTTTATGGTGCTTGGGCTGGTAAAAGCGTGCTCGACATGAGCCCTGGAAATGAGCGTATGCAATCAATTGCAGCCGCCATTCAGGAAGGCGCTGGTGCCTACATGAACAAACAGTACACCGCCATCGCAGGGGTTGGTGCAGTACTTTTCTTCGTGATTGGATTTGGTTTGGGTTGGCCATCGGCTGCAGGCTTCCTCGTTGGAGCAGTGCTGTCATCCATCTCAGGATTTGTCGGCATGTACGTATCAGTACGCGCCAACGTTCGCACTGCTGAAGCTGCTAGAAATGGCTTAGAAACAGCGCTAGCCGTCGCCTTCAAAGGTGGCTCGGTTACCGGCCTGCTTGTAGTTGGCCTAGGTCTGCTCGGTGTCTCACTCTTTTATGGTGCAACTCACGACGTAAACGCTCTTGTAGGTCTGGGATTCGGAGCTTCTCTGATCTCAGTATTCGCCCGACTGGGTGGTGGTATCTACACCAAAGCCGCCGACGTTGGTGCTGACCTTGTGGGTAAAGTCGAAGCTGGTATTCCAGAAGACGATCCAAGAAACCCCGCCGTAATTGCTGATAACGTTGGCGACAACGTCGGTGACTGCGCTGGTATGGCTGCCGACTTGTTTGAGACCTATGCAGTAACAGCTGTAGCAACCATGCTGCTAGCCCATGAACTCTTCAAAGAACAAATCGTGGCCGGAACTGCTCCTTATGTAATTGAGTATCCACTAGTCTTGGGTGCCGTTTCGATCGTTACTTCGATTATCGGTTGTATGTGCGTTAAGCTCGGTAAGAGCACAAATATCATGGGCGCCCTCTACAAAGGCTTGATCGTCGCTGGGGCTCTTGCTGGCGTAGCCTTCTACTTTGTCACAGACAAGATGATGCAAGGCCTGTCGATTGCAGGAGCTCCAATTCCAGCAATCAACTTCTTCTTCGCTTCTATGGTTGGTCTTGTGGTAACCGGTTTACTGGTCTATATCACCGAATACTACACATCAACTTCTTACGGTCCAGTTCGCTATATCGCCAAAGCCTCTGAAACCGGTCACGCCACCAACATTATTGCCGGCTTGGCAGTATCGATGAAAGCTACAGCCTGGCCAGTGATTTCTATCGTTATTGGTATCCTAGTTGCCTTTGCTCTTGCCGGTGTATACGGCGTAGCACTAGCTGCGATGGCTATGCTCTCAATGGCTGGAATTATCGTTGCCATCGACTCCTATGGTCCAATCACAGATAACGCTGGTGGTATAGCTGAAATGGCAGAAATGCCTAAAGAAGTACGCGAAGTCACAGATCCACTAGACGCCGTGGGCAACACCACTAAAGCCGTCACCAAAGGCTATGCTATCGGCTCAGCCGGTTTAGCTGCCATTGTCTTGTTCAGCTCTTACACCCAAGAATTGAATATGAAGATTCTGGAAAAAGGTGGCACCGCCATCACCTTTGACCTGTCCAGCCCATATGTTCTTGCTGGATTGTTCATCGGCGGTTTGATTCCTTTCCTATTTGCCGCCCTTGCCATGGAAGCTGTTGGAGCTGCCGGCGGGATGGTGGTTGAAGAAGTTAGACGTCAATTCCGTGAAATTCCAGGCATCATGGAAGGAACGGCCAAACCAGACTACGCAAAATGCGTCAGTATCGTCACCGGTGCAGCAATCAAGAAAATGATTGTTCCTGCTCTGCTTCCGGTGCTCACTCCAGTTGTTATTGCTCTGATTGGCGCCTTCTACCTGAATCACGCCCTTCCTGGACAATACGCAGCCGCCAAAATTCTGGGGGGTATCTTAGTTGGTTCCATCGTTACTGGCTTGTTTGTGGCTGTGTCCATGACTTCCGGTGGTGGCGCTTGGGACAACGCTAAGAAATACATTGAAGAAGGCAACCACGGTGGCAAAGGTTCAGACGCTCACAAAGCTGCCGTAACTGGCGACACAGTCGGTGACCCTTACAAAGACACTGCTGGTCCTGCTATCAACCCGATGATCAAAATTTTGAACATCGTTGCTCTGCTCCTTGTGACCTTACTTGTTCAATAATGATTTGCTGTTTTGCCAATCAGAATTAACTGGTAGCTAAATTGAAACGGCCGGTAACCCCAAAGGTAATCGGCCGTTTTTCTATTTATAGAAGCAGAAAAGATCAAATAACCAAATATCGCCCATCGCAAGATTGAAGTGAGACTGACACAATGCAAATTCGACTTTACAGCCGCCAAGACGACAAAGAATTCCGCAAATTAATGCAAACAATCTGCCAGTCACAAGGTCTAGAGTTTGATCTCGATGGCAAAGACAACGACCTGCGCAACGTTGAAGGTAGCTACTTCGGCAATGACGGTCTTTTTCTCGTAGCCGAAGACAATGGTGTCATCCAAGGGTTCTGTGGAGCTCGAATTGAGCCAGGCACAAAAGTAGATACCTCCAACAACAAGAATGTGGGCTTGGCACGCGACACCATGAACATAAAAAGACTGTATGTAAGCCCAGAGATAGAAGAACGCCAAGCTTTAATCGACAAGTTTCTCAGCGTAGTAAAAAACCACGCCTACCAACTCGACTTCGAAACCATTCTAATGCCAAGTTTTCAGTGATTGTCGCGCGAGACTGCATTAGACTATTCAGCCACTAACTACTGACACCATCAATGGTGACTCATAAACAATTAAATCTCTATCGGGTGACAACGATGAGTCAAGGGTAACAAGCATAAGTGAGCCCACTCTCCAAGAATCTCTGTCGAAGTGACACCAGAATGCACCGAGATACAGTTGAAGATATTTGCGACTAACGCCCTGCCTGACTGCCTTAATATTTTCAACAGCCTCCTCAATAAACCTCCGCAGTTGAGGAGAAAACTCAACTTTAGCTCCATCATCTTTTGCTGAAGTAAGGCGTACAAAAAGATTTCCAGGTGCAGAAGCGACATGACCAAGAATCTCTAACATGGTTAGTGCTGCACCCACAGGCCCAGCAGGCTGATCAACGCTTTTGCAAATTGCATCAACTGAAACGGGCGCTCCCGAAATTTGAGCAAGGACATTTTTTTCCAGATCACCAAGATCTTCGAAGCTATTTTCAGAATTACTGCCCTGATCCTTAGCCTCGTCAGCACTATCATCAACGTCAGACACGGAGACAGCCTCTGGTATAGCAGACGGATGCTCATAAGCACCAGTAATTCGACTACGCCTAATCATGATCTCTGCAAAATTAGGGCAACCTATCTTTTCAGAAACATCCGCCCAGGACTGGCCACGAAGTGATTCAATAAACAAACCTATAGTGTTAATAATCGCTAGCCCAGTCGAAGTAGCAATGCCAAAGAGCCGATGAAGCTTTGTAGAAGTTACTACCGCACCATGATCCATCAGCCAAACAGCCCCCAAGCGGGCCCTCACAGACCTAACACCCTCATAGAGAGTGCCAACGGTAAAGTGAGTATCCTTCCGACAAACTTTGCATTTTACTGTTCGCTCATACCTTTCTCTAATTGCTGCTACAAACTCATAACCACAGCGGCAGGCAAGCTTTCCTTGCCGAACTTGGAGTTCTAGAATCAAATCTATGGCAGCCTCTTCATCAGGCACCCGAGAATTGAATTCAGGCAAGCAACTGGCTATTAGCCGCTCGTTTGCATCAACAATTAGTCTGCGTTTCTGGGACAACATATTCACCTCACTATTTCACTGAAATACGAAGGGGCGAGGAAAAAAGTTCAATTTTTAGTATTAAATCAGTAAAATTTTTGGCGATTTCAAACCGAAATAGAAACTCATTCGATATCGAATGAGTTTCTATTTCGGAACAAAAATGAAACCACAGAACCGACGCCTAAGCCAACCTGAGAAGGAATATACGGAAATCCTCTATGGTTCAATACCAACTCTAATTTGGGGCAGGTTCTTGCCTAAATTATTGAGTGTTTGATAGGTCAAAGCAGCAACATCAGCACGTGTTGCATTGACATTCGGCTTGATTTGGCTTGGGTCGGGATAGCTTACTAGAATGTGAGCTCTAGCGGCCTTCGCCACAGATGGGGCTGCCCATGCAGGAACACTGGAGCCATCGCCGTACGAATTGAGAATTGTAGTATCGACTGCGCCTTGGGCGGGGAGCGCTTTAGCCAAAATTACAAGAGCTTGAGCCCTTGTAATTTTATCCTCAGGTTTAAAGGTTCCATCCGGAAAGCCAGTTACCAAACCAGCTTGGCTAACCGCTGCTATGGCTCTGTTTGCCCAATAGGATGAAGAAACATCGGCAAAACTAGCGGGACCAGAGGCGCTGGGTAGATTTAAGGCCTTAACAGCGATTGCTGCAAATTGAGCGCGAGTTATGCCTTCATCGGGCTTAAACGAACCGTCAGGAAAACCGCCAATGATACCACGTTGAGTCAATTGCCCAACATACGACTCAGCCCAATGGCCCTTGGTGTCGAATGGTACGCTAGACGACGACATTGGGGGAGAGGCTGGCGCAGTCGCAATCAATCTCGTAACATCGGATTCAAGTGCATCAAGATCACGATTAACTTTCATCGTTTCCCATTCACTGAGACCACCATCAGAATTGCGGAAAGAACTAGCGACAGCATTTATGCGCGCGAATTCTTTTCGCATATCAACTAATTGACCAGATGTGAGGGATCCTGACGACTCTGCTTGATTGAGTTTATTGATTATAGCGAGCTGTTTGCCTTCAATATCTGGCAAAGGTGCGAGAGTCTTTTCAAGCCTCGTCGACACATCATCATACTCTCTGACAATTGCCATAACTTGTTGCTCTGTGTACTGATTACTGCCACCACCCATTGCCGACTCTAAACGAGCAGCCCGAGCGAGATCCCGCCTGAACTCGTCAGCTTGATCAGCATTCAAACGCCCAGAAGCTAAACCGTCGTCTACTTGTTTGGCCAACTTTTCCTTCTTGACGCTCAAATCTGGCAGAGCTGCTAAAGAATGCTGCAAACGATCACTGATCTGCTCCAAATCATTCGCAAGGGAGAGTGTCTCACTGTCAGTAATTTGGCCATCGGCCCGGTAGAGCCGCTCTCTTGCTGCAACTCGCTCTAGCTCAGTGCGCAAATCTTGATAGACACTCTCACTGATTCGTTGACTTACGCGAGCTTGATCAAGCTTGGTCTGAACGCGAGCCTGACGCGACGCCAGGGTATTGGTCGGAGCCTGAGTCGTACTACGGTCTATTCGCTTATTCAACTTTTCTAGATCAGCAGCAAGAGTGAGAGTCTCGTCATCACTCAGAGTACCATCGGCTCGGAAGCTTGCCTCTACTGAAGCAATACGGTCAAATTCTTGCTTCAGAGCTGATAACTCCTGAGCATCAAGCTGACCAGAGCGCTGACCAGCTGCAATTTTTTCTGATAGTGATGCTTGCATCTCATCGATACCCGGCATAGCAGCATTACCACTGGTGGCAGTGAATCGCTCCAACTTACTATTGAGACGCTCTAAATCAAGAGCCAGGGAAAGTTGATCTTCAGTCGTTAGAAGGCGTCCTGAGGCTGTCATCAGCGCCTGGCGACTACCAATACGAGCCAATTCTTGGCGATAGGCATCTGCGTCAGCAGACGAGATTCGACCAGTAGATACCAGATCACTAATGCGCGTTGAAAGCTCCCGATTTCGATCGGCAAACTGAAAATCTTCGCCTGTTCTTGCCTTAAGTTGCGATTCAATCGCGATTGATAAGCGATCTAAATCAAGCGCTAATTCAAGAGTTTGCGTACTATTCAGAGGCTGGCCTGGGGGATTAACCGACTGGTAAGAGCTTTCCTTAGCTGCAATATTAGCTAGCTGACTCCTAAAACCTTGCGCCTCTTGAGATGTTAGTCGACCGCCTTGCAAGGCGTCGTTGAGACGAATAGTAACATCGAGTTTCTTGCCACTTATGTCAGTGAGGCCAACACTAGACCGTTCGTGCAGGCTTTTCTCTATGTTGCCAGAGAGAACATCCAGTTCAAGAGTCAATCTAGCTTTTTGGAAGAAAGTAAATTTTCCACTGTTTTTATAACTATCTTCTGCGGTCTTAAGGCGAATGAGTTCCTGCTTAAATGGCTCAGCCTCGCTCGCAGTTAGACGCCCAGAAGCAAGCGCATCTGCCAGCTTTTTATCCAAGTCGGTGCGTCTTTTCTCAACATCTATTGGGGATGGAATTTGATTAACGCCACCAAACTGAGCTTGGGCTGCCGGTAAGTTGATAACACCGCCGGTTAGTGAACTGAGCACAGTTACGAGAGCTAAAGAACTAGCCAAAGACCCGATAGAATGCATTAAATCCCCTTTGCAACTATAAAATGTCGACACCGCCTCAGCGCGCAGACCATGTTATAGCGCAAAAAGTTCCATAAAGCCTTTCTATAGACAGGAAGAAGCTTAGTTTAGCTAAACCAAGCTTGCATTAGCTCTGGCAAGCTTTTGCCCCCGAAAAAGGCCTCTATCCTAGAAGACGGGAAATCAAGCCAAAGTATGACTCTAAATCGCCTCTCGATAGACCCAAACGCGGCCCAGCTTTGTCTTCCTGCACCATGTCGGCAATTGCCTCCTGGTTATTGAGAAGGAAAGCAATAAATGATTTCTCTTTTGCGCTTGTCGAAGGATCAAGCTTTGCAGCCAGAAGCTCAGTTGATTCAATGAAGCCATTGCCATCTTTATCTAACCGATCAAACGCTTCGTAAGCATAGTCTCGGATGGCCACAATGTCGTGCATTTCCTCACTGTCATTGTCCTGCTCCATCCAGCTACGGTCGTGCTCATTGCTCGTTTCGTTAACCATAAATCTCCCACATTCGCCTCATGCACCCTGTAAAACCTGATCTAAGCCAATTAAGCTTCCATCAAGTCTTAAATTCCACGGCGACTGTCTGCCAAAACTGTTTAATAAGCAACAGATTAGGGCATGTCTGGCAGCAGAGGTGAGTCTTATGTTACAGAGCAGTCCTGGTCCAGAGCTATTTGGCGCTGATATTCAAACAAGTGCTGAAGATTCAGCAAGCAAAGATGGGATCAATAAAGTATGGCTTGCTGTTGTGGCTGGTCTACTGATTGCCACATCAAATACCTGGCTCTTTCATCCACAACTCAAACAGTCTACCTACAGCGCGCCTTGGATATATCCTGGGCACGAGCCCGGACCGCAAACCCATTCGATTTAGGACCCTACAAACGAATCAGGTCTTGATTAAGCAAAAGATAGTTCGAAACAATAGATAAGCAAAGGCTGCTGAACATGGAATCGTAAGCAACCAAGCCCAAGCCATTTCGCGCGCTACTAGCCAATGAACACCTTTGCGTCTATTTGCATAGCCAACCCCCATAACGGTCGAAGCTATCACCTGCGAGGCCGATACGGGTCCGCCCGTAACTGAGCCAACAAAAACTACTACCGCAGAAGCGAACTCTGTGACAAAGCCGTGCACCGGTCGCTGTTTGAAAATACCAAACCCAACACGCTTGAGAATACCAGGAGCCATACATATCACTCCCAATGTCATAAATAGCCCGACCGTTACTCTCACCCAAAAGGGAATAGAATCGCTTGATGTCAACGGGTTTTGTGACCCAAATAAACCTGTCGCACTCATGGCCATAACAACTACGCCCATAACCTTTTGCGTATCATTCGCCCCATGACCAAAAGCAAGGACGGGCAAAACAAACCACTGACAGGCCTTGAGAGTATTGTTCACTTTGTTAGTTGCCCTTGCTAGCAAAAACTGAAGCAAGTGCAAGGTAAAGTAGCCAGCGACAAAACCAATCAATGGCGAGAGAAACAGAGTAGCAATAACTTTGCAAACTCCAGTTGGATGAATAAGAGAGTTAAAGCTTCCCCAGACAATGTATTCAAAGCTCCCAGTCGAAGCGAAAATAGCACCAATCAAGCCACCAACAAGAGCATGGGTAGAGCTGGAGGGCACCTTGAGCAACCTAGTGAGAAAATTCCACAAGACGGCAGCCATTAATGCACAAGCTAGTACACAGAGAAAAGGCTCACTGCGAGGATAGTTAGTAATTCCAGAAATGGCAGAAGCAACTTGCGAGCCGCCAAATAGAGCTCCAAGAAACTCAAAAATTGCTGTCAGAAAAACGCCCTGCCACATGCCAATAGAGCGTGAGGCAATAGGACTGGCAGCAACCGAGCTACCATCCTGAAAGCCGTTTGTAAAAGCGAACAAACAACCCAGAAGTAAAACCAAAGCAAAGTAGATATTAATTGTCATTGACCCGGTATCTTGGCTTTAACTAGCTGATTTTGACTATGACGTGATGCAATTTTTCCGCCACCATATCTATCCGAGAAGCGGTTTGCACCATTGTTCTATAGACTTCAAGAGTCCTCAAAATCGTTTTGAAATCGTTCAATTCGAACAGCTCTCGCATAGCCTGACGATAAACTTTTTCAAAGCGATTCTCTGACTTACGGGCGAGATTGGCTTGAGCTGAGGCCTCAATCAAATTAGTATTGAGATTGCGGAAAGAGTTATAGAGACAGCGACTACCCTCAACTAAATTGCGGGCCATCTCAGACAAGCTTGCATCACGAGGACAGTAATTGAGAGCCTCCACCTCGCGTGCGCTGTTTTTGGCGCTGTTAAGCACTTCATCAAGCCGAACTGAGAGATCATAGATATCTTCGCGATCAAAAGGAGTGACAAAGGATTCTGCCAACTTGCGCTGCAACGAGGCCTTAATCTCATCACCCTGATGCTCTAAATCGCGCACTAACTGACAGCGCTCGGCAGCACCGGTGTTGAGCCAAGCTTCTAGCGCTTCCACCCCCCTTAGGGTAGTGTCCGCTTGAGCCACTAGTAGGGCATAAAAATCAATTCGAGGAGAAAAGAAACGTGTCAAGCCAGGCAGTATTACACGCTTCCACACTGGCTTCTTAGAAAACGCTTCCATTTAAGTTCTCGCCTTGAGCCAATGCTTGCTTGACCTCAAAGAGGAAGTCTTCGGCATCGATTCTGCTTTCCTTCCCATCTACCAACTTAAGCCGGGCAATTATCTCATCGTTGCCAGTGAATTGCCAGCGCCCTCGACCATTTTCCATGGTCGTCAGGCTTTTAGCTAAATCGGCCAAGTCTAACCGTTTGGCTAATGGTCTGGAAACGAAATCAACCCACGTTTCATAACGGTAATAGAGTTCATAATGTCCGCCGCGCATAACAAGCACCCGCATGCGCTGACTTCGATTATGCAAAGCCATAGGATGAAGCACCGATGAAATCCAGCTGGGACAATGCTCTCTGGCTATATAGGGAAATCTATCGTCATGCACTCTCACGACCAATAGATCAAGCTCGGGGAATTCTTCTAGAGTTAGCAGTCCTGAAGCAATGGCGTTCTCGGTGGTATCGAGAAATTGATCTTCTTCCTGCCAATAGCGCCTGAGATTGTCGATTTTTTGAATGATATTGGGTAAACGAACCAACAATTCCTCATACAAAATGGCTGTAACTTCAGGATAGGGTCGAGCAAAAACACTTTGATTTAGCGGTGACAGTTCAGGATTAGACCAGGCAGATAAAACGAAGCAGACTTTCGCTGATTCGCGGTCAGTGAATGTGCCGAAGTCACCGGCTCTAGCAATATCAACCAAGGTAGATTGTTCTTCCAAGGCTTTCTGCGGATTTAGCAAACAGTAAAGCGAGACTAAACCATCTTCATCAAAATGGTTGTTTGATACCACATCACAATTGGCTGGCAAAGCAGAACCAGGATTGCTTAGGAA
>JBIPOV010000102.1:0-20569 GCA_044378815.1 Obscuribacteraceae bacterium (SeqCode) | reverse complement strand
AATGCAATTCATACCGACATATCACAACCTGGTTCTCAAGCTGGTTCTCAAGCTGGTTCTCAAGCTGGTTCCAGCACCACTAGTTCAACGACACCAAGCACTATTATCCCAGGTACTTTCGGCACTCCTGGCGGTTTCAACACGACTCCTCTACCAGGCCGCAGCTCAACTACTGCAAATAACTTCCAGACTGCTGCTTCTACTCAAGGTCAGAATTCACTCAATCCTGGTGCATCTGTTGTTGCTGCTGCTGCGAATAGCCTTGACAGTATTATCACCAATACTGCTGGCGCTGCTGCCATGAACACTGTCGGTCAAATCGCTAGTACTTCCGGCAGCACGTCATCCGTTGTTCATGGCATCCAAACTGGTGGCAATGACTCAGCTAATTACGCTCCAAACACCGGTGCCAATACAGACATTTCGCTGGCTGGCTTACAGGCTGGTTCGCCCAATGTCGCCAGCTCTGGCTCAAGCTCTTCCGGCACCTCCAACTCCGTTTTTATCCCAGGTACATTCAACAATTCCGCTAGTTCCTTCACACCTCCAAGCTACTCATCACAAGGCAATTACTCAACTGGTGCAGTAAACTTCCAGCCATCACCTTACTCTGACAACCAGAGTTCATTCATTCAGAACGTACCTAATTATGCTAGTTCCGATCACGGTCCTAACGATATTCTCTCGAACAATTTTGGCAATGATACTAATTACAGCTACGCACAGGATAATCAAACTGATTTCTCAGACACGAGCTATGATGTCGCCAGCGCTGCAAACGAGTCACCTTGGGCAATGGCATCTCAACAAGACAACTTGAATAGTACTAACTACCCTCAGGGCTCCGTGATTCCGAACGTAATCAGCTCGAACAACGGCTTTGCTGGACTCGCCAACAGCATTGGCATAATGCCACCAAGCCAGGCATTCCCGCGCGTATCCTTGGCTAATGGTTCAAACCTCCTACATGCCAGAGCGCAAATGGCAGAAATTGGCACAACCGATCCAACGACGGTCAGAAGCATGTCGAATGAAGCATCGTTTAGTTCATCAGACTCGCCAGAACCGATTGGATACTCAAACCCTAGCGCCACATTCACAACAGGTTCACAGACTCAACAAGATGATTCAGGCTACAGCACCGGTCAATCATTTATCGGCTCTAACTTCGGTGGTGGCAACAGCACTGACACTGCTAGTGGTAGCGTCACCGGCCGGTTGGTTAACGGCAGTAATTTCAATCAATCTCAGTCAGCCGGCGGCGGCAACGTCAACAGCGGAACGAACTTTACAACTAGCAGCAGCGGTGGAACTAGTGCTGCGCCTAGCAATAACAATGGAGCAGACATTTATATAGAATCACCTTATCGCATCAGCGGAAGTTTCAATACTCCTGACAGCAGTGTAACCGGCGGTGAAAACTTCAGCGGCGGCGGTGGCGTAAACTTCAGCGGTGGCGGTGGAAACTCCAGCGTCGGTGGTGGTGATGGTGCTGGTGGTGGTGGAAACTTTAGCGGCGGCGGTGGAAACTCCAGCGTCGGCGGTGGAAACTCCAGCGTCGGTGGTGGTGGTGGTGGAAACTTTAGCGGCGGCGGTGGAAACTTTAGCGGCGGCGGTGGAAACTCCAGCGGTGGTGGCGGCGGTGGAAACTTTAGCGGCGGCGGTGGAAACTCCAGCGGTGGTGGCGGCGGTGGAAACTTTAGCGGCGGCGGCGGTGGTGGGTCATCACCAGATTCCGATAGCCATAAAGCCAGCAAATTCTGGTATCAATTCCAACCGGCCTTCCGAAACTTTGCTGCATCAGCGAGAGCTGCTGACAAAGTCAAGTTCGTCAGCTCACAAGACCAGCCGGCATTCACACAGTTTGATACCAAAGACGGTTCAGTCGTGCTCGGCTACAGCGACAATATGAACGCTTATGATACCGCTGAACAGATTGCAACAGCAGCGGCAACTAAACTCTTGTTCACCGATGCCGGTGGCTATGATGCTGCACGTCAGGCCGCAGTAAGTGCTGGGGCACTTAACCCTGTCGGCTTCAAAGAAAAAATGGCAGCGATGTTCTTAGCAACTCGCGGTCAATCTTTTGCAGAAACCAACCTCGCTAAGCACCGCATCAATCAACAAGTGGTTCACGCCGCCCACGAGGGGGCGAAAGCTTGGTATGCAGGCGAAGAAGGCAACGAGTACACCGATTATCTCTCTTCTCGTTACAAACCAGTCAATGAAGAAATGCGCGAGGAGCTAGCAGGCTATATCAGCAACGACAACCGAGCTGATTCGCCATTCAACCACTCGTACAGCAAAAATAATACCGATGTATTCGCTAGCGGTACAACATTCGATGCATTCGCCACCAAACGAGAGCTCGGTCAAACTCCTTACCTCGTAGGCATGCACCCTGCTCGCAAACGGGTTGCCTTCGAAACCAACGCTGCTTACCTCATGGCCAAAGCAGAATCGGTCGGAGTACCGATGGACCAAAGAGACACGTATGCAAGTTCGCAGGTGGCTTCCGTTCCAACTTCTGTACTGCGTACAAACAACGCAGTTGGAGCCGAACTAGGTTATGAGAGCTGCCAGAACTGGCAAGTGATTGACACCGTAGCGGCGATGTCCAAACCAGAATGGAAAGAAGATGACTACGCTAATAACTATCAGGCTGTTGCACGTGGCGCGGAAGAAGTTAGACAGCTGTATTCACAGGGCGGCTACAACCCAGGTTCGAACTTTGTCAACGCAGTCAATTCATCTTCACCCGAAGCTGTATCTGGCATGGTAATTGGCAACCTGATAGACAACTACAGAGTAAACCCAAGCCAGTTTAGAGAACCGCAATTCTTGCAAACAGCTATGGAGTGTTACGCTGAGGACAAAAACTCTCTGCCTTATGTTGCCAGCGCAGCCTCGATAATGGGAGCAAATAACGTCACTAAAGAAGACGTCTTCACCATGCAGCAGTTAGTTGACACCGATCCACGCTGGGAGAGAAATATGTCAGCCTCTGACATATATACAGCTCAGGCCGTGATACAAAGCTACAATGCAGCAGAGCGTGAGAATCCTGGCCAGTATGCAAAGCCGAATCTAAGTCGCAAATATGTTCAAGATGTGAGAAGCGATGAAAGATTCACCCCAAGACCACCAGCTCGCAATGGCGGCAATGGCACTAATGGGGGTAATAGAAGCGCTAATACCTCAGTACCGAGAGATCTACTGAAAACAATCACACCTCCGCCGCCAAAGCCACCAACATCGGCTAGACCATAGGCATCAAAAAAAAGAGCGAGAAAAGATCAAGTGATTTTCAAGCATTCATTTGCTGATCAAGCGAATGATTGAAATTCTGCTCAAATATGATTCAACAGCTCACTATATCGAGCAGCTACAGCCTCTACAATTGGCGGCCGACGTCTATCCGCTGGCTCTTGCCTCGGGTCTGCCTTGAGTGAATGGTGCACCAGTTCATCGTACTCAGCAGGAAGTGCATGACCATAATGAGCCCAAATAAACCGGATCCCACGGGATGCCGCGGCAAGTCCATCTTTACTCAGGCTATCACCAATGAAAATCGTTTCATAAGGGGAAACATCAAAATCTTTGAGTACGAGATCAAGACCAGCAGAGCAAGGTTTTTCATAGCTCTTAGGCATAACAATTAGCTTAGTTTTCAAATTTGAAGTTGCGCGAATAAGATCTCGAAGGCGCATACGTCCGTGCTCAAGGGTAATTGGTTGAAATTGATCATCTTCATCTGGCTCGGTTGTCTCAAGGGCATATATTGCATCAAGCATGCCATCAAAAATCTGCTTGTTTCTAATTCTGGCCATGTAATCTGGTGCATCGCTCAATGCCACGATCTTTATGCCTTTACTCTTGAGTTCCTGCAAAGTCTCCAAAACAAGGGGGTAAGGACGAAGATATTTTGACCGATTGTAGTCTAAAGCTTCCCAAAATGGCTCAACAAACTCACTAACGAAGGTCTTTGGATGAGCAGCGTAGTGGCTCCAAGCAAAACCTGTTTCTTCCAGAAGCCATGGATACTCGTGAGTACCGCGACGTTCAATTACGCGGCCAATATCTTCAGCCAATTGAGGCAAAGGCATACTTAGCCTTAAACTCGCCTCTCTTAAGAAGTCTCGCAAGGCTGGGACGAAATAGTCCCAAAACGAGGCCAAAGTTCCGTCAACGTCAGTAATAACTAGTTTCGTTCGCTGACCAATTTGAGAGGCCAACCGGTAAGAAGAACCATCTACATGTTTGACTAATTCTGTTTCCAACTCATTTCCTCAAAATCGCCAATAAGACGAAAAAACTTTAACCGACAAATGGTTAACAAGGGTTATACGTAACGCTATAAAGATATGGTTTTGTCACAGAAGATCGCATAAATTACTAGAGTGGTAAGCAATCGGTTCACACACAATCTATTGTGTACTGCAATACGAACAAATCATTGCTCTATAACTTCCGAACAAAGTTGTAGACCAAAGAAAACGAAACATTGATCTGCAGCTTCCGAACAAAGTTGTAGATCAAAGTAAGCAAAGCATTGATCTACAGCTTCCGACCAAGGTTGTAGGTCAAAGAAAACAAAACCCTGCCTCCACTGGTTTCCTCGTGGGCAGGGTTTTGTTTTGCTACTCACTAGAAGTTGCTTGCCAATAATTTCGGCAATCTTTAGTATGGCTTTGTCACAATCAACAAATTACAATTTCAGTTGGCTTTTCTTTGGCCTCTCTGCAATCGAGAACTGTTGTTGCTCTCACCCCCAAACCAGTCAAGCTTGCAGTAAAAACGCCTTTATTTACTAAAAAACTAAAACCCAGATGCTTCCCCAAATGTGACGGAGGAGAACTAATTTTGTTATCTAAAATTGCAATAGCCTCTTCTGCGCGCGCACTCTTGGCGAGTTTACTCTCGAAGATTAGTTTTCTTCTCGTCTCCTCAGGCTTGATAATTAAGTCTTCAGCCATAAAGCTATCGTCTAATAAAGTGAACTCAAATAACACGAATTTAGCAAGAGAGCAGAGGCTAACTGACGTACTTCTATGCAAAAACGACTATGTGCTTTGGGATGAAAGGCTGGGAAATATGACCCAGACTATAACCACCGTTTTGCATCAAGAAAGAGGCGATTTGGAATACGCCACTGACGTTATCCTATCATTTAACACCTTTGGCCAAATTAGCTCAATTAGTCGCGCGGTCCAGATTTGCTGGGGGTACAATTCAGAACAACTGGTCGGACACCAAGTGGTAGATCTGATAGCCGAATCTGATAGAGCTTCCTTTGTAGAAACGGTACGACATATAAGACTAACTGCAGGTGCGAAAGCACTGGAGTGCAAGGTTGTCACAGCAAATCGCGGAGAAGTCGACACTCTTTGGTCTTTCAATTGGGGCAGAGAAGAAGATTCAATGTTTTGTATAGCCCATGATATTTCAGAAAGAAAGCGCACAGAAAATCTACTCAAGCAAAATGAGCAGCGCATCAGGGCGATAATTGAAACTATACCGGTGGGCTTGGTAGTCGTTAAAGAGAGTGGTCATATAATTTCCCACAACGAAAAGTTCTTAGACCTGCTCCATTGTAGCCTCTGCGATCTTGAAAATCACTCGATATTCGACTTCATTGAACACACACTAGACCTCAGTCAAGAGTCATCAACGGTGCAACCTAAAGAGCTCCTAAAGACTGCTTTATTGCGAAACGGACAAAAGCCATTGCCGGTAGAAATTTCTATCGATGTCGTCTCTCTAACATCTGGAGAGGCAATTCTTTGCACCATATTTGACATTAGCGAAAGACTCAAGATGCAGGAAATGCGTAATGAACTTTTGCAAATGCTAACGCACGATTTACGTACCCCACTTACTTCTGTCAGTGGTTACTTCCAGTTACTGGCGGCTGGCGCCTACGGGGAACACTCAAAAAAACTGGAAGCGGCTGCGAGTCAAGCTTCACGCAATCTGAGCGAAGTGATTGGATTAGTTTCTGACCTCCTTGATGTCGACAAGATTGATTCTGGCTGTTTAATGCTTTCTCTCTCCACAACAAGCCTAAAGGAACTTCTCCGTGAGGTAAATGGAAAGCTAGCTGTTCTAGCTTTTGGCAAGAAAATTTCTCTGCAATATCAGATCGCTCATAAAGAAATAGTGATTGAAGTGGATAAGCCTTTGATACTAAGAGTTCTAACGAACACTATTGCAAATGCGATCAAGTTCTCACCACCGGGCAGCTCGGTATTAATCAAAGCCTATACAATTAAAGACTGCGCAAAAATTGAAGTTATTGATAATGGCTGCGGCATTGCAGAGGCAGACCAAGCAAAAGTGTTTGAACCATTTCGCCAAGCGCACCAACCTGAAATCTATCCATCGCGAAGTTCTGGCTTAGGGCTTACCATATGCAAAAAGATTGTAGAAGCCCATGGTGGTGAAATTGTATTGCATTCGAAGCTGGGCATAGGTACGACTATTAGCTTCACTGTTCCACTGCCACTGCCTTCAAATGAAGAAGAGCTACAACAAACAAAGATACAAGAGCAGCAATACTTCGGTCCTGAATTGCAGTCTTTGCCCTTTCTCATTGACTCTTGAAGCCGGCCGAAGCCATTTGCACCAATTTGGCTTCATCGACTCTCATTTATTGGTTAGTCCACTCTATAGCAGAAAGTATCTCGATACCGAGCTTGATTTGACTTGCATAAATTTCAGCAGGAGCCTGAAACCAGATTTCTTGAACATTGCTGCAGTCTCTATCGGCTGGCACGAATAGCCAGAACCGAGCAACCTTTAGCTGATTCCAGCGACCTTCTACAATCAAAACACGTCGACCATTCCAATCTTTTGTAGAGACATTCCAGAAGTCAAAAGCCTCAGGCAGAGAGGCGTCGCGCAATACTTCACCTAGCAACTCGACAGCTTTTGCATCCAAGGGCCCAGCAGCACCATTAATAGCTGACTGGAGCGCAGTCTGGCCAGAACCTGCTAGGGGACGCCCTCGGTAATACAAACAAACCTCCACGTCAGGTTGGCCAGCAAGGCCAAAGGACAACCACGAAGGGCTGGCGTTCGGCGGTTCACAAACATCTAAGATAGTCCAAGTCGAAGGAAATTCTAGGGACTTGACTTGACCTTTATTTCTAACCAGTTCAATCATTTAACTATTTTTCCATTCTCATCTCTGCGTAGAGTAGCTCGATATAAATCGCTTGAATTGACCGCATCCTTACCAACTCTATTGTGCTTTAAGCCCCATTGATTGTACAGGTCAATTTTATAAACCGGATTGCCATCAGGCCCAACCACGGAGTATATATTCTCAACAGTAATCACGTGAGCACCACCATATCCTCCAACCTTATTATTAGTACTGAAGACAGGGTCGCGACTATCGACATGCAAAACTATTGGTAATCTATCGTGCTTCTTTGCCGCCAATAACATACTCTCTAGTTCTTGCGGGCTGCTGGCGCTAAGTACTTTTGGATCCCATTTAAACTGAGGCCCACCCAAAACAATGCCAAAATGATTGCCATTAGTTGGTGCTCCGCTTAAATCTTTGGCAGGCACAATACGGTCATAGACAAGCCCTAATTCACCGGTATAAATATGCGGAGAATCATCAATCTCGATCATCTGCCTGTGCCTGCCGTCTGCGGCCAAACGAAACGCTACAAGCTTTTCACCAGTACCCTTAGAGCCGGGTGATACAGCGTCTTTCATATACTGAATAACATCACCCTTTTGATAGACGTAGCCACCACGACTAAAGTCAAAGTTAGACATGACGTCCGCGTAATGAATATTGACCGCGGTATTTTCAAATAGTTGCCCAGCATAAGTCCTTCCGCCATCCACCTTGATATCGCCAAACTGTCCATTGACGTAGCCAGCCTGTAGTAATCGATTCGATTCGGCATCAGGGATCAATCCGCCCACCCTCTCGATATCTACAACCACACCCGCTGGAGTCGTATACTTGCCTGTTATTGCCACATCCGCAATCATCCGAGCAGCTTTAGCTGGGTCACGCTCAAAAGCGCGCGTTTCAAGAGTTGTAACATTGCAGGTGTTGTTATACCCCTGATCTATAGAATGGGGATAAGCAGTAGAGTACATAATTTGCTCAGCTAAACTCGCACGATCCTTAGGTGAAACCTTTGCTCCCTCTGACGCGGACAACAGGCGGTTCACTTGACGATAAGTTTCTGCCACTTCCATTGGTGGCAATCCCCGTTTCTCTATTTCCCGCATCAGATCGACAAATCTCTTCGACTGCCCCTGATCACTGAAATGATACTTTGACAACGCTTCTAACTTTTGAGTTTCGACAGCAAGATTTGCATCTTTATATTCTATGTGACGACCAGGCCAATGTACTTCAGTGGAACCATCAAGACGTTTAATCATAGCCTTGCCATCGGGATACTCGTATTTTAAGGAGCCATCTCGTTCAACGCTTAAAGTTTGACTTATATGAGTCTCAGGCTGACCCTTATTGGCAATCCTCCAGGTGGTGTCGTGCTCACTCGTCCAGTGCGAACCATCTGCGAATTTAATCCCCTTCAATTGACCTTTGTCACCATACTCATACGTACGATCTGTACCATATACAGACTCAGCACTTATTACCTGACCTTCCTTGTTAAGTGTTACTCGTGCACCGGCTCTATCATCTAGAATCTTCCGCCCATCTCCTCTGGCTATTAGATCAACATCGGCGTGTCGATAGAGAACAGTACCGCTAGCCAACTCGCGACCAGGAGCATCAAATATTTTTACAAGGGGCCCATTCTCGTCTCCCAATCTCAGCTCATCACTTGTCTTCAGCTCTATCTCTGAGTTGCGAATTCGCTCTACTTTTCCATCAGAATGCTTTATCCAGGTGCCGTTGGCGGAATGGTCAGTGTAAGTATATTTTCCAGTGGCATCGTCAACCCTAATAGTGCCGTGCTCATTAGAGACTAATCTACCGAGAATATCGTGTTTTCCAAAAGTCTGATGCGCGCGGCCAAGTTCAATAGAACCGTTCTCGATACTAGAAAGCCGACCATTTACATAAAGCTGTCGATCAATAACAGGAGCGACCCCTTTCTGATTCAGACTGAAAAACTCAAGCTTAGGACCGTTTACAGCACCCAATCGCATTTCACTACTTGGATCTAGCTTAACTTCTTGCCCTTTCGGCAGACGAACGAATTGGTCTCCTTGCTTCACATAAGTACCGTTGGTTGAGGTGTCTGTGTATCTAAAGCTGTTATCAGCTTCGTTCCATCTAAGTGTTCCTTGATTGCGCGAAACTCTGGCATCGTCAACATTCTTTAAACTCTCTCGTCCAATCTGAATAGTGCCATTGTTGACAGGAATGTCCTGACCATCTACTCGTACTCGTGCATCAGCAAACCTAGCAAATTTAAGCTCTACCGGCTGAGCTGATTCAGCTCCTTTTAACCAAGCATTGAATCGCCCTATTAAGCCGCCCCAACCATTCGCCGCATTGGCACCAGCAACCACCTGAATTGGATCGCGGCCAACACTCTCAACTGGCCTCAAACTATTAGCCGACACTTCAGAAACATTTGGATTTAAGCCAAAGTCAATGACTTCATTAGGTGGAAGTTTATTATTGCTAGCTTTAGCACTAAGTACACTTGGCTCAATAATTTCGGCTTCTCCAGAGAGATGATTCTCTTGGCCTAGTTTATTAAGAGCACTTTGTCCGACCTTCAAAAGTCCATTTAAACCAACGGCCATAACACCACCAGTAACACCGTTAATATTAGCGCTCTCTAGGGTACGTTTGACATTTTCATCGGCACTAAGTGCTGGGTCCCAGTTCGATAGCTGTTCAATAGCTCCACTGCCAAAGCCACCGCCATAACCAGCGACAAAATGCAGACCTTGTTCAGTGCCAGCTTTCTCTATAAAGCCACGCTTCGCTAGCGTCTCAGTGGATTCACGCAATGAGACAGTAAGAGCTTTTTCAACGACTTCCTCACTTCCCTCGGTAGAAACTTTTGCCACAATTGCTTTAATGGTCTGCTGTGAAACCTTATCGCTACCATTAACAATTGAGTTCTGAACAGTACGCCTTAACTCTTGTTCTAAAACTTGCTCGCTGCCTTCTTTTAAAAGCTTGGTACCACCAAGCTCAAGGCTCTGCTGACCTAATTTAGTAACAACAGTCTCTGCTGCTTCTTTCGAAATGTTGCTACCGAGCTTAAGAGCACTAGCAGCTTGAGCTGGTCCTAAGGTGTTCAACAACGTGTTGAGTGAACCCTTCGAAAAATCAGTCACCACTTCTTCAACTTTGCCGTAGTCATCGCCAATCAGTACTTTATTGCCGACAACTTTAACCGTGCCACCAGCGACCGTTGCACCCAATACCACAGGAGTACTAGCACCAGCAGTGAGAAGAAGAGAGCCACCAATAATTACACCATCGGTGACTTGATTTGCCCTCTCAGCCTTGTCTGCCTGCCATTTTGTGTATCCCTCAGAAGCTTGGGTAAAAAGCGCCTGCTGCTTGGCCAAGGGCAATTCTTCAAATTTAGCGCTAGCAGTCTCTACTGCCTTGATAAAGGTTGAACCGTTTTCAATGGCATTGGCCTTCACACCCGAATCAAGCCCGCCAAGCAAACCTGAATCACTCTTGCGGCGATCATCAGCTAGCGAATCTAACTGTTCAGCACTGTTCTGTTTTCCCACCTGTAGTAAAGTCTTTACCGCAGGCTGCTCTTCACTCGGTATTTTAGTGAGGATATCAGATAAACTACTTTGATAAGTCTTGGCATAGGTGTCACTCAAGAGACTGCGATCTTCTGGCTTGACTTGCTCTAGTATTGACTTGACTTGCCCTATCTCTTCGCTATTTAGTGACTGACTAGTAATTGTAGCTGCTCTAAGTTGCGCCTGCGGTGTCAACTGACCTGTGCTAATGATTTCTTGAGCTAGCTGTCTTTCAACGGCACTATTGAACCGACCATATACTTGATTCTGTACTCGTTTATCTTCTTCAGACTGTGGATTGTTGTCTAGTAAAGTAGCTTTTTCTTGGGCAGATAGATTTGTCAATGACCTGTAAGCATCAAGATCTCGTTCTGTGTGACTTAACTTCTCACCGATGTCGACCTTTCCATCTTTCTCAAAAAGTTTCTCAGCAAGCGGTCTGTAAATAGAATCAAAATTACTCCCGCCTTGCTCGTCATAGGTTACCTCACCCGATCTATTAACTGCCTGGCTAAGACTTCTTTCAAGCTGCTGCTTAACGACTCTGTCTTCTTCTGTCAGCGGAAGCTTAAGACGAGCTATCGCCGTTGGATCAGACTTTAAATAACTCTCGATATTATCTATTGTCTTTGGCAAATTATCGTTATTTAGCCCACCAACAACTACTTTATCTAGCGCTGTCATAGCTGGCTCTTTACCGTCAATTGTCTGACTAAGTAACCGCTGGGTCACAATGCGACTATCACTATTCAACCCAAGTGTTTCGTTCAATTGGGCATCAAGAGCGGTGCGATAGGTTGCATCATTTTTGTAGCGACTTCTCTCGTCTACACTCATGGTCAAAATATCAGAAATCGCTTTGCCTTGGTCACTTTCAGTAGCGCCCTTGCCCAAATCTTGAAGTCTTTCAACTGTTGTCCGACCAACTTCTTTCGACTTTTCGTACGAGCCAGCTTCTAACTTGCGATCGATGATGACATTGACACGCTCTAGCTCATCTTTAGGCAGATAGCTGCTAAGACTATGATTCAGCTCAGAGCGGAAGTTTTTATCGGTCTTCAGTCTGTTGTAATCTTCTTGTGTTAGCTGCTTATCGACAATACTGTAAACATCTTTTTTATCGTGACCAGCCCCAATACCAAGCACTCCATCTGAATGGGTCTGAGCCAGTTTAGAGATGATGTTATCGCCATACAAAGCTTGGGCTTCGATATCACTAGCAAGCCGCGGCTTGAAACTATTATTGAGATTTTGCTCTAACTTTCTATAGGTTTCCATTGAAGCAATATCTTGGGCAGAGGTGTCGGCTGGGCAAACATCCAACTTCGACAGTTCACGGCCACGTAGAAGCGCTTCTCGCTGCTCCGTGCTCATAGACTTAACAGACTCGCGCACTCCGCTTTCGTCGGTGCCAAATATGCTCTGGTGAAACTCTATTCTAGTGCTGGTTTGAGTTTCTCCATACTTAGCCAAATCTTGGGCGGTCTTTAAATCATTACCTTCATAAACAGACGGCAGTAAATCAGCATTGCCACGTTTATTGAAAAGTTCTCGTGCTTGCGAGCTATTGCCTAAAGCTTCGCGGAGCATATCAATGTCTTTAGCTTGAACAGCCAGATTGGCAATTTCAGCATTCAACTCTGGATTCTTCGCCCGCTCATCACTTCCTTTCAAATAGATTGAAATTACCTTTTTGTCTTCGTCTCGAAGACCTGGGGTCTCAAGCAATACCTGCTCTAACGACTTACCACTCTTGGCAAACGACTCTTTATTGGCCTGGGCTATCTCAGTACTATTCATTACTGAGACCTGCTCACGCAATTCTCTGCGGCCGGCAGTAAGCTCTTTATCAGATTCAGAACGCTGGTACTCACTAACTAATTTCACGGCGGGGTTAACGACCCCAACCACATCGGTAATTGGCTTCAAAGAATCTTTTGTCTGCCTGTCAGTAGCCGTCTCAGCTAGCCGCTGGGTCGCTGTCTCTATGCGGGAGAACTTACTTTCAGGATTCTCGATGGTTGCCTTAAAGCGCGCGGCATCATCCTTTGGCAATTGAGTTTCGAAGTCTTTTACCAAACTGCCACCACGAGTATCAGCATAGGCTTTCTCGAGGCGCTGCATAGTCTCTTTGTCACGGGGCAAAGTACTAAGCGTCGCCTCTACTTTATTGCTGTCACCGCCGCGTATATCGCCGATCCACTTACCTTCTTGAAGAGCCAAATCTTCACGCAGTTTCTTAGCAGTAACAGTTATTACCTCATCGGAAGGTCTATCTTGCGGCTTAACTTTCTCAGTTGTTTCGCTCTTCTCAACTTTGTCTTGCTTAGACTCTTTGACAGGATAAATAGGATTAGTAAAATCAATTGTTGTCTCAGCTTTCTTCTCTGGCTCTGGCTTCTTCTCTGAATCTGTCTTCTTTTCTGACTCTATCTTCTTTTCTGACTCTATCTTCTTTTCTGACTCTATCTTCGATGGCGGCTTACTATCTTTATTGGTATCGTGCTTAGCTTGGGCAGCGGCAATTTCAGCCTTCTTGGCAGCAGCAGCTGCCTCGGCAGCTTTGCGAGCAATCTCGGCCTGCCTAGCTATTTCAGCTTGGCGGGCTGCTTCTGCTATACGAGCAGCAGCAGCGGCTTCTATTGCCGCTTGAGCAGCGCCGTTATCTCGTGCTTGACTGACTTCTGCACCCTTAGCCATTTCAATAGACCTAGTAAGTGGGGGAAATACACCCTTGACAACGCAAGGATGCTATTTTCTCTGTGACAAATCCATACGAGACCGCGTAGGCTCCCAATAGGTACAATTGACCAAGCTTAGTAGTAAAAATAGCTAAGGCACTGACACGAACCAAAAAAGTGAAAGTACAATGCCCACCGATATGTCTCATATGGACGGCAGGAAACAAAAGCAAACTGCTTGGCTTTTGTTTCTTACGACGATAGCATCAACAATTAGTATCAATCGTCCTGCATCTGCAGCCAAATCAAAAGAGCGCGGCTGTCATCTTGAGCAAACTAGCAAGATTCTTGGGAAAGAGAGCATATACACAACCAAGAACAATCTTCGTATTGACGTTCTCAATCGACAATTGACCTGTATTTTCAAAGATAACAAAGTATTCCTACTCAATCACCGCACAAAACGAATGTGCCTTGTTCCTATTAAGAGATGGAAGCCTTTCCTCGCTGGAAATCTAATGTTGATTACTGGCAATCAAGACGCCTCGATAGGACTTACATGGAAGAAGGTAAAGACTCAAGTATTTGAGACGATAAGCTGCGACAAGATGACAACAAATAATAGACAAGCGATTCTTCTAATTGGTCGCAGCTTGCCACAGCTAACTGATGCTGGCGAATTCATAATGCGATTCAACGGCTTGCCTTTCGAGCAGGCCAATTTGAAAAATGGTATTCCAATCGGGTTAACCTACACAGACAGAGAACAAGGGCCACAAATAGTACTCAGCACAAATAAAGTAACCTTCTACGATGTAGACCCTACTCATTTCCAAATTCCTCAAAACTTCAAAATTGTCAAAGAAGAAGTTCAGCTAGATGACTTTCTAGAATAAATTTCCGCGGCCGACTAAACTGTCATCATCTAATTGCCGATGAAGTTATTCGTTGCCAAAGTTTCGCCGACGAAAACCTCTGTACAACTAGGTTTCAGGATATCTTAGAGTTTTCTCAAACATCTTCCCTTTACTGTCTAGCCACAACTGATATATTTCGATCACGCTATAGCTGCAGACTTCGCATTTATCGGCAGCTTCACACAAATTCACTACATACTTATCAATTTCCTAGAAAGATTCTCGGTTTCCAATGTTTGCTTGAAAGCAAAACGCTTTCTCTATACCAACTCGCCGTCAACTAAACGATCTCTGGCTCAAGGCAAGAAAACAAGTTGGCCAGTCTTTGAAGCTTGACATTGAACAACAACAGGTTTCGTCAGCTGAACTACGCTCTGAACTCTCAGTAAAATGCTATCGCTCAAGTACACAACCCCAGTGGCAGTTCGCTATTCACAAGGAAGTGAAAGACTATACAAACACGCTAATGAGCAGCGACCTATCTGCCGTTAGCTTCTGGCTATCGAAATGTTTGGTCGATGCGCAGTCAGGTCAATTCATATCCTGGTCTGAAGATAGCGAATCAAAAGATGAATGGGAAAAAGACAGCCTTGGCGAAATCGATGATCAAGACAAAACACTTTCTACAATTTCTTGCTCCGCGCTCTTTCCAGCACTTAGCTATGGCCGCGCCACAGGGCAACTGAATATAGAGGACTGCCTAACAACTGGCTCAATAGAGTGGGTAGATGGACAAATTATCCGCTCACGTTGGGCAAAACTCTCGGGCAGCGAAGCATTGATCCAAATGATCTTGCTTGAACAAGGACGATACTCTTTTGACCCTGATAATGGAATACTGAGAACTTCACCAATCAAAGAAAAATCAATAAGGCCCGAACTGACATTGCCGTTAGACAAAGTGCTGCTTGAGGCTGCCTATAGAAGCGAGCAACTAGCGCTGCTATTCGGTGATTTGGAATTAGGTTCAATTTCTATCAAGCGCAGAGAGAGTCTTTTCAGTCAAGAGAGAATCAACCGCAAATTAACACAAATCTGCGGACACAAATACATCGTCTACTGCCTTGAAATACTTAAGATTGTTGAGTCTGAAGAAATCAATCTAGTGGATTTGCAAAAGCAAGCATACTTGCCGCAATACGCATTCCTGGAAGCAATCACAATGCTCGTAAAAGCAGGTATCGTCAGACTTAAGAACATAGAAGCCGAGCAAAGCAGATTACCAGTTATAGAGATCTGTGAGAATCTTGAGAAAACAGAAAACTTAGATCAAACAATTAAAGCCTCACTGAGCTGTCATTCAGCAATATCATTTGTGGTGGTTAAAAGCTTGCTTGGTGCATCAAGCCCTGAGCTCATAGACAAAATCAAATCGCTTCTCAGCGCAGGAGACAATATCTACAGCCTTGACGAAAGCCATCAGTTAATAGTCTTACTAAACTCAACCACAACTGAAGCAGCGGACTTCATTCGAAGACTGAGAACAAAATCAAACAAAGCAGTTTTCCTGAAACGCACATTTGGCATGAACTGTGCAAGCTTCTCTTTTCTCAGCGCAGCAGCCAGTGCACCAGAAGATGGAAGAGACCTTTTAACAGTCCTAACTAAAGCTTACAGAGCACTTACAGTAAGTAAACGCTTAAAGTAATGCAATCGCATTCTCAACAACTCTGAAAGGAATGGCTTCGCCGTATTTCTGTTCAAGTTGAGGTATGCGCAGTTTCTGACCATATTTCAAACCAGATGTGTGATCCATGGCCACACTTACATAAGATGCCTTACCAGAGAGGAAGTCTTCTAGAGTGCAAAGCGGCTTACCTTTCCTATCATTGAAACCGCCCTCTAGCGAATTGTTACAAGGATAGTAAGATGCCCCTCCTTACCTACTAAAGATTTGACGGCTGCCAGACGTTTCGCAGGAGAGAGAGCTTCATTAAGAACAGATAGTTGTTAATGGTGCTAAACGAAAAAGAACGAATGAGTAACATGCCCTTTTCTTTTAAGCATCCTGTCATTATTGTAGCTACCTTAGGTAACAGCTTGATAATAGAAGAATCAAAAACTCGATGAGTGCCGGCACATGCCTTCGAGTAGACACTACAAAAAGCGCAGAAATATTGAAAGACAAAGCCCCAAGCAAATTGTTTTCCCTTGTAATCAAATAATCACTATTGCAACATCTCTATTGCTGGCTGTGCCTTTTGCATTAGCAAATCAGGCAAAAGAGAGTTAGGCTGAGATCTGGTTAGTTCGACAAAAACAAGGTTCTTTCGGAAGAATGATCGAGCCGCCTCCGATCTTGACAGCAAAGCTAATGCCTGGTCAAAAGGCAATGCCGAAACCCTTGACGGTAGGCTGTGTTCCGTTTACAAGTCAAAGATCAACTATGAAGTAAGACAAGGAAAAGGTTGGATTTCAACTGGTCGGAGGTCAGGAAAGGCGGTAGGAAAACTTTGGTATAACCAAAGCATGGGTCTGAGCGAAAATTCAACCAGTCAGCTTTGCAGAATTCTTGTGTTTCCTAATCTGCATGGAATTCCGGTGCAATTGACAACAAAATATGGCAACGAGAAAGCATTTAAGTCCTTTGGAACAAATGAAATTAGACGAGTGAAAGAGCCAGTGAATTGCTATACCGAGCCTAAGAATTACAGGCTTAGTTCAGATTTGACTAAGACCTTGGCCCAAGACAACAACTCAATTATTGACTTAATCGGCAACTGAATGCCTATATCAAGCTTGAAACGCTAGAACTGGTGCTGTCGACCTAAACCTATCTCAGCCAATCTACTTCCTCTTTTTCCAAGTTCGTATTAATCCCATTTAGCCGTATGGCGTTGTCACAATTGGTCTGCGTATACTCTCAATTGTCAGTCGGCCAGTTTTACCCGGCAAATTTAGAACCTTAATAGTGATGGCTCTCTCTTGATTGCTCAAGGGTTAGTCTTGCGCAGTTTAAGGATAAAAAACCCTCTAAGGAGACAGTACCAATGAGCGAAAGATTCGAAAAAGTCAGCCAAAGCGATTATAGTCATAGCGATTATGGTAGTAACGAAGCTTCGCGCCGGCTTCTTGCTAGTGCACTTGAACCCCATGGCGGCGGTCCTATTGAGCCACCTGGTGGCGGTAGCAATGACAATAGCAATAGCAATAGAAACGACAATAGCAATAGAAACGACAATAGCAATAGAAACGACAATAGCAATAGAAACGACAATAGCAATAGAAATAACAATAACAATCACAATGATTCCAATTCCAGAAGCAACTCATCTTCTGATTCCAACAGCAACGCACACGTAGGCGATGTTCGTTCTAATTCTTCGAGCCAGGGCGGTGATGCTAGAAGCAACGCCACCGGTGGTGATGCTAGAAGCAATGCCAATGGCGGTGCTGGCGGCAATAGCGATGTACATTCAAACAATGACAATAACAGCAGTGCCAATGGCGGAGACGGCGGCAGCGGTGGCAATAGCGATGTTAACGTCAACAATCAAACCACCAACACCAGTCGCGACTTCTATATGGAAGCGACTCAGCCACCAACAGTATTGCCCGGTGCTCCTCCAGCAACTAGCTTTGAATATACACCAGGAAATGGCTCAAGATTCAGTGCAAACAGCAATGGCAGTATTGATACCACCAGCTTTGGTGTCAATATTGGCGCACCTGGAGTTGGCGGGTTTGGCTTTGGATATGGCGAATCGCGGGCCAACAACATGGAAGCGGTAGTCAAAACCTCAGGCCAACAGCAAACTTCCTTCGATATGTTCATCAGTAATGTGGCTGATCCGCGACTGGGACTTCCTCGTTTGGAAATTCAGCAAGGGGCCTTAGAAGAAGTGCGCAATGGACAGAGAGATAGGGCGAACGAAAGGGCTGCAATGAAGAATCAAGACCAATAGTCTAGTTCTTTAGCCCATTCCATCGGTGAGAGGATGCTGGTAATAGGATGTCTGTGAGCATCCTCTCACCCACAATCGGAGGTTTCCATGACTGGTCCTATTCGAAGAGACATTAACGTAGAGCTGGCTGATCAAGCAGCGGCAGTAAAAGCAGAGCCGTCAGGGCTCAGCAACCTGCAATCTGAAGCATATGGCAGCATGAGTAGCAATCGGCACAACAGTGCCGATAAGACTAGCAGTGAGACTGTGGCTCAGAGAGAATCGGCACTGTATAAAAACTTCCCTGATCTGCAGCTTCAAGAAAGAGAAAAGAGTGAAGCAAAACGGAGAATTCCCACAGAAGGGCTTGATCCCATGTATCACAATTTCTCATTCAATATCTTAGATCCGAGAAGCAACATCGAACCAGCTTGGTTCGATCGTCCTTTGAATCAGCGCATACTTTCTCAAATGGGTGAAAAGCCACCAAATCGTGACCTTCCGGCAGAAGCGTTCAGAGATGGACAAGGCAATTTGACTGAAAGCATAGACCTGCGTCATGGTCGCTCGCGCTTGTCGGCTACTGTTTCTGAAGGTCAACGCTTTGATGAAGCTGGAGTCAATCTGTTGTTTTTGAAGCTAAAGACTTCGTCAGAAGCGAAGTTTGACGAGAATGTTGTGGAAATTGCCAACAAACTGCACGTTCAAGGTGAACTCTTTCGTGTGATGGAATTAGCACAAAAAGTAGAGGATCCTCAGACTCGTAGGGGACTGCAGATGGCAGTGCTAGAAGAATCGCTTAGGAACAACGGCTCAAGCTATTATAAGATTGCCTTAGCGGGAGTGACTCTAAACAAACCAGAGACCCCTGAGGAAAGCAGAAAACGTGTTGATGACTTACTGATGCGTATCAGAGAAGAAAGACTCAATCCTAAACAAGAGCAGTCTCAACCCAAAACTCACCGCCCCGGTTTAAATGAGCAGGAGCAAGAAGAGCTTAGCCAACTATGTGGCGGCCTATGGAGCAAGGACCAGCTCTTATGGAACATGGGCAGAGCAAAATCTGACTGGAGCCACTAAACCAGCTTGAGAAATGGCCGCGACAATGCTCTAGCAATGGAATTGTCACAATTGCCCCTCTAGTATTAAAAAATGAAGAAAGAGCGAAAGTTTGCTCAACTTCACTCATTCTTTTAAGGAGTAGCTTGATCATGCTCGCTAAGGACGCAACATCGAAAAAGACCAAGGCTATTCTAAATCAGATTAAGAACAACGCTGCACCGCTAACATCTGCACAAGTAGATAATCGCCACAATTACACGCCACATTTTGTCAGTGCTGCCAGCCCCATGGCCACTCAAAGACTACAGGCTGTCTTCTTGGAACGAAAAAAGATGGCAGGAACATACATTTGGGCAACAGTGGCCTCAATTTTGATCATTCGTCTCACCCTGCCACTGGGCGAATTGCCCCTGTTGGGAGTTATTCTGCTAGCAACTTACTTCTGCCTAAAAAAATACTGTTCTTATTGTAAATGCCCTAGTTGCGCGGTTTCACTGGTTGGTGGCAATAATAAATGGCGTATGCCCACAGCGGGCTTCTCTTCCAAAATTTGTCCTCGCTGCGAACTATGCTTAAAAGCTAAACAAGGCCCGCCTAAGCTTACGGATGCTCAAGCGAAGAAGCTCAGCCCCGTTTACAAATTCAGATAAGTCTATCCTGTCTTCAATGTGCTGATGTATCTACACTCAAGTAGATAGGCCTCTTACTCAGTGACAACAGCCTTGGCTCACTAAGTCTGTGCGACCTTTAACGCCACCCAGGAGATCTGCAACAACGCTCTTCAGCAAATGGTACGCAATGGAAATCACATCTCTGGTGGAGATTTCCAGTCAGGTATTGGCAATATTCTGCAAAATAGCGGCCTTAGCAAAACGACGTAGGTGTGTGCAGAACAAGCTGAATTTCTTGCTAGACAACTAGTTAACGATCCCCGACTAAATGACAGCAAAGTATTTTTAATTCATACACCAGGCTATGAACATATGTTTGTCGGTGTTAAAGATCCTGATGGAAAGATGATCTATGTTGATCCCTGGAGAGAGAAGGGACCGGCAAGAACTTCTCCCAATAAAATTGAAGGAATGCAAGAGTTTCGATAAAGTGTAATGACTAAGACGAGGAGCAGAAGAGGACTGCTTTGCCAAGGAAGTTTTTTCGATTCTCTGCCTATCACCTTAGCTAAGCCGAAGTTTGGATTTTATATTAATGGGGTAGGTTAACTATAGAATACAGTGTCTTGATGAAAAAGCTTAGGAGGTAGGTATGAAGAGACGTATAGCACCAGCAA
>JBIPOV010000149.1:0-6244 GCA_044378815.1 Obscuribacteraceae bacterium (SeqCode) | reverse complement strand
CGGTGGAAAACAACCGATGCCATTCCATTGCCTCGCGACTACTCTGCTTACACTGATGCAAACTCTCAAGTCTTGCTTTCGGCAAATGCCAAGATCAAACCGGCACCAATCAGCAAGCTTAACAACTGGGTGCAGGGCTTACTGCCATCTGACAAGGCACAAGCCGAGAAAATTGCAAAAGTCGTCTATCCAGAAGGATGGCAGTTTACTTCTGAAGGAGACTTTGGTCTTGCTCTGAAAGACAAGAACAAAGGCACGATTGGTTACGCCATGATAGATAGCGAGAATCGTGAAGTTACAGATATTGCTGTATTACCGGAGCATCGAAATCAATCCAGACTGCTCATTAATGCTCTCTTTGATCACATTAAAAGAGTCGGCGGCGATTGGACAGCCGACATGAGAGAAAGCAGCAGCTACAAAGTACTGAAAGCCTACGAGAAATGGGGTCGGGTGGAAATTCTTGAGGACAAGGTTTCTGACAATATGGGTTCGGATAAGATGCATTCAGTGAAATTTAGACTTCCGGAAGGAGCAAAGTAGTGTAGTTAAAAGACATAGAAGCGTCACAAAAATAGCGCTATTTTAGCAATAACAAGAAATCCCCTACTGATTTTGATTTGATTTTGAAGAAGACGTTTTTGTCTTCTAACTTTCTTTGGAAATTCCGAGATGCCACAGGATAGATCTCAATTCAAACATGCACAGGATCCGCCGCTTGAGAGTGGTGCGGAAAGTGCGCCTGAATCTAGATCAATAGCTTCAGCTGGCCAGGCTGCCTCGCAGAAACTTGGTCAGGAGGCATTTACTAAATCAAAAGTTGAACCATTACAGCAGGCAAAGGTTGAACCACTGAAGCAAGCAAAAGTTGAACCGCTGCAGCAAGCAAAATTGTTTGGCGAAGGCATTGTTTCAGGATTAGCCCTCAACTCAATTAACGGTGCTACTCAATTTAGTAACGAATCTTTCGGAACGAATTTCAAAGCCATTCATTTGGGCGCTCAAAGTGAAATTGATTCTTCCATCGCTGGCAATGTCGGCAAAATGATCGGCACAACTGCTTTATTTATTGGCCTCGCCCTAGCGACGAAAAAGGTTACATCTCTCAGCCCTAAAATGCTCGGTTCGGCAGCGCTTTCTGAGTCTGTTGCTTTTGGCACAGCTGGAGCAATTCAGGGCGGGCTTTTGACGCCAACGCAAAAAGACCTTAGCGGCTCTTCTTTCTTTCTTGCTCGCGGTGGTGAAGCCCTTTTAGGCAGCGGCTCTGCCGTACTTGGTGCACAAGGCACAAGGGTGGCAAAACTGTTTCAAGCTTCAGCACCATCGCTTGGTGTGACTGGCTCACGCCTGCTCTCGGTAGGTGCCGAAGGCGTATTCAACGGAGGCCTGGGTGCCGGCACTGCCCATGCTTATTCTTACATGCAGACTGGTAAATGGGCTTCTAAGGAAGAAGTGGCAAACTCTGCCATTCTTTCTGCTGGTATCGGCCTTGGTGCTTCAGCTCTGAGTTTTCACAAAGGTGCTGCTGCTGTAGACAGCGCGTCAAGCATTAGCGACTTCCGTCCTAATTTGCAGAGCAAAAGAACTGCCATCTCGCAACACCAACTAGAGTCAAAATTGGCGGCTCCTATGATCGTACGTCCAGAATCGACGCCGAATGGACATAGTGAGCTCCTCGGATTTGTCGACACCCTTCCGGACTGGAAAAGAGAGTCTTATTTAAAACGGCACACAGAACCGGGTAGGGCTTTCATTTCATTTGATCATCCTGCAGAACCGCAAGGCTTTTTGACGCGGGACCCAGAGATAGCGGAAATTCCTGAATGGGCTCGTGAAAATGCGTCCTTTTCCCTTGCTAAGGACGCTAAGGCAGCGCGTCAGAACGGTAAAGCTACGGAAGCAAACGAAGATGCCGCCGACGCCCTTGAGTTTTTCGGACTGGGGGAAGGACCTAACTATGACAGAGCATTGTTAGATCTGCACGACGGCAGTGGAAGCAGCCGGGAGCAGTCCAGAAAAGTAAGTCAGGCAGTCAAGATTTTTGAACAGGCTTTCGGTCTTGAAGACCCGCGCGTTATCGATACATTTAAGAGGGTTGTCTCCTCTCGCGGCCGCTCGCCCTTGCTGGAACCATTTTACGGACGCATTGTTGACTCCGCCAAAGTGCGATTCGGTCCGGATAGCCCTGAAGTTGCAGATGCATTGCTCAATCTGGCCGACTTCCAATACGGCCAGCGACTTTATGACCGAGCAATATCATCCAGCGGCGCATCTGCGGCGATTAGAGAAAGGAATTTCGGCAGTACGAGTGCGGCCTATGAAGAGGCGCTGACGAGACAGGGTTTAGCCCTGTTTAGAAATGGCGACCTCCGCAAAGCTGAACCAATTTTGCAGCGGTCACTGGAGAATTCTCGGAATTACTCAGATGGACCTAAAATGGCTAACCGGCTCAATGATTTAAGCGACTTCGCATTTATCACCGGCAGAAAGGCAAAAGCTCAACAACTCCTGGAGAGAGCCTTGCAAATCGATATAACGGAGCCAGGTGATTTTAGCTTTGAAAGGCAATCTACATTGAGAAGACTTGCCGACGTCCACTTGCACACCGGAAAGATAAAAGATGCGATGCTACTGTATGACTTGTCCTTAGAACCGTCTTCGAAGTCCTGGCCGAATGGGCTGACCGGTAAAACGGACGTTGACGATGCCATTACAGGCCGAAGTAACCCTTATCTCGACAGCTTCAGAAGACTGATCTTTGACTCTAATGATCGCTTTAAGCATCAGATTCTCTGCCGTAAGTATTCTTGGGCCATCCCGAACGAAAAGGCGCTCAAAACCATAGAAGATCTGGGACCGATCGTTGAAATTGGTGCAGGATCCGGATATTGGGCCGCGTTGTTGCGAGCGCGCGGAACCGACGTGGTGGCCTTCGATAAATACCCGATTGAATCGGGATCGTCTTGGCACGGGGGGGCCGATAAGAGTTGGACGGAGGTTCTGAAAGGCGATGAGCGGTCCGTAGCCAAATATACTGACCGCACCTTAATGTTGTCGTGCCCGCCGCCTGAGGACCCGATGGCTTTCAATGCGCTGCAAGCGTTCAAAGGTGATACTTTGATTTATATCGGCGGTCCCGCGCCTCGCAAAGGCGCTCATGACCTATACGGGGATCTTGCTTTCCACCAAGAGCTGCGCGACAAGTGGAAAGCCGTCGAACGGGTAAATCTTCCTCAGTGGCCCGGCCGAGACTACTCATTGTTTGTTTATCGACGCAGACAAACAGACAAGAATGCGTGAGGGTGCTGAGTCGGATGCCAGCGTGCCGAAAGACTGGCATGTCAATCTGAGAATCAGTTGTGCGTGTAAGTCAAAAGCAAGATCAACAACGTGGCTTCCCCGATGTGCCTGACGTCACACTGAGAGGGTGGATAGCAGAAGCTATTGAAATAGCCAATGACCATTTCGAAAAATGGAGTTTCATCCAAGCGGCGGCAAATAATTAAATTGAGAATTTTCCAGTCATAACTTAGTCACAGATAGTCAATACACTATCCGCAAGACCTAGAAATTCCCCTGCTGATTTAAACTTCCTTTTAAAGACGGCTTTGTCTTCTAACCTTTCTTTAGAGATTCCGACATGCTACTCGATAGCTCCGAATTCAACCTTGCAGAGAATTTGCCGCCTGAAAGTGGTGCTGAAAGCGCGCCTGAATCTGAATCAAAAGGTTCAGCTGTCCATACTGCCTCGCAGAAACTTGGTCAGGAGGCATTTGCTTTATCCGAATTTGAACCATTACAGCAAGCAACGCTTTTTCGAGAAGGGATTTTCTCTGGATTAGCTCTCAATCCGATTAATGGTCTTACCCAATTAGCAAATAAATCGATTGGCACTGATTTCAAAGCCATTCATCTTGACGCTCAAGATGAAATTGATTCTTCATTTTATGGCAATGTCGGCAAAATGATCGGCACTAGTGCTGCATTTTTTGCCCTCGCCTTGGCGACCAAGAAGTTTACACCTCTCAGCTCTAAACTGTTTGGCTCGGCAGCTCTCTCTGATGCTGTTGCCTATGGTACTGCTGGAGCTCTTCAGGGAGGGCTTCTAACACCAACGCAGAGAGACATGAGCGGCTCTTCTTTCTTTCTTGCCCGCGGTGGCGAAGCACTTTTGGGTACCGGCTCTGCCGTACTTGGTGCACAAGGCTCAAGGGTGGCAAAACTGTTTCAAGATTCAGCACCATCGCTTGGAGTGACTGGTTCACGTCTGCTATCCTTGGGTTCTGAAGCAGTATTCAACGGTGCTCTGGGTGCCGGTACTGCCAATGCTTACTCTTACATGCACACCGGCGAGTTTGCTTCTAGCGAAGAAGTAGTAACATCTGTCATACTCTCTGCTGGTATCGGACTTGGTGCGTCAACTCTAAGTTTTCTCAGAGATGCTACTGTTGCCCAAATCAAGGAGCGCGCCCAGGGGCGAAGACCTTGAGAATAACAGCCATAGTTAAAGACAATGGCTTGATTGAGTAGCCTAGTTATCACTGCGCTAAGCGACATTTGCCTATCAATTGTTTTCTGCGGTTCTCTTTTAAACTAACTTTATTGGTATTGCGTTTTATCCTCAGGAAAATGTATTTGTATTATTGTCATCACCAATATATTCGCCACCAAGAGCAAGACCAGAAACCAACTCATCCAGAGCACCACTCAACCAGCGCAACACCATCAGGCTACTGCTTAACGGCAGCCTAGTCACCTACAAGTGGCAAGAGAAAGACTCTGAGCTGTGGGCTAAGAACCCCTTCGCAGAGAATTCTCGACGGCTGTTTCCACTGTCCCCTCTATCAATCGCAACCATGAACAGCAAGCGAGGTTTGCTCTTTTAGGGGCCCAACCAGTCTGGAAGTAGCAATCCCGCAACTTCCTTAAGGACTACTCTTGGGCTCCCTAAGAGGAGCAAATGCAAAAGAACAGTTGCGGCGTTCACCAGGAGGACATTGTCCTCATCGACCTGGAGGACGTCTACGTGCCCGAACGCACCTGGCAGAAGATCATGCGCAAGGATCGCGGACAAATCGAGCGCATGCTCGCCGACTTCGAATCCGATCGCAACATGGTGCGCGTTGTCCTTCGCCCCCGCTTTGGCGGTGGCTACAATGTGGAGGACGGTCGCCATCGTGTGATCGCAGCCAAGCTCGCCGAGGTTGGCGCCATCGAGGCCATCATCGTCGGCAGCTAGGGCTAAGAGGTCAGGGCCGCTTCGTTCAGTTCAGCTAAAGTCAGTTCGGAGAAGGATGCGGAGAAATCCTCATCCTTCTTCTTCTCTGTCCTTTCTCAGCCATGTCTAAAAAATCTAGCTTGAACTCGGGCTTGAACTCAAATGCTCAGGGCGTCTGCTTCTATCATTGCATGCCCCTGAGCTTAGCCTTTCACGGCTTGCTGAAGCCGAACCCGGCCTACTCTGACGACTACTCTATCCATGCTTACCGCTGGTTGGAAGAGGCTGTCGGCTTTTACCCACTCTTCATGATGGTAGATCAGCAAGGTCAGCAAGATGCCATTGTGATGACTGGTTACAACCGTCCAGAGATGGTGCTTTTCGTTTTCAACGAGGCGACAATCGAGGCGCAAAAGGCCATCTTTACCGATTACAGGTGGTGGCTTTGCGTACTCAACTCGATCGAAATGCTTCTTGCTGGTGAGCCTATCGATAGGCGAGTGGTGCGCTCACTCTTCAAAAAATCATGGAGCAAGAGTCGCTGGTATAGGTACACCCAAAAGCAATCCGTGCAGGTTCTTGTACCTCAATTAGACTTGCGCCAGGCGCAGGAAGTTTGGGTGCATAACAAAACAGCAGCGCAACAGCTCATCGACCTTGGCTTCAATAATGTAAAAGTGATGCCCAGCTTTCACTACTACGACAAAAGGAACTGGTCACTTGAGCAGTGCTATGGAACTGAAAGTCGTGAACCAGACTTCATTGCTTATGCAGCGGATATTGTCGAAGCTGATCAGCTCTTCCAGAACAAAACTGGAATCGAACCCAGCGAAAGTTCGTTTGTTGTAACAACGCTTGAGCCTATCTAGCTGTACCAACCAGCGTACAGACTAGAGACACAAGCGACAGCGAGACCCTTTGGTCTCATTTTTTCCATGGGGGCGGGCAATTCTGTCAACCCCCCTGAAAGCCTCATGATTTAATCTCCTTCTGCGAATTTTTGCACTTTTTCTCAGCACAAAGCAG
>JBIPOV010000148.1:0-6304 GCA_044378815.1 Obscuribacteraceae bacterium (SeqCode) | reverse complement strand
CAATACAGCGCTTTACCAATTTCTCGTTTAGATCCTCGATTCGTTCCACCTTTGGCACAGGCACTAGCCAGTTCCTTCGGCTGAACCCAATTCCGCCCTCAACACCTCCTTTCTCGTGGGCGCCTTCGAGGCCAACCGTGCAGAAATTACTTTCAAAAGAATAGAAGCCCATTAGCTCTTTGAATTTTTTGGTTAACGTCCGATCCTTGCCCTTACCAACCCGAACCACCGCTAGCCCTAAATTGTCGTAGGTTAGTCGCTCTGGCACCCCTTGAAAGAACTCAAAAGCCCTAACATGAGCTTCCATGAACGATTCCATGTTTGCGGCTCTCACCGCCATCACGAACTTCTTCCGCGAATAGTTCAGACGCATCTCAAAGATGTGCACCTTTGTTCGTTCGCCGTCGATGTCTGCATACGACTCACCAAAGTCAACCTGCGCATCTTTGCCAGGCTTGTACTGAAGCGGTAAAAATACAGCCTGCCCAGGCTTGTTCTTGATATCCGCGACAATCTTTCGCACCGTTCGATAGGAGCCTGTAAATTGGTGCTCATCGACTAGTCGTTCAAAAATGCGTTTTGCTGTATGCTTTTGCTTGCGGGGTGCGTTCCGGTCGTCCTCTAAGATTAACCGAACGTGCTCCTTCCATTTATCAGCAACTGGTTTGCCGCGCGGCTGGGTCGCTCTGTATTTAGGAGCATCGCAGTCCTTGATGTATTTACTAACAGTATTGCGTGAGATGCCTAGCTCTCTCGAAATCCAGCTGATGCTTTTGCCTTGCCTTCGGTGTAACAGTCGAATCGATGCCCACGCATCTTGATCTAACATTCGTGCCGTCGCTTTTCTAGGCCCCGTTGTTAGGGGCCCTTCTATTATCGGCGTGAATCTAAAACTGCTCAATTTTGGAAGGCCATTTGCCAAATATCTGCTCAGTTTTAGATTGCCATAATCAGTCTCTAAGGCAATTGGTGCCACACTTTGTGTTTTGTTGTCTAGTCATAGTATTGTAAGGTTTCAGAAGGAGCAGAGTGATCGCTTTTTCTGGGCTTTTGCAGCTATTGCGGTGGCAATTGCCAGCTGCGCAATTAGCGAGTCCAAGGATACGCTCGTTCCGAATAATCTAAATTCGTTTCTAAAGCAAAAAAGGAAGAACCTGTGTCTTCACCGTGACTTAGTGGACGAGCTTGATTCTGATTATTTGAGGAGCGAGTTGACCGTTGCACTTAGTGCTGCCGGATTTAGAGATCGAACAGCAGTGGATGCTGTTCTTGAGGCCATTAGCTTGCTTGATCGCGCTGAAGCTTCCAAGCTCCACATTAACAAGGCCTGGGCTGTCCTGATCAACAACGACCCTATTTGTGCCGCAGAAGAGGGCCTGCTTGTTCAAATTGTTCGGCGCGTAAGACCCTAGTTTCTTACTGCTTGTTGTCTTGTATAAAAGCAAGCGCAGAGCAATAACCGTTTCTGTTTTCGCAGTTTCACCATGCGCTAGTTTTGAATGATAATACTCTTTGAACCTTAGATATTGGTGAAAGGAAGAACAGCCCTTGTAATCGTCGTAGGCGCCGCACTTCATCTGAGAAATCTGGAGCTAGTAAGCAGGCCTTGCAAATTATCTATCGACTCTGATTGTCTTAGTTATCTTCTCATTCAAAACTACTGTAAGGAACCAACTCAACACCTTCGACAAAAGCATTACCAAATCTTGTCTTCTGCCAAGTCACTTTTGAGTGCCTTGGTCTGAGCTTAGTTTGGAGATTTTCTAGAAGCTTGAGTAATTATCTACAGTTGTTAACTGTTACCAGAAGATTGAATTCCAAGTTTATCAAAATAGGAACAACAAAATTATGTCGAATCAAATTGAAACACCTCTGACCGATAGGTTCTTTGATGAAATTTTAGGCTACGCCCAAAGAGAAAATGAAGCAGCCAGCAAAGAAGTTCTAGCATCCTACATTGCTGTAGAGATCAAATTGTCTGATCTTGGCTATGAGTTGAACATACTTGTTGACGGCTATGCCGGCAGGAGCTTGCTACATTCAGAGATCTTACCTTTCTTTATGGCCGCAGAAGCCGTTGATTTTCTATTGGCAAACTGCCCCAATTGGTATTGGTTTTGGAGAACGCTGTCCAAAATTATTGAAAGAAAGAGCTCCGGCAGCGGAAAGATTACACTGTCAGAAGTGAGGGCTGCATTTCGCTCAGAGCAGAGTGCAGCCGAAAAGTCTATGGGCTATAAAAAGAGGACACTTGAAGATTTCAGTGAAGACGAGATTGCGAGAGTGTTAAGTAGCAGAGTCTTTCTTCTTGCTTATACGAATGGTATTCCAGTGCTTCGCCGGAACCCCGTGCTCTTCTGCGATTTATCAATCTAGAACCGTGATCGATTTCTTTCTATAGACTGGCAAGTCCAGTCTATAGAACTCTTCCCCAGTCACCCTGATTGAGGTCTCGTCGAGCTCTAAGTGGTTAAGAGGGTCTGTATTAACTAGAAAAAACAGAGACAAAATTATGAAAACTATAGTGCTTAATTTGAGAGGACCAGGCGTCAAGAAATTTGCGCTCTTCGCGCTGGTGTTTGCAACAACTGTTCAAACCCCCCTTATGGCTAACTCAGCGTCATCGACGCAAACCAAACCAGCTCAAGTAGAGAGAGCGTCCGATGTCCCAGGCAAGTCGGCTCCCCCTGGCACCATCGGTAGCGTCGGTCCGCCTGGCAAAGCTGCTAAGTTAGCCAATCCTAATAATGTAGCCAAACCTGTAAAGATAGCCAAACCTACACCGGTCCAAAACAATCTTGAAGATTCCGAGCAGAAGGCTCAAGAGGCACTAAAGAAGAGTCTAGATTCATTCGATAGATTTTTTACTGTCCTTGCTTTCGCAGCATCGGGTCTGTTTATTGTCATTGCTTGGTTCTGGCTGGTAAACATAGCTCCGGTGCGTAATTATCAGATGTATCGCTGCTTGCACCTGAATCGCATTGGCGCTATGCCAGATAGTGTAACTGACGGGCCGCTGCTTGTACCTTCTGTTATAGCCAGTGAGCTAGCTAAGGGTGCAAATAGTCAGAGGCACTGCGATGTGTCACCAGATCCCAGTTTGATCTTAGGTAGAAAACCGGTCTGGCGTTTTACCTTGCGTGGTAATGACTGGTTAAGTGGTATCTTCAAGTCAGACTCAGGTTTTATTGAAATTTCTGCGCGCAAATTGGGCGCTCCAGAAATGCATCCTGTGGGCTTCTTGATTGGTGAGAATAGCCCACTCTGGTGCCTACTGCTTGGTTGGCTGCCATTCAGCTCGATCATCGAGCGCAGCTACCAAAAGGATGTCGAAGGCAAGTGGTCACTTGTTTTCGTTTGTCCCTGGTTCCGACTCACCTGGTTGGGAACGCTAATTCCAACCAGCGGTTTTCTGGTGAGAGTTTCGCCTAACGGAATTCCTCAGATTCTTAGTTTGGAGAAAGCTAAAAAGCTCTATCCCGAACTACCGCTATTTCCGAAAGCTATAGCCGAGCGTTATTCGCGTGCCTATGCACTGTGGTGTGGTGGCTTGCGTGACCGTTTTCTTCGGCGTGCTAGGCCGTTGTCCTTCTTCGAATACAAGCCTGATAAAAAAATCTCATCGGCGCGTATTGAACTTTTCGATGGCATTGGTCTGCAGTACACCGTACTGCTCGGCCTTCCTAAAAAACAGGGAGGCGCGCTGCACAGCCTTGTCTTGTTTGATATTAGAACCGGTGAACCTCGGCTTTTTGAAGGTCGTTTGGATTGTGTAATCTATGGACCAATTGATGCTGTTTGTGCAGTCTGTAGCGAATTCGGTAAGTCAAATCACAGCTATGGTGCGCCTAAGCTATTCTGCTCAGGTGGCCGATTCTATTGGATTGTTACTGTTCTTGGATTTCCTCGTGATCAAGAACTTGGAAATGAAGACAATCTAAGTTTGATTGGTCATCGCATAGTTGATGCTGCGACCAATTGTGTTGTCAACCTGCCTGGCGGTGTCTCAGCCCTGCTATCCGATGAGCTGGTACTTAGCAGTCTTTATCTCCTTTAACTTTGGGAAATTTAAAATTGAGAGATTCTACTATGCATCGCACTTACACTGTTGTTCGATTATTGTACGTATTCATGCCTTGGCTTACTGAGGCGCTTGGATATGCCTTAATCATGCCGCTTCTACTTGGTGGCCCCTCGCCCTTCACATTTACCGCACGCATGTGTGTATTCTTGGCGGTGTTCATCTTCGGATGTCTTAGCGATACCGCATTATGGAAGCCTCGTATTAGGCGTTCAGCTCGCCAGGAGTCTACATCTCGGTTGCTGCCGCAATTTGCGCGTGCTGCTATGTTTGTAGCATTTTATCTTTGGGCTGGTTCGGTATTTGGCCTAGTATTGGCGCTTGAGCTTCCAAAGTTCTTTGTTGTAGCTTCAGTAATCACAGCCGCCAAATACTTGTTGTTTCAGCTTCAAGATATAGGAAATCAATAGCAGTGGGTTCAAAGCGTGCTGCGTAAGTGTCGCTAGTAAACGTTGGCAATTGGCAATGTAAAAACTAAACAAGAATAGAACTACTTTGAACTTTATGAAATATCGCAGTACTGAGTCTACCTATCTAAACATAGTTGCAATCTCTTTGGGAGTCTTCGCGGCATTAACAGTTGTTTTCTTAGTCAGAAACCCTAGCTCTACCACAATCGCCGATGAAAGAGTTATTGGCTGTGGTCCTTCCGTAGACAGTATCGAAGAAGTATTTCGCGGCGACTTCGGTACAACAGAAGACGGCACTCCTATCAACTCAGACGGTATGGCTGTCCAGCCGGATGGCCGATGCAAGCTCAATGACCATCCAATTAAGGTTGTATATCGAAAAGTGCCTCGCCAAGAGTACCTAGGAGTGCTCATAGACAGATACTACTACATCTACAGCAGTGACGTGGGTCTGACTCGTGCAGGTCGGAAGTATGAATTCGGCATCAAGCAGTGGGGCCGAAATGTTCCCGGTGTTGTTGTGAATGACGTCGCCCCGACACGGGCTGACGACTAACTTTTAGTCTTCAGAAAGCTTCCTATTTCGGAAATCACGCCTTCATTGGCAAGAATGGATATCCGCAGTCTTTGGCTGCCGTTGCTTCTGTCTCTGAAACAGATTTAGCAGCGGCAGTCAGAATTTATTGAGAACAGGACCACCCTACTTGAAAGCTGATGAACTGTTTCTGTAGCTCAGTTGGTAGAGCGCTCTGGCTTTGGTTGGTGAGACACGGGTTCGATTCCCGTCAGTTCCATAGCGGAAAAGAGCAGCACACAATTCTTAGTGTCACTGTTCCGGTCTTAAACGTGACCCTGCACGAGCGTCCCCACCTGTCATTCAACGGGGGCAAAAAGGAGAACACATGTTTCATCGTCTGGCTCCTTCTGTCAAAGTTGTTGAGTTTTCAGGGAAAGTCACTTCCTGTGGTAACTCTAGCGCGGCCCAGGCATTGAATAAATGGCTTGAAGAGAAGAAAGGAGCGATGATTTTGAATATATTAATGAGTTCAGCAGGCTCTGAAACACCTTCCATGATGGTCACATATTCAGTCTTCTACACCGAAAATATAGGGCTCTCTCTGTGACAATATTGAGTGAGACAGATTTGGAAAAGAGTTTAGTGTATTTTCCAAACTGAAAGTACCACAGCATATTAAGAAAGCCAGAACCGGCGGCTCAGTTGGGAGCGCTACGAAGTGATTTCGAGTAAGCGGGTTCGTCACGTTGACAGTTGGCTGCTTCTCACCCCTTGGTGGTGGCAGCCTCCTGCTCTTTCTTTCTGTTCTAAAATCCCCCAAACCCTTATCAGCTAAGGGCTGGGCTAATCCACAATGCTTTGACCGGCATGTGGTTGCTGTGCGCGTCGATTTCGACAGGGGAACTAATTCAGGTCACTCCCAGCCTTCGGGCTGTGTTTATAAATGCCGAAAATCGGTAAGGAATAAATTAATGGCTACTTTACTTTTGAATACAACTCCAGACCAAGAAACCTTAGCAAAGTTGATTGAACCTCGATTGGCAGCTGCGATGCCGATTGTTCTTCCAGGAATCTGGAACGACAAATCTGTTGCACAATCGCTTACTACACCTGAGGGTGCCCAGTTTCTAGCAGGCAAGATTCTTCAGTCCTTAGGTCTTACAAATGGGCTGCTGGATCTGGCTGACCTTCCCCCCAATTAACAGACAGTAATTAGCGAGAGTCGCTCCACGACATACAATGTCAAAAGGAGGGATTCATGAATAAAAAATCCAAAGGTAAGACCCCGTCCGCGGC
>JBIPOV010000101.1:0-21081 GCA_044378815.1 Obscuribacteraceae bacterium (SeqCode) | reverse complement strand
TGATCATCCCTGTACTGGAAGGCCAGTTTTACAGATCTGGCCCACCGGCTGCGCCTCCTACGCTTCCTCCTGTACTTCCGCTAGCGGCAGCTCCTGCAACTCCAGCGGAGCCACCGAATCAATCATAAGAAGGGCGGCAAGTATCCATTCAAGAGCAGATAAGTAGGGCTTGAGCGGCAGATAGTGCGCGGAAATCATGAGTCAGAGATCGCGCTTTATGTTTCAGTTATGTCTCATTGACTTCGTGGCTATGCCCCGAAACCTAATCTGGCCAAGCATCCCGCTTTTCTCCGCCCCCATTTAACTGCCAGCATCTTCTTTTAAGTGCACAGTTAGATTCGATTGACCCCCAGTTAACAGATTCTGTGCTCTCCGATTTCTCATATCGGGCGCCAGTCTCTTGTTGCAAATAGACAAATCATCTGCACACGCAGATTCTCGCGCTGCATGGCTCAACCTTGCCAGCGCTAATTCATTGGAGAAGTCATTTCGATTTCTCTGAAAACCAAATCAAAAGGTAATTCAAATGGCTAACAAATTCGTAGACCTTAACGGCGGCAACGACGCCAACAACGGTTCAACATTCGCCCTCCGCAAAAAGACCCTATCATCGGCTGCAGCTGTTGCAGTTGCCGGTGATGTCATCCGCGTTATGGGCAAACCTAGCACCAGTAGTGGTACCGCCACGTGGACCAAAGGCTCGCCTCTGGTCACTCTCTCGGCCGCCATGAACCAGCTTCTTTACGGCGACGGCGCTTGGACAGCAGCTGCCAACGTCACGGCCACGGCCAACACCACGGCCCCGACACCCAAGCAGGGCGTTGACAGCTCCAAGCTCGTTTGCGCAGCTGGCTTCACCACCGGCAAGATGGCACACTTTGCCACTGGCGCACTCAACTTGAGCGCCTACCAGCAAGTGTCTTTCTGGATTCAATCAACAGCTGCTTTAGCGGCTAACACCCTCCGGCTTGACCTCTGCAGTGATGCAGCGGGCAACACGGTCGTGCATTCGTTCACTATTAATGTGGCGCTCAACGCCAACCAGTGGACCGCTGTCACATTTGACAACGGCGCAGCACTTGGCGCGACAATCAACGCTGTACGGCTGCATGCGCTGATTTCAATGGCGTCAAAGACAGTTCTTATCGACAACATCTTTGCTGCCAAGGCGCCTGCAGCGGCCGATTGCCTGACGCTGAACTCGCTGATTTCGCCGGACAACGCCGTCTTCTATCCAGTGCAGAGCGTCTCCGGCACGACTGTGTATGTCGATGCTCAGGCGGCCACTGCTGCTACTCTGGCCAAGGGCTATCGCGGTGCCACTGGCTCCACCACGTTCTACATGTTGCAGCCGACGGTTGTATCGATTGGCACTGGCAACACTGTCTACGACCAGGTCTTCTCTGGCAACGGTTCGGCTGGCAATCCGATCACCATTTCTGGTGGCTGGAACACCACTGACATGAGCACCCAGGATGGTTTGACCCTGATCGATCGCCGTGACTGGGCCGCATCTGGTATCAACCTTACAGGTGCAACTGGCTACATCACTGTCGACAAGATGATGTTCGGCCATGCGGCATTCCCGCTGGGTCTGGTGTCTACGGCACGCGGCTACAACGTCAACAACAGCGGCTTTGCTGGCACTGGTTCCTTCTCTACCATGCCCACTCGCGCTGTTAACGTCGCTGGCTCGAACTTCATCAACTGCACCGGCACGACGGCTATCTTGAACATTCCAGTTACCGGAAACTACAAATCGGATAACCTGAACTGGAGTGTCACGAATACGAAGATCTGGGGTGCAGCAGTTGGTGGTATCAAGGTGCCACTGTTCGTTGCGGCAGCACCGGCAACTGTCACTGGCTGTGATTGCTCCGGCAACACCGGCCTGGGCTTTGATATTCAGTCGCCTTGCAACTTCCGCTCCAACACGGCAGAAGCCAACACTCTGGGCGGGATCAACTTCCAGGCTATTCAGGGCATGGTCTCCTACGGCCTCACTGCTCGCGGCAACACTGTCGGCGAAATTCTGCTGAACAACGCCGATGTCGAAATCTATGGTCTCGACACGAACACTGTGGGTGGCTCCGCTGTGCCGCAGATCATGGTTCCGAGCAGCGTCAGCGGCCGTGCTGTGGTCTACAACTGGACCCAGTACACAGGCGGTGCCCCTGCAGCTGTTTTGACTTCGCTGGGCAGCCCTGGTACTGGTCGCACCTCTGGCAACGTGGTCAGTTCTCAGAAAGAGGCCGGCAACGCTGCTAACAACACCACCTACACCGACTACGGCACTGTCACCACCAATGGTGTGGTCGGTCAACCTGGCTCCGGCATTGCCTTCAAACTCACTCCTGATACTGACGCCTTGTCCGGCAGCCCGTTGAGCATCAATGTCGGCAAAATTGCTTGCCCGGCGAACGTTCCGACCACGGTCAAGTACTGGGCCAAGTTGAGCGCGGCTGGTCCGACTGCTCGTCTGCGTGTGCCTGGCGGTCGCTATGCCGGTGTTGGCTCTGCTGGCACTGACGTTGTTTCTGCTGCTATCACGGCCACAGCTTTCACTCAATACTCGGTGACCTTCACCCCGACCGAAAACTGTGTTGTCGATGTCTTTGCTGACATCTGGGGCAGCACCAGTCAGAACCTCGTGGTTAGCGGCCCTGTGGTCGTTACTCAATAACAAAGGAGAGCAACAATGAGCAACACATCAAGCTTCAATCTTTCACTGGCTTACCAGGCGGCTCCCTTCATCTGGGGCTCAATGCAAGACGTGAGTGGAATGACATTCGTGTCAGCAGGTGCGCCTTTTCTGGTGGCCAATCAACCGCCGGGCGCCAAATACATCATGGACCTCAAGGGACGGCTGTCTCAGGTCATTTATTCGAGCGGTAAATTGCTTACCTACAACTATGACGATGCAGGCAATAGAACCTCTGTGGTGACGGCATGAGCTGTTTCATCACTGAAGTTAAGGCCCAACCGAACCATTCAACCAATCAACAAACTTTGACAGTGGGCGAAATTAGTCCACTGAAGAAAACTTGGAGTCCCACGAAATGACAAACTCAAACAAACAGCTTCCTTCACAAGCCAGAAAGAACCTGGCTCCGAAGGCCGATGCATCCAACAAGACACCTGGCGCCCAGGACCCTACTCAACCTAAGTTCGGTTCACTGGATAAACAGGCAAGCGTTTCCCCTGATATCGCCAAAGGTACTATTGAATCGCGAGTAATTCCTGGCAAGATCTATGTGCCTGGCAAGCAGGCTGGCGCCGCAATGAGCTTTGCGAGCAACACTGTCGCTGCGCCGAACTCCATCGTTGAGTTGGCCAGAGCGCTCAAGAATGATCCTGACCTCATTCATGAGTACACGCAGAATCTTGAGTTTCTGCCCACCTACGGAACGCAGAAGGGCATTGGTGCGATATCCGACGGCTTTGGGAACTCATTCGACCAGGCTGATGTTATGGTTAAGCTTCTCCGTGAGGCTGGCTTTGCTGCAAACTATCTCTTCGGCGAGCTGGAAATGGATGGCACTCAGCTTGCGGCTTGGTTGGGAACAGATGCAGGGAATATTTGGTCATCGGCTAACTTGCTTGCCAACGGCGGTATTCCGAACACAGTAATTTTTGGCACACCGGACAAAGTACGTTTCAACCACCTTTGGCTGCAGGTGCAGATCAGCGGGACCTGGTATGTCTTTGACCCTGCGATGAAGTCGTATACGGTTACCAGTGGCATTGATCTTGCTACCGCAATGGGTTACAACGCCACGACGTTCATGAACAATGCTCGCTCTGGCGCCACCATCAACGCAGATTATGTTCAGAACATGAACCGCAGCAATGTGCGTTCGGACCTTCAGACCATGTCCATGAGTTTGGTCAACTTCATCAAAACCAACGATCATGGTGCCACCGTTGATGACATTCTCGGCGGCAGAACAATCAATCCAGTTTCAACCCCGCAGCGCATCACTTCACTTCCCTACGAGCGGCCCGGAAGCCCTCCAACAGTGTGGACTTCGATTCCTAATGCTTATCGTGCGACGATGCATGTGGTCTATGACACCATCGACGTGACCTTCTTTTCAGATGATATTCACGGCAAGCGATTGACCCTAGGTTTCAACGCCAGCCATCAAGGAGAGATTCGTCTTGATGGAACGTTAATTGGCACCAGTTCAGCACAGGGCATCGGCACGTGGAACTCAGTTCTGTTCGAAGTCACACATCCTTATCCGACTACTTATGCCAATACCTATGTCTGGCAGCGGGTCTGGGCTGACAAGCAATATTTGCTAGTGAATGCTTGGGGCAATGCTGGCATCGAACAGTGCAACTTGCACCAAAAGAAACTTCAGGTGAACAAGTTGGCAGGGCTTTCTGATACAAACGAAGCAGTTTGGGGAGAGGCCTATTCCTGCATCTGGCATACCTGGAACTACGAGAAATCTCGCGGTTGCGACTTGTTGAATCGCATGACTGGATGTACCACCGTTTTGCATCACCAGGCTGGCCTAGTAGGTTACTACGACACGATGCTTGCGGATCTGGGTGGTATAGTTTGGGCAAGCTCTGCTCTAGACAATAACTATGACAGAGTGAAGTGGAATGATACTCCACTTGCGATGTTCGGCGTGTCGTGCGAAGCGGCGATGCTGGAGCAAACCACAGGGGTTGGCGCCGTTAGTACAACTCCGCTCATTGATTTGGCCTGTTCTGCTGGTCAGAAAATCTATGACGGCAAAACCGCAAACTGGACTACCAACGTAAAGCCAAACCTGACTGGTTATCCTGCACAGACTCTTACAGACATTGAAAACTGGTACCTGAACTATGGCTGGAGGGTCGCCCTGCCTGAGAATGCAACTTTGAGTATTGGTTCTTGGACAGGTTACACCTACTGGTTGATTTCCCCATATCAAGGTGCCATCGGTATTATTGACGGTGCCCTGAAAGGTACTGGTGGTTATGAGTACATCGAAGGAGAGAGTGTCAACGAGAAACAAAATAAAGAGCGATATAAATGGAAAAATCCACCGCCAGAACCTCTGTTTAACGATGGGTGGGGAGTCTATGGGACAACGCTTAAGGGCCGATTGACATATGAAGAGGGTAGGGGGCCAGCTGATACTTATGATCCGAATCGATTCCCTGGCTATCACAATACGCCAAATCCAGTCAACGTCCAGAATGGGCATGAGGGCTTTAGCGGAGTTGATCTGATGGTGGGTAGTCAGGCTTTTCCGTATAGTCTTGCATTTGGCCGGCATTACAGCTCTGAAGATCGTTGCGTCGATGGCCCGCTAGGGCTTGGTTGGCAGCACACTTGGCAGACCAAGATTACGGCAACTGCTTCTATTCCGTCTAGCTTGGGCGAAGCTTCTCCTATCGAAGCTTCCAGTGCCATCACGGCACTGTTTGTGGCTGTTGATCTCTTCAAGGATCTATCAAATCCGTTTGATAAGTTCATAACTGCATCTCTCCTTCACCAATGGCTAAACGAAAAGTTGGTGGACGGTGCTGTTGGAATCGAAACTCCGGGAAGCAAGACCATTTTCACAAAACTAGCTGATGGTAGCTACTTTCCGAAGACAGGAGGTATGGCGACCCTAATAAAGAATGTGGACCTTACTTATACTTTCCGAAGTGCCGATGGTATTTATTACAACTTCAATCTTGATGGCGATCTGGCAACGATTGTCTACCCTCAAGGTGTGACTATTACTCTTGCCTACTCAAGCGGCAAGCTTTCTACCGTATCTAATGGCATTGGGCGCACATTGACTCTGACTTGGACTGGGGAACGCCTAACTTCTGTCTCCGACGGAACAGGAAGAAGCGTCTCTTTTTCAGTTGATTTGAACAGCAATCTGACTCAAGTCACCGATGCGAACGGTAAAAATCGTGTCTATGAATACGATTTGCCTGGCCGCATGACGAAGGTTTTTCGACCTGAGAATCCCACTGTGCCAATTATGCTCAACGTTTATGACTCCCTGGATAGAGTCAAGGAGCAATATAACGCGCTCAACCAAATCATTTCGCTGTACATAGCCGGATATCGCTCCGAGTCAGTCGATGCACTGGGCAACAAGACAATCTTCTATTACACACCAAGAGGCTTGTGCAAGAAGATCATCAATCCGCTCAATCAAATTCGCACCATGGAATATGATGGCCTTCAGCGGAGGACGAAAAACGTACATCCAGAGGGCAATTACGATGAATTTGCCTATAACAGTAAGAGTCAGGTAGTAACTATCACTAAAAAGGCAAAGTCTGGTTCAGGGTTGTCTGATCTAGTCACGAACATGACCTGGGATGCAACTTGGAACAAAATCAAGACCGTCCAAGATCAGCGTGGTAATACCACTACCTGCAATTATTCTGGCTCTACAGGACAACTTCTGAATATTCAGCAGCCGGTTGTTGGCGGCTTCACACCCACAACGAGCATGACCTATACAGCAAGAGGGCAGGTGGAGACTCTTACCGAGCCTACAGGAATTGTCTCGAAATGGGTTTACGATATCAGCACTGAGCGATGTACATCGGCCATACACGATTTTGGCGCTGGCCGACTCAATCTGACCATGAACTTCGGTCATAACTCTCGCGGAGACACCACTAGCGTGCAGGATGCCAGAGGAAATACTACTTCATTCGTTTTCGATGTGCTTCGTAGAGTTACACAACGAACTGAAGCTGCTCCCTTCGCCTACGTGACGAATTTTACATATAGCGATAATCATTCGCTAGTTTCCGTCCAGAGGCAAACTGGCGATTCCAATGAGCCCTGGCAGGCTGTAGGTTATACCTATACGCTCACAGGGAAAGTTAAAACTGTTACCGACCCATCAGGCAGAGTACTTACCTATGACTACGATGGAGTTGACCGACTCTGGAGAACTGTAGATTCGCTCAACCGGGTGGTAGAAGTAGCCTATGACTCTGGTGGCAGGCCACTGACTATCAAAGATGCGACGAATCAGATCGTAGAAACTAGGTCATATACCAATAATGATCTGGTCGCAAGCAAAATGGACCCACGAGGCAATGCTGTCAGCTTTACTTTTGACGGTTTTGATCGTCTGGATAGGATAACCTATCCGGATGGGAGCTATGCCCAGAATGTTACCTACGATGCCAATGGCAATTTGTTGGTTTATCGAACACGAACTGCCGAAACGATTGTTATGGCTTACGATGTTCTTAATAGGATAGTTAGCAAGACACCTGGAACAGAGCCACAAGTTACATACACCTACGACTTGTCTAGCAGATTGCTGACCATCGGTAAACCTGTGGTTTCGGGTGACCCTAGCTCCGGTGCATTCACTAACTTCTTTGATACCGCAGGTCGGTTCTTTAAAGAACAGTATCCAGACGCTAAGACCGTGGTCCACGTGCTTGACGCTAACGGCAATATTACCAAAACCACTTACCCGGATGGCAGTTACTTTGTAGATCGGGTCTACGATCAGCTCAATCGCTTGACAGACATCAAGCTGAACGGTGCTGGAACCAGTGCTGCTCAGTTCCAGTATGACGCTCTTTCACGGCGTCGCAAAGTTGTCTTTGAAAATGGAACTAGCACTGACTATGGCATGGAGATTAACAACGAGGTCGGTAGCATCATCCAATCGTTTGTTGGCTCGAACGTGAGCCTAACCTATGATTTTGACGCAGTGGGACAAATGAGTAGTGAGCATATTAGTGACGTAGCGAACTTCATGTGGCAGCCTCCGGCTCCTACAACGATTGCCTATGGCACAGCAAACAACCTCAATCAGTACCCGACGGTTGGTGGAGCTTCGTATAACTACAACAACAATGGTTGTTTGGTTGGTGATGGCACCTGGACTTACGGTTACAACGTTGAGTCAATGCTGGTTTCGGCGGTCAAGAGCGGCGTCAGCGCCAGCTTTGTTTATGACCCGTCAATGCGCCAAAGTCAAAAGGTGGTTGGTTCAGCCAAGACCAATTATTACTACTCTGGAATGCAAAGACTGGCGGACTATGACGGAGTTGCCAATGCGCTCCAGCAGCAGTATGTCTATGGTTCTGGTCTGGATGACGTGCTCATTCGCATTACAGGCGCAGGCACGAAGTCTTATTTCCACCAGAACTACCAAGGCTCAGTGATCGCAATTACTGATGCTACAGGTGCTGTCATCAACCGCTACACCTACGGCCCATTTGGTGAATCATCTAATTTGACTGGAACCAGCCACGGCTATACCGGTCAACGTTTCGATTCGGAAATTGGACTCTATCACTACAAGATGAGATATTATAATCCTACGATTGGCCGCTTCTTGCAACCCGATCCAGTAGGATTAGCAGCAGGTCTGAATATGTACCTATATACTGGTAATCACCCGCTTACAAGTTCTGATCCTTTAGGTTTGCGGGATATGGCCGTATATCTTGGTCGTGATCCGCAGCCACTTAACTCACCGCTTCCGATTCTCAATCATACTAAGATTCTCATTGAGAATTCAGATGGGACTGTAACCATCATAAACGGGAATTTTGATGGCAGCGGACCATTCTGGAATTCCGGCAATCTCACGATGACAATAACAACACCGCCTATTACACAAACTGCCCGTGCGCAAGCTTATGGCGATGTGGTCAGTCTTACAGACGGAATGTCGCAGACTGAAATTCAGGATATGATACAGCGAATCTTGAACAGTGCTGAATCCGTTGCAAATGATCTGTTCTACAATCCAGTTCCTTACGGAGCCATTTCAGTTCCGCTCACTCAGTCTAGAAACAGCAATGCTGTTACCGCATCAGTTTTAATTCGAGCGGGAGTCCCGGTTCCTTCTGATCTGTGGGCACCTGGAATCGATAGACCTTTGGCTGATGATAAAACCAAAACGCAAGAGGTTTTGGAGCTGGTCCTCAATAATCTAGTACTAGCTGGAATAGGAATGAGTGGCGGAGTCATGGGTGGTGGAAGTACAAGCACTGGAGGCAGCGGAACTACCGGAACCGGCGGAGGTTCGAATAAGTAAAACAGGCCTAGTTTCCAAGATGGAAAGTGGTCTAGTGGCTGTTGAAAGTAGCTAAGTTTCTCTTACTCTGTTTGAGACGGCATTCTAAAACATGCCGTCTCATTTTGTGGTAGATTCCTAACATGTGCTCTAGGCTCGTTAGTTCTTTCTTTTGGCCCAGGTTGATACTAGGTTCTATATGTTAAATTCAGCATCAATAAGCCGCATCATAGTGAGTTTAGGATTGTCGGCTTTCTTCCTGAACTCATGTGTAAGTCCGAGTCCAACTGAAACTGTTTTTAGTTCTCCTGGCTCACAATTGAATTGCACTATCCAAGGTCAGAAAGAGTATCTCGTTTTTGTGCAGGCACCAAGCAATGCTGGACGGTTATCTAAACAGTTTGGTGCTGATTATTCTCTTGGGCTTGAGCAGATCGAATGCACATGCGAATTTGAGGAAAATGGTGCGCCTCTACAAATTCAGAATTTTAAACCCTCTCCATTGTTTCCTGGCGAAAAGTCTACATTTCGACTGCTTAGTGGGATTTGGATAAACGAAATTGGGGTGCATAAGATACGTGTTGTCTTGTCTAGAGTCCCTAAAAGTTTGGACAAGCCAAAAGTGCTTGTAGTTCCTTGGTGTACACCGGTGAAAGATAACAAAGGTATTTTCAAAGTTGTGCCGACGAGGGACCTTCCGGCTGGCTATGTAACCAATGTGACTGATTTTGATCAGTATAAAATGATAACTCCGATGGACCCGGTCAGGTTTGATCGATTTCCGATTATAGGGTTTACGGTTCCGGTAGGTTTAAAGACGAAAAGAACCCTTTTAAAGGGTTCGGCACTGTATCCAAGTGATTTTGAGCTGCCTTCGGACCCAGTAAAAATCAAACAGCAAATAGAGGAGAGTTGTGCTCATACATGGACTAAGTAAGCCCAATCTGGAGCCAAGCAAAGTCCTAGCATACATGCTATTAGCAGAGCGTAGAGTTCAGTAGCTCAGAGCAACTAAACCAATCCTTAGGCTGTAGACAGTCCTCTCACATAAGCTCGTGTTAGATGAGTATTCTTACAGTCGCTCCTTTCTTAATTGAGGGGAGCGACTGACTTTTTGTGCCACTCTCACAGGTGGCACTTTTTCTTTACTATTTGAAATTTTCTACTATAGAGTGTTTTAGGTTGCTGTGAGTTAGCCGAAAATGAACGTTTTAGGCTATATCCCTGAAAATTGCCATTGAACAATGGCTCAACCATGCCGGTCTGAGTGGCTTTTGACTTGGGGTGCCAATTTTTCATTTCGGCCATAAGTGAATTTTGGCACTGCTTGAAGAAGAAAGCTTGACTCAATACTTCAAGCTCAGAATAGCCTTGTGGCTGTCTGCTGGGTCTACGGCCAGGTACTCCTGCAGCTGACCAAGGTTGCTGTGGCCAGAGATTTCTTGAATTGTGCGAAGCGGTATGCCAGCCCTGGACATTGTGGTCAAACAAGTCCGACGAAGCGAATGGGTGGATGCTTCTTCAATGCCGACGTTCTGGAAGGCCTCTGTGAGGATATTGTGGGCGCGAATGCGGCCAATGTGCTTGCCTGGGTCGTCAGTCGACGGGAAAAGCCAGGGAGAGGGCTCTGGCATCTTGTCTAGGATTTTCTTGTAGCTGGCTAGTTGTTCGCGCAGCTTGGGATGGATTGGTATGTTGCTGTAGACAGTATTTTTCTTTTTTAGCCTGGTGATCTTGAGAATATTGCGTATGCCACCGCTGGTGGTGAACACGTCGTTTTGTCCGATTGCTATAATCTCAGAGATTCTCAAACCCGTGTAGAGGCCGGTGGCAAAAAGTGCTCGGTCTCGAGCATTTTTGAGTACTTTGAGGACTGTTTGGATTTCTTTGGGGGTTAGGACTTTGGCTTTGCCTGGCATATGAACAAAACTTCTCTAAAAGGCTATTTTGTTTATTATACAGGCTTCACTTTTGGATGCAAGACTGGAGACCCTGACCTGGTGGGAAAATAGTAGTAAACAAAACAAACCTTTTGTTTCTGCAGTTGCTATCAAAATAGCTTGGAATGATTGACTTTTCGTCTTTATGGCTAGTACGCGAATATCTGCTCAGTTTTAAGTTGCCATAATCAGTCTGAAGGTGTTTGTTGTGCTTTTACTTCTCTCTTAAAGCGCCGTTTCTCAGCCAGCTCTATACCTTTGGCCGTCATTTGATATGTTTCTTCGAAAGTCGTTCCGCTCGCATCTTTCATCAATTCTACAAAGAGTCCATCGGAGATCATTTGATCCAATGCTGATACAAAGAACATTCTCTCCGGAATACCAGCATACCCACGCTCATCTATTTCAACGGCGATAAAACCATTCACAAACCGGAGATCACGTCTTCTGGTCACTAAGCACTGCTTTGATTCTTCATAAACTTCTTGAAGAATAAGTGACTGGGCTTCTTCAACCGTCTTCGGTAATTTTTTCTCGGACATGAATTTTACCTCTTAATAGTGAATTGCGGCTGATCTAGTATTCGCATCCGCGTTAGGAATGTTGCTCTGTCTTGAAAACCAGTTCTTCAATTTGAAATATCTTGTTGCGTACTATCAGAGAATTTATCTTGAACTGTGTTATGTAGGCGATCCAGTAATGATCCGGGAGCGGCAGCTGGGCCTCCTGCCGATGCAGTAACAAAAGCACTTTCAATTTCCTTAGCAGAGATAATGGCTCTGGCACTCTTTGTCGCTTTTGCCTTTGGCTTTGTTTCTCGCCACTTGTCTGCAAAATGATCAACGTATTTGTAACTAAAGTCGACTGCTTCCACAGCACTCGCGATCTGAGTTAACAGCAGCCGATTCTCGCGCTCATAGCCAAATCGTTGAAAAATTGGCGGATTAAATCGTAAAAGATTACTTGCTCCGGTTGTAGTTGAAGCCGTTAGCAGTAGAAGATCGAATCCTTCATTGTCTCTAACAGATTCATCGTAAAAGTATCGAATGTCTTGTAGAAAAGCCGTTATTTGAGAGGGGCTCATTCCACGTGTAAATAACGATTCAATCTCGTCAATACATAGAAAAAGCCCCTCGAAAAGTTGTACTTTTCGTGCTAATACAAATAGTTCTTTTAAGACCTGGACTGCCATTGCTGGAGTGGTTAGGCGTGACACTATGCCTAGCTGTTTCTTTTCAGTCTGACTTAACGCCTCTGCATTTATCCATTTTCTGGCTGTGACAAGCATGTATTCTAGGGAATTATCCTTAGCTACTGCTGCGGCGCATAATTTTTTCAAACATGTCCGCACGTCTGGTTGCTTGATGTGCTCTAAGTGACTTTGATCGCTTTTCAGCTGCCGGACTAAAGCTACAAGAAAATCACAGCTATCCAAATCCCTGCAAAAAAGGTCAGTATCACGAAGAATTGTACGAATTAAATCAATCATTTTACCTGAACCTGCGATGAATTCAGATAAGACAAAACGTTGTTCGTATTTGCTGCTCAATTTTGGAAAGGCGTTTTGGCAATATCTTAAAAAGTGACTTTTCCCCCCACCAGTGCCAGCAACTACTGCTACTGCTCGACGTTGCGGCTCATTCGCGCTAAAGATTTCAACACATGTGCTCAAAAAACGATGCACATTATTGTCTTGTCCATAAATTACATCTGGGGTAATTGTTCTGTTAGGAGGAAACGGATTCTGACCCAATCCGTACTCACTAAAGGCATTTTCCACTGGCACTTTTGAGACTTGACGATGTATTCCCGTCAAGAAATTTTCTAGAGGATCAGACATTTAATAGGCCCTCGCTACTGTATAAATAGGCTTGCCACCTACTGAAATAGCGCTCACATTCAATGATTCAAGAGAAGGGTTTGATGCCGGACCAGAGACGATTTTGTCGCCTAATAGGAATTCAGAAGGAGTAGCCGAATCGAATCGGAACATATTTAATTGCGCAGAGCTGATCATCCGTTCGAGTTGACGTTTAACTGCCCAAGGCGACATCATTCGCTTGGTCGATAATTGCTGAATTAATCCTCCAACCTCAAAAAAATCACTGTCTGCAAACACTTCTAAAATATCTGATCGAAATTCTTCATCAGACGGTCGTGCAGATCCATCGACAATCTGCCGATTAATCATAAAAGCCTGACCAAGATAGACCAGAAATTGCCGCAGATTACGATATGCAACCTTTGATGCATCATGCCATCTATCCTTAATAGCTGGATCCATTTCTGTCGGTAGTGAGCCCCTGTGTTTTAGATGTTCAAACAAGATTCTATAGGGCGGAAAGTTCTGCAATAGTAAATTGCTCAAATTATCCAGATCCGCCTCATTCACATAATTATCGAGTGCTGCTAACGCATTTGTGGGAACAATCATTTCATTGTCAATTGACATAAGGTGAGCTTTCAACAAAAAGCCTCCTGCGTTTTCTAGCTGACTTTGAGAGAATGCGAACCGTTTTTGTGTAATTTCAATTAGCGCTTCGTAGGTTTGTGCACCTTCTGAAACAACCGCTGCCAGCTGAAGGATTGGTAGCATAGAAATATTTGGCGCAGCCAGATTGCTAAAATTGAAATGCGTTGTTGTGGAGACCGGATCAGCCTTCGCAACTTCTGCAGCTATTATTGTGGAATTTACGTCAAAACGGTTTACCGTTTCAGGCGACTCAACTACAGTTTTATTAAAGCCAAAGCTGTGAATTCTCCATTGGTCAAATGTTTTGCCTGGCCAATATAGATTCAAGCGAATCCGGTCTTCCCCGTTTTCGGATGTGAGTCTAACTTCCGAAAAGGTTTGCAAAAAGATCCACAGAAAACGTGCCAAAGGACTACCTTTGAAACACTTGCTAAGGGGGTCAAAACGGACACTTGAAAAAGTTTGATAGTTTTGAATTGTTGGGACCAAAGCGGATAAAAATGGTATGGCTTCGGAATAGAGAATTCTTGAAAGCATCACATCGGCTGTCACCACAACTTTTTCACTGCGGCTTCGAGTTGAACGAAGAATTTTGTGCACTGCCTCAATTAAAAGTCGGTCTTCCAGCACATCCGTCTCATCCTGCTCACCTGTCTTACCACTTGATGGTCGAACGTACCTCAGAAGTTCGGGTGGAACTTCTAAAACCTGGTAGTTTTTTGCACAGATATCTAGCATTGAAAGTGAATTATTTGAGCTAGAGCGTAATCGAAGCGCCCTACCTAAATTTTCGAATTTCTCTTTGTGTGTTAGTGCTTTAAGTCGTCTGTCGAACTCTTGAATTTGATGCATGGATATAGTTATCGGCACTAGTTGACAATTCACGGACCTGAGGCTGGATAGCAGCCATTGCACCGTTCCATTAGAAAGTGCATTTGTATCTGGAATTATAATTACGGAACTTTGATTCTGAAGTTCTGTGACTTGACGAACAACTTCATCGGAGATGACAGGATTGAGAAGCCCAGCTCGAATCAAGCATTGTGCCACTTGATCTAAAACAATACGAGCGCTTACTTCATTTACTAGTTTTGCGTCTAAGTCGGTTTTAAAAGTAAAACTTGAACTTATTTGGTTTAAATTCCAAGACCATTCAGCTTCTTCGAGACTTTTGAGGCTAGCTAAACTATTTGGTACATCGATTTTACCGATTCGAAGCCACTCATCACTTTTAAGATGGGTGCTGTCATGGTACTCAAGGTTGTATTGACCTGAAGGCAATGTATGAAACGAATTGGCCATTGCTTCATGGTCGATAGTTCTTAGATTTTCTATACTAGTCGACACGGATCCAAACTCCTGACATATCCTCTCTTAACCGAGGAACGAAGTCTTTTAACGATGAAAAAAACATCTTTAACGCATCACCTTGTTTAACCATCATGGGTAGTTGGATTTCAGATGGTTGGGGAAAGGATTCGAGCAGTAAATCTACAGAAACCTCTGAAACCTGGATATTTTTGCTCGTGTCTACGAATGAGGAAAAGGTTTCCCAGGGGACCCAGTTTCCAATAAAGTCGCGAAAACTCTCATCAAATTGAGCAGCCGCTGTAGCACTTATAGGATCATCAATTCCAGGCGAGGAGGTGTCGCAAGAATAGAGAATTTTTGCATGTGGCGAAGTTGGTTCCCCAGTATGACTTACGCATATCTTGACAATCATGGTGTTCTCCTCGTAAGTGTAAAGCTTACTTGATTATGGATGCTTTTAAATAAAGGGACAAAAGGTCACCAGGGTTGTCAGGCGATCGACCAAGGCTTGACAGCCTGGTAGGCAATACTTTTTTAACCAGTTGTGCCGGTTAGCCTAGTTGGGGGGGCACGATTCACGTTAGATCCAAAAGCCATTTGCCATCTGACAACAGGGCGAATCTTGCCACCAGTAGGACTTGCCCCGATTGTTCAATAATTGGCCTCACCGGCCATAAACTTTACTTTCTGTCCAGCGGCGAGATCAAAGAACCGAAGCCCACAGGTGCTTGCTTTTATGGCTACCCCACAAGTAGGGTTTATGGTCATCTGCCTCCACATTTGATACCACAAACATGAACCGTGCTGTAATGCGGCAATAGGTGAGGGTTTTACCGGCTTTTCAAGAATCAAGTGGCGAATTTCGCACGAATCGTTGCCGGACCTCCTATTCAACACCCAACAATTTTTTCCACCAAGATGGCTTTTGAAGTTGTTCAAGCTTCAAATTTAAGGTTTCAAGCTGACTCTGAATAGAAATTGACTGTTCTTCTTTCTGTATTTTGAGAAGTTCAATTTCATTTTTGAGTGACTCTTCTAACTTTGCTTTTGCTTCCTCGACTTTACGTTTGTCAGCTTCTATGGCAGCTAATTGAGCCAGGACTTCAGCCAGATTTCTTTCCTTCTGAACCCGCTCTTCTTCAAGTTGGCGCTCTAGGGTTGGTATGATCTCAGTTTCTAGCTTGGTTAGCCGCGCTGCTTCAGTGGCGTTAGTTTGCTCCAGCTCTTGCATCGCTTGGATTTGCTTTGTCAGGGCAATAGCTTTCAATTCCTGCGTTTCAGCTTCTTTTCTCCGTATTTCCGCTTCCTTTTGGAAGTCTGGAAGAAGCTTCAATTGCCGATCTTTATCGGCTAATTCGCCACGCATTTCCCCAATTAATTGATCCCTTTCCTTTAGCTCACCGAGAAACCGTCCTATTATATTGTTCCAGACCCCATCAGCCATATCCTGCGTGGAGTTGCGCGCTTCATTAGTCCAAGCGCCTGTGTTATGCACTATGGACTCCGTCTCATCCTCGCCCGGCTCGTCTTCATCTGGCGCAATTAGCTCTTCATCAAGATCAACTATATCTGCATCGGCATAGCTTTCTTGTGGACCAAGGATGTCAATTCTCCCGGCCTTTTCGAGTGCGGCCTTAATTTCATTATTAGGGTATATCCACCACTCCTCGGTTCCATATTTGTTGACACGACGCGTACCTTTCAATTGTTTCTTATCGAGGCGTTTAATGATTGCTCTGGTGCCCACACCTAGAACTTCGGCTACTTGTTTTACAGATAGAGTTTTCATGGTGTTATATCTGATACCGGTAGTGGTGAATATGTTGCTGGAGCGATGAACCGCTCGCCAGCATTATAATGGCATCTAGTCTTAAAAAAACACTATTCAATGAAAGAAAAACCAGGTTTGGTCTGAGATTCCTAAAGCAACGAACCGGTACCTCGCTAGGACCGAACTGCCCAAGCCTTCTCTTTTTCTGGTCGCTACTGAATTTAGTTTTGCTGAACACTATGTTGGTGCTTTCCCCCAGATATTTAGTACCGACGAACTGTCCTGCTTTTGTAATACCTGCTAGAGTCGGCGCTCCCCGTACCGAAGAACTAACCGACTCCGGTACGCCGCACCGACGAACCGGGCGGAGAACCCCTCGGTTCCTCGCACCGAAGTACAGCAAGGAACCGGGTTCGCCGGTACCGGGCCAGGGTTTTTCTTTGGCGACGATCCTTCCATAGCTACCCCAGTTATTCGGAGTGGCCTGAGTGCTCGAAATCGCTCAGAGACGAGCTGGTTCCTGGGTGTTTTGCTGCACAGTACCGGGCGGTTCTTCGCTCTGCGGTTGTCGGCTGTTTGGTAAATTATCGGACTTATCAAAAAGCGACGTAGTTCTTCGCGAGTTCCTAGTCGGTATTATCGTAAATTGATTGATGTTCAATAGTGGCTTTAGTAGCAAGTTTTGAGCGATGAACCAAGTACTTGGCTGGTACTGCGCCGTGGTCATCCTTGATCAGATCCAGATTTGCGGATTTAAAGAGTTGATCTAATCCTAAGCACCTTATATAGTGGCTGGTGGCACTTGGCATTGTTGGCGGGTGTATATCTACTAAATACTCTGGAGCAACCGCTCCCTAGAAAGCTGGTTTAAGACAAATAATCTATGAAACAAAAAACATCGCTTGGGGGCGATGTCTTTTGCTAGACCTTTTAACGGATCTCTATATTCAGTTGTCGTCGCGTTTTCAAGTTTCGCGAATTGATTCCAGAATAGCTTAGTGGTCTGAGTAGGTCAACTCGTCTTCTTTTAAGTTAAAAGAGGTGTTGCTACGACTGGCTTTGCATTGTCGGCATCTGGTGAACAGGCGCCGGTTAGATTTTGTCGTGATAAATTTTTCCCAAAGAGCCAGCAAGAGGCTATGGGGAAGTTTCTTGCGCTCTTTCATAAGTATGGATGGATATATAAGCCGCTCGGTGGTGGTGGTTGGATATCGGCCAATGAGAAGTGGGCGCTGACCGATAGCGAGATTTTGAAGGCTGTGGCCTGCGTGCACCCTAAGCATTTCCTTGGAGCTCGGGCTGGCAAAGCAACCAGATTTGGTGTCTTAGATATAGATGCCGGTAGCAAATACCACAGCGTCAAACAGCTAGGGCGAATCCTTGAGGCTCTGGCCAAGGCCGGGATTAGTGAGACTTCCATATATAGGTCCAGTGATTCTGGTGGCTGGCATATCTATTTATTCTTTGATGAGCCGATTAGCTCAAGAGATTTAAGAGCACAACTAATCCAGCTTTTGCGACTCAGTGGCTTTGATATTGCAAAGGGAACTCTTGAAGTATTTCCTGCCCCTGGTGATGCTCGGGGCAATAGTTCAATTGGTAACGGCTTGCGGCTGCCGCTACAGCCTGGCTTTGCTTGGCTCAATCAAGACGGCCTAGTAATTGAAGAGCGAGATTCAATTAGTCCAGTGGAAGCGCTCGATCGCTTCATTCGAGATATGGAGTGTGGAAACAGCCGGCACGACTTCCACCAGATGAAGGCATATGTGAGCCGCCTGATTGAAAGTCAGGAGCAGATAACAACTCAAGTCAGCCAAATCAGTCAGATAAGTAAGGCAAAAGGGGTTGTCGTCCCTTTCAGGAAGCCTGATGGAGTTGAGCTTAGTGAATATACATTGTGTACTGTTTTGGAGGTCTTCCAGGGCCTTCCACCAGGAATAAATGCCGAGACTTGGATCAAAGGCCGTGAGTTTGCTCAAGTGGGTCTGACCGGCAAGTCGCAGCGGGCCGAGGCAATTTATTGCTTGTCGCACTATCTTTTTTATGGCGATCCTGAACGGCGCCTGCCAGCGCTAGGGTATGGATATGAGAAAGAACGCCAATGGGCTATCGAAAAGATATTGTCTAGCCTCCATAATGGATGCAGTAAAGACATAAATAAGGGTCGTGGCGATGCTGTAGCTCAGATAGAGCGGGCCGCTAGCTGGCTGCCGAAAGATAGAAGAGGCAAAGAGAATAACGTGGTGCCTTTCGTTAAAAAGGTGCCGATTGCCTGGCAGCGCAATAGTGCCAACTTGAAGTCTGAGGCAACCAAGAAGATCCAAGCGGCGGTGGCTGACTTTGAAGAAGCCCAAATGACATTTAGCGTGCGCGATCTTCAACTCAAGACCGGCTGCAGCAATAAAACGCTGTATAAGCACCGTGGGTTGTGGAAGCCCGCTCAGGAGCGCTTGCAGACTGGGCTCTTGGCGACCGTTACACCTGAATATAACGCTGGGGTGGGAGCTGCTTCATCAGAAAGCTTGCTCCCTTCCTCAGTTGCTAAAAAAATTGCGCCTCCCGGCCTCTTGGCCGCTCGTCGGGTAGCCTATGAGATATCTATGAGGCGTCAAAGAGAAGAGAGGGAGAAAAAAGCTAAGCGCCGGGATGGTTTTATTCGGTTAGATAATTCGTGGAGGATGACGATTGAGAAGATCGTGCCTGTTGCATTAGTGTCATGTGACACTAAAAAACTAAGGGCTTTGTTGGCTGTTTATTTGTCAGCAATTTCTAGGTCACCAGATGATGAATCGGAGTCATGGATTCGTGGTTTAATTACAGAAGTCCGAGCTGAGCTTGACCGTCGACCAAAGCAGCTTGAGCTAGTTTTTTCAGAAGGAAAAGTAGTTAGTTTAGTTGAGTCTGATCTTATTCGGATAGAGAATGAGATCGGGTGAGTTTTCTCTTTAGACTTGATCAGAATATAAACAAGTTACTCTTCTGCGTATTGACTGTTTTAGAGAATATAAACACGTGAGTCTTCGATGATTTCGTGTTGTGAGTGGTGTCTGGTGGAGTATAATCATGTTTATATTCTGTAGTCGAGGCATATGTATGACTAAATCAGACCACATAGAACGTTATTTAAAAGCTCTGTCTGACTCAGGATCTAGCGTCCTTACTATAAAGAACTACCGTAGTGACCTTCTAGCATTTGAGCATTGGACTACCGACAATCATGCTAAGTCCAAACTAGAGAATCTCAACCTGTCTAAAATTATACAGGACTATGCTGATGAACTAGTCGATGAGGAATATAGTCCATCTACTATTGAGCGCAAGCTTTGCTCTATTAAGCGCTTCCTTGAGTTTCAGAATGTTGACACCAGATCTATTGCTCATCTGGTCCAGCGCTATAAGCCACAAGTAGAACAAGAGCCAGTGTGGCTAACAAATAGACAGCTCAGTAAGTATCTGGCAGAGCTTGAGATGAATGGTTTTGAGGAGCATGTGGCAATAGTTCTCTTTATCCTCAATACAGGAGTGACAGCCGGAGAGCTTTGCCGATTGACTTGGGGCGATCTTGCTTCTGTTGAAACACATGGTGGGCGTAAGCAAAGGTTTACTCTTTCAGTTGGAGAGGGCAAGAGAGCCCGGCAAATACCATTGACTGAGGCAGCCGCCGAGCCTCTTTTTGCTTTTGGTTTAGATGGAATTGCTGCTAATTTTAAGAAGAAATTGAAGAAACCTATCTTTGAAATGCACGGCAAGGCATTCACACCGAAGATGGTGCATTATCTAGTTGATAAACATGCGTATTTCTTTGATTTCTCAGTCACACCGCAGATTCTGCGCAATACATTCTGCAAGAGGATGGCTGATGCCGAGGTGCCACTACAGCATTTGGCCAAGATGATCGGGGTCAAACCCGAGGCTGCTAGAGTCTATTACGCACAGCCAGTGGCAGGCCTAGAGCAGCTTCTGGCTGCAGCGGAGAAGGTAGCAATTTAGATTTCTTTTGATGTCATCCTCCTGCAAACTCGGCAATTCGCTGCTTTTTTGTTATTCCAATTTATCTCTACGGTTCAATATCTGCAATTTCGCCACCAGCCTCAAGAAGTGCAAGAACGGCTGCTGGGTTGCTTGAGGCTGTGAGCTTGGTTGTGATTGGGAACAGAACAATGCGCTGGCAGCCGCCGGGATAGTAGTAAGAGACCGCGTCGTATGCTACAGCAAAGCCTAGTTTGCGGCCTATTTCTCTTAGCTTGACTATAGTTTTGGCTCGAACTTTATAAGGCTCTGAGACAAAACATGACGGTATTCCGCACCATTCAGTAGTACCGCAATGGTCGAGCATTAGCGGGCCAAACCAGGCGTCTAGAGTTCTTGATTGCCCTTCAAGACTCTTGCCCATTTGGCTTGTTGCTTGTTCTTTGAGGATATTGCTCAGCCATTTAGGCAGCCCAGACTCTACTTTGGAGACATGTAGTACAGAGCGGACGGCTTCGCAGCCTGGATAAGATGCTACTTGCAATTTAGGTTACTCCGCTGATCTCTATTTGGTTGTTTCGCGTAAAAGGAAGTTCAGGCCTA
>JBIPOV010000100.1:0-21631 GCA_044378815.1 Obscuribacteraceae bacterium (SeqCode) | reverse complement strand
ACCATTTTGCTAACCCAAAACATCTCAGAAAGACATCCCTGTTTCAATTACGCCAGAGGGATGCCTTTCGCATATGCCGTGTAAACTCCTCGCCGAATATCCGCGCATCTAGAGGACTGTTCACAATTGTAGCCATTTCAGTCAAATGGATTAAACTGCCTTACTCGATCGCTTTGGTTATTGTCGGCTTGATTATTGGCGTCTCTCATCTTCTTCCGCCAATAGAATTAACGCCAGACTTAATCTTGCTAATTTTTCTGCCCGCTGTTTTGTTTGAAGCCTCCTGGAATATTCAGCTTTCCGAGCTAAAAGAAAGCTGGATACCAATCACTGTGCTAGCGACAGTCGGAGTTGTTATCAACACAGTGATTGTTGCCTTCGGAATGCACTATTTTGCCCATGTAGCGCTTGGCCCTGCCTTTCTATTCGGTGCCATGATAGCTGCCACAGACCCCATTTCCGTTCTGGCATTGTTCCGCAAGCTGGGCATGGATAGCGGGCTAACGATGCTACTTGAAGGCGAAAGCCTCTTTAACGACGGCACCGCCGTTGTACTCTTCAAGCTTGTGTTAGCTATTGTTCTCGCCGGAGCATCCTTTTCTGTTACCGCTACGGCTGGAAGTTTTCTTGTTGTAGTGTTAGGTGGTTGCGCTATTGGAGCCCTTCTTGGATATGCAGCATCAATGGTGACAAGACTATTTGATGATCACTTACTGGAAATTACTCTAACAACAATTCTTGCCTACGGCTCATACCTGCTCGCAGAGCAGCTTCACGTCTCAGCAGTACTAAGCGTAGTGGCAGCCGGAGTGGTGATTGGAAACTATGGAAGTCGCACAGGTATGTCGGCAGGAACACGAATGGCGGTCAACTCCTTCTGGGAGTACACTGCCTTTTTAGTAAATTCGCTGATTTTTCTATTGATCGGACTCCAAGTAAAATTTGACCTGCTTTTGAAATATGGAGTGCAGATAGGAGTAGGCATTGCACTGGTTTTGATTGCCCGCGTTGTGGTCGTCTACGGCTTGTGCCCGTTCATTGGCAGCAAGAGCCACAAAATACCATGGAAATGGCGCCACATGCTCTTTTGGGGGGCGCTGCGAGGGTCTGTCTGCATGGCGCTAGCGTTGAGCTTGCCTGAGACTTTCGCCTACAGAGAGATGATCACAATCACTACATTTGGCGTGGTGTTGTTTACCCTTCTTGTTCCAGGGCTAACCATCCAGCCACTAGTCAAGCTATTAAAAATGAACTTAAAAGACCCACGGCGCGAGCAATACAGGCGATTGAAAGCCCAACTAATAGCGAAGAAGCGGGCCGTATCTTACCTGACTGAGCAGTTCACGACGGGAGCGGTTTCGGCAGCTTCTTTTGAAAGCCTAAACAATCGACTAGAGAAGGAACGTGACGCCATAGTCAAGAGAATTGACGACTTACATCTTGAAGATTCATCCATCAAAGCAGTTGAAGAAGAAGCTCTCAAAAATAAGGTGGCTGACCTTGAAAGAGACTGCTTAAAGCAGCTAGTCAAAGAAGGTCTACTGACTGAAGACGGCATGCAGTTAATTGAACTAGAGTCTAACGCAGATGAATCTTGAAGACGAAAAATGCCATGATTGCGGTGAACCATACAGCTTGTCCGACCTGAGCAACAACTAGTCAGACAAGCGCAGATTTGCTATCCTCTGCTGTCATGTATACATTAGGACACGGCGCATTACTCATAGTTGTATTTGTCTCATTGGCCCTGGCCGGCCAATGGCTGGTCAATCGCTCGATTAAACAAGAGATTTTGGAGAAACATCATAGCGCTGGTGAAGCGATGATGGGCGTGGTCGGTACACTCTTTGCGGTCTTACTGGGCTTCATGGTGGCTTCAGCCATGGATAAATATAACGATGCTCGCATGCACGACGAACAAGAAGCGAGTAACGTTGCCAGCGTTTTTCGCGTTGCTCGCGGTCTTTCAGATATAGACAGGCCAAGAATTAGGCAATTGTGTCGAGAGTATGTTGACGACGTCATTAATAGCGAATGGCCAAAAATGGAACGTCGTGAAAAAATCAACCATGGCTGGGAAACTTATCAAAAGCTCTGGGAATCAGTAGTAGCAACTGTGCCGGAGAACGATAGACAGAGCAATTTGCAGCAAGGCCTGATTGCGTCTATGCAGGCACTAGGAGAACATCGGCGAGCTCGAATTCTGCTAGCGCAAACTTCAACCCCACCAGCCCTCTGGGTCATAGTCGGCCTCGGTGCAGGTATCACAATATTCTTGAGCTATATTTTCGCCTCAGAATTTCCCAAAATTCAAGGCATGATGACTACCCTCGTGGCCACTGCCATGGCTCTCAACATCTGGATGTTGTCAGCCTATAGCCATCCCTACAGTGGCGAGTTGAAAATTCAGCCAACAATGTTCTTACTCCTCAAAGACGCGATTTTACCGATACCAGATACACCTTCACGCTACTTGCATGACCCAATAGAAGCCAGTAAGCCAACTAACAAATAGGTGCATGTACACCTATTTCCGATTTTCGGTATCAACCAAGCACTAGCCCAAAAAGCGCTTTAGATACGGTGCAGTGCGGCTATTTTTCACTTCAGCCAATTGCTGCGGACTACCAGCACCTACTATTTGGCCACCCTTATCACCAGCACCCGGGCCAATATCAATCACCCAATCGCTGCCAGCTACCACACGCATTTCATGCTCAACCACAATAACAGTATTGCCTGACTGCACCAGACCATCAAGCTGCGTCATCAGCTTCTCAACATCAGAAGGATGCAAACCAGTGGTGGGTTCATCTAGCACATAGAGAGTGTCGCCGCGGTGAACGCGCTGTAGTTCAGTAGCAAGCTTGATACGTTGAGCCTCTCCACCAGAAAGTTCAGTGGCTGGCTGACCAAGGCGCAGATAGCCGAGACCGACTTCACGCAAGACATGAAAAGAACGGCGCACGGCTGGCTCGTCTTCAAAGAATTCCCAAGCTTGATCAACAGTCATACCAAGAACTTCAGCAATATTTTTATCGCGATATTTGACGTCAAGGGTCTTGCCGTTGTAGCGAGCACCATAGCAAGTGGGGCAGGGTGCATAGACACTGGGCAAGAAGAGCAACTCAACCATGACAAAGCCTTCGCCTTCGCAATTGTCGCAGCGCCCCTTAGCGACGTTAAAGGAAAAGCGACCAGCATCGTAATGGCGTGCACGAGCCATTTTTGTGTTTGCAAATAGCTTACGAATATGATCAAACAGGCCAGTATAGGTAGCCAAATTTGATCGCGGAGTACGACCAATAGCCTTCTGGTCTACCACCACAAGGCGCTTGACGCCTTCCATACCAGAGGCTATCTGCCCACCGGTCTTTACGACTTCTGACTTCTCGAGTTCTTCGCCTTCCTCTTCAGCAAGCGAAACTTGCTGCCCCAGGGCCTCGGCTACAAGCTCTACCAATGCTTGACTAACAAGACTGGATTTACCGGAGCCAGAAACACCAGTGATAGTTGTAAAAGCACCAAGGGGAAAAGCGACATCAAGCTTATTTAGATTATTGCGAGTAACACCTGAGAGCTTGAGCCAACCCGAGGGCTTGCGCAACTTTCGCAGTGACGGCTTTTCTTCAGCAAACAAATAGCGCCTGGTCTGCGACTCTTGCACTTGTGCCAAACCAGCCGCAGGGCCGCTGTAGAGAACGTATCCGCCCTGCTCACCAGCAGCGGGGCCAACATCGACAATCCAGTCAGCGTGCTTAATCACATCAAGATCGTGCTCGACAACAAAAAGCGAATTACCAGAACTCTTAAGCTGTTCCAGAGCAGAAAGCAAGGCTTCAGTATCGGCCGGGTGCAGCCCCGCCGATGGTTCGTCTAGTACATAGACCACCCCAAATAAGTTAGAGCGCACCTGAGTAGCTAACCTCAAGCGCTGTAGTTCACCAGGAGAAAGAGTAGGGGTGCCGCGATCGAGAGCTAAATAGCCAAGGCCAAGATCAAGCAGAACAGAAATGCGAGCATTTAAATCGAAAGCAATACGCTGAGCTACAATTGCTTTTTCCGGATATTCCTTTTCTAGCTTAACCAGTGCCGGAGCCGATCCATCAGCGTATGGTCGCAGAATCTCAGAGAGTTTGATGATTGGATAATTAGTGATATCTGCAATATCAAGACCAGCGAACTTAACTGAAAGGGATTCAAGACGCAGCCTTTTACCCTTGCAGAGGCGGCATTCCGCACTCACCATATACTTTGACACGCGCTTTTTCATAGCGGCACTTTGGGTGTTAGCAAAGTTATAGAGCACGTGTCTTTTTGCGCTAGAGAAATTGCCATTGTAGCTTGGCGGCTCTTTGCGCTTCATCGCGGCCTTTACTTCGTGCGCTTCGAAATTAGCATAGACTGGCACAACTGGCTGTTCATCAGTGAAGAGAATCCAGTCGCGATCTTTCTTGGACATTTCGCGCCAGGGCTTATCAATGTCATAACCTAAAGTGACAAGCATGTCTTTCAAATTCTGACCGTGCCAAGCTGGTGGCCAGGCCGCTATACACTTCTGCCGTATGGTGAGACTATCATCAGGCACCATAGACTTTTCCGTCACTTCATAGATACGCCCTAGTCCATGACAGTCAGGACAGGCACCGGATGGTGTGTTGGTAGAAAAAGCCTCGGCGTCTAGATGCGGTTGGTTAGCAGGATAGCTTCCAGCCCTTGAATAGAGCATGCGCAGGAGATTAGAAAGCGTAGTGACGCTGCCAACTGAAGAACGAGTTGTGGGGGCGCCACGCTGCTGCTGTAGTGCTACCGCTGGTGGCAGTCCTTCGATTTCGTCTACTTCAGGCACGCTCATCTGGTGAAAAAGCCTGCGGGCGTAGGGAGAAACTGATTCTAAATATCTTCTCTGAGCCTCAGCATAGAGTGTGCCAAAGGCCAGTGATGACTTGCCAGATCCAGAAACACCAGTAAATACCACTAATGAATCACGAGGAATATCAACATCAATGTCTTTCAAATTATGCTCACGAGCACCACGCACGAGCACGAATCCATCTTTTCGCTCAGTTGATACTTTGGTTACAGCCACAGTTGGAGCTGGCTGCTTGGAATGATTTTTGCTACCCTTACTCATTTTTCTGCTTCATTTTTTCTTGCTTGCCATCACTCTAGCAAGCATACATTTTGTCAGTGCTGATTTAGTGCTTACATAATATAGCCTCGATCAAGTTTAGACGAATATGTTCCTGAAGCACTACCTGTCAGAGTTTCAAGGAAAGCCACTAAACCCACGACGGAACATGCTAAGAACAGCCAGCAGCAAGCATTACAGAAGAAGCAGAAATTCAGGTTTAAGCTAAAGCCAGCACCCAGGCTAGCTTCCAAGGCCTCTTCCTCTTGACTTCCTACCGTCCCAAGTACTAGAATGGTGAGTAAGCACTCATATCAATTTGCAGAAAGTGTCTGCAGGTTTTTAAGATGTGATTGCCAGGTGAAAATACTATGAAAAATTTGGAGTTTATTCTGTTTCTTTTGCTGCTCATTGGCGGCATTAACTGGGGTCTAGTCGGCGCTTTCAACTATAACTTCGTAACCACTGTTCTAGGTGATGGCACGGCAACACGCGTTGTTTATGCACTTGTAGGTCTAGGCGCTGTCTACGAAGCCTACAAAATGATGAAAAAACGCACGGCATAAATTTGTTACTGTTACATAAAGCGCAAACGACTGTACCAGTTGTAGCGCCCGCATAGAGCATACTCTGTTGACTCAAAAGGGGAACAGCTGAACTGCTAGCATTGAGCTCGCAAGCAACATTAGCTTGCCTGTTAGATGCTTGTTTTAGGCTGGTCACTCTAGTTCGCTTTGCATTTGCAAACGAAAGCTATCCAGAGACAATGAAAGCAACACACTTTGTTAAAGGCTCTCAATGCAAGGCTAGCGACAAAGGCTGCTGCAGTGGTCTGAAAGCGACCGAAACACTTTTAATTTTTGGGAGGCAAGACTGCCACATCTCCGACACTGCGTTTGCCTATTCTCTTTAAACACCCAGCCGCACCCCAAATCGCTCAAGAAATAACGAAAAGGCGCAGCACTAGTTGGTCTTGAGTAAGATATTCAGTGTTTAGGAGAATTTAGTTATGGCTAGCACACTCGAAGCTCAAGGCAACCCTGAAATATTCACCGAAGATAGAAACGGTGGCGATAACGCTTCTCTCCAAGCATTGAAAGAGGTGCAGCAGCCCGAAACTCATTTGCAGCCAAATGCAGCGGCAGACAGCAGCACTGCCGCCAAATCTTTGCCTGGCGTAACTCTGGTGGATGGGTCTAGTGAAGGCATTGCCATAAAGGGAGAGGTGAAAGTTCGCCAGGACCAAACTCTCAGCCATATAGCCAAAGAAAACCTTCCTCCGGATGCAACCACACGAGACATCTACAACTATGTCAATCAAATCGCCAAACTGAATGAAATTGACAAGGACAAGCTCCACTACAATCAAACCTTGATTCTGCCAGAATATGTTGACCCTCGGGCAGCCAAACCAGAAGCTAAAGCGGCTGCTGATGCAACACCCGCCGCTCCGGAAGGCAAGCAAGCCGGTAACGATGCAGCTGCTGCCGCTCCAGACGGCAAGCAAGCCGGTACCGATGCAGCTCCTGTAAGCCCAGAAGCAGCCACGGTGGACAACGCAGCCCGCGCTGCCGAAATGACCAAAGTATTTCCAACTGGAGCTGCTCTCCTTGAGGCTCTCGGCCACAGTGCCGACGGTTCATTTAGCCGGCAAGAAATTGATGCTGCACTTACTGCGCTTAGCCCTAATCGCTTCGCCCCAGAGAACAATACATTCGATCAAGTAACAGCTCTAACAGATTTGCAAGAAGCACTTAAGCTTTCACCCCGGCAACAGTTTAGTGCTGCCGACTACGACAACCTGCTTGCTAGTATGAGCGCACCCCCTGCCGCCCGCTAACCATTGGGCAGCGCAGCTGCGCGAGCGAGATCGCCTGACAACGCAGTTTTCAAGCTATTAAACAAAACCAATATCAAGGCAATCGGCCCAAAACAGTTGGTTTTGACAGATTGCTTGTGTTAGCTGTTGGTTTACCCTTTCTTTTCTTTAAAACACCATTTAAACCTTTCTCAAGATTTCTAAAACACTAACTCGAAACAAATTACCTGCACGTGCGCAGAATTTGTCAGACTAACTTGTAATGGGAGACACCATGACATTTGACCTCACCCAATGGCTGAGAAATCAAGCCAATGAAAATCAAAGCAATCCAGTGCTGCCTATTGAGGCCAGCAATTTCAGCAATGCAGGCATCCTCAACGACCTAGGCAAAAATGACACCAGAGAATGGCTGATCACCAACGGCCTAGGTACCTACGCAGGCTCATCTCTCTCGGGCGCCAACACAAGACGCTACCACGGCCTCCTCGTTGCCTCTCTGGCTCCTCCGGTGAAGCGCACCATGCTCTTCTCTCGCCTGGACGAAATCATCGCCGTAGAAGGCCAAGAAAGCCCCTGCGAACTGGCCACCAATTACTGGCAATCCGGCCATGTCCATCCCCAGGGCTACCACTACCTTGAGGCTTTCAGCGCCTTGCCTGTTCCCACCTGGTCGTATCGCGTACCTGGCGGTCGCCTGATCAAGCAAGTCGTGATGCTGCATGGCCAACAGCGCGTGCACGTAGGCTATACCTGGCTGCCCGACGACAACGAAAAAACCGCCAGCCTGGAACTTTCAGTGCTGCTTGGCTATCGCGACTTTCACAGCGAAACCAGGGGCTCAAACAACTGGCAGTTTTCGCAGAACATCGTCAGCGACAAACAGGTGAAAATCGAAGCTTTCACTGGCGCGCAACCACTCTGGCTCGAACTGGACCACGGCGCCTACTCAGCACAACCTGAATGGTACTGGAACTACAAATGGCCAAGAGAATTCGAACGCGGCCTCGGCGACAGAGAAGATTGCTTCCGCTCTGGCAAAGTCAAAGCCACCCTGGCCGCCGGTGAATCGATCACCCTCACGGCAGGTTTCGAAGCGGCGAACAACAACCAAGAAAAGCTGCTCGAAACCCTGGTGCGCCAAAGCGCCGCCGAGAAGCGAGCTCTTCTGCCCAAGGCCAATTCAGCCACGCTGAAAAAGCTCATGCTGGCAGCCGATCAGTTCATCGCCCAGCGGCAGTCAACGGCCGGCAGCACCATCATCGCTGGCTACCACTGGTTTTCTGATTGGGGTCGCGATTCGATGATCAGCTTGTTTGGGCTCTGCCTCGCCACTGGTCGCACCGACGAAGCCCGCAGCATTCTCTCGACCTTCGGCCGCTACCTGAGCGAAGGGATGCTTCCCAACTACTTTCCTGACGGCGGCCAGGCCCCTGAGTACAACACCTCAGATGCCACATTGTGGTGGGCTTGGGCTCTGCACGGCTACTACAAGGCCACTGGCGACATCGACTTCGTCAAGGCTCAGTTGCCACTGTTGCAAGAGGTGGTGGACTGGCACAAGAAAGGCACCAGACACGGCCTGAGACTCGACAGCGACGGTTTGATTACTGGCGGTGACGCTAGCGTGCAGCTGACCTGGATGGACGCAAAAGTGGGCAACTATGTTGTCACTCCGCGTTCAGGCAAGGCCGTTGAAATCAATGCTCTCTGGTACAACTTCTTGCTCAGCTTGAAGTTCTTGCGCGACGAGGTGGCAGCAAAACTCGGTGCCGCAAGCCTGCCGCCAAGCAGCGACGACTATTCCGCTCTGGCTGCTCAGTGCCGGGTCGGTTTCGAAAAGTTCTGGCTGGAAAAAGAAGGCTATCTTGTCGACGTCATTCGCCAAGACGGCAGCCTTGATTTGGCCATTCGTCCCAACCAGCTGATCGCTGCCAGCCTCACCTATCCGATACTCTCGCAAGAGAGAGCGGCGAGAATGTTGTCTGTGGTGGAAAGCAAGCTGCTCACCCCCATGGGCCTGCGCACACTTGCTCCTGATCATCCTGAATATCAGGGAGTCTACGGCACTGGCCTGGCGCAAGCTGACCAGTATCACCGCGACATCACCTATCACCAGGGTACGGTCTGGCCATGGCTGCTTGGCCCTTGGGTCAATGCCAGAGTCTATGCTCACGCCGCCGATAGCCAGAGCATGGCATTCATTGGCCGTCACCTACAGCCCATCATTGCTCACATCGGCAATGAAGGCTGCATCGGCTCAATCAACGAAATCTTCGACGGCAATGCCCCCCATACCCCCCGTGGCTGCGTTTCGCAAGCATGGTCGGTGGCTGAGCTGTTGCGGGTTTTGAGCGAGCACCCTGAGTTGAACTGAGCTACTCTCGCCCAATCTTTTACCTAGCTTGCATAGCTGCTCACCCTTGAGGTGGCAGCTGTGTAAGTTAGGTTTCTTCGAACTTACCAACCCATTTAACGCAGCCTGGGATTAAGACTCCCAGCCTCCCCGTTACTTGGGTTTTTTCGTAAATCTACTATGCACTACAGTGATTTACCTCCTCCCCGCGAAAATAGAGACTTTATGAGACCTCGCCATTCGAGCATGTCCTTTTTGTTAAAGGCTTACGATGCTGAAGAAGCCAGTCTGTTGCAAATAATGTGAGATAAAGGTTCAATAGGCACTGAATTAGCAAACTAGTTGCAAGGTGCATTTTGTGGTGGAAGGCATTTGTAAAAGCTGCGGGAAGCCGCAAGCTACCACCCGAGCTGGTTCGATCACATCGTACTTCTTTAAGCATAATTTCTGCCAGTGCCAGAGTGGCCAATCGCGGCCACTGCCATCGACAAATGCCGCCAACCGAAAAGCGAACAATCAAATATGTTCAAGCTGCGGCAAGGCTCGACCAGAAAACCGCCGAATCGGCTCATTTACTTCTTTCCTTTTCCAAGAACTACGCTGCCAGTGTGCTGGAGCGCCAATATACAAAAAAAAGCAAACCACCGAGACTAGCAGCGAAACGGGCTTAGGGCAAAATTCCGGAAGGCATACTCAAACGGCTTCACGTGCTGCTCAGCGAAGAATGTTTGAGACGAATTTCAAAAAGAATTCGCAGTCTGGGGCTTCACTCAGTCTCACACAAGCTTACTTCGCACCTGATACTGTCATTGGTGGCGTCTTCCTCATCGTATCGAAAATCGGTGAAGGAGGTATGGGAGTGGTTTATCTCGCTCGGCATCTGGGCCTAAATAGGACATTTGCCTTAAAGATACTATCTCCAAATTTGGTCAATGAGCAAAGCTGGTTGCGCTTTCAAGCCGAGGCCAAAACGCTGTCATCGCTGAATCACTCTAGTTTGGTTAAAGTATACGACCTAGGGGTGCATGAGAAGTCGGTGCCCTTTTATTCGATGGACTATCTAGTTGGTAGCAATCTGGAAGAAATTCTCTGTAAACATGGCCATTTGACTCTACAGCAGACCCTCTCTGTTTTTCTAACAATGCTCGACGGCCTAGCCTATGCTCACCGGAACGGCATTGTTCATCGCGATATCAAACCGGCAAATATTTTTATTTGCTCGTCTAGCGCCAGCGCTCCAAACCCAGCACACGAGCTCATTGACAATGATACAGAAGTAAAGATTCTCGATTTCGGCATCTCTAAATTAGTTGATGTCGATGGTAAGGGTCAGCATTTAACCAGCGATGGTGAGATTTTTGGCAGCCCATATTACATGAGCCCTGAGCAGTGCAGGGGAGAAGCCGTCGACGCTCGCTCTGACATCTATGCGGTGGGCTGTACCTTGTTTGAAGCGCTGACTGGCTTTGTTCCCTTTGAAGGCACGACTGGTCTAGAAACCTCACTTATGCATGAGGAAAAACAGCCGCCATTTCTGTCTGATGTACTGCCAGACCACTCGTATCCAGCAGCTCTAGATCAAATGCTCGCTAAGTGCCTCGCCAAACTGCCCCGCAATCGCTATCAAACAGCCAAAGAGCTGGCCCTTGATTTGAATCGCATAAGAGAAGGGCGGAGTATTCAAAATTTTGTGGAGCAAGCTCAACCATCCAGCGATTTGCAGGGCAAAGGAGGTTACCAGCGCCCTGCGGTTTTTCTTGTGCCTTTTGCTCTTGTAGCGATTGCTTTATTTGCCGTAGTCACCATTGGCGGTAGTTTGTTGGTCAACCATAAGACTGCTATTGAAAAGGCAACTGGTAAGCCTAAAGCTCAATTAGTGCTTCCTGTCGCGCAGCCAAAGATTGTATTGAACGGCAACTTTGTGGTTTCGAATCTAGAAGAGCTCTGGGTAATCTCACCAGCCGATAAACGAGCTATCGAGGCATTTCTAAAAGCTCAAAAAGAACCTTACTCAACGAACGTGATACTCAGTGGAAGGCTGATAAGGAAATTCAGCTTCCCTGCTGATTTTTCTATTGGGACCGTAAAATATTGGATTGATAAGAAAGAGCAAAAATTAGAAGCAACTGGAACACTGTTAGCTCCTGCTAACAAGGAATTATATTTCACAGGAAATGTCATAACAGCTACTTATCCAGCTTTGCTTAAATTCTTTAGACCAGACGATCTCTATGAAGTGAGTATGACCCAACAAGTGGGAGTTGGTTATGGTGACTATATAGCTAGTGTCTTGCATCTTAACGGCCTAAGAGAGCTACAAGTGTCTGGCCGTAGTTTTGACGAACAGGCTCTCGGTCGATTAGATAAAATGACGAAGTTGGGCAATCTTAACCTGCGGGATGGCGCTACAGATGGTGCTGCCCTAGCACGAATGAAATGGCTAGAACAGCTCTATGGGCTTCACGTTGAATCGGTGACTGATGTGACATTATTACTTAATCGGCTGGTACATAGTAGGAAAATTAGGACGCTCTCAATTGAAAAAACTAAGTTTGCCAAGCAAGATTTTGCCAACATAGCTTCTATGAAGGGCCTCACGGTTTTATCCTTGCGCGGATCGAACATTACCAATGCCGATTTGGAAGAGCTGACAAGACTGCAAGGACTAGCAGAGCTAGATATTAGCCAGTGCAGTCAATTAGATAAGCACTGTATCGAGACGATAAAAAAATTCAAGAAGTTGACTAAGCTTACTGCTCCGCATCAACTAGAACAGCAAGATGGGGCCGCTCCAGCTGCCGACTATGAGAACAGCAGTTTGAGCCGCAATCTAACTAAAGTGTTGCCTGGGGTGGAGATTATGCTGCGATAGGCATATGTCAAAAAGGCCGCTTAAGGTAGAAATTTTGATCTCTCAATTTTATCCGTGAGCTGAATTTCACCATCAGCCGCAGTCAGTAGTTCAATTAGCAAGCGAAGCTCCGAACAATCGGAACCATCAACTAGGACACTAGTTTCGTCGTCTATAGTTTCTCCCAGAATTCGATAAGCCTCAATCGCGTTAATCGACGCAAATGTTTTGACGTTAGAACCTCTCACGCCGCGAACAATCGCCGATGCAGACTCACCGATTGTAATTAGAGCTTCAAAAGACTGATTAGATAGCCACTCTCCAAGTTTGACATGAAAGCCTTCGCTTGCTTCTCCCAATTCTTCCATAGCTCCCAGTACGACAAACTTGCGAGGCTGAGGAAAAGCTCGGCTATCCAAGAAAGCAGTTACAGTAGCCCGCACTGAGTCAGGATTGGCAGAGTAAGACTCATCAATAATGAGCGCGCCGTTCCGTCCGATAGACTTGTTGCCACGACCACGTAAAGGGTCATATCGCCTTAGACCCTCTGCAACTTTGTGATCTGCCATGCCTAATTGACGAGCACAAGCTATGGCGCACCAGGCGTCTCTCAAATATGCTGTGCCGTGAGAATTGAGATCAAACAAAGTATCAGATCCGGAAAGCACAAACAGCGTAGAAGCTGGCTTCACTCCAACTACTTCTATCTCACCTTCAGAAAAACTCAATACCCGACCGCCAGCAAAAACCAGCTCTAGCCTCTCTCTCAAAAGCCTGCTTTCATCTCCAAGGATTGCAAGGCCTGATTCAACACTCAGACTCTCCAATACTTCGCATTTCGCTGCCGCAATGTTTTCAATCGACCCCAGAGTTTCTAAATGTGCCGGGCCGATATTGGTAATGACAGCGATATCAGGAGCAATGGCGGCTGCGAGCCAGGCTATCTGTCCTCTTCCTCGCTGTGCCAATTCAACTACCAGAACTTCAGTGGTCTCTGGCATTTCCAAAAGTGTCTTGGCTAGACCTTTGGAGTCGGTTCGATTGCTCTTTGAACTATGCACGCGATGAGCCAAAGAGATGATACTGCAGAACATATCTCGAGTTGTACTTTTGCCAGATGAGCCCGTTATAGCTATAACTTTTGGATCTACTTTTCGGCGAACAAGATTGGCCAATTGATAGTATGCATGCACAGTGCTAGGCACTCCAATTAAAGGAATGCCGATTCTCAAGTCAGTGTCATTAGATTTTCCAGAATTGGCCCGCGAAGGATTTGCAACAAAAGGGTAGCGCCGATTATCAACCACGATGCAACCAATCGCTCCAGCGTCGATAGCTTCTTGAAGTTGATCATGACCGTCTGTTCGAGCTTCAGGCAGAGCTATAAACCATTGACCTCTGCTTAGTTCTTGTATGTTAGAACAGATTGAACCACTCTCCTCGGTGATCACTCCAGACAGCAAGCGTCCTGCCGTGGCATCAATTATGGTTTGGGCATCAAACTTGACTAACACCTTTTACCACCCCTTACCCTTCAAAATTTGACTCCTTGGTTTGCCGCCATAAATCGTCTCTTGTTGTTTGGGTTAACTATTTGGGTGTATTGCTCAAAATCAAATTTTGAAAACCCAAGCCTAGTTGCATCCTTGATTGAATAACTGTAGTCATAGGTCCGGCACAGGGGCGCATAGCGCTCCAAAATAGCTTTAATAGTAAATGCATCAGACCATCGGTCCTCTAGTAAAGCTTGCTTATGAGCAAGAAGCAGCTCATCAGCTGTCAGTCGTCCATCCTTCTTAGAGCTATAAGGGTCGACCAAGTCTATGGCCTCCCAGTTAGCACTTAAGAAAGGCACAAGCGTCTCGGAAACAAACTCGTATTCAGCACGATAGAGGTCCACTAAACTCTTTGCCATAAAAATTCTCCCGCATACATCTAATACAACCAACCGAGGTAATTGAGTTTCAATAGTCATATTCTTTCTATTGACTTACACTCAATACAGCCCTTGATCGGCTAAACAAGCTCTTTGCCAATCGACTCTGAAAGGTTCACGATTTTCAACCTAGCGGCTAATGCAGAAACTGCCCCATACAACCTTGCGAAAATCTGCCTAGACTGCTGCTTACGTAGATGCTTCAGCGATACTCCGATCTTTCTTGCATCACGACTATCGGCTCGGCCGAAATTCAAAAAATAATTGATTCTGCGGGATCCTTGAAGCAGGCCAAATCTCTCCTTACTCTGACCGGTTGAAACTCCTTCTTTATCCATCAAACCCAGAAGCCCGGCCTTCACAAAAATGCCTGATGGCGTCATTTGTACAGTCATTTTCATTTCAAATCCTCCTCGACAACATATGCATGAATTTGAATATCTAAATATCTTGATGTTTAGATGATATATACCTTACCTTTCTAGAACCTTTCCTTGTCAACAAGGCCGAAGATGAACTTGCTGCGCCCTCAAGCGAAACTTCTGTCGAGGTTCCGGCGCAATAGATCGCTCTAGCGATACAGCTAGCTCAAAGCCACGAGATAGTCATCCACAAACTAGTTCATTTTGGAGATAACTTCAGCTTCTCAATCAAAATATCGGCAGAGTTAGTGACAATAAAGACTTCCTGCACAGAGGTTGAAGACTTAGCTAGAAGCTTGATACCGGTTTGAGTAGGGTACTTAACCTCTAACCTAATACCAGAGCCAGAGCCACGCACCGGCTTGATCACGCCAGGAATTATAGAGACAATTTCGTCTATAGACTCAATGCTCTCAAGCAAATCTCGTAAGCCGTCGATCATGCCATGTTCGTATTTGATCTTAGACTTGCCACTTCTGCGGTATTTCATTGCTTCCTTGAAAAGCTCTCCGGCATTGCTCTCTGGCACTGCCCAATCTCGAAACGAGAGGCACTAACAATGATACGCTCATTTACCAAGCAGATGACGCTAAATGAATAAACCCGAAGTTCAAATCAGGGCTATCCCCCTTATCTGTTGACCAAAACGATCGTATCGTTAGAAAACTGTTCAATTTACTATCGCGTCAATCACAGACATAACAGGCATCGCCGGTCGCCAGACTTGCGCGTCGTTAAGCGCTGCATGCCTTTGCCTGCAAATATAGGAAAAATCCGAATGAAGGAAATTATTCTGATCAGCGTGCTACGACCAGGAGAGGTGGGTGTAAACAACCTGGCCCTGTTACAGGCACTTCTCAACATAATACTCAACGCTGCAGAGCTAACCATGTTAGCCATCGGCAGTCTAGTAATTCTCACAGTCATATACAAGAAAAACCAAATTAAAACCATCAATCAAAACTTCAGACTAACTTCAAAGCCGGACCATCTAGACATGAGAGATAAACTCGCAATTTTCTGCGGCAGTTGTCTAATTGTTCCAATGTTCCTAAGTACCATATTTCCTCCTTGGGATTTCTCGTGGCTCATCAACAATCCTTAGTCGCAAAAGGCAAATTCATGCGCAATATCTGGATTATTTCACCTGTCATAGACAGCCTTTTCATCTGCGGCGGCCTCGTCTGGCTCTTATATGGCCTGCACTTATTTGCCCTGACACAGACCAATCACTCCCAACAACTAGCCCTGCTAGCCGCAGTATCAAATCTCGGATTCCTATTTATCAGCGAAACCCACACAGTCAGCACCATCTTTGTACTAGATAAGAAGAGTGGTGGTGTGAACACTCGCAACATGCTCATAGCGGCCTTCTTGCTCGCCGTTGGCACTCTATGCTTCTTCGTGGCCGCACTACCAGCAGTACTACTAAAACTCTATCTACTATGGGTGCCGCAACATTTTCTTGCTCAAACTAGAGGGATATTTCTGCTCTACTGCCTTAAAGCAAATGTCGCAATAACGCCCACAAAGCGCTTCTGGCTGCTAACCACAACCAGACTAACTATGCTCTATTGGATGGCTGTCTTGCTCACTGACTACAAACAGGGGCCAAGCGAATTTCTCATGATCAGGCTCCCTGACTGGGGATTGCTCCCGACCTGGGTAGCTACGACATTGATGTTGCTGTCTTTTCTCAGCATACTGGTTTTCACCTTGAGCTTTCTGCCCAGCGCTCACAATGGCATCAAGACAAAGCTGCCGCCGATTCATGCCTTGGCAATGCTGATTACTTCCTTGCTCCTTTTTCTACTGCCACGCGAAAGACTAGACGACATCTGGCTCTACGCACCGGCATACTTTCACGGCAGCCAGTATCTCTGTTTAGTTTATGCTCGCATCAGAGAAAGTAAACCATTCATCGCCTTCACCATGGTCCCCCTGGCTCTACTGTGCGCTGTTGCAGTTTTTGCTGGGCTGCCCATGCTAATCTCCAGCTTCAGCGTGCCCTTAGTCACAGCCTTAGCAGTAGTCTTCTGCTGCATTCAGTTTCAACATTTCATTACTGATGCAGAAATCTGGAAATTGAACCGAAAGCCAGTGAGGCAAGCTTTTTGCAACGGCCTCACAGAAGAGATACCGTTCTACAAACCAAGAGCGCTTGACGGCAGCAACTTCAAATGACTAAGCTTTGACAGCTAATTGTTTAGCTGCCCTTACAAAAGCGAACAACTTGCTGCATACGACCTGCCAAAGCAGCGTATCCTGGCACTTTATGAAACTGAACGGTGAATGGATTATTGCTACGGAAATGGCCCAATACACCAAACTCTGGCTCTTCAAACTCGGCTTGATAGGTGCCAAAGAGCCTATCCCACAGCATTAAAATGCCACCAAAATTTTTATCTAAATAGATTGTGTTGCGAGCATGATGCACACGGTGAGCTGAGGGCGTGTTGATTATTCCTTCCAGCCAACCAAGTTTGCCGACCAATTTAGTGTGCAGGAAAAATTGATAAATCAAATTGGCAAAGAGAAATAGCACTACTTGATTGGCAGAAAAGCCCAGCAAAATCAATGGCGCGAAAATCAGCGGTGCCACCAGTCGACCAAGCCAATGCAGGCGAAAACTAGTCGTGAGATTGAAGCTACGACTAGAATGATGCACCTCATGGAAAAACCACAATAACCGGGTTGTATGGCTGAGGCGATGCTCCCAATAGTAAGCTAAATCTGTCAAAACCACCGCCACAACGGTGGTAGCAATGGTATTGGGCAGCTCCCAGGGGCGTACACTTTCAAGAAATCTCAAACAATAAAAAGTGTAGCCAACAAAAAGCGGTTGGCTAATTCTGGCGCCAACAAAAATGCCCAGGTTGCAGAGAACATCCTTACCTTCGTAGAGGCTTATACCCTTAGCCCTGGAAACAATCCATTCTAAAAGAATACAAGTCGCAAAAACGAAAAGGGACGGCCACAACAAAGCCTGAGCATCTTCGAACATAATTTGAGCCACCTGCATCAGCCACTGACAAAATTCAGTACGGCAGGGGCATCAAAAAAGTTTCAGAAGCGGCAAAGTTTGTAATTATTTTCCTTGGTTGGAATTGCCGGCTTCTTTGTTAGCCTTAGCCTGCTCTTTTGCCGCTCTCTCGCTGGCTCTTTCAGCCTTTTTAGCAGCCCGACCGGCTCTAAAAGGATGACCCTTGGAGGTTTGATCTTGGGCACGATTATTGTCAGCCTGCGCTCTAGCTTCATCGCGAGCAGCGTCAGCAGCAGCATCGGCAAAAGCAGGCAATGTACCAGCGGCAAAGCCACCAACCAAGACCAAAGCACATACGTTTAGAAATAGTTTCATGTTGAACTCCCTTAACAGTAATACCTATAACAAAAAACAGTAATTGAAAAATAGAAGGGCTGCCGCCGTGATCTTACTTCGCCGCGGCCACAACTTGCTTAGCAGCTTCAGCCTGACGCTTTTCCATCTCTTCAGGGCTGACATCTTCAACATGGGTGGCAAGGTGCCAGATATGGCCAAATGGGTCGACAATCGAGCCAGTGCGGTCACCATAAAACTGGTCTTGCACCGGCCGCTGCACGGTGGCACCTTCGGCCAGAGCTAATTTAAAAGTAGCGTCTACATCAGGCAAATAGAACATTAATCCGACCGGAGTACCACCCAATGCATGAGGGCTCTTGCCTTCGCTGCATTCATCGGCCAACATAATGATCGAATCACCGATTTGAAGCTCCGCGTGGCCGATTTTGCCACCAGGGGCCGGCATTCTCATGTGCTCTTTGGCATCAAAAACTTTCTTGTAAAACTCAATGGCCTTGGATGCGTCGCGCATGGTCAAGTATGGAGTTAGAGAATGGTATCCTTCTGGCTTAAAATTCATATGCCCTCCCCTTAGAGTTCTAGAGGCGGCAGAGTATATAGGATCGCTGTGCAAGTTGCTTTAAATGCGGTAAAGTTTGCTTGAAGGAAAGAATGTAGGCAAGCTATTGGTGCGGGTTTAGAGAGTATTGAAAGGATAACTTGATGGGCCTGAAACTACCATTTCTATTCGCAACACTTCTAATTCTCTCAATTGGTGGCGACCATGCCATTGGCGCAGCTGGAGCAGCAGAGCAAGCAACAGAACAAGAAGCAGAGACAATTCTCACCCTTGACCAAGCTCGCGAATACATGCTGACATTGATCAATCGCGACCGGGCAGCCCATGGTTTATCACCAGTGATACTCGATAAAATCGCCTCACAGGCTGGTCAAATTCACACAGAAGACATGACATTGAATTACCACCATGGGCACTACGATGTCGATGGCAAGAAACCATGGCAACGCTATAGCCAACTAGGTGGAAGCGGATACGTATCAGAAAATGCCTTCTGGTGGTCTGCCAGAAGCTACGAGGGCTACGACCAAGACCAACCGCCAGAGGGAGATGGCGCAGATAAGCCCTTCACACTGCACGGGGTGCAGGCCTTTAAAAAAAGCGATATCGACAAAGCCGAATCAGACTATTACAACGAAGAGCCACCGCATGACGGGCACAGAAAAAACATACTAGATCCAATTCACAACGGCGTTGGCATTGCCTTCTCAATTGCCACAAATGGCAACCAGTATCGCTTAGCTAATACTCAAGAATTTACAGATAACTATGGTCAATTCGCCAGCCTGCCTCGCGACCTCAGTCAGCCATTTTACGTCACTGGCACTCTCGGCCCTGGCTGGGCGGTGCAATGCGTGTCAATCAAGTGGGAGCCTGCTCCTCAACCACTTACCCCGGAAGCAATAGACAAACTAGAATCGTACAAACATCCGAGCAAAACCCTAGAAAACTACTTTGCTATAGAGTGGGCGAAGCAGCCCTTTCAGATCAGAAATAGCAATGGCTTGCAGCAATTTCGCGTTCTGGTAACGCCACAAAAGAGCTGGAAGCCAGGGCTTTACTATATTGACGTCATAGCGCAACAGAAGGGTGGGAAACCAACTTTGATTTCGCGCAGGACTATCAATACGGCTCTATAAATCACCGGCCACCGCTTTAGCAGCCACTTTTGCCATAAAAGCTTCACGCTCTTCAATTTTTGCTCGCGATCCCTTTATGAATACGGCAATATAAATCGTCTCTCCATGCGGGCCGACCGCCACTCCCACATCATTGGTAGCAGTGTTCTGTCCAGCCACATCGCGACCTGTACCGGTTTTATGCGCTAAAGTCCAACCCGCAGGCAGGCCTGCCTTAATGCGAGCCGGGCCTGTCTTGCAATTGAACAAGTCTTCTAAAATTACCGCTGTTGAGCTCTTAGATAGCAAATTGCCGCTATAGAGCTTTTGCAACATCTCAACCATGGCCTGAGGAAGTGCGGTATCTCTAGAATCTTTGAGGAACTTGGCAATCTGGACGCTCTCAGGCTGCAACGTACCTTCGGGTCGGTCCACTCTAATGCCAGTGATACCAGCTTCTTTTAGCATGGCAGTTACAGCAGAAGTACCACCGGCCCGAGCTATCAGAAGGTCGCAAGCGGTATTATCACTGCTGCAAACTGCTCGCGTCATCAGTTCTCTAATCGTGAAATCTGATTGCTTGCCTTTTATCGCTTCTTTGATTGGGCTATAGAACGGCACCACATCGGTCTTGCGCACAGTGACTTTGTCTTGAATCGATAATTTTCCAGCATCCGCCAGTCGCAGTATTGCAATAGCAACAGGTAGCTTGCAGACACTCTGCATCGGGAAAGGCTTGTCTTGATTGAGCATGAATTGCTTCTTTCGAACCGCGTCGACAACCGCAACTCCAACTTCGCCTTTTACCTTGGCGACATCGGCATCATTTATACCGCGTCCACTTAAACTTGCAGATCCGCTTACAGAACCATTTACAGCACCGAGAGCATCAGCCGGAACTGCCATCGCTGGAGATATTTGTGTCGATGACAACAGACCAACCAAGCTTGTCGCTATTGCAAGCCATCGCCATCGAACTAAAGCCATATCGTTTATTTTCCCTCGAAAAGAGTTGTGAAAGTCCAATATCCAGCCAAGTATAAACCTAAAGGCTCGAATCACCAGCTAGTTTCCGCTGCTCATCCAAACCATTCCAGAAAATCGCCACAGCATCAAGCATGGCTTTGCCACCAGCTAAGAATGCTTCCTCACAGAAATCCGGCTTAGCGAAAGCAGCAGCTAGCTCGTCGTCGGTATGAGCAGCATGCTGATCTTCTAGTTGATCATGAAAGACCCAGAAGCCCAGAGGAAGATCAGAAATTTGGCTCTCTTTGATAATCTTCAAACCAGCTATAAGCTCTTTCCAAAAGCCAGCAGCGGCCCAGTGTTCGATAGCATGGGAAGCGCCTGCAGCAGTTGATTCATCGTCCGAGCTGTACCAATTCATCAGCGCGGCACAAAAGGCCAAAGTAGATGCGCTGCCGTGTTTGCGTTTGCCAATTTGATTAAACTCTAGACCAAGGTGACTAGCAAAGTCAGCCAACCACTCAAAATGGGCAGCAGTAAAGCGAAAGCGACCATTATCTATCGAGCCATCGGCAGTGAACATCACACCTAACTCGTTCATCAAAATTTCTTTGCTCGCTCTGTAGCTGGCCAAATCAACGGCATTGATGCACTTTCGCAATTGCGCTTCGATGAAGAGATGGCTGAAGACAGAGAACTGCACTGTGAATTGGCGCAACTGTTCTGGGCTTGCATCGCCTTGGCTAAACCACGAGGTAAATTGGTTCGAGTTGACGATGGGGTGACTGCCAATCAGGTCGGCTACACGCACCTTGAAAGCGACTAGGGCGGCCTCAGAGGCCGGGGCGATACTGGCGGCCACGAGTGCCGCAGCAGCCACGGGGTTAATAGTGTCCGCGGCTAGCTCTGGCACAAGACTCAGGGTAGCGGATGGTCTGTCTTGTATTGAGAGGGTTTCGAGTTTCTGAAGCATGACGTATTTATCCTTTTTGAATTTCTGATTTTCTGTTTTTTTGATTTTTAAAGCAATTGGCATAGGGGAGACCCTCACGGGTCTCTCCCTGCCACACCACCGTACGTGCGGGTCCGCATACGGCGGTTCGGAGGATTAAGCTTTCACTGCATTCATGAGG